>NZ_JAKWJU010000002.1:5260000-5968660 GCF_022524345.1 Streptomyces marispadix | reverse complement strand
GCGACGGCGCGTTCTCGCTGACCGGCTGGGACTTCGAGACGCTCGTCCGCTACGACCTGCCGTTCGTCGGCATCGTCGGCAACAACTCCTCGATGAACCAGATCCGTTACGGCCAGAAGGCCAAGTACGGCGAGGAGCGCGAGCGGGTCGGCAACACCCTCGGCGACGTTCCCTACGACGAGTTCGCGCGGATGCTCGGCGGCCACGGCGAGTCGGTGCGCGAGCCCTCCGAGATCAGGCCGGCGCTGGAGCGCGCCCGTGCCTCCGGCAAGCCGTCCCTGGTCAACGTGTGGATCGACCCGGACGCGTACGCGCCCGGAACCATGAACCAGACGATGTACAAGTGAGGTGACCGCGGTGACCGATGTGACCGATACCAGTCCTGCCGACGGCACGACGACGGTGACGGAGAAGGCACTCGACGGGATTCGCGTACTGGACATGACCCACGTCCAGTCCGGCCCCTCGGCCACACAGCTCCTCGCCTGGCTCGGCGCCGACGTGATCAAGCTGGAGGCGACCTCCGGCGACATCACCCGCAAGCAGCTCCGGGACCTCCCGGACGTCGACTCGCTCTACTTCACGATGCTCAACTGCAACAAGCGGAGCATCACCCTCAACACCAAGTCCGAGCGCGGCAAGGAGCTGCTGACGGAGCTGATCCGGCGCAGCGACGTGCTCGTGGAGAACTTCGGCCCCGGAGCGGTGGACCGGATGGGCTTCACCTGGGACCGCATCAAGCAGATCAACCCGAAGCTGATCTACGCCTCCATCAAGGGCTTCGGCGAAGGCCCTTACACCACCTTCAAGGCGTACGAGGTCGTCGCTCAGGCCATGGGCGGCTCGATGTCGACGACGGGCTTCGAGGACGGGCCGCCGCTGGCGACCGGGGCGCAGATCGGCGACTCGGGCACCGGCGTGCACACCGTCGCCGCGGTCCTCGCCGCGCTGCTGCAACGCGAGCGCACGGGCCGCGGACAGCGCGTGAACGTGGCCATGCAGCACTCGGTGCTCAATCTGTGCCGGGTGAAGCTGCGCGACCAGCAGCGGCTGGCGCACGGCCCGTTGGGCGAGTACCCGAACGAGGACTTCGGCGACGAGGTGCCGCGTTCGGGCAACGCCTCCGGCGGCGGCCAGCCCGGCTGGGCGGTCAAGTGCGCGCCGGGCGGGCCCAACGACTACGTGTACGTGATCGTGCAGCCGGTCGGCTGGGAGCCGTTGACGAAGCTCATCGGCCGTCCCGAACTCGCCGACGACCCGGACTGGAACACCCCCGAGGCGCGGCTGCCGAAGCTGAACAAGATGTTCCAGCTCATCGAGGAGTGGTCCTCGACGCTGCCCAAGTGGGAGGTGCTGGGGGCGCTCAACGCCCACAACATCCCCTGCGGGCCGATCCTCTCGACGAAGGAGATCGTCGAGGACGAGTCACTGGCAGCCAACGGCATGATCGTCGAGGTCGACCACCCCGAGCGCGGCTCCTTCACCACCGTGGGCTCCCCGATGAAGCTCTCGGACTCCCCCGTGGAGATCACCTCCTCCCCGCTCCTGGGCGAGCACAACGAGGAGGTCTACATAGGCGAGCTGGGCCTGAACGAGGAAGAACTGGCGCTGCTCAAGACGAACGGAGTGATCTGACCGATGGCGCAGGAGAAGAACGACGGCCTCGCCACGCCGGACAAGGAAGCGGTACGGGCGGTGCTCGACGCCGCCCGCGCCGAGGGCCGCACGTCGCTGACCGCCCCCGAGGGCAAGCGCGTCGCGGACGCCTACGGCATACCCGTACCGGACGAAGGGCTGGCGGAATCCGCCGACGAGGCGGTGCAGTTGGCCGACAGGCTCGGCTTCCCCGTCGTCATGAAGATCGTCTCGCCGGACATCCTGCACAAGACCGACGCGGGCGGCGTCCGCGTGGGGCTGTCCTCGGCGGCGGAGGTGCGCAGCGCGTACACCGAGATCGTCGGCAACGCCCGTTCCTACGACGCGGACGCGAACGTACTCGGCGTGCAGGTACAGCAGATGGCCAAGCCTGGACAGGAGGTCCTGGTCGGCACGGTCACCGATCCCACCTTCGGCAAGGTCGTCGCCTTCGGGTTGGGCGGCGTGCTGGTCGAGGTCCTCAAGGACGTCACGTTCCGCCTGGCGCCCGCCTCCCGTGAGGACGCGGAGTCGATGCTGGACGGCATCAAGGCCGCCGAGGTGCTGAACGGCGTACGAGGCGGCGACCCGGTCGACCGTGAGGCGCTGATCCGTGTGATCACGTCGGTGTCGCAACTCGCGCACGACTTCCCGGAGTTGGCCGAGGTCGACCTCAATCCGGTCTTCGCCTCACCCGACGGTGCCACGGCTGCGGACATCCGCATCCTGCTCACCGAGGGGCAGCCGGCTCAGCGGCGGCGCTACACGCCCGCGGAGATACGCACCTCGATGAAGCGGCTCATGCAGCCGTCGTCGGTCGCGGTGATCGGTGCCTCCAACGAGCAGGGCAAGATCGGCAATTCGGTCATGCGCAACCTCGTGGACGGCGGTTTCTCCGGGGAGATCCACCCGGTGAACCCGAAGGCAGACGAGATCCTCGGGCGCAAGGCGTACAAGTCGGTCGCGGACATCCCCGGCGAGGTGGACGTGGCGGTCTTCGCGGTGCCCGCGAAGTTCGTCCCGGACACGCTGGAGGCCGTGGGCGCCAAGGGCATACCCAACGCGGTGCTCATCCCGTCCGGCTTCGCGGAGACGGGCGAGACCGAACTCCAGGAGAAGATCGTCGCGATCGGCGAGAAGCACGGTGTGCGGCTGCTCGGCCCGAACATCTACGGCTACTACTCGACGTGGCAGGACCTCTGCGCCACGTTCTGCACGCCGTACGACGTCAAGGGCGGTGTGGCGCTCACCTCCCAGTCGGGCGGCATCGGCATGGCCATCCTCGGCTTCGCGCGCAGCACCAGCACCGGTGTCTCCGCGATCGTCGGGCTCGGCAACAAGTCGGACCTGGACGAGGACGACCTGCTCACCTACTTCGCGGACGACCCGAACACGAAGTGCATCGCGATGCACCTCGAAGACCTCAAGGACGGGCGGGCGTTCGTGGAGGCGGCGCGGGAGACCGTGCCGAAGAAGCCGGTCGTCGTGCTGAAGGCGGGCCGTACCAGCGCGGGCGCGAAGGCGGCCGGTTCGCACACGGGCGCGCTCGCGGGCGACGACGCGGTCTACGACGACGTGCTGCGGCAGGCCGGTGTCATCCGGGCGCCGGGTCTGAACGAGATGCTGGAGTACGCGCGGGCGCTGCCCGTGCTTCCCACCCCGCAGGGCGACAACACGGTGATCATCACCGGCGCGGGCGGCTCCGGCGTGCTGCTGTCGGACGCGATCGTCGACAACGGGCTGTCGCTGATGGAGATTCCGCCGGACCTGGACGAGGCGTTCCGCGCCTTCATCCCTCCGTTCGGCGCGGCGGGCAACCCCGTCGACATCACCGGGGGCGAGCCGCCCTCCACCTACGAGGCCACGATCCGGCTCGGCCTGGAGGATCCCCGCATCCATTCCCTGGTGCTCGGCTATTGGCACACGATCGTCACTCCGCCCATGGTGTTCGCGGAGCTGACGGCCAAGGTCGTGGCCGAGGCGAGGGAGAAAGGCATCGAGAAGCCGGTGGTGGCGTCGCTCGCCGGTGACACAGAGGTCGAGGAGGCGAGCCAGTACCTCTTCGAACGCGGCGTCGTGGCTTACCCGTACACCACGGAGAAGCCGGTGGCCGTGCTGGGCGCCAAGTACCGCTGGGCGCGGGCGGCGGGCCTGCTGCGGTAGCGCCGCACGGCACACCGCACAGCAGCCGCATCAGAGCCGCACATCTGAAGAGCCGCACATGCCGTGGGTCTCTCCCGCCACTGGGCGGACGGTCCTCCGTCCGCCGTCGGGCGGGAGGCCCTCGGCGGGGCACCGGCGAAACCGCGGTAGCCGGGGTCCCGGCTCACAACCACCACACACACCCGGATCCGTACATCCACACGACACCCGGGACGAGCGGAAAGGCGGACGCAGCACCAGAGCAAGGGATCGGGACAGGGGGCGCTGGCCAGACTCTCTCTACGCAAGGGGTGCAGCACATGACAACAACAGAAGCTCCGTCGGCCCTCCCATACCGGGAGGTGACCGACCGCAACGGACGGACCTATCGCATAGGCGAGTCCGACATCGACATCATGGGGCGCCGCCGCCGCTGGATGGTGATCCTGCCGTGGGTCGGCATGATGGGCATCTCGTCGGCGGAGTACGCGTTCGCCTCCGCCGAGGACACGTTGCATCACGCCCACGGCTGGAACAGCCTGCACATCTTCTGGATCATGGGTGTCTGGGTGTTCTTCCAGGCCGGCGTGGCCATGCCCGTCGGGCAACTGCGCGAGTCGGGACGGTTCCCGGCGCGGCTGGCGATGATGTGGGGTGCCGTCGGCACGTTCCTGGGCTATCTCTCGCTCGCGTACGCGGAGAACCCCATCTGGGCCTACCTGGGCTTCGGCGTCTTCAGCGGCATGGGCGCGGGCGCCGTCTACGCGACGTGCGTGAACATGGTCGGCAAGTGGTATCCGGAGCGCAAGGGCGGCAAGACCGGCTTCGTCAACGGCGGTTTCGCCTACGGCTCGGTGCCCTTCGTGTACATCTTCACCGGCTTCATGGACCTGCATAACTTCAAGTGGGTCCTGGTGAGCGTGGGCGTCTTCCTGGCCCTCGTGGTCGCCGCCGCGGGCTGGTTCTTCAAGGACCCGCCGAAGAACTGGTGGCCGTCGCACATCGACCCGCTGCAGACACCGGACGACCCGCGTGCCCGCCGCGCACTGGAGAAGAACCCGCCGGCGGTCAAGCAGTACACCCCCAAGGAGGCCCTCAGGACCGGCAGGCCGCTGATCATGTGGTTCTGCCTGCTGTGCACCTCCGGCGTGAACATCTTCGGAATCGCCTTCCAGGTGCCCTTCGGTGACGACATGGGCTTCGCCGGCGGCATCGTGGCGACCGCCATGTCGCTGAAGGCCATCGTCAACGGCACCGGCCGGGGCGTGATCGGCTGGCTGTCGGACCGGTACGGACGCAAGCAGTGCCTGATCTTCGTCTGTGCCGTGCTCGGCCTGGCGCAGTTCGGCGTCCTGCTGTCCGGGCAGGCGGGTTCGATGCCGCTGTTCCTGCTCTGCTCGATGATCTCCGGGTTCGGCGGCGGCGCGATCTTCCCGCTGTTCGCGGCGCTGACGGCCGACTACTTCGGTGAGAACAACAACGCGACCAACTACGGGATGATCTACAGCTCCAAGCTGCTGTCCGGTCTCGCGGGTGCGGGCCTCGGCTCGCTCGTGGTGGGGGCGTGGGGATACGGCGGTGCGTTCGGGATCGCCGGAGGCACCTCGCTCTTCGCGGGCGTCGTCGCCCTCTTCCTGCACCAGCCGGGACGGCCCAAGAAGTCGCTGATCAAGCCCAATCCCAAGCCGATCAGCAGGGAAGTGATGTGACGGAAGGAGGCAGACGCGGCAGCGGCCGGGCGACCCGATTCCCCACGGGTGGCCCGGCCGCTGTATGTGCGCCTGTACGTACGCTCGGGGCGCCTGTCGAATCTGCGCACGTGGCGCCGCCCACGCGGTGGGCGGCGCCTTCCGTTTCCCCGCGCGGTCACCGTGGATCACCGGGGTCGCCTGGTCACCTTCGGGTCCGCAGCGAGAGCAGATGCGCCGCCGAACGGCGGGCGGTCCTGAAGGAGTCGGCCGGAGCGTCGTGCTCCACCTGCCAGTTGTGCTTCCTGCCGCCGGGCGTCCTGCCCACCTTCGTAAGGAAGTTCCGGTAGTCGATGTCGCCGTCGCCGACGTCGACCATGCGGTAGCCGTCCTCCGCGCTCTCGTCGTGCTCCCCGTCCTTGACGTGGAAGAGCGGATAGCGCTCCGGCTGCGCGAGTACGTACTCCAGCGGTTCGAACGGCGCGGGTGTGCCGTCGGGGCGGACGCTGAAGCGGTACTGGCCCGCGTACGCCCAGTAGACGTCCATCTCCAGGAAGACCAGTTCCGGGTCGGTCTCGGCCAGCAGCACGTCGTAGAGGCGCACTTCGGGCCGGTCCTCGGCGAAGCCGAACTCCATCTGGTGGTTGTGCTGGTAGAACTTCAGGCCGCGCCTCTTCGCGGCGGCGCCGTATCTGTTGAAGTCCTCCGCCGCGCGTTTCCAGCCGTCGACGGTACGGCCGTAGCGGTCGGGGCTGGACGCGGTGCCCACATGGGGCAGCCCGAGGGCGGCCGCGTCGTCGAGGACCTGGCCGAGCCGGGTGTCGAAGGTGTAGGCGGCGGGGTCGTCGGAGTAGTAGCCGACGTGGCTGCCGATGCCGCACAGCCCGTGCTCCCGCAGCAGTCCGCGCAGCTCCCGGAGGGAGATGTCGCCGGTGCCCTGGGTGTATCCGGCGAACTCGACCTGTTCGTAGCCGTATCGGGCCAGTTCCTCGAAGACGGCGGCGAATCCGAGGGAGGCCACCTTGTCGCGCAGGGTGTAGAGCTGTATGCCCAGCCGCCCCTCGGGCACGACGGGTCGACCGTACGCCGGGTCCGTGGCGGTGGCGGTATCGCGGCCGGTGGCGGCGTGTGCGCTTCCGGAAGCGCCCAGTACGGACGCGGCGGCGGCACCGGCGGCGACGCCGAGGAAGCCGCGGCGGCGCAGCCTGCGGGACAGTCCGGGGTCGGGTGTGTGGTTCGAGACGAGTCTCATGAGTGCTCTCCCAGGGCGAGTTCGATCAGCAGGGACTTGACGCCGGTGGCGGGAAAGGGCCCGGGTCCGTCCGTCACGCCGGGGCGCGAGCAGATCAGCACCGGTCCCTCCTCGCTGCGTGCGGGGAGCCGTCCGTGGCTTCCGCGCACCGGTGAGGGGTCGAGCGGCACGACGGCCATGCGGTAGCGCATGCCGGTCTTCTTGCGTGCGAGCGCGGCGGCGGCACGCAGACGCACATAGGGGTCGGCCGGGTCCATGAACAGTTCGGCCGGGTCGTAGCCGGGCTTGCGGTGGATCTCCACGAGCCGGGCGAAGTCGGGTGCGCGGGCGTCGTCGAGCCAGTAGTAGTACGTGAACCAGGCGTCCGGCTCGGCCACGGCGACGAGTTCGCCGGAGCGCGGATGGTCGAGGCGGTGGGCCTTCTTGCCCTGTGCGTCGAGGAGTTCGGCGATGCCTTCGAGTCCTTCGAGCGCCGCTCTTGCGGCGCCGAGGTCGGCGTCGGGGTCGCGCACATAGACGTGGGCGAGCTGGTGGTCGGCTACGGCGAAGGCACGTGACGTCGTGGGGTCCAGATACTCCATGCCGTCCTGGGTGTGCACTTCGAGCAGACCGGCTCGGCGCAGCGCCCTGTTGACGTCGACGGTGCGCCGTACGGAGGTGATGCCGTACTCGGAGAGCGCCACGATCGTGCGGCCCCCGGCGCGGGCGTCTTGCAGCAACGGCCCCAGTTCGGCGTCGAGTTCGGCGGCGGCACGGTGTGATCGCGGGTCGTCGGGGCCGTGGCGCTGTAGGTCGTAGTCGAGGTGGGGCACGTAGCACAGGGCGAGGTCGGGCCGCCGGGTGCGCAGGATGTGCCGGGTGGCGGCGATGATCCAGCGGGAGGAGACGAGGTCCGCGCCGGGCCCCCAGAAGTGGAAGAGGGGGAACGTGCCGAGGGCGCCGGTGAGTTCGTCGTGCAGCGCCGGCGGGCGGGTGTAGCAGTCGGGCTCCTTGCGTCCGTCGGCGTAGTAGACGGGGCGTGGGGTGACCGTCCAGTCGGTGTCGGCGCCCATGGCGTACCACCAGCAGATGTTGGCGACGGTGTAGCCGGGGTGGCGGGCGCGGGCGGCGTCCCACAGTTTCTCTCCGGAGACGAGGGCGTTGTGCTGGCGCCACAGCAGCACCTCGCCGAGTTCGCGGAAGTACCAGCCGTTGCCGACGATGCCGTGGCCGTCGGGGGTGAGTCCTGTCAGGAAGGTGGACTGTGCGGCGCAGGTCACGGCGGGCAGCACGGTTTCCAGCGTGGTCTGGCTGCCGTTGCGGGCGAGGGCCTGCAACTGCGGCATGTGGGCGAGAAGTTGAGGTGTCAGGCCGACGACGTCGAGTACGAGCAGGGGCCGGGGGCGTGTGGGCGGGTGCGCGGCCGGTTCCCGCGCGGAGGCTTCGCGCGGCGCGGGCTCGTGGGCGGAGGGCACGGAGTCGGCGGGCTCGTGGGGGGAGTGCCCGGGTTCGGTGGGCTCATGGGCGCGGCTGTGCCGGGGCGGCTCCGCGGGTCGCTTCTCGTTCAAGGCAGCTCCTTGAGGCCGAGGCCGGTCAGCATCCCCCGCGCGACGTCGAGTTCTGCGGCGATGCCGTCGGCGAGCTGGGCGCGGGTGCGCGGCCGCAGCCGCTGCGGCAGGGCCTGCCAGGTGTAGGTCTCCACCTCCAGATGGCGCGTGAGCGGCACGGGGCCGCCCACCAGACGGGCCAAGGCGGCCCGCAGTACGTCCAGCGTGGAGGTCAGCGGCGGCGCGGGAGGCGCGTGCAGCGGTACGTGGAAGTGGGAGCGCCAGGGCACTCCGGCGGGCAGCGCACCGGTACGCAGCGCCTCGCCGAGGTCGTCGGTGCCGACCACGCCGGACGGTGTGCGTGCGCGGGTCTGATGGAGGAAGCGCGGCTCGTCGAACTCGCCGAGCGCGGCCAGCACGCTTTCGGACGCGGGCTGTTGGGCGTGCAGCGCGGCCGAGAGCTGGCTCTTGACGACCGGCACCCCTGCTCCGGCGAGCGCGTCGAGGGCACTCGACGGCTCCTCGAACTCGGTGGCCAGATGGCAGGTGTCCACGCAGACGCCGACGCGGTGCGCGGGCGGTGCGTGGGCGCCGCCGAGGGCTTCGACCGCGTCGGCGGTGGTCTCCACCGTGCAGCCCGGCTCGGGTTCGAGACCGACGCGGATGCTGCGTCCCGTCATCTCCTCCAATGCGTCCAGGCGAGCCGAGAGCACGCCGAGTGCGGTGAGCGCGGCGCGGCGGCGCTCGGGGGTGAAGCCGTCGCGCCAGGCCAGCGGCAGCGTGGAGACGGTGCCTTCGGCGGCGTCCTCCGGCAGCAGCGCCGTCAGCAGCCGTGCGAGTTCGCTCGTGTGCTCCAGCCGTGCGGGCTCGGTCCAATCGGGCCTGTAGACGCGGTACTTGACACGCTGCGCGCCGAAGCCCCGGTAGGGGAAGCCGTTGAGGGTGACGACCTCCAGGCCGCGGCGGTCGAGTTCGGTACGCAGCGCCCTCACGGCAGAGGGATCGACCGTGAGCCTTCGTACGGCGTCGCGGGCCAGCCACAGGCCGATGCCCAGCCGGTCGCGGTGGAGCCGCCTGCGCACCGGCTCGGCGTGCTCGCGGAGTTGGGCCATGACGCCTTCGAGGTCTTCGGCGGCGTGCACATTCGTGCAGTAGGCGAGGTGGACGGTCGAGCCGTCGGGATGTCTGAAGCGCATAGCAGCCCCGCCCCCTCAATCCCCGCCGCGCAGCACGGAGTTGCCCTCGTGGGTGGCCGTGCCGCCGTCGCCGGACTGCGGATGCGCCCTCTCCAGCTCCGGTGCGAGGCGTCCGCTCTGTCCGTAGAAGGCGACGGGGTTGCGCCACAGCACACGGTCGACGTCGTCGTCGTCGAAGCCCGCGTCGAGCATCGCGTCGCCGACCGCGCGGGTCTTGAGCGGATCGCTGCGGCCCCAGTCCGCCGCCGAGTTGACCAGTACGCGCTCGGTGCCGTGCAGCCGCAGCAGCCGCACCATGCGCCGCTCGTCCATCTTGGTCTCGGGGTAGATCGAGAAGCCCATCCAGCAGCCGGAGTCGGCGGCCTCGTCGACGGTCGTCTCGTTGAGGTGGTCCAATACGACGCGCTCGGGCGGCAGTTCGGACTCGCGCAGCACATCGAGGGTGCGGGTGAGACCGGCCGCCTTGTCGCGGTGCGGGGTGTGTACGAGGGCGGGAAGGCCGTGGTCGGCGGCGAGTTGGAGCTGGGCGGCGAGCGCTGTGTCCTCGGCGGGAGTCATGGAGTCGTAGCCGATCTCCCCCACGGCGACGACTCCGTCCTTCACGAGATAGCGCGGCAGTTCGTCGAGGACGGGCACACAGCGCGGATCGCCGGCCTCCTTGGGGTTGAGGGCGATGGTGCAGTGGTGGGCGATGCCGTGCTGCGCGGCACGGAACGGCTCCCAGCCCAGGAGGGAGTCGAAGTAGTCGTAGAAGGACCCGGGTGAGGTGCGTGGCTGGCCCAGCCAGAACGACGGCTCCACGAGGGCCCGTACGCCTGCCTCGTACATGGCGGTGTAGTCGTCGGTGGTCCGCGAGGTCATATGGATGTGCGGGTCGAAGATGCGCATCAGAACTCCTCGGGCGGGTCGGCCTGTTCGGGTGCGTGCGGTGGTACGGGCGGGTCGGGGCGGTCCCCACGGGCGCGCGCCTGTCCCGTCAGGTCGAGCGCGCGGTGCAGATCCGGCGGCACGGGCCTTCCGGCGGCGGCTCGTTCGGCGGCGAAGTCGCCCAGCATGCGGGCGACTTCGGCGTCGCCGCGGGCGCGGCGTGCGAGCCCGGCCACGGCGTCCAGCGGCACCCCCGTGAACAGGCACTTCAGCACCGCGTGCCGCCAGGCGTGCGCGTCGAGATGTTCGGCGGCGTACGGGCCGACGGCGGCGGCGATCAGCGTGGTGTCGTTGGCGCGCAGTGCGTCCTCGACGAGCGGCACGGCCTGCGGCGTCCCACCGGTGGGCAGCAGATGCAGCGCGCTGAGCACGGCGGCACGCTCGGCGGCGGTGCCCTGCCGGTAGAGGCGGCCGAGGGTGGCTGCCCCCGCGCCTGCCGCATGGAGGAGCAGCACACGTGCGTCGGTCGCGGCCGCGGGTCCGCAGTGCCGCCCGGCGGAGGCGAAGTGCAGCTCCCAGCGGGCCTGCCGGGGAGCGCGGGCGGCCTCGGCGAGGGCGTCGTCGAGCCAGGTGCGGGCCTCCCCGCCTTGGGGCAGGCTGCGCTCCAGACGAGCCTGTACGTCCTGGAGCGAGCCGTGGCCGTGCTTGGGCGAGCAGTCGTGCTGGGGCGAGACGTCGTGCCGGCCCGACGAGCCGTCGTGGTCCGGGGAGTTCGAGGGAAACTGCGAGTTCGAGGGGCGTCGCGAGTTCGAGGGGCCGGTGGAGGGAGGGTTCACCGTGGCGCCTCCCCGGGCCGATCGCCGGACGGTGCCGTGGCCGCCCCGGACGCGGTCGCGTCCTCCGGGACGTTCGTCGTCTGCGCCTCCGCCTGCCGGAGGTGGCGCAGGGCATCGCGGGCGCAGTCGGGACCGGCGTGGGAGTGACGCGGCAGTTCCACGGTGACGAGTCCGCCGTAGCGGGCCTCCCGCAGGGCGCGCAGCACCGGCGGTACGTCCAACTCGCCCTCGCCGAACGGCAGATGCTCATGGACGCCGCGCCGCATGTCCTCGATCTGCACATGCCGCAGCCACGGCGCGGCGGCCCTCACGCACTGATGCGGCGGCTCGGCCTCCAGACAGAGGCAGTGCCCCACGTCGAGGGTGAGACCGAGGCCGTCGGGTTCGCCGAGGGCCGTGCGCAGCCGGTGGAAGGCGGCCAAGTCGTCGAGGAGATGGCCCGGTTCGGGCTCCACGGCGAGTGCCACACCCGCGGCGCGGGCGGCGGAGAGCAGCGACGCGGCGGCGTCGGCGAGACGCGGCCAGGCGGTGTGCTGGTCCGCGCCGTCCGGCAGGGTGCCGCTGAAGAAGTGCACTGCGTGCGCGCCGAGTTCGGCCGCGACCCGTACGGCCTTGAGCAGCAGTTCCAGCCGGGCCGCGCGGGCGTCCGGATCGGGGTCGAGGAGAGTGGGGTGGTGCTTGCGGCGCGGATCGAGCACGTACCGGGCGCCGGTCTCCACGGTGACCTCCAGCCCGTGCCGTTCAAGTGCCCTTCCTACGGCGGCCGTTCGCCGCGCGAGGTCCGGGGCCAGGGGGTCGAGGTGCATATGGTCGAGGGTGAGGCCGACGCCGTCGTAGCCGAGGTCCGCGAGCAGGGCGAGGGCGTCGCCGAGCCGGAGGTCCGCGAGGCCGTTGGTGCCGTATGCGTAGCGCAGCCGGGTCCCGGCAGCGTCGCCGTTCCCGTGCTCGGTTCCGGTGGCGGTTCCGGGTCCGCCCGTGCGCGGTCCGGGGGGCTCGGTCATGTGGGGCTGACCTTCCGTGAGAGCCGGGCGGCGGCGGGCGTCAGCGCCAGCACGGCTACGGCCCAACCGGACCGCCCCGCACGGGCGTTGAGCGCTGCCTGAAGGGGGATCGTGGCGCGGATTCCCCCTCCGACCGCGCGTTGCAGCAGCGCCGGTGAGGGGTCGGGCAGGGCGGCGACGAGGGGGCGGGCGGCGGTGACGGCGTATGCGGCGGCCGACGCGGTCACCGCCGCCCGCACCGGCCCCGGCCTCGTACCCGAATCCGCACCCGCACCCGCACCCGCACCCGCACGGCCGCGGGAGTCCCCGGCGCGGCCGGGTCGCACGGCACCCCAGGTGGCGGCGGCCACCGCACCTACGGCGCCGAGCGCGGCCAGCGGCACGGCAGGCGCCGCACCGAGCGTCTCCCGCCGTGAGACGGCCGTCACGGCGAAGGTGTGCGTACCGAGCAGCCCCGCGGCGCGAAGTACCGCGCCGGAGGCGGAACTTCGGCGACGCGGGCCCTGTCGCGCACCCGCCTCGGACGCGGAGGCCACGGCACCCAGCACGAGGTCCAGGCCACGGGCGGCGGCCATCGTCGCGGGCCCGAGCGCGGTGTGCTTCAGGCCCAGGTCGTACGCCCATACGGTGGCGGCCAGCGCGGAAGCGGTGAGCAGCGCCCCGCGTCCCGCCACGGCGGCCAGCCCGAGGCCCGAGGCCGTGAGCGCGGCGGAGGCGGCGAGCGCGCTGCCGGGGGTGATGCGCCCGGACGGCAGCGGACGGGAGGGACGCTCGACGGCGTCGATATGGCGGTCGGCGTAGTCGTTGAGCGCCATGCCCGCCTCGTAGAGGCAGAGGGACGATCCGGCGGCCAGCGCCGTGCCCCGGTTCGGGCGGTGCCCGGAGGCGGCGGCGCCCGCGAGCGCGTCCCCCGGCACGGTGAACAGGGCGGAGACGCGCAGCAGTCGGGCCCAGGCGGCACCGTCGCCAGGGCAGCCCCCAGGCTCCGTACCGGTGCCGGTACCGGTGACCGGTTCGGGCACGGGCCCTGGAGCCGGTCCCGTACCGGAGCCGTCGTGACCGCCGACCGCGGCCCGGAACGCCCGGCCGCTCACAGCCCGCCCCGCAGCCGGTCCGCCAGGGCGAGCAGTTCCCGCCACTGCCCCGGAAGATCGCACGGCCCGTCGTCGGGGTCCTTGAAGTAGAAGCCCAGCCCCTTCACCGGCCCGCTGCCCCCGCGTTCGTGGACGCGGGCGACGATCCGTACGAGATCCAGCACGAGCGGCGCCGCCAGCGCGGAGTCGCAGCCCTGCCAGACGGTCTGGAGGATCATGCGCGAGCCGAGGAAGCCGTCGAAGGCCACGTGGTCCCACGCCGTCTTCCAGTCGCCGAGCGCCGGTACGTCGTCGATGTGCACTCGCCCCTCCGGCATCCGTCCGAGGTTGTCGGCGAGCACGCGTTCCTTGCCGGAGTTCTTCGCCGCCGCGGCCCCCGGGTCGGCCAGTGCCGCGCCGTCGCCGCCGCCCAGCAGATTCGTGCCCGACCAGGCACGTACGGACAGCGCCCGCTGCGCGAACATCGGCGCGAGCACGGAACGCAGCAACGTCTGGCCCGTCTTGCCGTCACGTCCCGCGTACGGCAGTGACGAGCGGCGGGCGGCCTCGCGCAGCCGCGGATGGTGCAGCCCGCTGGACGGCGTGAAGTTCACATACGGGCACCCGGCGCGCAGCGCGGCCGACGCGTAGCGGGAGCTGGGCGGCAGTGCGGTATCTGCGTCGCTTGGGGCGGCCTCCGTGGAGGCCACGTTGACGACGACGGTGCGGGCGAGCCCGTTCTCGCGGGTGAAGGCGGTCAGGTCGGCGGCGAGCGCGTCGATCGCCTCGTCCTCGCCTCGTGGGTCGTCGGCCGGGGGGCCGCCGGGCCGTATCCACGAGTCGGCGGCGGTGAGTTCGGCGTGCACGGCGGCCGGCAGGCCGTGCGGCAGTACACCGCCCGCGACGAGTTGTTCGGCACGCTTGGGCAGCGGGCAGGACACCGTGTCATGGCCGCCGAAGACCAGCCGTCCCAGCGGCGGAAGACCGCATCCGGCGAACTCGGCTGTCTCCGTGATCATCCCGGTGGGCGGGTGCATTCCGGAGGCGGTCGCGGCGCATCCGGCGATCGCCGTGGTGGCGACCGAGCCGCGTGCTCCTACGAGCCAGACGCCGGTGCGGGCGCCCCCGTCGGGGGCGGTCGGCTGGTTGGTGTGGTCTTCGGTCACGGCCTGCCTCCGCTGTGAGGGGTACGTACGGATGGGGTCGGCGTCGCGGTGAACGTCACGGGCGAGGGGTCTCGGGTCTCCCCCGGGAGCCGGGGCGCGCTGAACTGCCGTGTGCGGCTGCGGAGTCGAGTCGGCGGAAGTCGAGTCGGTACTGAGTCGGCTGCGTCGGTGCTGTGTCGGTAGGGGCGCTGATGCGGCGGTGAGTCGATCGGTCGCGGCGGATCGGGGCCGGAGGGTCAGCGCACGGGCAGCAGGCGGCGGGGGCCGCGCGTACCGCGCGGAGCACCGCCGCGGATCATGGATCGGGGCGGCGGGGAGGAGTCGGCGTTCTCCTCGCCCGCCGCCTCTGCGGCGCCCTTCGGCCCCCCTCTGGACCGGAGGGCGCCGCGCCGACGGGCCGCGGGCTGCGGCCCGTCATCCGGCCTGCGCCGGACGGCAGTTGAGCGGTGGGCGGTGCGGTCTGGTCTGCCTGGCCGGGTCTGGTCTGGGCGCCGTTCCCGGGACCTATGCCATGCGGAGCCGGCGGCGGCAGTGGTGCGGCGCCGCCAGCCCCACGGTTCAGCGCCCGGCCGTCCCCGCTCCTCTCTGCCGGCGGTCGCTCTGGTGGCCGTCTCCGTCGTGGCCGCCGCCCGTCCCCGACCCGAGGTCGCGCACCCTGATGTTCCGGAAGGCCACGTCGTCGCCGTCGCCGTGGTTCTGTAGCCCGATGTGGCCGTCGTTGAGGCTGCGTGCGGGGTCGGTGTTGGTGAAGTCGTTGACGAGGGTGCCGTTGAGCCAGATCCGCAGTCGCTCGCCCTCGACCCGTATCTCGTAGGTGTTCCACTCGCCGGGAGGGTTGAGCGCCGCGTCCCGTGCCTCGATGTCGGCGGACTGGAATCCGTAGACGGAACCGGTCGTCTTCTCCGGCACGTCCGTCGCGTCGATCTGGATCTCGTAGCCGTTGTCGACGGCGGACCACGGGTCGTCGGACGCGGGGAAGCCTACGAAGACTCCCGAGTTGTCGTCCCCGGCGGCCTTCCAGTCCAACTTGAGGGAGTAGGCGCCCTTCAGTTCCGCCTCATGCCACAACAGGCCCATGCCGCCGACGGTGTTGAGCGTCCCGTCGTCGCTCTGCTCGAAGTGGCCGGGCCCGGCCTGCTTCCATCCCTCCAGTCCGCTGCTGCCGTCGTAGAGGGGTGAATAGCCGCTCTCCGGGCGGCAGTCGGCCTGCGCGCCGCCCGTCGTCCAGCGCAGCGCGCCGAGCAGATGGGCACGGAAGTCGCCGTCCGCGTAGGACTCCTCGGTGTGCCCCCCGCCGGTGTAGAAGGCCCTGCCTCCCTTGTACGCGTGGCACCAGGCGATCGGATGGTCCTCGCCCATGTTGCCGCCGGCGTACGAGCCTTCGTCGAGGGCCGCCAGCACGTGGACGTCCTTACGCGGATTGGCGCGGTAGTTGTACCACTCGTCGGTGCGTTCCCAGGTGGCGCCCAGATGGGCGGTCGCCGGGTGCGCACGGTCCTCGACCTCGGTGGTCGCGGGCTGGATCAGCGGGTGCGAGTCGAACCATGCGCCCACGAGCCCCCCGTACCAGGGCCAGTCGTACTCGGTGTCGGCGGCGGCGTGCACGCCCATATAGCCGCCGCCGTTCTCGATGTAGCCCTCGAACGCGGCCTGTTGGGACTCGTCGAGCACGTCGCCCGTGGTGGAGAGGAAGACGACGGCGTCGTACGCGGCGAGACGTTCCGCCGTGAAGACACCCGCGTCCTCCGTGGCGTCGACCGTGAACCCGGCCTCGGCGCCGAGCTGTTGAAGAGCGGCGATGCCGTCGGGGATGGAGTCGTGCCGGAAACCGGCGGTCTTCGAGAAGACCAGCACGGATTCGCCTTCACGTCCGCCGTCTCGCGGACCCTGCTGTGCCGGTCCCGCCTGCGGCGGCAGCGCCGCCGCGCACAGCAGCAGGCCCGATGCCGCGGCCAGGGCCAGCCGGAAGGCACGTGACCTCCGCGGCGCGTCTGCCTCTGCGTTCATCCGTCTCAAGTGCGTCACTTCTTCTCCTCCCCTCTCAGCCCGTGGTGACCTTGAAGCTGTCGACGTCGAACTCGGCGCCCTGCCCCCCGGTGAAGACGAGGGTCAGCTTGCCCGTGCCCTCCGGGGCGTTCTCGACGGCCGTGGTCACATCACGCCAGCCGTCCCCGGTGCCGACCTCGGCGGTGCCCAGCAGCGTTCCGTCGGGTCCTCCGGCCCGCACCTCCACGGCTCCGCCGGACTGTGCGCCGCTCCTGACGCGTGCGCTCAACTCGGTGACGTCGTGCGTGACATACGGCTCGAAGGTGATCCACTGGCCGTCGCCGGCACCGGTCACGGCACGTCCGCCCTCGGCGCCCTCCACGTCGGCGACGTCGACACCGTCGGCCGATGCGCTGAAGTGCTCGGCCTGCCTGTGCTCGGGCTGCAGGACGCTCTGGTCGTGCCCGGTCAGCGGGTCCTGCCCGCCGCCACCGCCGTCGGTGTACTTGGCGTCGAAGACTCCGAATATGTCGGCGTTCGGGTCGTGTTCGCCGTCCGCGCTGGTCTTGATGGTGCCCGAGCAGCCCTTCGCGGAGGTGATGGGGTGGCCGTGGCTGTCGTGTCCGAGGATGTAACTGACCTCGACCTTCGAGCAGTCGATGTCACCGTCCTCCGGGTCGGTCACCTCCACCTTGAACGGCACCTCGTCGCCGAATGCGAACGGCTGCCCGTCGGCGGGCAGTTGGAGCTTCACCTCCGGTGCGGTGTTGCCCACGGTGACGATCACGCCGCCGGCGCTTCCCGTACGGCCGCCGGGGTCGGTGGCGGTGACGGTCGCGGAGTAGGTGCCGTTCTCGGTGTACGTATGCGTCGGATCGGCCTCGTCGGAGGTTGCGCCGTCACCGAAGTCCCAGTGGTAGCTGAGCTGTTCGCCGTCGGCGTCGCTGCTGCCCTCGGAGGAGAAGGTGACCTCCAGCGGTGCCTGTCCGCTGGTCCTGTCCGCCTTGGCCTCGGCTACGGGACTGTGGCCGTCGGTGGCGTTCTCGATGCGGTAGAGGGCGGAGTTCTCGTCGCCGTTGAAGTAGCCGGTGCCGTAGTCCAGCACGTACAGCGCGCCATCGGGGCCGAACTCCATGTCCATCACCTGCGTGCCGCTCCAGGGGAAGGAGTTGATGGAGGTGACGCCGCCGTCCTTGTCCTGCTCGATGCGCTTGATCCAGCGGCGCCCGAACTCCCCGGCGAAGAAGTCGCCTTCGAACTCCTTCGGGAACTTCACATCCGAGTCGAGGTCCTGGTCGTAGCGGTAGACGGGGCCGCCCATGGGTGACTCCGAGCCGTCGCCGAACTCCGGTACGGAGGCGCCGTCGTAGGGGATCCACGCGGGCTGCGCGGGCGGCAGCTCGGTCAGGCCGGTGTTGTGGGGCGACTCGTTCCTCGGTGCGGCGCAGTCGAACTTCTCACCGGACTGCCCGCTGCCGAAGTCGTAGTCGGTGTAGGCATCGTTGTCGCCGGTGCAGTACGGCCAGCCGTAGTTTCCGGCCTTGGTGACACGGGCGAACTCGACCTGTCCTGCGGGGCCACGGGCCGGGTCGGCGGCGCCCGCGTCGGGTCCGTAGTCGCCGACGTAGACGGTGCCGGTGGGCTTGTCGACGGTCATGCGGAAGGGGTTGCGGAAGCCCATGGCGTAGATCTCGGGGCGGGTCTTCTCGGTGCCCGGTGCGAAGAGGTTCCCCTCGGGGATGTCGTACGAGCCGTCCTCCTTGACCTTGATACGAAGGATCTTGCCGCGCAGGTCGTCGGTGTTGCCGGAGCTGCGCTGGGCGTCGAACGCCGGGTTGCGGTCTGCTCGTTCGTCGATCGGCGCGTAGCCGTCGGACTGGAACGGGTTGGTGTCGTCGCCCGTGGACAGCAGCAGATTGCCGTCGGCGTCGAAAGCGATGTCGCCACCGACGTGGCAGCACAGGCCGCGGCTCGCGGGCACTTCGAGAACGGTCTTCTCACTGCCCGCGTCGAGAGTTCCGTCCTCGCCGAGCACGAAGCGGGAGAGGCGGTTGACGCCGTCGAACGGCTTGAAGTCGTCCGGGTCCCCGGTCTCCGGGGCGTCGCCCTCAGGGGTGTTCAACGGCGGCGCGTAATAGAGGTAGACGAAGCGGTTCGAGGCGAAGTCCGGGTCCACGCCCACGCCTTGGAGACCTTCCTCGTCGTGGTTGTAGACGGGTATCCGCCCGGCGACCTTGGTGGCGCCGCCCGCGTCCGTCAGCCGCAGCGTGCCGTCACGCGAGGTGTGCAGCACGGAGCGGTCGGGCAGCACGGCGAGCGTCATCGGCTCGCCGGTCTCCGGCTCCCCCTTGGCGAGGGTGACCTGCTGGAAGTCATCGGCGGCCTTAGCCTCCGGCGCGCGGGAGTCGTAACTCCCAGGCGCCGCACCGAGGTTGAGCGCACCGCCGAGGAGCAGCACGGAGACGAGCACGGCGAGCCTGGAGCGGCACGCGGCGCGAACTCGGCGCCGCCACGGGTGTCTTGGCCTTGTCCTTGCCGCTCCCGACGGCCGCCGGGACGGCAGGGAACGCAGGGCTGGAAATCGGGTGATCCTGTGCACGCGACTCCTCCTGAGAGGCGAACGGTTGGTGACATGGGTGTCGTTGACCGCTTGAAGTGGCACAGGCGCGCGCCGTCGCGCCGAGGTGTAGTTGTCCGGGCACGCCCGGGGTGCGTCGGAGTCGGGGCTTACGGGACGGTGCGGGAGCCGTAGGAACTACGAGGGGGAAAGCATGCTCATGCGGCTCATGTCCGTTGCATCACAAGGACGTTAGCCATCTTCGTCGGATTCGGAAACCCCTTTGACAGAGGTCAAGTTGGCTTCATCCACGATGTGGACAAAGCTGCGCGGCAGAGCACGCCCTTGTTCACTGCTCTACGGGCGGGGGTACTCAGCCGTAAGACGCACAAGGCCCGGCCGGTCTGCCTCTTCGCGTATCGATCCGCGCTGCGAAACGTGAGGACGCGCACCCCGGCAGGGACGCTGGCCCGTGCAGGATTCGCGGAGGAGCGTCGGCCTTGGGTGCGCGCCGGTCGGCCGGTCCCGTCAGTGGGGGTCGCTCTTCCGGCCGAGGCTGTCCACGGGGGTCGCACCAGGGCGGGTCCACTGCGGCACCGGGCGGCTGGTCGGGCCCCAGGTGGCGTTCCCTTCCGCGTCCGTGCGCCAGTACCAGCAGATCGGCGAGCCATGCCCGCCCACGGGAGCACCGGCCTCAGGGGGCTCAGGCCAGCCTTCGGGGGTGTCCTCCCAGCCCTCGCGGCGGCCGTATGGCGTCATGTCGAGCAGGCCGAGGGACCCGTTGACGGGTTCGTTGCCGCGGCCGGTGGTGGAGTAGGTGAGGAACGCGCGGTCGCCGTCGCGCAGGAAGCAGGTGACCGAACCCATGCTGTCTCCGACGGGCGCGTCCAAGTCGCGTACGGAGTACCAGGGTTGGGTGTAACCCATGAACTCGACGTAGGCGGCCACCTCGTCCCAGCGGCCCGTGGTCAGTACGGCGAACGAGACGCCGCGGGCGTTGAGATAGACGGCGTCCTTCATGTGCCAGGCCGTGGTGGTGCAGCCCTCGCACTGCCCCTGGTGCGGCGCGCCGTCGTGCCACATGTGCTTGTAGACCACGAGCTCGTCGCGCCCCTGGAACAGGTCCAGGAACGGGACCGGCCCGTCCGGCCCCACGACCTCGACCGTCCCGTCGAACTCCACCATCGGCAGCCTGCGGCGGGCCGCGGCGATGGCGTCTCCCTCGCGGGTGTGGGCCTTCTCGCGGGTCAGAAGCTCATCGCGGGCGGCCTGCCAGGTGGCCAGGTCGACGACGGGCGGGCGGCCGGGCAGCGAGGCGGCCGGGTCACTCGGCGTGGTCGTCATGGCGTCCTCCGTGGTGTCTCGTAACGGGCGGCGGTCGCGTGAGCCGTACGACGCGACACCAGGACAGACCGGGGACGGGGGCGGAACTCATCGCGGCGGGGGCCGTCGGCGGGCTCGGCCCGAGCCCGTACGAAGCTCGCCGGGCGGCTCCTCGGAAGCCGTGGTTGCGAGCGGCGCTCGTTTTGGAAGCCGACGGACAACGCCTTGAGCCGGATCAGGCGGTGATCGGGGGGCCGGAACCCGGCCGCGTTTCACCGGTTAGCGGCCAGCACCGCCGCGAGACCCTCTTGCAGATCTTTGACGAAGAACTCGGGAACCTCCAACGACGGGAAATGTCCCCCGATTTCGGGTGACCTCCACCGGACGATCTGCCGGTACCGCTCCTGTGCCCAAGGGCGCGGATACTTCTCGATGTCGCGGGGATACACCGTGATCGCTGACGGGACGTCGACCCGGAGCTCGGGATCCAGCGAGTTGTGACTCTCGTAGTAAATGCGGGCAGCCGATGCGCCGGTCCGCGTCAGCCAATACAGGGTGACGTCGTCCAGAACCCTTTCTCTGGAAATCGTCTCGAACGGGCTGTCCGCGGTGTCCGACCACTCGCCGAACTTGTCGAGGATCCAGGCGAGAAGGCCGACCGGTGAGTCGACGAGCGAGTAGCCGATGGTCTGCGGCCGGGTCGCCTGCTGCTTCGCGTACGCCGCGCGATGGCGCCAGAAATCGCGGGTTTCCTCGGTCCACTCGCGCTCGACCGCCGTCAGCCCGTCCGTCGTCAATCCCGGCGGTGACTCGGCGAACGTCGTGTGAATGCCGAGAACGTGCGCCGGGAACCTGCCGCCGAGAACCGTGGTGATATTGCCTCCCCAGTCGCCGCCGTGGGCTGCGAACTTGGAGTAGCCGAGTCTTCCCATCAGTTCCACCCATGCGACCGCGATCTTTTCGGTCCCCCACCCGGTTGTGGCCGGCTTGTCGCTGTAGCCGAAGCCCGGCAGCGACGGAACCACGACGTGGAAGGCCGGCGCGTCTGCGTCTTTCGGATCTGCCAACTCGTCTACTACATCGATGAATTCGGCGATGCTGCCTGGCCAGCCGTGCGTCAAGATCAGAGGAGTGGCGTCTGCGCGCGCGGATCGGCGGTGCAGGAAGTGGATTCCCAGGTCATCGATGGTCGTGCGGAACTGGCCGATCCGGTTGAGGCGCGCTTCGAACGACCGCCAGTCGTACTTGGTGCGCCAGTAGTTCACGACGTCGACGAGGTCGGCGAGAGGAACGCCCTGATCCCATCGGCGAGAGTCGGGCGCGGCGCGGTGGACCGTCTCAGCCTCCGGTAGCCGCGCCGCGGCCAGTCGCGCGCGCAGATCGTCGAGGTCGGCGTCAGTCGCGTGAGCTTCGAATGCTTGCACGTCGCTGGTCGCACGGGGCATGAGACCTCCTGGCCGTCGTGAACCGGCTGCGACCCATCGCGAACCGGCTATGCCGGTTCTACCGCGTTCTGCTGCCGGCGCGCAACCGGCTATGGTGGTTCCATGCGTGCTGGGTTCCCTGACTTCCGCCTCGGCAGCGTGCTGGCGACCAGCTTCACGGGGACTCTGTCCGAGCGTCACGGCAACGCCGTGGAGCGCATCCCCACGCCGCAACGACTCGTCGACTGGCTGGCAGTCAACGGTCTCGCTGTGGACTCCTGCACCGCTGCCCAGCTCGATCTCGCCCGGGAACTGAGGGAGTCGATCCACGCCGCCGCGACAGCGGCCGCGATCCAGGACGCTCTCCCTGCGTCTGCCGTCCAGGTCATCAACGACCGCAGCGCTCAAGGGCGGGCCGCAGCGATCCTGACGCCGGAGGGCAAGCGGCGATGGCGGCTCAGCTCGGCTTCCTGCGTGGAAGACGCCCTCAGCGTGATCGCCGCCGACGCGATCAGCATCATCGCAGGCGAACGAGACGGAAGACTGGCGTTGTGCGCATCCCCGACCTGCCAGGCCGCCTTCTTCGACACCAGCAGAAGCCGCACCCGCAGATGGTGCGACATGAACACGTGCGGGAATCGCCAGAAGAAAGCGCGCTTCAACGCCAACCAGCGCAAAGAGCCCAGATCAGCGAAGTGATCGACACCTTCGGTCCACGTCCTCAATCAGTAGGTCTATTTCCGCTGTTGGGCGACGTTCACTACTTGCGGACTCCGGATACCTGGCCGTCGCTGGATCGCAGTGGCGGGCGGATTGTCGGCCGTACGTGCCGAGCGCACGTCGCCCGTTACGCGGGTCGAGATCCGGACTCGGGGAATCCCGTCCAGGCCTCCTCTTCCTCGAGGAGATACGAGCCTGGTCGATCTCGCGAGAACGGCCCGGAGAAAGGACCGCTCCTCGCTGTCGAGTTCCACGCTGCTCTCGGAAGTCTGCGCCCTGATCACGATGATGCCTTGGCGTCGTCAGGCCTACGCATTAATGAAGTGCTGGACCGTGACCGGGGTCCGTGCGCACACGCTATGCACGGGGATCACTCAAAGCCAGGCATCGCCCGGGCCAGACCGTCGGGGACGTCCACAGGAGGTGAAACCGTGCTGCCAGCCCTGGAGACGAGGACCGCGCATACCTCAAGAACACCTTGGAGCAGTTCACGGAACGCGAAGTTGTTCGTCCTGCGCACAGTACTCGAAAGCGAAGACGTGAACGCCGAGAATTTCTCAGCGTCGATATGACACTCGTCTTCAATGATGGGTTCGACCCCTGACTCAACTCCCAGAATCCGCGAGACGAGTTCGACCTGCCCCACGAAGATCTTGCCAACCTGATTGGCAGGGTTCCACACATCTTTCCCGGCAATGGTCACGTAGCAGCTCACGAAGCCCACCTTACTCGAACTTCCGAACCAGGGTTGTTCGCCTTCCACTGCCCGATTGCCTGATCCACAGCGGCCTTGAACTCTGGGGTCGCCCCGGGGGTGGTGAAGTCCATACCGAGTTTGGCATTCTGCCATCCCTCCAGGTGTGCCCGGGCCTCCACATACGAGTCAAGTTTCTTGAACACGTGCTTCTCGACCCAGCGTTCCGTGTTGATACGCGGGTCCTGACCGGTCGCCTGCTTCTCCTCCCACAGAGTGTCCCCCTCGACCCTGTCAATGTCCGTGATCGTTTTCGACCAGTCATTGGGATCGTCGACCACGTAGTTCGTGTCGCCGTCGACGGGCGGCCTCTCCCTGTTGGTCATCCCGTCGGCAGGGTCGCACTTGGCGAGCCCTAGCGGATCTGCCCAGGCAAGCGGATTCTGGACCCAGGCCATCGGATTCGGTGCCGGGCCGAGCCCTGCTGGATCAGGGCTCATGTAACGAGCAGTCGCTGGGTCGTAGTGGCGGTTCAGGTTGTAGTTGAGTCCAGTCTCCGGGTCGGCGTACTGGCCGGGGTGACGCAGCGGCGTGTGAGCGGTGGCGCCATGAGCAACTGCTGTGGTGCCCCACAGGGTGCTGCGCGTGCGCCATGCCAATTCGCCCCGCGTGGAGACGAGCTCCTTAGGTGTACCGACAAGGTCTGTAACGATCGCGAAGAACCGCGTGTCCACGGCTTGTTGGGTGTCAACCTCGTAGGCCCGCTCCGCTTGGGCGAGTGGGATAAGGCCGTCGTACTCCCAGGTGAGCGCCACCGAGCGCGTCACCCCCAGGGTTGTGGCCTGCTCAAGAAGCTGGTTGCCGTCCCAGGTGAACACAGTCTCCTCGACCACTCGGCCGTTGGTGTCAAGCCTCTGCTTGGCACTTCGGCGGCCCAACGGGTCGTAGCGATAGGTCCAGACGGTGCCGTCGGGCGTAGTACACGAGGTCAGTCGGTCCTCGGCGTTCCAGACGTAGCGCCATACATCAGGTTTGCGGGAGAGGCGGGTCTTTCGACGCTCGATGACCCGACCGACTTCGTCGTGGATGTACGTCCAGCGCCCGGCCCTGGCCAGGCGCATACCGGCATATTCACGAGCTCCGGCGGCTTCCTCGCTGTGCGCATGTGGCCAAGTCGCGTGCGTGATGTTGCCGGCGGCATCGTAGGTGTAGGTCTCAGTCCAATTCGCTCCGGTCACCTGAGTTATACGCCCGACGCGGTCAAGACTGAAGCGACGGGTGCCGTTGAGGTAGTCGGTGAGGCCTGCAAGGTGGCCGTCGGCGCGGTACTCGTAATTGCGCTGCTGCACAGTTCCTAGACGAGAGCCATCAACGACTGAGTCGGACGTCACGATCTGGCCGATGAGACGGCCAGCCGTATCCCAGGAGTTCGCCCAAGTCACTGCAGCGTCCATACGACGCTCGACCTCATGGCCCGCGGCATCGAAGACGGAGGTGAGTGTGTGCCCTTCCAGGTCGATTCCCACTCTGTTGCCTGCCGGGTCGTACGCGTAGGCGGTGACGGCCCCGGCCGGTGTGGTACGGCGAATGGTGCGTCCGAGTTCGTCGCGGTCGAAATCGAGGACCCGGCCCTCGTACATCTCCGTGCGGATACGACCCATACGGTCGCGCTGGAGAACGAGTTCCGAATCTGATGTCGCGGCGCAGAGCAGGCGCCCGGCCGGGTCGTAGGCGTACACGATCTCGTCGCCGTCGACATTCTTGCTCGTAATGCGACCTAGCTCGTCCCGCTTGTAGCTGACGGACTGTCCCAGCATGTTGGACCGCATGCTCAGACGGCCGACGCCGTCGTACCAGTAGTGCAGGGAGCGGCCGTCGAAGTCGACTTCGCCGACAACCAGGCCGGTGGGGTCGTACTCGTATTTCCAGTTCAGGCCTTGGGGGTTGGTAACCCGTCGCAGCCGCAGTTCGGTGTCGTAAGTAAAGACGTGCCGGGAGCCGTCAGGGTCGGTACGGGCAGCCAGCAGGTCGAAGTGTGTGTACTCGTACTTCGTGACGCTGTCGATCTGGTCGGTGTACAGCAGAAGGTTGCCTTCACCGTCCCACTCCCAGGCTTCCGTTGCGCCGTCGGGGCGTGTACGGCGAGCTAGCTTCCCTCCAGTCGTCCAAGTCAGCTCCGTGGTGTTACCCAGCGCATCAGTCACGGCAACAGGCCGGCCGAACGCATCACGACGGTAGACGGTGGCGGCTCCGAGAGGGTCGACCACCCTCGTCGGCAGACCGGCAGGGTTGCACTCCACCAACGTGACCTGGCCAAGCGGGTCCGTGACCGAGGCCAAGCGGCCGTGATCGTCGTATGCGAGGACGGTGGCAGTGCCGTCCGGGCGGACGGTGCCGACAAGTCGGCCGGCCTCGTCGTAGGAGCGGTGGGTGGCCGCGCCGTCCGGGTCACGCAGTTCGACGAGGTTGCCGTGCTCGTCGTATGCCACAGAGGCGGTGGTCCCGTCCGGGCGTTCAATTTCAAGCAGGCGGCCCACGTCGTCGTACCGGTAGGTGAACGTCGCCCCCAGCGCGTCCGTGACCGCCAGCGGCCGGTGCTGTTCGTCGTAGGAGGTGCGGGTGGTGCGTCCGGCGCGGTCGGTCTCCGCGACGATTCGCAGCCGGGCGTCGACGGTGAACAGGGAGGTGTGGCCGAAGGAGTCGGTCACCCGCGTCGTCGTGCATCCGGGCTCGCGGCTGTCCAGGCCGTACTCGAAGCGGGCCTTGAGATGCCCGGCTTCGCCCTCGTGGTGTATGCAGCGGTCCTCGTCGTCGTAGGTGTACGAGAACGAACGGCCGTTGCTGTCCGTCCACTTGGTGATGCGGCCGCGCTCGTCCACGTCGTACTCGGTGGCGCGGTCCTCGGAGTCGGCGACTGAGGTGAGGAAGCCGCGCTCGCTGTACGCGTAGGAGCGCAGCCGCAGCGGGCCTTCCGGCGTGCTGAGCGCCAGTGCCGTGATGCGGCCCGCGTCGCAGGTGAAGGTGAGTTCGTAGCCGCCGGAGTGGGTCATCGAGTGGGGCTCGCCGAGGTCCCATTCGACGGAGGTCCAGTTGCCCTGTGCGTCGGACGTGGACGCGAGCCTGGCGATGCCGTCGCCGCCCGGCTCCACTCCGGCGGGGGCTTCGAAAGTGCGGGTGATCCGCTCGACCGGGTCGTGGAGGATGTACGAGCCGTCGGGGTGACGTTCCAGCGACCACGGCACTCCCCTCTCCGGGGAGACGGGCAGGCCGGGCGCGGGATGGGGGTAGGCGCGCACACTGCCGTCGGCGGCGACGTGCACGACACCTTCGGCGTCGACCTCCAGACGCTCGTCGATGGTGGAGGCCCAAGCCGGCCCGAACCAGCCGCCGTTGCGGTACGCGGACTCGAAAGTACGGTTGAAGGCCAGCGGGAACGTGCCCGGCAGGCTGACGTCGGTCTGCGGCAGCACCATCCGCCCGGTGGCCATGTCGACGGGCTCGTTGCGCAGGACCTTGCAATTCAGGTCCCGGGCGAGGTCGGTGAGGCGTTCCTTGACCGACTTGCGGGCGCCTTCCTTCGCGCCCTGCTCGATGGCCTCTTTGCCGCCGGCTTTCAGACCGCCTTTGAGTCCGCCCTTGACGAGGCCGCCGGAGCCCTTGCCGCCGATGAGGTCCACGGCGATCTTCCCGATGGCCTCGGAAGGGTCGCGCCAGTTCTGGTTCTTCACGATGCCGACGAGGCGTTCGGGGTGGGCGACGGTGGAGGCCAGGCCCGTGGCGACGCCGTTCATGTTCTGGAGGTACTGGCCGGGGTGGGTCATGTTGTACGGGTCGGTCGGGTTCAGCATCCGCACCAGGCCCACGGTCTCGCCCAGGCCCTTCAACACCCCGCCAGTGACATGCATATTGCTGAGCGCCATGCCCTCGGCCATGTCCCGGCCGGCGGACTTGATCAGCTCCCAGCCGCCGGGCATCTCCGGCGCCTGCTCCACGAGCCCCTTCACCGCGTCCCTCGCCCGGCGTGCGGCGTCGTCGCGCTGGTGCCGGGCCTCGCCGACCATGTGCTGGGCGCGGTCCAGCCCGGCCTTGCCCGGGTCCTGGAACGGCGGCGGCTTGGGGCCCGGGTCCTGGCCGGAGTCGTTCTTACGGTTCCACTCGTCGGCCTTCGCGTTGTAGTCGCCGACGGCCTTGTCCGAGGCGGCCTTCGACTTCTTGTACAGGGCGATGGCCTCCTTGGCCTCGCCCTGCGCCCACTGCACCGTCGAGGCGTACTGGACCATCTGCTTCGCGGCGGCCTCGCACGCGTCCGCCGCCTGAATCCAGAACTTCGGCTGCGGGGCGAACTCCGCGCGGAACGCCTCCCCGGCCTCGCCCTCCCAGCCGTGCACGTCCAGGCGTTTGAGTCCGGAGCCGAGATTGTCGAAGGCCTTGGAGAAGTCCCGCAGATGCTCGGCCCGATCGGTCAGCTTCTCCACGTCGCCGTGGATGATCTCCTTCGGGTCCTCGGTCTCGCCGAGCTGCCGCTCGGCGACGTCGGCACCGAGTTTGTCGGCCGCCCACTCGCCCGCGTCCCGCACTCCCTCCGCGGCGCCTTCCAGGCCCACGCTGTCCAGGCCGTCGGCGGCCTTGTCGCCGACCCACTCGACGCCGTCGCCGACGGCCTCCATCCCGTCCTTCGCCGCGCCGACGGCGTCGTTGAACGCGTCCCCCAGCCCCACCGGTCAATTCCCCCCGCTGCCCCTGTCGTTGCCCTGGCCGCCCTGCTGACTCTGCTGCCCCTGCTCAGGCGGCGGCCCGTCCCACTGCCAGTCCGAGTCGTCCCACCGATCCGGACCCGCCACGTCCTGCCACGGAGAGTTCCCGAAGTCGTCCCCGACCTGGCCCCACTGATCCCCCATCTCGCCCCAGTCCGGCATCGACAGATCGCCCTCAGCCCGGGGCTTCACCCCGTCCCACACCTCGCCCCAGGACTTCTCCCCCGCCTTCTCCCCCTCCGCTACGCCCTGCTGCGGGTTGTAGGAGCCGGCCGTGACGGCAACCTCCTTGAGGGTGTCGTTCACATACTGCTCCTGCTCGTGATAGAGCCCCGCCGACAACCCCAGCCGCTGCGCGATGTCGTTGAGATCCTGCATCTTGCCGTGGATCGCCAGGCCCCACCGGCCGCAGAACTGCCCGAACACGTCGGCCAGTTCACCGCTGCCCATCTCCATGCCGGACATCGACAGGAACTGAAACCCGTGTCCCTGCTGCGCGGTGATCGAGAAGTACCCCGTCTCCTCCAGCTCGGCCGTCGCCGCCTTCAGACCCTGCTCGACCTGCTTGGCCGCCGCGGGATCGAACTTGTAACCCCCGCCCACGCCTACGCCCCCTCCGGCTCCTCGGTCACAGCCACCTCATCCGGAACGATCCCCTTCGCCGGGGGCAGCAGGAACGCCCCCTCGCTGCCCACATCGACCGCGATACCACACGGGACCCCGACCTCCGCCAAGGTCTCATCCAGCAACCGCGCCCCGTACACACGGCGGAACTCCCACTCCCCGCCCTCGTCCCGCGCCCGCGCGAACGCCGTCAACGTGTCCACGTCGGTGAACGCGAATATCCACCGCAGGCCGCCCTGATCCCCGGCGAGGACCCCGCCGTCCCGGATCGGGACCACCAGCAACGACCTGCGGAACTCCCCCAACGCCCCCAGCACATGCTCCCGTGCCGAGTCGGCGTCCTCGAACTCCTCCGTCAGCATGACACCCCCGTTCGACGAGACATTCCGACCCTAAGGGACACGGCGCACCCGTGACAGGTCCTCCGCCCCCTCCCCCCGGCAGCCGCGGAGGCTGTGCGCGGGCTGCGTACGGGCAAGGACCTGAGAACGGATCGGCTGCGGACCGTTGCGCGGAACTCCCCTGCTGCCGCCGCCACTTCGCTGTAGCGGCTCGCCCCCTGCGGGCGCCCATCGCATTCCCCCGACGTTCGGAACGACTGCCCGTGCCCCGTGCCCGGTGCTCGCCGGGCGGGCAGTCCCCCGACAACGTACACATCGCGGGCAGCACACCCCAGGTGAGGGCGGCGGAACGAGGCCGTGATCACATCCCTGCCCGGGTCTGCCGCCGGACGGAGTCGCGGGGCGGCACAGCAGACGCCCGCCCCGGCGGAAGGAGCCGGGACGGGCGTCGTGGTGCCGATGCGAAGCGGCGTGGTGCGATGCGAAGTGGCGTGTCAGATACCGCAGTCGGGGGCCGACCAGAACTGGCCGTCGCCGCCCGCGACATGGGTGTGGTCGTCGTGGCCCGGGTAGCCGGGGCCGAGGATCTCGGTGAAGCCGTGGTTGCGTGCGGCCTGCGCCAGGGCGCAGAAGCCCTGCGAACCGGCGCCCAGGTCGGCCGCGTGGCCGTACATGTGGCGGGAGTTGGCGGCGCCGCCGACCGAGCTGTTGCAGGCGACGCTGCGGAAGCCGCCGTTCACGGTGATCGGTGCGTCGCCCATGGCGTGCCGCATGGCCTGGAGCTTCCACATGGTGACGAGGGCGTTGGCGCGTGCCGTGGCCGCGTCGACCTTGCCGCCGGACCAGTCGGAGTTGCAGTTGTTGAGTTCGTCGTAGCTGAAGTTGGCGGGCGTGCAGTCGTCGTCCTGCAACTCGTAGATCTTGGCGAAGGTCTGCGCGCCCGCGACGCCGTCGGCGGGCAGCCCGTAGGCCGACTGGAAGCGCTGCACGGCGGCCTTGGTGGCCGGGCCGAACTGGCCGTCCACGGAGAGCTGGCTGCCCGACCCCGGGTACCCGGCGACCCTGATCTGAAGCTGCCGTACGGCCTCACCCGACGCGCCTTCGCTGAGCGTCCCGCTCCAGGTGTAGCAGGCGTCGGCGGCCTTCGCGCCGGCCGCGGCGGCGGGCGCGGAGCTTGCGAGCGCGGGTACGGCGGCGGGCGCGGCGAGCGCCAGACCCGCACCGGTGAGGACCGATACCAGCACTCTGACAGGACGTGAACTCATGGGGACATTGCCTTCCGTGGGTGTTGGCGCCGGGCTGGAGAGACAAGACGGTCACGCCGCCGTGCAGTTCTTGTCAAGAACACGCCACACCATGCGGAAATTCATGAAAGAGCGGTGGAAACAAGGCAGTTCGGCCGTCGCCGTGCCACACCGCGGGACGCTCGTACGCGGAGGCAGCGTACGCGCACGGGCAATGGACAGCGGATGTGACCGTCCGTGACGATGCATGAGTTCAGAGTGTGCGGATTTACGAATGTGCGAGGGGGCGGCCGGAGATGACGGACGTCACGGGCGGAATGGCCGGGGAAGACGGTGCCGACGGGGGCGAGAGCGACAGCCGGGGCGGTACTGGTTCGCATGGCGAACCGGAGACCTCCGACAGTCTCAAGGCGTTCGGCGAGGTACTGAAGGCGTTCCGGAAACGAGCGGGGCTGACCCAGGAGGAGCTGGCACCGCTCGTCAGCTACTCACCGACGAGCATCGCCTCGTTCGAGCAGGGACGGCGCTTCCCGCAACCGGAGTTCGTCGAGAAGGTCGAGCAGGTCCTCGACGCGTTCGGAGCGCTGCGCGGCGCGGCACGGCACCTGTCGCGGCAGCCGGGGCTGGCGAAGTGGTTTCGCCAGTGGGCGCGGCTGGAGGCGGAGGCGATCAGCCTCAGTACGTACGAATGCCGCCTGATTCCTGGGTTGTTGCAGACGGAGGCGTATGCGCGGACATTGTTCGTGAATCAGCTTCCGCCGATGGACGACGTTCAGATCGACGCGAACTGGGCGGCACGGGCGGAGCGGAAGCGCCTGCTTACGGAGCGGCCCAACACGGCATACAGCTTCATCCTGGAAGAGCATCTGTTTCTACGCCGCACCGGGGGAGTTGGGGTCACGCGGGAGCTGATCGACCACGTCCTTGAGATCGCAGGACTGCGGAACGTAGAGGTTCAAGTGATGCCGCTGGTAAGGGAAAACCACGCGGGGTTGGCGGGGCCCATGCAACTTCTGGAAACACCGGATAACAAGTGCTTCGGCTACAACGAAGGGCAGGAGACCGGACAGTTCGTCTCCGACCCGAAAGTGCTCAGCGTCCTGCAACTCCGATATGCCAGGATGCGCTCGCAGGCTCTCTCCCTTGAAGACTCCCTGAGCCTGCTGAAGCGATTGCGAGGAGCACTATGAGCGCGAGCGCACTGGCCTGGTTCAAGAGCAGCTACAGCAGCGGCGACGGCGACGACTGCGTCGAAGTCGCACTCTCCTGGCACAAGTCCAGCTACAGCAGCAGCGCCTCCGGCGACTGCATAGAGGTCGCCTCCTGCCCCGAGGCGATACACGTACGCGACTCCAAGAACACCGAGGGCCCCCAACTCGCCCTCTCCCCCACCGCGTGGGCGAACTTCGTCTCGTACGCGTCCCGAGCCTGAGTCATGGAGAACGACGCGCGGACGACGCGTAGAAGCCAATGCTCAACGCACCGCACTGGCCGCGCAGTTGGACCCACCGCCGGTAGCGGCATCACGACACCTTCGGACCGCCGTCCTCCCCACGAGGACGGCGGTCCTGCATGAGTCGACCTGCTTCTGTATCTGGCCCGCTGTTACCGGGCTTTCCCCATGTCGACCGGGGGTGCCTCAGGCACCGCCTCGTCCAAGTGCATTCCACGCGCGATGTATACGGCGCCGAGGGCGAGCGGCAGCATCGCCCAGGCCACGACGAGAGCGATCGCGGAGCCGAGGTATGCGTAGGCCAGCAGCGCGCCCACGGCAGCGGCAATGAACGGCACCGCCACGACCTGGACGCCCGGCTGCCACGTGACCGGATGGACGACGGGGCGGCGTTCCAGCGCGCGGGTGTCCGTGCGGTCGACCTGCGCCCCAGCGGTCTGCCAGTCGAAGGAATCGGAGCGCTGTACGACGCCGGGGATCTCCTCGCCCGAGTCGAGCACGAACAGCGCCCAGGTCGCGTCAGCGCCACGGACCGGTGGCACGCCGTCCCAGTAGAGGGTGCCGGTCGCCTCCCCCAACTGCTGTGCCAGCGCGCCCGCTTCGATGATCTTGTCAACGAACAGCCGGACGACCGCTCCCCCTTGCAGCACGAGTTCAACGAACGGCCCGGACTTCTCGCGTAGTTCGGAACGCTCGGTGCGGTTGTTCGTACGCTCCGGCGGGCGGTGACGAGCCACGCCCGTACGCCCCGACGTGGCGGGAGCGCAGCGCAGCGACCCTCGCCGACTGCCGTCCCGTACCAGCTTGTTCGTGCCGAACAGGGCCATCGCGGCGAACAGTCCGGCGAGGCCGAGGTTGCCCGCCGTGATGCCCATCCAAAAAGTGTCGACCGTCCCGCCCTGCAGGGCTTCGAGTTCGTCCTTGCTCTCCTCGGTGTGGCCGCCGATGTCGGGCTTGCCGGGGTCGTAAAGCACCCAGACGGTGCTGCCGGGCGAGATCGCCCGGAAGGAGTCGACGGTGCTCTCCACCGTCTCCGTCCCGGAATCGAATCGGACCCGGTGGTGGATGGTGTACGAGAGTTGGTCCGGACCGCGGCCGCTGTCGTCGCCGGAGACCTTGGTCACCTCGGTGACCTGGGACGAGCGGATCACAGGGTCGGCCTCGAGGATGCGTTGAACCTTGGGCGTGAACTCCGAGACTCCCACGCCGAGGAAGAGACCGACTACGCCGGCCGCGAAGACGCCAGCGAGGACCATCGCGCCCCGCCCGTAGTGCCACCGCGAGGCACGCACCTCACGCTGAGGCGAACTCGCCTTGCGCACACGCCAGACCACCAGCGCCGCGACGGCGAGGAGAGCCGTCCAGGCGACCATGTCCCAACGGGGGGCGGGAGCCGCGTACTTCACCATCCCCTGAACGAGCAGTCCTGCCAGGGCGAGGACACACAGCCAAGGTCCATGACGGCGCAGGGCACGCTGCATTCTCCGAAGTCCTTCCTCACCCTTGGATGTCGGCCGACGGTCGCCGTCGATCACATCGCCGGTCAAGAAGTGTCGCGCACGTCCGCTGAGCGACAGCACCGCGCCCCAGGCAGGCGGGTTGCCCGGGGCGCGGCGGCTCGAAGCGGCGCAAGCCGCGTGCGCGGTTCGAAGCGGGCCGGAGGCCGCCGTGCGCAGCCCAACCGGCAGTGGACACGGCCCAACCGGCAGTGGAAGCCGCCCAGTTGGACGGAGTCGGAGACTGCTCAGTCGCAGACGCTCAACTTGAGAACGCCGCGTCGAACGACGACGCCGGCGGGTCGTAGTCGAACGCCTTGAGGCGTCGCAGCGCCTCCGGCGCGCCCGCGAGGCGGTCCATGCCAGCGTCCTCCCATTCGACCGAGACCGGGCCGTCGTAGCCGATGGAGTGCAGCATCCGGAAGACGTCCTCCCAGGCCACGTCTCCGTGTCCGGCCGAGACGAAGTCCCAGCCGCGCCTGGGGTCGCCCCACGGCAGATGTGAGCCCAGGCGGCCGTTGCGGCCGTCGAGTCTCGTGCGGGCCTCCTTGCAGTCGACGTGGTAGATCCGGTCGCGGTAGTCGTAGAGGAATCCGGTGGGGTCGAGGTCCTGCCAGACGAAGTGGCTGGGGTCGAAGTTCAGGCCGAACGCCGGGCGCCTGCCGATCGCTTCGAGTGCGCGGTGCGTCGTCCAGTAGTCGTAGGCGATCTCGCTGGGGTGCACCTCGTGGGCGAAGCGGACGCCTTCCGCGTCGAAGACGTCGAGGATCGGGTTCCACCGTTCGGCGAAGTCCTCGTAGCCGCGGTCGACCATGTGCGGCGGCACAGGCGGGAACATCGCCACCAGATGCCATATCGAGGAGCCGGTGAAGCCGACGACGGTGCGTACGCCGAAGGCCGCCGCGGCGCGTGCCGTGTTCTTCAACTCCGCGGCGGCGCGCTGCCGTACGCCTTCCGGCTCGCCGTCGCCCCAGATGCGGGCGGGCAGTATGCCCTTGTGGCGTTCGTCGACGGGGTCGTCGCAGACCGCCTGGCCCACGAGGTGGTTGGAGATCGCCCAGCACTTCAGCCCGTACTTCTCCAGCAGTGCGCGGCGCCCCGCCACGTAGTCCGGTTCGGCCAGGGCCCGGTCCACCTCGAAGTGGTCGCCCCAGCAGGCGAGTTCGAGGCCGTCGTAGCCGAAGTCGCTGGCCAGTCGGCAGACTTCCTCCAGCGGGAGGTCGGCCCACTGGCCGGTGAAGAGAGTGAACTGTCTGGGCATGTGCGCAGCCTCCTGATCTCTCCGGGCAACTCGTGCTGTCCGCCGGGCGACTCGTGCCGTTCGGCGCTTGGCCGTTCGGCGCTCAGTCGCCGCCCACGGCGATGTACGCGCTGTGCTTCGCGGCGCTCTCCTCGACGGCCGCCAGCACACGCTGGACCTGGAGGCCGTCGGCGAAGGACGGTTCGGGGTCGGTGCCGGTGGCGATCGCGTAGAGCAGGTCGCGCGCCTGGTGTACGAAGGTGTGCTCGTAGCCGAGGCCGTGGCCCGGCGGCCACCACGCCTCCAGATAGGGGTGTTCGGACTCGGTGACGAGGATGCGGCGGAAGCCGGACTCCTCCGCGGAGTCCGTATGGTCGTGGAAGTGCAGCTCGTTGAGGCGTTCGAGGTCGAACTCCACTGATCCGAGGGTGCCGTTGAGTTCGACGCGCAGGGCGTTCTTACGTCCGGCCGCGACCCGGCTCACCTCGAAGGACGCCAACGCCCCCGATGTGAGGCGGCCGTTGAAGATGGCGGCGTCGTCGACCGTCACGGGCCCGACCGCTCCCCCGGCTCCCTCGCCGGGCAGCGGGCGCTCCGTCACGAATGTCTCCGTCTGCGCCGAGACTCCGGCCAGTGGCGAGCCCGCGAGATGCTGTGCGATGTCGACGGCGTGCGCGCCGAGGTCGCCCAGCGCGCCGGAACCGGCGGCCTCGCGGCGCAGCCGCCACGCCAGCGGGAAGGCCGGGTCGACGAGCCAGTCCTGTAGATAGCTCACCCTCACGTGCCGCAGCTCGCCCAGGCGGCCCTCTGCGACCATGCGCCGCGCGAAGGCGAGCGCGGGCGTACGGCGGTAGTTGAAACCGACCATGGCCGACTGGCCGCGCTCGCGGGCGCGTCGGGCCGCCGCCGCCATCTCCTCCGCCTCGTCGACGGAGTTGGCGAGCGGCTTCTCGCACAGCACATGCTTTCCGGCGTCCAGCGCGGCGACCGCGATCTCGGCGTGGCTCTCGCCGGGTGTGCAGATGTCGACGAGCTGGATGTCGTCGCGGGCGATCATCTCCCGCCAGTCGGTCTCGGCGGCCGTCCAGCCCAGCCGCCCGGCCGCGGCCCGTACCGCGTCGGCGTCCCGTCCGCATACGGCCGTCATCACGGGCGTAAGGGGCAGTTCGAAGACCCGGCCGACGGTGCGCCACCCCTGAGAGTGCGCGGCGCCCATGAAGGCGTAGCCGACCATGCCCACGCCGAGCGGCGGCGCCGAGCCACCCTGCTCGGGGCGTGCGGACGCGGGCGCGGGGGCGGGCGCTGTGTCGTTGGACATGGGGCTCCTCCCTGTCGGGGGTACGAGTGGGGGGTGGGGCACGGCCTGGCGTGGTGCGCGGTGGGGCCGGCGTGGTGCGCTACGGGCCCAATGGCGCGGCCGGGGCGCGACGGGGCGCAGCAGGTGCGGGGGGTGCGGTGCACGGCGGCGGCCGCACAGCCGCGCGGCCGCACGAGCCGACGGCACGCATCGGCCCGGCTGCGCCCCGACTGCCCCGGGCCCTCGCCTACTTGAAGCCCGTCGGCAGATACTCGTCGACGTTCTCCTTGGTGACGACGGCCGAGTAGAGCGTCAGGGAGGCCGGAATCTCGAACTCGGCGAGCCCGCCGATTCCCTTGCCCTGCCCGAGCGCACGGGCCAGGTCGATGGCGGAGGCGGCCATCGTCGGCGGGTAGAGGACGGTGGCCTTGATGACGCTGTCGTCGGCCTTGATGGAGTCCATCACGCGCCGCGAACCTGCGCCGCCGACCATCAGGAAGTCGTCGCGCCCGGCCTGCTCGATGGCGCGCTCGGCGCCCACGCCCTGGTCGTCGTCGTGGTTCCACAGCGCGTCGAACTTCGGCTCGGCGCGCAGCAGTTGGGCCATCTTCGACTGCCCGGACTCGACGGTGAACTCGGCGGCCTGACGGGCGACCTTCTTGATGTTGGGGTAGTTCTTCAGGGCGTCGTCGAAGCCTTCGGTGCGCTCGCGCGTCAGCTCCAGGTTGTCGATGCCCGCGAGTTCGACGACCTTCGCGTTCTTCTTGTCCTTGAGCTTCTCGCCGATGTAGCGGCCCGCGTTGAGGCCCATGCCGTAGTTGTCGCCGCCTATCCAGCAGCGGTAGGCCTGCTGCGAGGCGAAGACGCGGTCGAGGTTGACCACGGGGATTCCGGCGCGCATCGCCTTCAGGCCGACCTGTGTGAGCGCCTTGCCGTCGGCGGGGAGGATCACCAGCACGTCGACCTTCTTGTTGATCAGCGTCTCGATCTGGCCGACCTGCTGTGCGTTGTCGTTGGAGCCCTCCGTGGCCTCCAGCGTGACGTCCTGGTACTTCTTCGCGCGCTCCTTGGCCTGCTCGTTGATGGCGTTGAGCCAGCCGTGGTCGGCCTGCGGGCCCGCGAAGCCGATGGTGACCTTCTTGCCGGGCCTGTCGTCGGCGACGTTCGCCTGCCCGGCGGCGTCCTTGTCGTCGTTGCTCTTGTTGCTGGTGCAGCCGGTGAGGAGGGCGGCACCTGCGGCGGCCGTGCCGAAGAGCACATTCCTGCGCGAAGTACGGGAGCCGGAGCTCGGGTTGGGGTTCTCATGCATCTCGGTCATGGCGTCTTCCGACCCTTCTGGACCAGGACTGCGGCGACGATGATCGCTCCCTTGGCGATCTGCTGGACGTCGGTCTGGAGGTTGTTGAGCGCGAACAGATTGGTGATCGTGGTGAAGACGAGCACTCCCAGCACCGAACCGGTGATGGTGCCCCGGCCGCCGCTGAGCAGGGTGCCGCCGATGATCGCGGCGGCGATGGCGTCGAGTTCGTAGAGGTTGCCGTTGGTGTTCTGACCGGAGCCGGTGAGGACGATCAGCATGAACGCGGCGATGCCGCAGCACAGTCCGGACAGCAGATACAGCAGCAGCCGCTGCCTTCGTACGGCGATCCCGGCGAGCCGCGACGCCTCCGCGTTGCCGCCGACGGCGACCGTGCGCCGCCCGAAGGTCGTACGGCCCAGGACGAGCCAGCCCAGCAGCGCCACCGCGGCGAAGACCAGCACCAGCGGCGGCACGCCCAGCACATAGCTGTCGGAGACCCCGAGGTCGAGGACGGAGTCCACCGTCACCACCTGCGTCTTGCCGTCGCTGATCAGCAGCGCGAGCCCCCGTGCGGAGGCGAGCATGGCGAGGGTGGCGATGAACGGCACCATCGGCCCGTATGCGATGAGCACGCCGTTGACCAGGCCGCAGCCCAGCCCCACCGACAGCGCGCACAGCAGCATGCCGCCGAGCCCGAACTCCTGCGTGGCGACGGTCGTCGCCCATACGGAGGCCAGGGCGACGATGGCGCCCACGGACAGGTCGATGCCGCCGCCGATGATGACGAAGGTGACGCCTACGGTCACGACTCCGATCACGGACGACTGGGTGAGGATCAACTGAAGGTTGTCGGGCGTCAGGAACTGCTGCGGCTTGGTGAGCGCACCGACGGCCACCAGCGCCAACAGCACGCCCACGAGGGAGAGATGGCGAAGACCGGCACGTGGTGCGCCGTTGCCGCGGCCCGGCTGCGGCGCGGCCTCCTTCGTGGGCTCCTCGACAGCCTCGGCACCGCTTGGGCTCAGCACGACGGGCTCCCTTCCATGACGAGGTCGAGCACCCGGTGCTCGTCGAGCTCCCGGGCGGGGGCGGTGTGCACTACGCGGCCCTCGCGCAGCACCAGCACCCGGTCGGCGAGGCCGAGCACTTCGGGCACTTCGCTGGAGACGAGGAGCACGGCGACGCCGGAGTCCGCCAGCCGCCGGATGACTCCGTACAGCTCGGCGCGGGCACCGACGTCGACTCCGCGGGTCGGCTCGTCCAGCAGCAGCACCCGGCATTCGCGCAGCAGCCAGCGGGCGAGCACGACCTTCTGCTGGTTGCCGCCGGAGAGGGTGCGCACGGGACGGTCCGGGTCGTCCGGGTGGAGGGCGAGGCCGCGGGTGCGGGCGCGGGCCTGTGCGCGCTCGCGTACGCGGTCGAGCCAGCCGCCCGTGGAGAACCGCGGCAGGGAGGAGAGGGAGACGTTGCTGGTGACGGACTCCAGCATCAACAGCGCCTGGGACTTGCGCTCTTCGGGAGCCAGCCCCACTCCTGCGCGTACGGCGGCGGTGACGTCGCCGGGCCGCAGCGGCTTGCCGTCCACGAAGACGCGGCCCGCGGTGGGGCGGCGGGCCCCGGCGAGGGTCTCCAGGATCTCCGAGCGTCCGGAGCCGACGAGCCCGGCGAGGCCGGTGATCTCACCGGCGCGCAGTTCCAGGTCGAGCGGTGCGAACTCGCCCTTGCGCGCGAGTCCCTCGGCGTAGAGCACGGGCGGCTCGGGCACCTTGTGCAGCACTCTGTCGGGCAGCGGCTCGGTGGCGGCGGGGCGTCGCGGGAAGACGTACTGCACGTCGCGGCCCGTCATCAGCGCGACGAACTCCCGGGTCTGGGTGGTGCGGGCGGGCAGGCCGCGGGCCGCGACCCGGCCGTCCTTCAGCACGGAGACGCGGTCGCCGACGCGGCGTATCTCCTCCAGGCGGTGCGAGATGTACACGACGGCGACACCGTCCGCCGTGAGCGCGCCGACGATGCGGAAGAGGTTGCCGACCTCGTCGGGGTCGAGAGCCGCGGACGGCTCGTCCATCACGATGAGGCGCACGTCGTGGGAGAGGGCCCGGGCCATGGAGACGATCTGCTGCCCGGCCGCCGGGAGCGCCCCCACGGCGGTGTCCGGGTCGATCTCGGGGTGGCCGAGGCGGCGCAGCAGGGCGGCGGCGCGGGCGCGGGCCTCGCGGGCGCGGATGACGCCTCGGGTGGCCACCTCGTTGCCGAGGAAGATGTTCTCGGTGACCGAAAGGTGCTCCACCAGGTCGAGTTCCTGGTAGATGGTGGCGATTCCCAGGCGCATCGCGGCCGCCGGGTCGGCGGGCCGTACGGGCTCGCCCCGCCAGTGGATGTCGCCCTCGTCGGGCTGGTGAGCACCGGCGAGCACCTTGATGAGGGTGGACTTGCCCGCGCCGTTCTGGCCGAGCAGGCAGTGCACTTCGCCCGCGCGTACGTCCAAGTCGACGCCGTCCAGGGCCCGTACACCGGGGAAGGTCTTGGTGATGCGGGACATCGTCAGGAGATCTGGAGCCATGCGGGGCCTCCGTGCGTGCTGCGTACGGACAGGCGGGACCGTGCTCGGTGCGTGCACCAGCCGGGCGGTGGTGCGGGAGGGGGGTTCGTGGTTCGTACGTACGGATCGGTACGGACTGGTGCGAACTGACTCTTAATGGCACTGACTTGCACGGGCTGGTACGAACTGATCTGTAACGGCCCGGCACGCGCCGTGCTGTTGCGGGCCGGACGGGCTGATACGGACGCCGTGTCGTACGGGGGCGGTGCACGCGCGCTGTACTACGGGGCCGTGAGGCCGTGGAGGCCGGGCGGGCGCCCGGACTTGAGGAGTCGGAGCAGCTTGAGGAGTCGGATCAGGCGGGGGAGAAGAGGTGGTCGCTGATGAGGCGGGCGGCTCCGGTCACGCCGGCGGCGGGGCCCAACTCGCCCAGGACGATGGGGAGATTGCCGGTCGCGAGCGGCAGCGACTGGCGGTAGACCTGTGTGCGGATGCTCGCGAGCAGCGTGTGGCCGAGCCCGGTCACACCGCCGCCGATCACCACGAGGCCGGGGTTGAAGAAGCTGACGAGACCGGCGATGACCTGGCCGACGCGGGCCCCGCCGTCGCGGATGAGGTCGAGGGAGGTGCCGTCGCCCGCGGCTGCCGCGGTGGCGACGTCCTCGGCGGTCAGCCGCCCCGCTGCCTCCAGCCGGGCGGCCAGCTCGTGGGAGAGCCCGCCGCGTGCGGCGGCCTCCGCGTCACGCGCGAGTGCGGACCCTCCGAAGTACGCCTCCAGACAGCCTCGGTTGCCGCAGGGGCACTGCCGCCCCTCCGACTCGACCTGGATATGGCCGATGTCGCCCGCACTGCCGGTGGTGCCGCGGTGCACCTCGCCTCCGGCGACGATGCCGCAGCCGATGCCGGTGCCGATCTTCACGCAGAAGAAGTCCCTTACGGAGCGGGCGACTCCGGCCTGCATCTCGCCCATCGCCATCAGGTTCACGTCGTTGTCGACCATGACGGGGCAGCCCAGCTCCTGGCTGAGGGCCTCCCGTACGGGAAAGCCGTCCCAGCCGGGCATGATCGGCGGAGCCACCGGTACGCCCTCGGGGAAGCGCACCGGGCCCGGTACGCCGATGCCCGCGCCGTCGAAACCGTCGGCGACGCCGGAGTCACGGAGCTTGCCGACCATCGCGAGGACCTGGTCGAAGACGGCGACCGGGCCCTCCCGTACGTCCATCGGCTGGTTGAGGTGCCCGAGGATCTCCAACTCGGGGTTGGTCACGGCCACATCGACGGATGTGGCCCCGATGTCGACGCCCAGGAAACGCAGTTGGGGGGTCAGCCGGACGTTGTGCGAGCGCCGCCCGCCGCGGGAGGCGGCAAGCCCGTCGGCCACGACGAGCCCCGTCTCCAGCAGGCGGTCGATCTCCACGGCGAGCTTGGAGCGGGAGAGGTCGACGTGGTCGCCCAGTTCGGCACGGGAGTTCGGGCCGCCGTCACGCAACAGGCGGAGCAGTCGCGCCTGATGCGCGTTCGCGGGCCGAGCAGTCATGCGCCTCACCGCCACCCTCCTCCCCTGGTCACCGTACGAGCCGGCTCTCGGGAAGCCACCCGGCACGGCAGCAGGGCAACTCCAACTCCCCTGCCTCCGGCCGGACTTCTCGTCGACCTCCCCCGCGGAGCGTGGGTCGCTCCCCGGGATTGACTGGGAACGTACCAGCGCTCTGCGCGCTGGGGAAGAAGTTCTGCACAAACCGCTTCGACTTTTTCCATGCAATGGACAAAGGTCGGATTCGCCGACGGACCGACTGACCGAAAAAAGCCCCGGTCCCAGGGCCGGGGCGGGCCTCTGGGACCGGAGTCCATGGTGCGCTCACAGGCGCGAGTGGGGCGCGAGCGCGCGGTGAAGGGCGGCCGCGGCAGAGCGGCGCGGAGCGGCCACGCGCCGACCGCCGCTCGTTTCAGGCGCGTTCGCGCTCGTGGTAAGAGCGGCGCGTGTGCTCCGTGTGCTCCCGCATGACATCGGCCGCCCGGCGCTCGTCACCGTCGGCGATGGCCGCGATCAACTCACGGTGCTCGATCCAGGACTGGGCGCCGCGCTGCCGCGCCACCGGCGTGTAATACCAGCGCACCCTGCGGTCGACCTGGCGGGCCAGCTCCGCGAGCACCGCGTTGCCGGCGAGGCCCATCACCCGTGCGTGAAAAGCGGCGTTGGCCTCCACGACCTTCTCCACCTCCGCGCCGCCGACGGCCGCCTCACCGCGAGCACACAGATCCTCGAGCTCGGCGACGCCTTCCGCACCGGCGTTGACGGCCGCGAGCCGGGCGGCTTCGGCCTCCAGCAGCGTACGGACCGTCAGAAGCTGGTCGGCCTCCTCCTCCGTCGGCTCGTGCACGAACGCACCCTGCGCGGGGCGCAGATCGACCCATCCGTCGGTGTTCAGCCGCTGAAGCGCCTCCCTTACGGGCTGCCGCGATACACCGAGGTGCTGGGCGAGTTCGCTCTCGACGAGGTGCTGACCGGGCCTGAGCGAACGCGTCGTGATCAGCTCCAGAAGCGCCTCGTAGACCCGCTCGCGAAGCGGGCCGGGCCGCTCCAGCTTGGGCATGGCGCCTTCCGGCAGTCCGGCGGACAGCATCTGCTTCTCCTGACTCTCGTCGGACCCTGGACCTGACAAGCAGGAACCCGAACCTCTGGCTATTGGATACAGTCTACGGAGTGCAGTGCGCTTGTGGCGGCCCAAGGCACATATTCAGCCTCTCTGTGACGCGTCACACCCACGCGTACCGGGATGCGGCGCCTCAGGCACTTCGATACGGCGCTCTCACCGCCCGGGGCCCGTGCCCCAGCCCGCCCGATAATGGCGCGCGCCACGGCAGGCCGCCGTGCCAGTCTCCCTTCCCATGGACCGCGACTGGATGCCCGACGAACTCGCCCACGCAGGGCCCGAACATCTCGATCCGGACTTCGTCGGCGGCTTCGACCGCAAGCAGGGGCACCCCGACCCCTCCGGGGACATCGCACTGCTGCGCTCCCACGGGCTCACCGGCGACTCGGTCGTCGCCGACATCGGCGCCGGCACGGGCCAGTTCGCCGTACCGGCGGCGAGGCACTTCGGGCGTGTGGTCGCCGTGGAGGTCTCCCCCGCCATGCGCGACGTGCTGCGCGAGCGCGCCACCGCGGAAGGGCTCGCCACGCTGGAGTGCGTACGGGGCGGATTCCTCACGTATGAGCACTCGGGAGCGCCCGCCGACGCGGTCTTCACCCGCCACGCGCTCCATCAGCTCCCCGACTTCTGGAAGGTGCTGGCGCTGCGGCGCATCGCCGGGATGCTGCGCCCCGGAGGCGTCCTGCGGCTGCACGACCTCGTCTACGACTTCCCGCCGAGCCGTACGGAGTCCTTCTTCGACGACTGGCTGGCACAGGCACCGCAGGACCCGGCCACGGCGTACACCCGCGAGGACCTGGCGGAGCACATCCGCACCGAACACAGCACGTTCCGCTGGCTGTTGGAGCCCATGCTGGAGGCCGCCGGCTTCGAGACCGCCGGCTTCTCCTGCCGCGCGTCCGTCTACGCCTCGTACACCTGCGTGAAGCACTGAGGGACGTACCGCGCTCAGAGCCGCGTCCGCGACCGCACCGGAGAGACACAGCCGGAGAGACACAGCCGGAGAGACACAACACAGACACAGGAGAACAGACACAGGAGAGGGGCGGGAGCCCATGGAGCTGACGGTGCTCGGCGGCTGCGGCGCCTGGCCCACACCGGAGCAGGGTTGCAGCGGCTATCTGGTCGTCTGCGACGGCTTCCGGCTCCTGCTCGACCCGGGCTACGCCACGTTCCCGGCGCTGACGGCGGCCACCCGCGCCGAGGACGTCGACGCCGTGCTCGTCACCCACGGCCATCCCGACCACTGCGCCGACATCAACCCGCTGCTGCGTGCCCGCGCACTGGGCGGCGCCGATCCGCCGCCGCTGCCCCTCTACGCGCTGCCGGGCGCACTCGACGCCGTGCTCGCGCTGGACACCCCCGGCATGCTCGAAGGGGCATGGGAACTGCGGGAGTTCACGGCCGGGGCAGCCTTCGGCATCGGCCCCTTCGCGGTCGCCACGCGGCTGCTCCCCCACTTCGTGCCGAACGCCGGTGTCCGGCTGACCGGCCCGCGCGGCGACGTGCTCGCCTACACCGGGGACACGGGCCCGAGCGGACAGGTGCCGGAGCTGGCCCGGGACGCCGGTCTCCTGCTCTGCGAGGCGACCCATCCGGAGGCCGTCCCGGCCGAGGACGAGGAGTGTCTGCTCTCGGCCGCGCCGGCAGGGCGCTACGCCCGACAGGCCGGGGCGGCCCGGCTGTTGCTGACCCATCTGTGGCCGGGCACTCCGCACGAGGACGCCCTGCGGGCGGCCCGTAAGTCGTTCGCAGGCCCCGTCTCCGTCGCCGTGCCGGGAGCCGTCGTCCTCATCGGCGTCACGTAGGCAGTCGAAGGGCGCGAGCCGCCCGCCGGTCCGGGTCTGCCGGGCCTGGGCCGGCACACGGAAGCGGGGCGGCCCGGCAGACTGCCGTGACCGCCCCGCCCGTGGCGGCTCTCGTCAGTTGATCTCGAAGTCGCCGTCGATGATGGTGTTGTTGAGGCTGTTGTTGAAGGTGAAGTCGTTGTAGCTGTCCTCGTTGAAGCTGTCTTCGAAGCTGGCGTTCACCGTCGAGGGGGAGTCGTCGTCGCAAGCCTGCGCAGAAACGGCGCCCGCGAAGGCCATGCCGACTGCCGCGAGCCCTACGAAGGCGGGACGGATGACAGATCGCATGAGGAATCCTTTTCTCCTGGGGTGCTGACAAGTCCAATGTCCGCATTGAGATGCAAATATGAAGAACGACACGCTTGCCCCGCCTCCCAACCCCTCGTTAGGTCCAATCCGCATCGACCGGTACGTCGGCTCGGCCACATACAGTCGACGAAATCTGTCCTCACCCCTGGTAATCCGCTCTTCAACTTTCTAATCTCCGGCCATGGCACCTGGGTTCCTCGATCGCTCCCGAACTGTCGCGCCTCCCGGCTGGAGCCGGTGGCTGATTCCTCCGGCCGCCCTGTCGGTCCATCTCTCGATCGGCCAGGCCTACGCCTGGAGCGTCTTCAAGCCCCCGCTGGAGTCGTCGCTCGGGCTGTCCGGCACGGCCAGCGCGCTGCCGTTCCAGCTCGGCATCGTGATGCTCGGTCTCTCGGCGGCCTTCGGCGGCACACTCGTCGAACGCAACGGTCCCCGCTGGGCGATGACGGTCTCCCTGCTCTGCTTCTGCTCGGGCTTCCTGCTCGCCGCGCTGGGCGCCGCCGTCGAGCAGTACTGGCTGGTGGTCTTCGGCTACGGCTTCGTCGGCGGCGTCGGCCTCGGCATCGGCTATATCTCGCCGGTATCCACACTGATCAAGTGGTTCCCCGACCGTCCGGGCATGGCCACCGGCATCGCCATCATGGGCTTCGGCGGCGGCGCGCTGATCGCCTCGCCCTGGTCGGCTCAGATGCTGGAGAGCTTCGGCTCGGACAACGGCGGCGTCGCCGCGGCGTTCCTCGTGCACGGCCTGGTCTACACGGTCTTCATGGCGCTCGGCGTGCTGCTGGTCCGCGTACCGGCGGAGGGCTGGAAGCCGCCGGCCGGTAAGAAGCCCCAGGAGCAGCAGGCGCAGAAGCCGCTGGTGACGACCGCGGACGTCTCGGCGCGCAACGCCGTGCGCACGCCGCAGTTCTGGTGCCTGTGGGTCGTGCTGTGCATGAACGTCACCGCGGGCATCGGCATCCTGGAGAAGGCCGCGCCGATGATCGGCGACTTCTTCGCCGACACCTCGACGCCGGTCTCCGCCTCGGCGGCGGCGGGCTTCGTCGCGCTGCTCTCGCTGGCCAACATGGGCGGCCGTTTCCTGTGGTCGACGACGTCGGACGTCATCGGCCGCAAGAACATGTACCGCTGCTACCTCGGCGTCGGCGCGCTGATGTATCTGGGCATCGTGCTGCTCGGCGACTCCTCCAAGCCGCTGTTCATCGTGTGCGCGCTCGTGATCATCTCCTTCTACGGCGGCGGCTTCGCGACCGTACCGGCGTATCTGAAGGACCTGTTCGGCACCTACGAGGTGGGCGCGATCCACGGGCGCCTGCTGACCGCGTGGTCGACGGCCGGGGTGCTGGGCCCGCTGATCGTCAACTGGGTCGCCGACTCACAGGAGGCGGCGGGCCGTTCGGGCCCGGGGCTCTACGCACTGGCCCTGTCCATCATGATCGGGCTGCTTGCGGTGGGCTTCGTCGCCAACGAGCTGATACGGCCGGTGGACCCGAAGTACCACGTGCCCGCCCCGGCGGCGACGGCCGCGCAGACCGCCCAGACCGCGGAAGCCATGGAGAGAGCCGGCCAGGACGGCGGCGCGGAGAGCAAGGAGGAGACGGGGCGATGAGCAGCGCCGAGAAGAACATCCCCGAGGGCCCTGCGGGCGGCACCGCGGACGCCGGCGGCCCGCCCGCGGCGCTGTTCGTCTTCACCTGGCTCTGGGTGGGCGTGCCGATGGCGTACGGACTCTACGAGTTGATCCTCAAGGCGGTGCAGCTCTTCACCGGCGGCTGACGGGTTCCCCGTGGCCGCCCGTGAAGGGATAATTCGGGCTCAGCCGGACCTTTGCCGGGCCGTACCGGTCAGGGCAAGACCGCCGCATACGTCTTGTGCTGCTCGCGAAGGCGAGTGTATACAATATTCTGTCGACCATCCTGGTTTCCCCCACGCTCGGTCCCCTCAACCGAACGGAGAGCGGATATGAAAGTCGCAGTCGTCGGTGCCGGAGCAATCGGCGCCTATGTCGGAGCAGCACTGCACCGTGCGGGCGCCGACGTACACCTCATCGCCCGCGGAGCGCACCTCGCCGCCATGCAGGAGAACGGCGTCCAGGTCCTCAGCCCGCGCGGCGACTTCACCGCACGGGTGCACGCCACCGACGACCCGTCCGCCATCGGGCACGTCGACTACGTATTCCTGGGGCTGAAGGCCAACTCGTATGCGGCGTGCGGGCCGTTGGTCCATCCCCTGCTCGGCGAGCACACCGCCATCGTGGCCGCGCAGAACGGCATCCCGTGGTGGTACTTCCACGGCCTCGAAGGGCCGTACAAGAACCGCCGCATCGAGAGCGTCGACCCCGACGGCGCCGTCAGCGCGGTGCTGCCGCCCGAACGGGCCGTGGGCTGCGTCGTCTACGCCGCCACGCAGCTCCAAGGGCCCGGCGTCGTACGGCACTTGGAGGGCACCCGGTTCTCCATCGGCGAGCCGGACACCACCGACTCCACGCGCTGCGAGGCGTTCAGCGAGGCGATGAAGGCGGGCGGCCTGAAGTGCCCCGTCGAGGCGGACATCCGCAACGACATCTGGATCAAGCTGCTCGGGAACATCGCGTTCAACCCGCTCAGCGCGCTCTCCCGGGCGACCATGGCGCAGATCTGCCGCCACCAGGACACCCGGGCGCTGGTGGCGACGATGATGCGCGAGACGCTCGCGGTGGCCGAGGCCGTCGGCTGCCGCCCCGAGATCTCCGTCGAGAAGCGACTGGCCGGAGCCGAACGCGTCGGCGACCACAAGACCTCCACCCTCCAGGACCTGGAGAGCGGAAAGCCCATGGAGCTGGACGTGCTCCTGGCGGCCGTGGTCGAACTCGCCGCGCTCACCGGCACCCCCGTGCCGAAGCTCTGCGCCATCCACGCCGTGACAGACCTGCTGGCACAGACCGTAAGGAGCGCAGCATGAGGCAACGCGACCGCGGGAAACCGCCGTCGACGCAGTACACACGCCTGACGCATCCGCTGGTGCGGGACGAGAAGGGCGGTCCGCTGCGCAGGGCCACCTGGGAGGAGGCTCTGGAGAAGGCCACCGAGGGCTTCCGCAGGATCAAGGACGACCACGGCCCGGACGCCTTCGGGATGTTCTCCTGCGCACGCGCGACGAACGAGATGAACTACGTGGCGCAGAAGTTCACCCGCGTCATCATGGGCACCCACAACGTCGACTCGTGCAACCGCACCTGTCACGCGCCCAGCGTGGCCGGGCTGTCGGCGGCCTTCGGCTCCGGCGGCGGCACCTCCTCCTACGAGGAGGTCGAGTCGACCGATCTGATCCTGATGTGGGGCTCCAACGCCCGCTTCGCGCATCCGATCTTCTTCCAGCACGTGCTGCGCGGCATCCGCAACGGCGCACGGATGTACGCCGTCGACCCGCGCCGTACGTCGACAGCCGAGTGGGCGGAGAGCTGGCTCGGCCTGAACGTCGGTACGGACATCGCCCTCGCCCACGCCATCGGGCGGGAGATCATCCACGCGGGGCTGGCCAACCACACCTTCATCGAGCGGGCCACGACCGGCTTCGAGGAGTACAAGGCCGAGGTCGAGCCGTGGACGCTGAGCGCCGCCGAGAAGGTCACCGGCGTACCGGCCGACGCTATCCGCGACCTCGCGCACGCCTACGCCACGGCCGAACGCGCCCAGTTGTGCTGGACGTTGGGCATCACCGAGCACCACAACGGCACCGACAACGTCAGGGCCCTGATCAACCTGTCGCTGCTGACGGGGCACGTCGGCCGCTACGGCGCGGGCCTCCAGCCGCTGCGCGGCCAGAACAACGTGCAGGGCGGCGGCGACATGGGGGCGATCCCCGACCGGCTGCCCGGCTTCCAGAACGTCCTGGACCCCGAGACCCGGGAGAAGTTCGAGGCCGCGTGGGGCGTCACCCTGGAGCCGCGCCACGGACGGAACCTGACCGCCATGTTCGAGGCCATGGAGACCGGCGAGCTGAAGGCCGTCTACTGCATCGGCGAGAACCCTGCGCAGTCGGAGGCCGACAGCGGCCAGGCCGTGGAGCGGTTGCAGAAGCTCGAACACCTCGTGGTGCAGGACATCTTCCTGACGAAGACGGCCGAACTCGCCGACGTCGTACTGCCCGCCACCGCCGCCTGGTGCGAGACGGACGGCACCACCACCAACAGCGAACGGCGCGTGCAGCGCGTACGGAAGGCGGTCGACCCGCCCGGCGAGGCCCGCGAGGACATCGACATCATCTGCGACATCGCGGCACGGCTCGGATACGAGTGGAAGTTCGCCGACAGCGAGGCCGTCTGGGACGAGCTGCGCTCCGTCTCGCCCAACCACTACGGCATGACGTACGAGCGGCTGGCCGAGCACCAGGGCATCCAGTGGCCCTGCCCCAGCACGGAGAAGCTGGAGCCGACGTACATGCACGGGCGGCTGTGGGAGAAGGACCCGGCCAAGCGCGGCACGCCGGCGCCGTTCGGGATCGTCAAGCACGATCCGCCGGTCGACCTCACCGACGAGGAGTACCCGCTGCGGCTGACGACGGGCCGGCGGCTCGACTCGTACAACACCGGTGTGCAGAGCGGGAGTTACGCCTCGCCGCTGCGCCGCGGCGAGTACGTGGAGCTGTGCCCGGAGGACGCCGAGAAGTACGGCGTGGCCGTCGAGGAGGAGGTGCGGGTCACCTCGCGGCGCGGCTCGGTCGTCGCACCCGTGTGGATCGACCCCGGGCTGCGGCCGGGGCTGGCGTTCATGACCATGCACTTCCCGGACGAAGTGGACACCAACCAGCTCACGATCGAGTCCAACTGCCCCATCGCAGGTACCGCCGAATTCAAGGCATCCGCGATACGCATCGAGAAGCTGCCTGTCGCGGCAGCCGTGAGGAGCTGAGACCTGCGATGGATCTGCGCTTCGGTGACAGCAAGCCGACGGACGAGGAGAAGGCAGCCGTCGACGACCTGCTCGGGCCGCCGCCCAGCGCGTGGGAGGGAGCGGACGACCGCAGTACGGGCGACCTGCGCTGGGCCCTGGGCGGCCGGGACGCACGGGAGCGGCGCGATCTGCTGTTGCCGGGGCTCCACGCGGTCAACGACCGGGTGGGCTGGATCAGCGAGGGAGCGCTCACCTATCTGTGCCGCAGGCTGACGGTGCCGCCGGCCGAGGCGTACGGGGTGGCGACGTTCTACTCGATGTTCTCCATGCGCCCGCGTCCGGCGACCGTCGTACATGTCTGCACGGACATCGCATGTGCGGCGGCGCCCGGCGCGGACGCCGTACAGGCCGAGGTCGAGCGGCGTCTGGGCCCCGCGGGTCAGGCACGCGAAGGAGCGGTCTGGCAGCCCAGTCCCTGTCTGGGGCTGTGCGAACGGGCGCCGGCGGCGCTGGCGATACGGGCCGGGCACGGCTGCCCCTCGGCGGCCGGTCCCGGTGCCGGGGCGGCAGCGGCCGGAACCGCCAACGAGCCGTCGGCCGACGTCGGCCGACGGGAGTTCACCGGAAGGGCAGGGCAGCGGGCGCGGCGGCCCCGCTCACGGCGAGGTGCCGTATGCGACCGCGGTGATCGCCCCGGCCACCGCGGAGGCGGTCGAGGCGGCGGCACGTGCCCCGGGGGACGCGCCCGGGGAGCCCGCCGCCGCGCTCGCCGTACCGCAGGCGGGCGACCCGGAGCTGAAGCTGCTGTCCCATATCGGCGTCGCCGACCCCGAGTCGCTGGACTCCTACCGTGCCAACGGCGGATACCGGGCGCTGCGCCGTGCGTTCGCGCTCGGCCCGGCCGGGGTGCTGCGGGAGGTCACCGACTCCGGGCTGCTCGGGCGCGGCGGCGCAGCCTTCCCCACGGGCCGCAAGTGGCAGGCCACGGCGGCGCAGCCGGACCAGCCGCACTACGTGGTGTGCAACGCCGACGAGAGCGAGCCGGGCACCTTCAAGGACCGGGTGCTGATGGAGGGCGACCCGTTCGCGCTCATCGAGGCCATGACGATCGCCGGCTACGCCACCGGCGCGCACCGGGGCTATCTGTATCTGCGCGGCGAATACCCGCGCGCACTGCGGCTGTTGACGAACGCGATCGTGCAGGCGCGTGCCCGCGGGCTGCTCGGCGACGACGTGCTCGGGCAGGGCTACGCCTTCGACATCGAGATACGGCGCGGCGCGGGCGCCTACATCTGCGGCGAGGAGACCGCGCTGTTCAACTCCCTTGAGGGACACCGCGGCGAGCCCCGCTCCAAGCCGCCGTTCCCGGTGGAGAAGGGCCTGTTCGGCAAGCCGACGGCCGCCAACAACGTAGAGACGCTGGTCAACGTGCTCAGCATCCTGGAGATGGGCGCCGAGGCGTACGCCGCGATCGGCACGGAGAAGTCGACGGGCCCGAAGCTGTTCTGCGTCTCCGGCAACGTCGAACGTCCCGGAATCTACGAACTCCCCTTCGGCGCCACGCTGGGCGAACTGCTCTCCCTCGCCGGGGCCGCGAAGGACCTGCGGGCGGTGCTGCTGGGCGGCGCCGCGGGCGGCTTCGTACGAGGCGACGAGCTGGACATCCCGCTGACCTTCGAGGGCACCAGGGAGGCGGGCACGACGCTCGGCTCCGGGGTGGTGCTGGCGCTGGACTCGTCGGTGTCGATGCCGCGCATCCTGCTGCGCATCGCGGAGTTCTTCCGCGACGAGTCGTGCGGGCAGTGCGTGCCGTGCCGCATCGGCACCGTGCGGCAGGAGGAGGCGCTGCACCGGCTGGCAGAGCGCGCAGGGCTGGGCGCGGGGGCAGCCGGGAACGGCACGAACGGAGCGAACGGAAAGGCCGGTGCGAACGGCGCCGACGACATCGCGTTGCTCCGCGAGGTGGGAGAGGCGATGCGCGACGCCTCGATCTGCGGTCTGGGACAGACCGCGTGGAACGCCGTGGAGTCCGCCATCGACCGACTGGGAGCCTACGCATGACCGCAGTACCGCTCGATCCCCCGCGCCGCCTCGTGGAGTTCACCCTCGACGACGAGCCGACCCGCGTACCGGAGGGGTCGACGATCCTGGACGCGTGCCGCGCCGCGGGCAAGGACATCCCCACGCTCTGCCAGGGCGAGACGCTGACCCCGAAGAACGCCTGCCGTGCATGTGTCGTGGAGGTCGAGGGCGCCCGTACGCTCGCGCCGGCCTGCTCACGTAAGGCCGAGGAGGGCATGACGGTGCGCACGGACACCGAGCGCGCCCGGCACAGCCGCAAGATCGTCCTCGAACTCCTCGCGTCCGCCACGGACTTGTCCACGACGCCGCGCGCCGCCGAGTGGATCAAGGAGTACGACGCGAAGCCGGAGCGCTTCGGTGCGGACGCGGCCACCATGAACGAGGAACCGAAGATCGACAACGATCTCTATGTGCGCGACTACGACAAGTGCATCCTCTGCTACAAGTGCGTGGACGCCTGCGGCGAACAGTGGCAGAACACCTTCGCGATCTCCATGGCGGGGCGCGGCTTCGACGCCCGTATCTCCACCGAGCACGATGCGCCGCTGACGGACTCCGCGTGTGTCTACTGCGGCAACTGCATCGAGGTGTGCCCGACGGGTGCGCTCTCGTTCAAGTCGGAGTTCGACATGCGGGAGGCGGGCACCTGGGACGAGGAGCGGCAGACGCAGACGACCACGGTGTGCGCGTACTGCGGTGTGGGCTGCAACCTCACGCTGCACGTCCAGGACAATGAGATCGTCAAGGTCAGCTCACCGCTCGACAACCCGGTGACGCACGGCAATCTCTGCATCAAGGGCCGCTTCGGCTATCAGCACGTCGGTGGCGGGAACACGGCGGGCACATGAGAACGGCGGGCGCATGAGAGATGACGGATGACGCTCGTCAGGTGACGCGTGACAGATGACAGACAACAGGTCACGTCTGACGGATGACACGCGACGGATGCCAGATGGCAGACGGCAGATGACGTCTGACGGATGGCAGATGACAGATGACGGCGATTGTCAGCCGGTATCGCAGGCCCCCGCGCCGCGGTACCGGCCAGGGCCACCGACCACCTCACGCACGACAGGACGGACCGAATGGGACGGGTCACTGAGCGACGGCGTGTGCTGCGCATCCGGGACGGTGCGGTCAGCACCCGCCCCGACACCCTGGTCGCGGAGGAGCCGCTGGAGATCAGGCTGAACGGCAAGCCACTCGCCATCACCATGCGCACCCCCGGTGACGACTTCGCGCTGGCCGCGGGCTTCCTCGTCAGCGAGGGCGTCCTGGGCTCGGCGGAGGAGCTGGCGAACATCGTCTACTGCGCGGGCGCCACCGACGAAGGCCGCAACACCTACAACGTCGTCGACGTGCGCCTCGCACCGGGCGTCCCCGTCCCCGACATCGCCCTGGAGCGGAACGTCTACACCACCTCCTCGTGCGGCCTGTGCGGGAAGGCGAGCCTCGACGCGGTGCGTACGACGGCACGCTGGGGCATCGAGGATCCGCAGGACCCGGACGACCCCGCCGGGCCGCGCGTACGCCTCGAACCCTCCGTGCTCTCCTCCCTCCCCGACACGCTGCGCGCCTCGCAGCGGGTCTTCGAACGCACCGGCGGCCTCCATGCCGCCGCCCTCTTCACCGCCGAGGGCGAGCTGCTGGACGTACGGGAGGACGTGGGACGCCACAACGCCGTCGACAAGCTCGTGGGCCGCGCCCTCCAGCAGGGCGCGCTGCCGCTGCGCGAGGCGGTGCTGATGGTCTCGGGACGTGCGTCCTTCGAACTGGCGCAGAAGGCGGTGATGGCGGGCATCCCCGTGCTCGCCGCCGTATCGGCGCCGTCGTCACTGGCGGTGGATCTGGCCGCGGAGACCGGGCTGACCCTGGTCGGTTTCCTCCGCGGTTCCTCGATGAACGTGTACGCAGGTGAGCACCGGCTCGCCCTGCGCACTACGGCCGGCCGGGCCTGACGGTCTCGCCTGCTGCACGGGATAGGGGCTCGGTCGGCGGGAGGCGCCCCCTGCGCCGGCCGGGCCCTTCCGTGTGCGCCGCTTCGTTCGCACCGGCTTGGCCCGCACCGGCTTGGCCCGCACCGGCTTGGCCCGCACCGGCTTGGCCCGCACCGGCTTGGCCCGCACCGGCTTGGCCCGCACCGGCATGGTTCGCGCCGCTGCGTGCGCACCCCTGCTTGTACGCCACTGCTTGTACGCCACTGCTTGTACGCCACTGCGTGCGCGGCTCCGTTCCCCTGTGCCCGAATCCGCCGCCCTCCGCCGAGCCGCGTCCGCTTCCCCGGCCGCGTACCGCCCCGCACTCCGACACGTAGCGTCCGCCGCGAACGGGCATGTTGATGACAGCACTTCCGGTACATCTCGTGATCCCGTGAACCGCGTTGAAGGCCCGAGTCGTCCGGGCCGCGGAAGGGGCGTGCATGAGTTCTGGTAGGTCAGGCTTTCCCCGTCGGACGCCGTTCAGGGCCGGAGTGCTTCTCGCCCTGTGCGCCTCGCTGCTCTGCGTTCCCGGCGGGAGCGCGAGTGCGGGGACGCCGGAGCGGCCGGGAGGCGCGGACGGGTTCACGCAGCAGGTGCTCTTCAAGGCGTCGCAGGAGAAGGGCTATGTCTGCTTCCGCATCCCGGCACTCGTACGGACCGTGAAGGGCACTCTCCTCGCCTTCGCCGAGGGAAGGGTGCACGACTGCGGTGACGCGGGTGACATAGACATCGTCGTCAAGCGTTCCACCGACGGCGGCCGCACCTGGGGCCCGCTGCGGGTGGCGAGCCGGGGCGGGGGCGACACCCACGGCAACCCGGCGCCCGTGGTGGACCGCCGCAGCGGGCGCATCCTGCTCGCGCAGACCTTCAACGCGGGCCGCAGCGACGGCAAGAACTGCGATTCGCCGTGCGACCGCTCCCCGTATCTCCAGTACAGCGACGACGACGGCGAAAGCTGGTCGCAGCCCCGGGACTTGAGCGCCCAGCTCCGCTCAGGGGAGTGGAACTCGTGGTACGCGACGGGCCCCGGGCACGGCATCCAGTTGCGCCGCGGCGCGCACGCCGGGCGGCTGGTGATCGGCGTCAACGGAGAGACGTGGCGCGACGGCAGGAACACCGCCAATCACGCCGCGCTGGCGATCAGCGACGACGGTGGCCGCAGTTGGCGGCGCGGGGCGACCGAGAGCCGTCCGCACTCGCCCGACGGCGTCTTCCGGCAGAAGCCGCAGGAGCTGACGCTCCACGAACGCCACGACGGCCGGGTGCTGGTGAGCGCCCGCGAGACGGAGGGCACCGATCTGGGGCACCGTACGGCGGCCGTCGCCGGAGGCGGAGGCGAGTTCTTCACGGCGCCCTTCCGCGCGCTGCCCGGCCTCTACACGCCCCAAGTGCAGGGCGCGGTGCTGCCGTTCGGCGGCGACGGCGACCGGCTGCTGCTGGCGGCGCCCGCGGACCCCGAGCGGCGCCGCACCATGACGGTCCGTTCCTCCTACGACGAGGGCAGGACCTGGGAGGGCGTGGACCGCGGCCGAACGGTGACCGCGGACTGGTCCGGCTACTCGGACATGGTGCGGGCGTCCTCCGTCAGCGCGGGCCTGCTCTACGAGGGCGGCGCTGCGGACGCCCGCGACGAGATCCGCTTCGCGCGGTTCACCGAGGACTGGCTGGGCGACCGGCGGGGCCCGGACCCCACCACGGCCGACCGTGCGCCCGGCGCTCATGACGCCGCGGTGCTCGGCGGCGCACGCCGGGTGGACGGTCACGACGGGGGTGCCGTGGCCTTCGACGGGCGGGACGACGCGGTGCGGCTGCCGTTCCGTGCCCGACTTCCGCTGCACGAGCGGGACTTCACCGCGAGGCTGTGGTTCCGCTACTCGGGCGGTGCTGAGGGTTCCGGGGAGCAGCCGCTGCTGTGGATGGGCGGCGTGGGCTCGCAGCCGCAGGTGCGTCTGGTGGCGGACGCGGCGGACGGCCGTATCACGGCGGCGATCACCGCACGGCGGGTCCCGGCGCCCTCCGCCACGGCGCGAGTGACCACGGACGGCTCATACGGCGACGGCCGCTGGCACCAGGCGGAACTGCGCCGCGGGGACGGGCGGTTGAGGCTGACCGTCGACGGGGAGAGCGTGTCCGCCTCCGATGTGCCGGGTTCGGTGAGCGTGGGGTCGCCGTTCGGCGTGCACCTCGGTCAGCGGCTCGACAGCCGGGCGCACTTCACGGGTGCGCTCGACGAGGTGCGTGTGAGTGCGGAGGGCGATTCACTGCTGGACCTGCCGCTGGACGACGTCGGTGCCCATGCGAGGCGCTGAGGGACCGCCGCCGTCGGCACCGCGCGTGGCGCCCTTCGTGGCGCCGCCGCCCGTGGTGGCCTTCGTAGCACTGCCCGTGGCACCGCCCGCCGCCACGGGACCCGCGTCCGGCGCGTCCCATACGTCCTGTTCGTCCCGTACATCCGAAGTACCCCGTGCCCAGCGGCGGGAGAGGAAGGCGCAGACGACGAGCTGCATCTGATGGAAGAGCATGAGCGGCAGCACGGCGAGAGAGGCGTGCGCCCCGAACAGGACGCTGGCCATGGGGAGTCCGGCGGCGAGCGACTTGTTCGAGCCCGCGAACACGGCGACGACGCGGTCGGCCCGCGCGAAGCCCAGCCGGTGCGCGCCGTACCAGGTGAGCGTCAGCATCAGTGCGAGCAGCCCCGCCTCGACCCCGAGCAGGGCGAGCAGCCTCACCGGTGTGACCAGGCCCCAGATGCCCTGGGTCATGCCCTGACTGAAGGCCGTGTAGACGACGAGCAGCACTGAGCCCCGGTCGACGAGGGTGAGAATGCGGCGGTGCCTGGTGATGAAGTCGCCGATCCAGCGGCGCAGAAGCTGGCCCGCCACGAAGGGCGCCAGCAACTGGCCGACGATTCCGGCCAGTCCGTCGGCGCTCAGGCCCGCCTGTCCGCCGACGAGCCATGCGGCGAGCAGCGGAGTGGCGACTATGCCGAGCAGGCTGGAGTATGTGCCCGCGCAGATCGCGGCGGGCACGTTGCCGCGTGCGACGGAGGTGAAGGCGATCGACGACTGGACCGTGGAGGGGACGAGGCAGAGGAAGAGCAGCCCCGACTGGAGGCCGGGCGTCAGCACGTAGGGCACGAGCGCCCGTGTGGCCAGGCCCAGCAGGGGGAAGAGTGCGAACGTGCAGAGCAGGACGAGCAGTTGGAGCCGCCAGTGGCGCATTCCCTCCAGGGCCTGGCGAGTGGAGAGACGGGCTCCGTAGAGGAAGAAGATGGCTCCGACCGCCGCCTTGGTGCCGTGGCCCAGGCCGGTGGCGACGTCGCCGCTCGCCGGAAGGAGGACGGCCAGTAGCACGGTGCCGAGAAGCAGTGCGATGTACGGGTCGGCGTTTTGTGCCAGTCGGCGCATGTCTCCCTCGGGGCGGTGCTGTTCGTGGTGTGCTGGTCGTGCGGTGTTGCTGATGTGGCGCTGTCGGTGCTGAGTTGTTCCGTGCTGTTGTTTCGTGCCGTGTCGTCGGTGTGGTGTTGTCCGTGCGGTGAATGCGGTTGCTGCCGGGGCCTGGTTCCTGCCAACCCGGTGGGCCTTCGGGCCTGGGTCGTCCCGGGACCCGGAATGCTTCCGCGGGCACGGCGGAGGGGCCCCGCCACCTTTGGCGAGGCGTACGAATGTCCGCACGCCCCATTCTCTCCGGTGCGCCGGTGCTGCTTTACTCGGGGAGGTTCGGTGCAGAAAACTCGTACGATCTGCAACAACCTGACGACGGCAATCCGATGCGTCCCCAAATGACCGCTTGACCGGGTTCGGCACCTCTCCCCGGCGGCTGTTTCATCGGATACGGTCACCGCGCGCTGTGCCTTACACAGCTGTGCACTGCACGTCGAGGAGCATTCCCATTGCGCGAGTTCACCGTCCCGGCTCTGGCGCCCACACCCCAGGTTGGCGGGCTGGCTGACACCGTTTTCGACCATGCCACCGAAGACCCCGACCGGGTCGCGCTGTCGCGCAAGGACGCGGCGGGCGAGTGGCAGGATGTGACCGCAGCGGAGTTCCGCGACCAGGTGATGGCCATGGCCAAGGGCCTGCTCGCGGAGGGCATCCGTTTCGGCGACCGTGTCGCCATCATGTCCCGTACTCGCTACGAGTGGACGCTGCTCGACTTCGCCCTGTGGGCCATCGGCGTACACGTGGTGCCCATCTACCCGACGTCCTCGGCCGAGCAGGTCTGCTGGATGATGCACGACGCCGAGGTCTCGGCCGCCATCGTCGAGCACGAGGACCATGCGATGACGGTCGGCTCCGTCATCGACCGGCTGCCCCAACTCAAGCGCCTGTGGCAGCTCGACGCGCAGGCGGAGAAGGAACTGATGGCCGCGGGCGCCCACTTGGACGACGATGTCGTCCACCGGCACCGGCTCGCCGTCACTCCCGACTCCACGGCCACGATCATCTACACCTCGGGCACCACGGGGCGCCCCAAGGGCTGCGTGCTCACCCACGCCAACTTCATCGCCGACGCGGACGCCCTCCAGGGCCGCTATAGCCACGTCTTCAGCTCCAAGCCGAGCGAGCCGCCGTCCCTGCTGCTCTTCCTGCCCCTCGCGCACGTCTTCGGGCGCATGGTGCAACTGGTGTGCATACGTTCCAAGGTGAGGCTCGGGCACCAGCCGGTCATGGCGGCCGAGGCACTGCTGCCCGACCTGAAGACGTTCCGGCCGACGTTCATGCTGGCCGTTCCGTACCTGTTCGAGAAGATCTTCCAGGCGTCGCGCCGCAAGGCCGAACTGGAAGGAAAACTCGGCCCGTTCGACAAGGCCGTCGACGTGGCGGTGCGCTACGCGGAGGCCATGGAGCACAAGGCGTTCCGCACCGGGCCCGGCCCCAGCGCCTCGCTGCGCCTGAAGCACCAGGTCTTCGACACCCTCGTCTACAGCAAGATGCGCGAGGCCATGGGCGGCCTGTGCCGTGGCGCCATGTCCGGCGGCAGCGCCATGGAGCGGCGGCTCGGGCTGTTCTTCGACGGCGTGGGCATGCGCATCTACGAGGGCTACGGCCTGACGGAGACCAGCGCCGGCGCCACCGTCAACCCGCCCGAGCGCACCCGCTTCGGCACCGTCGGCCACCCGCTGCCCGGCACCACCGTGCACATCGCCGACGACGGCGAGATCTGGCTCCGCGGCGGCCAGATCTTCCAGGGCTACCTCAACAACCCCAAGGGCACGGACGAGGCACTGCACGACGGCTGGCTCGCGACCGGGGACCTCGGCTCCCTGGACGAGGACGGCTATCTCACCATCACGGGGCGGAAGAAGGAGATCCTGGTCACCTCCGGCGGCAAGAGCGTCTCGCCGGGCATCCTCGAGGAACGGGTGCGCGCACACCCGCTGGTGGCGCAGTGCATCGTCGTGGGCAACGACCGCCCGTACGTGTCGGCCCTCGTCACCCTCGACCCGGACGCGGTGACCCACTGGCTCCAGATGCGCGAGAAGCCGGAGCTGAAGCCCACGGAGCTGGTGCGCGACCCGGACCTGGAGACGGAGGTGCGGCGCGCGGTCGTCGCCGCCAACACCCAGGTGTCGCAGGCGGAATCGATACGTACCTTCCGGATACTGGCCGCGCAGTTCACCGAGGAGGCCGGGTACGTCACGCCGTCGCTGAAGCTGAAGCGGAAGGCGATCGAGAGTGCCTACGCGGTCGAGATCGAGGCGCTGTACCACCAGTGACAGCCTGAGGGGCACTCCCAGGAATGCACTCGGTCGTCCTGATCGTTGACCGAACGGAAGCGGAACCGTCCGTCGACATGTAAGGACCGATCGTTCGTGAGCAACGTTCCCACCATCACCCTCAACAACGGCAGCGTCATGCCGCAGCTCGGTTTCGGCGTCTGGCAGGTGCCCGACGACGAGGCGGCGAGCGCGGTGAGCACCGCGCTGGAGGCGGGCTACCGCAGCATCGACACGGCCGCCGTCTATGAGAACGAGCAGGGAACGGGCCGTGGCCTGGCCGCGTCGGGCGTGCCCCGTGACGAGCTGTTCGTCACCACCAAGCTCTGGAACGCCGACCAGGGCCACGACTCCACGCTGCGCGCCTTCGACGCCTCCCTGGACAGGCTCGGCCTCGACTACGTCGACCTCTACCTCATCCACTGGCCGGTGCCCGAGGCCGACAGGTACGTCGACACCTGGAAGGCGTTCGAGAAGATCCACTCCGAGGGCCGCGCCAAGGCCATCGGCGTCTCCAACTTCAACCCCTCTCATCTGCGGCGGCTGCTGGAGGAGACCGGCACGGTCCCGGCCGTCAACCAGATCGAACTGCACCCCCGTCTCCAGCAGGCCGTGCCGCGCGCCTTCCACGCCGACCACGGCATCGCCACAGAGGCGTGGTCGCCGCTCGGCCAGGGCAAGGAGCTGCTCGACGAGCCGAAGCTGCGTGCCGTCGCCGAGAAGTACGGCAAGACACCGGCGCAGGCGGTGCTGCGCTGGCATCTCCAGACGGGGAACGTGGTGATCCCCAAGTCCGTCACGCCGTCCCGTATCAGGGAGAACATCGACGTCTTCGACTTCGAACTCGACGCGGGCGACATGGACGAGATCGCCGGGCTCGACACCGGCACCCGGCTCGGCCCGGACCCGGACACCATGAACTGGATGGGCTGACACGGGCTCCGGAGGCTGACACGGGCTCAGGGACTCACCGGGCTCGGACGCGCTCCAGGGGCGCCAAGTCCCCGTCCGCGCAAGGCCGTTCCCGCCCCGTTCAAGTCCCCACCCCTGCAAGGCGCTGCGCGCGGCCGGGCCGCCCCGGCCGCGCGCAGCCGTGTCCGTAACACCCCGGTCGCATCCGGTCGTACGGCCTCGCCCGTACCTCCCGTACCTCCATCTGGTCCAGCCACGGTGGTGCCTCCCCGGCCGGACCCGGACGCTGAGGCAAGGCCCGACAACGCCTGTGCATCAGCGACACGAGGAGAGCGCCAATGCCCCGTAAGCTCCCGGTCCTCGCCGCGGCGGCCCTGACCGTAAGCGCCCTCGGGATCGGGGTGGTGCCCGCGGACGCGGGCGAGCCCCACCCGCCCGGCACCGGCACCGGCACCGAGGACACCGCCGGCAAGAAGACGCCCGTACCGGACATCGCACCCGGGATGCTCAGGAGCGTCAGCAAGGAGCTGGGCATCACGGTGGCGGACGCCAGGCGGCGGATCGTCAACGAGCAGCGTGCCGTCACGGTCGACAGGAAGCTCCGCAAGAAGCTCGGCGGCCACTACGGCGGCGCCTGGGTCACGGGGGCGACCTCGAAGCTGGTCGTGGCCACGACGGACCGCGACGACACCGCGACGATCAAGGCCGAGGGGGCGCGGCCGAAGGTCGTACGCAACAGCCTCGCCCGGCTCGACGCCGCGAAGAGGGCGCTGGACGGCTCGGCGGTACGGCGGGCGCCGCGCGGCACCGCGGTGTGGGCGGTCGACGTGCGCAGCAACAGCGTGATCGTGAGGGCGGGCGAGCCGGCGGCGGCGAGGGCGTTCCTCACCCGCAGCGGTGCGCCTTCGTCGCTGGTACGGGTGATGAGGTCCGCGGAGAAGCCGCGCACCTACGACGAGGATCTGCGCGGCGGCGACGCGTACTACACCAACGGTTCGACGGGCTGCTCCATCGGATTCCCCGTCACGAAGGGCAACAAGGACGGTTTCGTCACCGCCGGGCACTGCGGAACCGAGGGCGGCCGGACGACGGGCCGCAATCGTGCCGCGCAGGGCACCGTCAAGGGGAGTTCGTTTCCCGGCGACGACTACGCATGGGTGGCCGCCAACAAGGACTGGCGGGCGAAGCCGTATGTGAAGGGCCCAGGAGCCACGAACGTGACGGTGAGCGGGTCGGTGGAGGTGCCGGCCGGTTCGTCGGTGTGCCGTTCCGGTGCGACCAGCGGCTGGCACTGCGGCACCGTGGAGCAGCGCGACGCCACGGTCACCTACCGGGAGGGCACCGTGCGGGGCCTGACCCGTACGTCCGTGTGCGCCGAACCAGGGGACTCCGGCGGGCCGTTCATCTCCGGCGACCAGGCGCAGGGGACGACGTCGGGAGGCTCGGGCGACTGCTCGACGGGCGGTACGACCTACTTCCAGCCCGTGGCCGAACCCCTCGCCGAGTACGGGCTGACTCTGAGCACCGGCTAGGCGAGGCAGCAGCGAAGGGGCGAGGGGCCCGGTCCCTGGGCCCGGTTCTCCGCGGACCGGGCTCCTCGGCGACCGGGCTCCTCGGCGACCGGGCCTCTCGGGCGTCTGCTCCCCCGGCTAGCTCGCGCCGTGGCCCGCCGCGATCTCCTCCACGCGGCGGGCCAGTTCGATGTCCTTCTCGGTGACCTGACCGCCGACGCTGTGGGTGTTGACCGTGACGGACAGCTTGGCGTAGCCGAGCGTCATCTCGGAGTGGTGGTTCAACTCCTCCTGAATCGCGGCCACATGGATCACCATGGCGGCGGCCGGCAGATGCCCGGCGAAGGAGTACGTACGGGCGATGCTGTCGCCGTCCGTGCTCCAGCCGGGCAGCCCGGCCAGTGCCTCGTCGGTCTGCTGCCGGGTCAGCGCTTGTGGGGCCATGACGTGTCTCTCGCTTCCTGTCGGGGCGTATCGCCAGCCTAGGAGCACGGGGCGGCGTGCGGGCACAGGGACAGCGTGAGCGCAGGGCGGCGAGCGCTCCGCTCGCCTGGGTCCCGGCTCATGGGTCGTCACCGGTGAGCGGTCGCCGCCCTGCCGGTGAGGCGGCGGCCCGCGACTCCCCAGGAGCTTTTCCGTGCACACCCGTTGACACCCCGGGCGCGGTTCCGGTTGAGTGCACGCATCGCGCGAAAGTTAAAGCGGTTTAAACACTCGATACCCGCTCATAACGCTCGCCCACTCTCCCGCCCGGACAACTCATGGGCGCTCCCGGACACCCGACTCCTCGCAGAACGAACGGACTTGACGGCATGGCGGCAGCACGCGAGAGGCGTCCCACCATCGCGGACGTGGCCAAGCTCGCCGGGGTCTCCCCCAGCGCGGTCTCCTTCGCGCTCAACGGCCGCCCCGGACTCGCCGAGGCGACCAAGGCACGCATCCTGGACGCCGCCGCCGAACTCGGCTGGCGCCCCAGCCGCCCCGCACAGGCCCTCTCACGGGGCAGAGCGGGCGCGGTGGGTCTCGTACTGACGCGGGAGACCGACGCGGTCGGCGCCGACCCGTTCTTCCCCGCCTTCATCGCCGGCGTCGAGTCGGTCATCTCACCTCGCGGCGACTCCCTCGTACTTCACGTGACGGACCCGGGGAACGAGGCGGCGGCCTACCACCGTCTCTCCGCCGACCGGCGCGTCGACGGCGTGCTGCTCACCGACATGCGCGTCGACGATCCGCGCCCGGAGCTGACGAAGGGGCTCGGGCTGCCCGCCGTAGTGGTAGGCGACCCCGACTGCGCCCAGGGACTCTGTGCCGTGAGCCTCGACGACAGGCCCGCGTTCGCCGCGGCCGTGCGGCGGCTGGTGGAGCTGGGTCATCGGCGCATCGCACATGTGGCGGGCCCGAGGGAGTTCCGTCATGCGCGGCGCCGTCAGGAGTCGTGGGAGCAGGCAGTGAGGGCGGCCGGGCTGACGCCGGGGCCGGTGCTGCCGGGCGGATTCACCGCCGACGGCGGCGCGGCGGCGACACGTGAGCTGCTGGCGCCGCCCGCCGGGGAGCGGCCGACGGCCATCGTCTACGCCAACGACCTTTCGGCGACCGCGGGTCTGGCCGTGGCCCACCGGCTGGGCCTGTCCGTGCCGGAGGAGCTGTCCGTGGTCGGCTACGACGACACCCCGCTCGCCGCCTACACCCACCCGCCGCTGGCCTCCGCACGCGCCGACGCGCTCGGCTGGGGCGCCGCGGCCGCTCGCGCGCTCGACGAGGTCGTCGCCTCCGGGCGTGCGGACGACGTCGAACTCGCCCCCGCCGAGCTGCTGTCACGCGACTCGATGGGGCCCGCACCGGGCTCGGCGCCCCGCCCGGAATCCGCAACGACGGCGGACGCCGCACGGGGGCCCGGCACCGAGGCAGGCGCCGCGCAGTCAACCGGCCCCGCCCGCAAGCCCGTTCAGACCAGGCCGACGACCCCACGGAGCGAATCTTGCTGAGGAAGACGGCGGCGGCGCTGCTGCTGCTCGCGCTCACCGGCGCGAGCACGGGATGCGCCCGTACGACGCCCGACAGCGCTGCCGCGTCATCGTCACGCGGCCCCGTCACGGTGTGGCTGTCCAACAACGCCCAGGAAGTGGCCTGGGGCGAGAAGTGGATAGCCGAGTGGAACGCGAAGCACCCGCGCGAGCGGATCAAGGCCCAGAAGATACCCGCGGGCAAGACCTCCGAGGAGGCGCTCAGCGCGTCCATCGTCGCGGGCAACAGCGCATGCCTGGTCTTCAACACCTCGCCCGCGTCCGTGCCGCAGTTCCAGAAGCAGGCGGGTCTCGTCCCCCTCGACGGCTTCCCCGGCGCGGAGGAGTACATCACGGCACGTACGGGCGAGCGGGCGGCCCAATACCGTTCCGAGGACGGGAAGTTCTACCAGCTCCCCTGGAAGAGCAACCCCGTGATGATCCTCTACAACAAGAAGCTCTTCGCGAAGGCCGGGCTCGACCCCGAGCATCCGAAGCTGTCGACGTACGAGGACTTCCTGGCCTCCTCGCGCAAGCTCGTGCGCAGCGGAGCGGCGAAGGCGGCGATCTGGCCGGCGCCCAGCTCCGAGTTCTTCCAGTCGTGGTTCGACTTCTATCCGTCCTTCATCGCGGAGACGGGCGGCAGGCAGCTCGTCGAGGACGGCAAGCCGCGGTTCGACACCCCGGAGGGCCGCCGCGTCGTGAGGTTCTGGCGCGGCCTGTACCGGGAGAGGCTGGCGCAGCAGGAGCTGTTCCCCGGCGACTCGATGGCCGCGGGCAAGGCGGCGATGACGGCCGCAGGGCCGTGGGCGGTCGCGGCGTACAAGGACAGCATCGACTGGGGTGTGGTGCCCGTGCCGACCTCGCGTGGCGTGCCGGCCTCGAAGACGCACACCTTCTCCGACGAGAAGTCGGTCTCGATGTTCAGCGCCTGCGAGAACCGCGCGACGGCCTGGGACGTGCTGAGGTTCGCCACGTCGAAGAGGCAGGACGGCGCCCTGCTGGACGAGACGGGCCAGATGCCGATGCGCCCGGACCTGCTGAAGACGTACGAGGGCTGGTTCGAGAAGAACCCGGGCTACCGGAAGTTCGCCGACCAGGCGGACCGGATCGTCGAGGTGCCCGGTGTCGCCGGGTCCGTCGACCTGTGGCAGGCGCTGCGGGACCGCTGGACGGCGTCCGTGGTCTTCGGGCGCGAACGGCCCGAGCCCGCGCTGCGCGACGCCTCCGAGAAGGTCTCCGAACTCCTCGACGAGTACTGACGATTGCCGAGGTCCCCGATGAGTCTCCCTCTGATCTCCCCTGCTTCAGGCGGCGGTTCGCCTTCGCCCGGCACTGCGGGCCGCGGTGTGTCGCCGGGCGGCGGCCCGCGTGGCGGTCTGCGCGGCCGTCCGCGGGGCGGCGGTACGCGCGGCGCCCGTTCGCCGCTGGGCGCGCTGTTCGTCACCCCGTACGCGCTGTTCCTCGTCGTCGTCTTCGCCGTGCCGCTCGGCTACACGGTGTGGATGTCCTTCCACCGCTTCTACTTCACCGCCCCCGGCACCGAGGTGGACGCACCGTGGGTGGGACTGCGCAACTACCAGGACGTCTTCACCGATCCGGTGGTGCTGCGCTCCTTCCTCAACATCGCCGTCTTCCTCGTCATCAACATCCCGCTGACGGTCGTGCTCTCGCTCGTACTCGCGTCGGCGCTCAACTCCCGTGTGCCGCTGCGGTCGTTCTTCCGCGCCGCCTACTACCTGCCGTACATCACGGCGAGCGTGGCGCTGGTGGCGGTGTGGGGCTATCTCTTCGGCACGGACGGGCTGCTGAACCATCTGCTCGGCGGCCTCGCCCCCGACCCCTCGTGGCTGGTCAACTCGGTGCTGGCGATGCCGGTCGTGGCGGTCTTCGTCACCTGGACCAACCTCGGCTTCTTCGTGATGCTCTATCTCGCCGCGCTCCAGAGCGTGCCCCGCGAGCTGTACGAGGCGGCAGGCGTGGACGGCGCGGGACGGGTACGGACGTTCATGGCGGTGACGGTGCCCGGTGTCCGGCATGCGACGACCCTCGTCACCGTGCTCGCCGTCATCAAGGGCTCCAACCTCTTCACCGAGCCGTATCTGCTCACCGGCGGCGGCGGTCCCGACCATGCATCGGCCTCGCCGGTGCTGATCCTCTACCAGAAGGGCATCGAGCAGGCGCATCCGGACTTCGCGGCGGCGCTGGGCGTCGTGCTGGTGCTGGTCGTGGTGACGCTCTCGCTGATCGCCCGCAGGCTCACCGAGCGCAAGGGAGCGTGAGCCGTGAACACACGCCGCCACAGCACCAGTTGGCCGAAGCTGGCCCTGCTCACGGCAGGAGCCGTCGTCTTCCTCTTCCCCTTCGCGTACATGCTGTCGCAGTCGCTGAGCAAGCAGACGACCGGCGACCTGGGCTCGGTGATCCCCACCCCGGGCAGCAGCGGCACACAGAACTACGAGGCCGTCAACGGCGCTGTCTCGCTCGGCACTTCGCTGGTCAACTCCGGCGTCTTCACGGCGGGCGTGCTGCTGTGCACGCTCGTGATCGGAGTGCTCGCCGGATACGGCCTGGCGCGGCTGCACTTCCGCGGGCGCAGCACGCTCTTCGGTGCGCTGCTGCTCGTTCAGACCGTGCCGTTCCAGCTTCTGATGCTTCCGCTGTACGTACTGGTGGTGCGGGACTACGGGCTGGGCGACAGCTATCTCGGGATGATCCTTCCCTTCGCGGTCAACTCCACGGCCGTCTTCCTCTTCCGCCAGTTCTTCCTCCAGCTTCCCGCCGAACTCTTCGAGGCGGCACGCATCGACGGCGCCGGCGAGCTGCGCATCCTGTGGCGGGTGGCGCTTCCGATGGCGCGGCCCGCGCTGCTGACCGGCACTCTGATCGCCTTCATCGGCCCCTGGAACGAGTTCCTGTGGCCGTTCCTGGTGACCAAGGACGCCGAGATGCAGCCGCTCGCGGTGTCGCTCGCCGGGTTCATGAGCAATCTGCGCGGCACCGTCGAGAACCCGACGGGTGCCGTGATGGCCGGGGCGTGCGTGCTGGCCGTGCCCGCCGTGGTGCTCTTCCTGCTCTTCCAGCGCCACTTCACACAGACGAACATCGACTCCGCGACAAAGGGCTGATCCCACAGTGTCCGACCGCTCCACCGACGCCTCCCGCGAACAGACCGCTGACGCCGCCGACTTCGGCGGCCCGGCCCGTCCGGCCGCCGGAGGCGTCTCCTCACATGTCCCGTACCGGCTCGTACGAGAAGGCGTCGTGATGTCGCCGTCCCCGGGCGACCCGCTGGAGGCGGAGGGCGTGCTCAACCCGGCGTCCGGACGTACCGAGGACGGCTCGCTCCATCTGCTGCCCCGCCTCGTCGCCGAGGGGAATGTCTCCCGCGTGGGACTCGCCGAGGTGACGCTGACGGACGGGGTGCCCACGGGCGTCACCCGGCGCGGAGTGGTACTCGCCCCTGACGCGGGCTGGGAGCGCGGCAAGAACAACGCGGGCGTCGAGGACCCGAGGGTGACGTGGATCGAGAGCCTCGGCCAGTACGTGATGTCGTACGTCGCCTACGGGCCGCTCGGTCCGCGCCCGGCGCTCGCCGTCTCCGCCGATCTGCGCGACTGGCGGCGGATCGGTCCCCTCCAGTTCGCCTATCAGCCGGATCTCGACACCGACCTCAACCTCTTCCCCAACAAGGACGTCGTGCACTTCCCGGAACCCGTGCCCGGCCCGGACGGCGAGCCCGCTTACGCGATGCTGCACCGGCCCATGTGGGATCTGGGCTGGTTCCGTCCCGGCGAGGGCGTGCACCTTCCGGCAGGCGTCACCGACGAGCGGCCCGGCATCTGGATCAGCTATGTGCCAGCCGCCGAGGCCCAGGCGGACGTCACCGCGCTGACCAGGCCGCGCCACCACCGGCTCGTAGCGCTGTCCGAACACCCCTGGGAGCAGCTCAAGATCGGCGCGGGCCCGGCACCGGTGCGGGTCGATGAGGGATGGCTGCTGATCCACCACGGTGTCTCCGGGAACATGGAGCGGTTCGTGGCCCAGCAGCAGAACGTCAGCTACTCGGCGGGGGCGATGATCCTCGACCCGGCGGACCCGGCGAGGGTCCTGGCCCGCTCGGCGGAGCCGCTGATGGCACCGGAGACGGAGGAGGAACGCTCAGGGACGGTGCCGAACGTCGTCTTCCCCACGGCGATCGAGGAGATCGACGGCGTGCGCCATGTCTTCTACGGGATGGCTGACGCGCATATCGGCGTCGCACGCCTGGAGAGGACGGGCTGAACCGGCTGAGGCCGGGGCCGGGTGGGCGGGCCCCGGGGCGGTCGGGCCTGTCAGGGCTTACCGCTCCGGTCGGTGATTCCCGCTCCGGGGGGCGCCCGGCGGCCGTATGCGCGACCGTGGAAGGTGACGGCCCGGAAGGGGAGGGCGACGAGAACGGCGAGGAGGGCGCCCGGTGGACCCGCTCACGGCACTGGACAGGATCGCCTTCCTGCTGGAACGAGTGCAGGCGCCCACCTACCGGGTGCGTGCCTTCCGTACCGCGTCCCGCGTACTGGCAGCACTGGGCCCCCAGGAGGTGGAGCGGCGTGCCGCCGCCACAGGAGAGCTGGAGTCGCTGAAAGGGGTGGGGCCCAAGACCGCGCAGGTCGTACGGGAGGCGCTGCGCGGCGAGGTACCCGGCTATCTCGCCAGGCTGGAGCGGGAGGCGGAGACCGCTCCGGCGGCGACCACCGTGGACGACGCACCGGTCACCGACGAGGCACGGCGGCTGCGCTCCGCGCTGCGCGGCGACTGCCATATGCACTCCGACTGGTCCGACGGCGGCAGCCCCATCGAGGAGATGGCCCGTACGGCCGCCGAACTCGGCCATGAGTGGGCCGTGTTGACCGACCACTCGCCACGGCTGACGGTCGCTCGCGGCCTGTCCGCGGAGCGTCTGCGTCAGCAGCTCGACGTGGTGGCGGAGGTCAACGAACGGCTCGCTCCGTTCCGTCTGCTGACCGGCATCGAGTGCGACATCCTCCTGGACGGCTCGCTGGACCAGGAGGAGGAGCTGCTGGCCCGGCTCGATCTGGTGGTGGCTTCCGTGCATTCGAAGCTGCGGATGCCGTCTGCGGACATGACGCGGCGGATGACCGCCGCCGTCCGCAATCCGCTGGTGGACGTGCTCGGTCACTGCACCGGCAGGCTGCGCTCAAGCCGTCCGGAGTCCGACTTCGACGCGGAGGCGGTCTTCGCGGCGTGTGCCGGGTCGGGCACCGCCGTGGAGATCAACTGCCGCCCGGAACGGCTCGATCCGCCGCGTCGGCTGCTGCGGCAGGCCGTCGCCGCCGGCGTGCTCTTCTCGATCGACACCGACGCCCATGCGCCGGGACAGCTCGACTGGCAGATCAACGGGTGTGTGCGCGCGGTGGAGTGCGGTGTGCCCGCGGAGCGCGTCGTCACGACCTGGACGGCGGCGGAGCTGCTGAGCTGGGCACACGGCTCCCGCGGCAGGTGAGGACGGGCGGCCGAGCCCGGACCTTGCGGCGCCGCGGTCGATGCGGCCGAAGCCACCGATGCGACAGGAGGACGAAGGTGTCCGAGGACGGTTCCGACGAATCACGCTCCGGGTCCGAAGGCCCGGCGCCGGGGCAGGAGTCAGGGCAGCGTCCACGGCCGCGGACACGGCACGGCGAATCCAAGCCGCCGCTGACGATCCGTATGGGCCACGCGGAGATCCAGATCCGTCAGCGCTATGCGCTGGCGAGCATCGCCAACGACATCCTCGTCGCCGTGTGGTTCCTCGCCGGCAGCGTCATGTTCTTCTACCCCGGCACACAGCAGGCAGGCACCTGGTGCTTCGTCTTAGGAAGTGTGGAGCTGCTGGTCAGGCCGCTGATCCGGCTGTCGCGCCAGTTCCATCTGCTGCGGCTGCACGGCGGGGACTACGCCGCACAGGAGACGTCGCAGGACTTCTGAACCCTCCGCCGACCCCCGGTGAGCCCTGCCGACCCCCGGCTGGGACCAGGCACATCGCGCGCCCCCGCGAGGCACACCCGACGGGCGAGGTACGTCTGGCAACACCCCCGCGCTGCGGGCAGCACCCCTGGTGAGACACAGGCTGCGCGGCTGTCGCCTCCCCCGTCGGCAACGGGAGGCTCGATGCATGACGACACCGCTGAGCCATACGGCAGCCTCCCGTCCGACGGCTCCTCCCACGGCCCCTCCCGGGGCCGCCTCCGCCGCCCGCCCCACGTCGCCACCGTCGCCGGCCCGCTCCGGCCCGTACGACCGGCACGCCGACCAGAACGGCGACCAGGAGGGCGACCGGCACGGCAACCAAGACCGGCCCCGGCGGGGCAGCCGTCAGGGAAGCGACTTCGCCCGCCTCCACGCACGGATCGAAGCAGCCGGGCTGATGCGCCGCCGGCCCGGCTACTACACGCTGCGGCTGACGCTCGTGGGCCTGGCGTTCGCCGCCGGGTGGGCCGGGTTCTTCACGCTCGGCGAGAGCTGGTGGCAGCTCGCCGTCGCCGCGTTCCTGGGCCTGGTATTCGGCCAACTCGCCCTGGCCGCCCACGATCTCGCGCACCGTCAGGTCTTCAGCAGGCGACGTCCGAGCGAGATCGGCGGCCTCGTCGTCGGCAACCTGGGCATCGGAATGTCGTACGGCTGGTGGATGAACAAGCACACCCGCCACCACGCAAACCCCAACCACGAGGAACTCGACCCCGACGTGAGTCCCGACATCCTCGTCTGGTCGCAGCGGCAGGCACGCGAGGCGAAGGGACTGCCGCGCTTCGTGGGGCGTCATCAGGCGGCGCTCTTCTTCCCGCTGCTGACGCTGGAGGGCTTCAACCTCCATGTCTCCAGCGTCCGGGCACTGCGCGAGGGGCACATGAAGCGCCGGGTGGTGGAGGGCGTGCTGCTCTTCACGCACATCGGGGCGTATCTCGCCGCGCTCTTGCTGATGCTTCCGCCTGGGATGGCGCTGGCGTTCCTCTTCGTGCACCAGGCCGTCTTCGGCGTCTACCTCGGTTCGATCTTCGCCCCCAACCACAAGGGCATGCCGACGCTCACCGGCGACGACCGCCCCGACTTCCTGCGGCGGCAGGTGCTCACTTCCCGCAACGTACGGGGCGGCCCGCTCACCGACGTCCTGCTCGGCGGGCTCAACCACCAGATAGAGCACCATCTGTTCCCGAGCATGCCCTCGCCGCATCTGCGCAGGGCACGCGCCATCGTCCGCGGCTACTGCGCCGAACTCGGCATCCCGTACCACGAGACGGGGCTCGTCGCCTCATGGCGCGAAGCGCTGCGGCATCTGCGCGAGGTGGGCGCCCCCATACGGGGCTAGGCCGCCCGCCCCTCCCTCACGCGGTATGCGCCGCGGGGAACTCCCGGTCGCGGTCCGGGTGTTCACGCTGCTCCCGCTGCTCCGGCACGGGGTCGTCTCCCGTGCGCGCCGCCGGCGGCGCGCACCCCGCGGACTCGTCCAGCCAGCGCCGCAGTACGCGGTGCACCTGCTCCGCCCCGGCCAGTTCCTCACCGTCCGTCGGGGCGGACAGTTCGCGCGGCGAGAGCAGGAACGCCTCGCTCTGCTCGCCGCCGAGGCCGCCGTGCGAGCCGATCTGCTGCTCGAAGGCGTGGACGTGGCCGGTGTCCGGATCGACCGCAGAGTTGATCATGATGTCGGGGACGTTGCGGTATCCCGCCGTGCGCCGCACCGCCGCCGCGGCACCCGCCCCGTAGTGCGCCAGCGGGTCCGGCCCGCCGGTGATCTCCCCCGTGTCCAGGCGGTGTTCGGCACCGCCCGCACCCAGTACGACGGGCCCGTGGCGCTCGCCGTGCACCAGCAGGAAACCGATGCCGGGATGGTCGGCGAGCGTGCGCAGCAGCGCCGGATGCCGCTTGTCGATCTGCTCCCTCGACATCCGTCCCGGCACGTCCGGGAACGACACCAGCCCGAGGTTGCCGGACGCCAGCACCACCGGGCCCGCGCTCCTCGACGGTGTGCGCTCCTCCTCCAGCGGGCCGTCCTCCGGTCTGTGCAGCGCCGCACGCGCCGCCGCACGCGCCTCCGCGCCGCTGGGCGTGCGCCCCACCCGGCGCGAGACCGGCAGCCCGCATCCCGCCCTCACGAGGTCCTCCAGCGTCAGCCCGTAGGCCCTGCGGAAGGTCTCCCCCGGGCTCTGACCGTGGTCGGAGAGGAGGACCAGCCGGTACGGGCGCGGGGCACGCTGAGCCGCCTTGGCGATCAGCGCCACCGAGCGGTCGAGCCTGCGCAGCACCTGGCACGCGTCCCGGCCGCGAGGCCCCGAATGGTGTGCCACCTCGTCGTAGCCCACGAGGTCGGCGAAGACGGCGCTGCGCCCGCTGAAGACGTCCCCCAGCACCGCCGCGACCACCACGTCCCGCTGGACGACCGTCGCGAAGGCACGGATCAGCGGATACAGCCCGGCGCGAGGCACCCTCGGCCGGTCGCCGCGCAGCCGCGACCGCGTGGACTGCACGACCTCCCGCACGGCCTCGGCGACGAAGGAGACCGCGGTGCGTGTGGCGTTGGCGGGGTCTGAGAAGTAGGCGAAGTAGCCCGCGCGGGAGCGGTTGTCCCGGCCCCGGCGCGCGGCCACCGACACCACGAGCGCGAGCTGGTTGGCACCGCCGCCGAAGAGGTTGCCGCGGCTGGCGCCGTCGACGGCGAGCAGCCCGCGGTCTCCGCTCATCTCGACGGCGCGGCGCTGGAGTTCGGCGGCGCCCGAGGGCCGGTTGCTGATCAGTACCTGCCCCGATTCCTTCTCGTACCAGCGGAAGGCGGGGACGTCCCTGTTGGTGCCGTGGAGGATGCCGAGCTGGCTGGCCCCGGTCTGGGACTGCCAGTCCGTACGCCAGCGGGTCAGCCGGTGTGTGCCCTCGTACATGGCGGCGACGGCGGGCATCAGCGGGGGCCGTCCGTCCGCGGCGGTGACCGCCTCGCGCAGCAGACGGTGTCCGACGCCGTCGAGCTGGAGGAAGACCGTGCCGGGGGTACGCGGCACCGGGCCCAGCCCCTGGCGGCGGCGCCGCCGGTCGGCGAGGCGGGCGAAGCGGCGGCGGTAGGCGCCGTCGTCGCGCACGGCGAGCGCCGTGCTGGCGGCAGACGACGCGGCCGACATCGCGGCGGCCACGACGACGGCCGTGCCGGGGTCGGCCGACCCCCGCCCGTAGGGCACCAGGGAGAGCGCGAGCCACAGCAGCGAACCGTTGAGGAAGAAGACGAGCGTGCCCAGTACGAGCGCGGGGACCAGCAGCAGCGCCCGTACCAGTACGGGCCACACCACCGCGCCGAGCAGCCCGAAGACGCCGGCTCCTATGGCACCCGTGGTGGCGATGTAGGTGGCGCTGTCGCCGTCGGGCGACTGGAGGCGGAAGTCCGGGAGGAGACCGGCGAGCACCAGCAGCGTCAGGGTGCTCACTGCCCACACGGCCAGCACCCGCAGGAGCGCGGCGCCGAGAGAGCGCCAGCGCCGCGGCGTTCCTACGGGCAGGCCCGGCGGGAAGATCCGCAGCCGCATGCCGCCTCCTGACTGTTCGCTCCGCTCGCACATCCACAGGCACGAGAACCCGTCCGATGCGCGGGCTGTTCTCCGATTCTCCACGTTGCGCCCGGCTCGTGGCACGGCGCCCGTCCCGTCCCCGTGCGCCGGGCGCATACGCTCGAAGCACGCGTCGGTCATGCGTCGGGCACGGCGGTCCGGTACGGGCGGGCCGCCGCGGGGCAGATCAACTGGGCGCGGGGCAGATCGACTGGGCGCGGACCGGGGACTTTCGGGCGTCGTACGGACCGGCCCCAGGGTCCGGCCCGATGGGCAGGGAGGAGCAGCGGGTGCCGGTGGAGGTCACATGGTGGGGGCACGCCACCGCCACCGTGCGGGACTCCGGCGTGACGGTTCTCACCGATCCGCTACTGGTGCGGCGCATGGCTCATCTGCGGCGCCGCCGCGGCCCGCTGCCGCCGCCGTCCGCCGCGCTCGCCGACGTGGTGCTGGTGTCCCATCTGCACGCCGACCATCTCCACCTCGGGTCGCTCGCGCTGCTCGCCCCCGGCACGCGCGTCGTGGTACCGCGGGGCGCGCTGCGTGCCGTGCCGGGGCTGCGGCGGCTGGCACCGGTGCTGCGGTTCGACGAGGTGACCGCCGGTGAGTGCCTTGCGGTCGGGGACGTGACGGTGCGTGCGGTGCCCGCCGCTCACGACGGGAGGCGCCTGCCGTACGGGCCGCACCGGGCGCCCGCGCTGGGATACGTCGTCGAGGGCGCCGCCCGTACCTACTTCGCCGGTGACACGGGCCTGTTCGACGGCATGGCGGACGCGGTCGGCGACATCGACGTGGCACTGCTGCCCGTGGGCGGCTGGGGTCCATGGCTCGGCGAGGAGCATCTGGACGCGGAGCGTGCCGCGCGTGCCCTCGGGAGTCTGCGCCCGCGCACGGCGGTGCCGGTGCACTACGGCACGTACTGGCCGATCGGCATGGACGCGGTGCGGCCGCATGAATTCCACGCTCCCGGCGACGAGTTCGTACGCAAGGCGGGGGTACTGGCACCCATGGTCGCCGTCCACCGGCTGGCGCACGGCGAGAGCATGCGGCTGGGGGTGGTCTGATGCCCGCTCGACTCCTTCAGGCCGCGGGTGCGGCAGCCGGTGCATGGGCCGGTGTGGGAGCGGGGGCCGGTGCGGCGATGCCTCCGGAGTCGACGCAGCAGGCCGTCACCTATCCGTCTCTGTTCCTGCTGGTGGTGCTGGGTTCGCTGGTGCCGGTCGTGCCCACGGGGGCGCTCGTCAGCGGCGCGGCGGTGGTGGCCCTGCACCAGAGCGCGCCCGCGCCGGCGCTGGCGGCGGTGCTCGCGGTGGGCGCCGCGGCGGCGTTCCTCGGCGACATCACCCTGTACTGGCTCGGCAGGCGCGGAGTCGACTCCGAGAGCGGATCGCGCTGGCTGGAGCGGCTGAGGGAGCACGCGCCGCCCCGGCGTCTCGGCCAGGCCCAGGACAGGCTCCGCGAACACGGTATCGCCGTGCTCGTCGTCTCGCGGCTCGTGCCCGCGGGGCGAATACCGGTGATGCTGGCCTGTCTCCTCGGGAGGATGCGCACCCGGCAGTTCGTACGCGGCGATCTGCCCGCATGTCTCGTCTGGGCGGTGACCTACCAGCTCATCGGACTGCTGGGCGGCTCCCTCTTCCCCGAGCCGTGGGAGGGCGTCGTGGCGGCAGTCGCCCTCACCGTCCTCATCAGCGCCGCGCCCGCCGTCTGGCGCAGGCTGCGGCCCAGCGGCCCCGGCTGACCGGTCGGCTCCCCCGGTCGCTCTCCCCCGGGGTCTCCCGACTCCCGCCGTGATCCGCCGGCTTCGGTCTCCGGTGCCTCCGGCCTCACGGACCGTCCGGATGAGCGCTCAGCGGCCCAGTACGCGCGACGCCCCCACCGGAAGGTCCCACAGATCGGCGCGCGGCCGCCCCGCCGCCGCCCACGCCGCCCTCACCCGCTCCAGCGGCTGCATCGGCGGCTCCGCCGAGAGCAGGAACGTCCCGTAGTGCATGGGCGCCATCACGCGCGCACCCACGTCCCGGCAGGCGCGCACCGCCTCCTCGGGAGAGGTGTGCACGGGCTTCAGCATCCAGCGCGGCTCGTACGCGCCGACCGGCAGCAGCGCCACATCGATGCCGGGGCAGCGGCGGCCGATCTCGGAGAACCAGTGGCCGTAGCCCGTGTCGCCCGCGAAGTAGACGCGCTGCTGCGGCAGTCGAGGCCCGCTGCCGACACAGGTGAGCACCCATCCGCCCCACAGCGAACGGCACGTGTCCCACAGCGTCCTTCGTGACCAGTGGTGCGCGGGCACGAACTCGAAGCGGACGCGGCGGCCGTCGCCCGAGGGCAGCTCCGCCGCCTCCCACCAGTCCAGCTCCGTGACGCGGGTGAAGCCCCGCCTGCGGCACCAGCGTCCGAGCCCGGCGGGTACGAACAGGCGTGTACGGCGCGGCAGCCTGCGGAGCGTGGGGGCGTCGAGGTGGTCGTAGTGGTTGTGCGAGATGACCACGGCGTCTACCGGGGGCAGATCGTCCCAGGCGACTCCGGGAGGCGTGACACGGGGCGGGGTGCCGAGGATGCGGCGCGACCAGACGGGGTCCGTCAGCACGGTCAGCCCACCGAGGCGCAGGACCCAACTGGCGTGCCCCGCCCAGGTGACGGCCGTCTCTCCGGGGCGTGGCTCGGGCAGCGGGCCCGGTTCGCAGGGGAGGCGCGCGACGTCGCCGAGCGTCCCGGGTGCCGGGCGCAGCGAGCCCTCGCGTGCGACGCGCAGGAGCGCCCGTACGTCGGGGAGCGGCGCGGTGAGGCGGTGGGCGAAGCTACGCGGCCAGAAGCGCTTGGCGCCTACGGGGTGCAGCACCGGCGGCGGCACGGGCGGAGACTCGGCAGCGGGTAGCGGCCCCGATTCGGGCTCGGCGGGCGGGAGTTCGACGGGGGCGAGGACGCGGGCCCGCGCATCGGGGCCGGCGGCGGCCCGGGCTCCCGGCCGCGCACCGAGGCCCGCCGCATCGGGAACGGCCGCGGCATCGGGAACGGCTGCGGCATGGGTGACGGCCGTCGCTCTCGACGCGGGCTTCGTGTCCGCCGCCGATTCCTCCTCCGCCTCCGCCTTGCCTGCTTTGTCCGTGTCCTGAGCGGTGAGCGTCCGGTCCGGTTCCACAGTCACCCCCGGAGGGCCGTCAGTTCGGTAAGGGCAGATTGCACCGATTCCAGTACCCGGCTGTCCGCGGGCGATGCCGGAGGCGCACACGTGAGGGAGCCCGTCAGGAGACCGCCGGACAGCCGCACCCGCAGGGCCTTCGGGTCGTCGCCGAAGCGGTGCCCGCCGCACGCGTACGGGCCGAACATCCGCACCAGCTCGGCCTCCAGACCCAGCGAGTCGCCGATGCCGCGTGCGCCGAGACGGGCGCGCACCGGCTCGAAGTCGGCGTACAGATGCCGCCCCACCCTCGGCGGACGGCACAGCACCCCGGCACCGGTGACGACGCGGTGCAGGTCCTTCAGCACCGCCCCGTACGCACGTGCCGTGTCCGCTCGTCGCTTGCGGAGCGCCGGGGGCTCGGTGAGCGCGTCGGCGACGGCGGCGTCGTCCGGGCCGCTCAGCCCGGTACGCAGCACCTTCAGCACCTGCCGTACGGACTCGGCGAGCCCCCGTCCGCGCCCGCTGTCCGGGAAGCGGGCCACCCCGGCGGCGGGGACGCGGGCGGGCAGCGTCTCGCCGAGCCCGGTGAGCACGACGACCGCGTCGCTCTCGCGTCCGCCGTGGATCATCTCGGCGGGGCTCACGACGACCGTGCTGTGCGGTGCGTGCGAGGTCTCGCGCCAGGTCTCGTCGCTGACCACGAGCAGCCGCTCGTCGCCCGCGACCTCGATCACCTCGTGCAGCAGTTCCGGGGGCGCCGCGGTGCCGGTGCAGTCGTCGGCGACGGAGAGCACCAGCACCCGCGGATCGTGACCGTCGCCCCTTACGCGGCGCACGGTCTCGCGCAGCGCGACGGGATCGGGCACTCCCCCGCACTCGGCCGGTACGGGGACGGTGTGCAGCGGGCGGTTCAGCAGCTCGGCCTGTGGCGCGTACCAGCCCTCGCAAGGCCTGGGGGTCAGCACCGCGCCGCAGCCGGTCGTGGCCAGTACGGCGAAGAGCAGCAGCGCCGGGCTGGGAGCGGCGAGTACCTGTTCGGGGCGGGTGACGATGCCCCGGCGGTGCCAGTAACCGCAGGCGGCGACGGCGGTGGCGGAGCGGCCCTGCCGGTGGTCCTCACTGCCGTCCATCGCCACGCCTCCGCCGTCGTGACGCCACCGCCGTGCGTCAGCAGCGGGCGGTCACGTCAAATCGGACAACGCACAACGAATCCACCTTCGCAGACATCGCGAGGTCGGCGCGCGACGAACCGTGGTCGCCAGACGCAGCGGGGCGGACCACCGGGGGCAGGGTCGGGGCCGTGCCGTGGCGCCCCGTGTGCGCTCAGCGCGAGCGCCTCAGCTTCCCCAAGTGCTCCTCGACGCCCCGGCCCCGGTTGCGCACGATCGCCTCGGCCAGCTCGGCCAGTCTGCGGTTGGTGCGCTGGGAGAGCGTACGCAGCAGACCGAACGCCTCCTCCGCGTCACAGCCCTCCCGGCCCATGACGATCCCGCACGCCTGGTCCACCACGGGCCGCGAGCGCAGCGCCGAGTTGAGCTGCTCGACCTCGACGAGCGCCTTCCGGTAGCGGCGGTCACGGCCCAGCACCCCGGCCGCCAGCTCCGCCAGTTCGGCGCCCTTGCGCTCGTCCACGCCCGCCAGGCCGTGCGGGCGGAACGCGTAGAGGCTGACCGTCAGCACGGTGCCCTCGTGCCGGTACGGAAGCGTCGCGCAGGCACGCAGACCCCGCTGGAGCGACATGGCACGGAAGCGGGGCCAGCGTGTCTCGGACAGCACGTCGCTCACGGTCACGGGCCGCCCGCTCGCGAGCGCGGCGGGCACGGGCCCCTCCTCGTACTCCCACTGCACGGCGACGAGCCCGGACACATCGGGGTGCGTCACCGCGGCCGCCGGGCCCTCCGGCGACTCGGCGAGCCGGCCGCCCGCCGCGTCGGTGAGCGTGACCGCCGCCGCGCAGCTTCCGCGCGTACCGGCCAAGGCGCGCTCCGCGAGTTCGGTGCAGCCACGGGTCACGGAGATCTCGCCGCCGCGCTCGTCCACGTTCTCCGGGGGCAGCAGCGAAGGGACCCTCACGGCGAGAGAACTGTCGAGTGAGGCGTCGAGGGGGCCAGGCGATCGCGGGTTCTCCACACGCGTTCGGCTGCCCGTGAACAGTGGCGGGAAACGGCCGGATGTGCACAGAACAGGCGGAGTTGGTGAATGTAGCGCGACGATGCCCTGACGCTTCCCTGACCAGCGGCGCCCGCTAGGTTTGCTTCCCATGACCGATGTAGAGGGCTTCGGTGCCGAACTCGCCGATTTCCGCAGACGAGTCGAGGAGCTTCTGGCCGCCCGTTCCCTCCCTGACGGCGAGCGGCTGCTCTCGCTCGACGCCGCGCTCATCGAGCTGCGGCATGTCGCCGAGGTGCTGTGGCCCCGCTACGAGGAGCTGATGGCGGCAGGACGCCGCAGCGGCACCCGCAGCGACGGACAGGAGCAGCAGCTTCTGCGCTCCCTCTTCCACCGGCTTCCCGTGCCCGTCGTGGTGCTCGACAAGGACGCGGTCGTACGGCGGCTGAACCTCGCGGCGACGCAGCTCTTCGGTGTACGCGCCGGGTACGCGGCGGGGCGTTCGCTCACGGGCTCGCTGACGCACGAGGGGCGGCCCGTGCTCCGTACGCAGGTCGCGGCCGTGGCCCGGGGCGAGGGCGCACGCAGCCTGCGGGTGCGGCTGCTCCACCCGGACGCGGCCCCGGGCGGGCGCGGCACCGGAAACGGCCGCGACGGCGGGAGCGACCCGGACGGCGGGAAGGGCAGGAACGACGGGAGCGGCGGCAACGGTCCGGGCGGAGCGGACACCGGGGGTTCACCTCACATGGACCTCCGTGTCACCCTCACCGCACTGTCCGCTCCGCAGGACGCACGCAGCGGTGTCCTCGCCGTCTTCCAGCCCGTGGTGGCGAGCCCGGAGGGGTACACCGCCGACGTGCCTCCGGCGGAGCCGGACACGACAGCCGCCCCCGACCTTGACGAGATGTCCCGGCACTCCGAACTCCTCGATCTCGTCGACGACATGACCTCCGCGCTGCTCACCTCAGAGCGCGCGCCGGAGGCCGTGGCCGCACGCGCCGCCTCGGTGCTCCATCAGCGCTTCGCCGACTGGGTCGTCGTCGACCTCGGCGACCGGGACGCGCTGGGCAGGGCGGTGGTGCTCGGCCCCGACGAGAGGGTCCGCGAGGCGATCATGCGGCAGGACCCTCGCTCGGCCCCGCTGGTGAAGGACGCCGTGGAGAACGGTACGGCCGCTCTCCAGGCACGTGCCGACGACTTGGAGGCCTTCGGTTTCGACGAAGGCGGCTCGGCGGTGCTCATACGTGCCGGGGTCGGCTCGCTGATCTGCGTACCGCTCTCGACGGGGCGGCGCCCCGGCGCGTACGGCGCCGAAGGTGACGGGGGCGACGGCGGCGCCGGAGGTCAGGGCCGCACATGCGGGGTTCTGACGCTCTTCCGTACGGGCCGAGGGCGGGTCTTCGAACTCTCGGAGGCCGGGGCCGTTCAGCGCATCGCACGGCACATCGCGCTGGCGATGGGGAGCTGACGCCGGGAGCGGTGGGTCATGCGGCGGCGAGCCTGCTGCTGTGGTGTTCCCGCTCGGCGCCGGCTTGACCGGCCTGGCTGTCTTGGCTGTCTTGGCTGTCTTCCCGCGCGAGATCCGCATCGACTTCCCGCTGAAGCCGCTCACACGTACGGCTGATCAACCGCGACACATGCATCTGCGAAATCCCCAGCCGATCCGCGATCTTCGTCTGCGTCATATCGCAGAAGAACCGCAAATACAGAATCCGCCGCTCACGCTCCGGCAACCGCCGCAACCTCGGCGCCACCGACTCCCGATACACCACCCGGTCAAACCCCGGCTCACCACACCCCAACGTATCCACCAGCGAATACCCGTCATCCGACCCCGGCAACTCAGCATCCAAGGACAACGTGCTGAAACTCTCCAACGCCTCCAACCCCACCAGCACATCCTCCTCCGACAACCCGCAGAACTCCGCGATCTCACCCACCGACGGACCACGCTCACCCGACACCAGAGCCAACTCACGCCGCGCCGACCGCACCCGATTCCGCAACTCCTGCACCCGCCGCGGCACATGCACCCCCCACATATGATCCCGGAAATGCCGCTTGACCTCCCCCACGATCGTCGGCACCGCAAAACTCTCAAACGCACACCCCCGCCCCGGATCGAAACGACCCACCGCCTTCACCAGACCCAACGCCGCCACCTGACGCAGATCCTCCAAAGACTCCCCCCGATTACGGAAACGCAACGCCAACCGCTCCGCCATCGGCATCCACGCCCGCACCACCTCCTGCCGCAACTCCTCCTTCTCACGCCCCTCAGGCAACGACGCGATCCGACGGAATTCAGCAGCAGTATCCGGCGCATCATCATGCGAATGACGCGCACCACCGGAAACCACAGAAGACACCATCAACGCTCAACCTCCCCAACGACGGCTGCCGAACAGCAACACCGCAGGAGAGGCACAAGCGGAAACAGACCCCAAAACCAAGGCCCGAGCGGACACACACGTCCCACTCCCGCGGCTGTGCCTTCTTGCCGAAGCACTCGACCCACCGAATGCCCGAGCCTCCGGGCAGCAAACGTCAACGCCCGCTCAGTCGCTGAGGCTTGGGACACATGGGGGCGGGGGCGCTGCGGCGCGAGCCGTGGCGAGAGGCGGCGCAGGGGCGAGAGGCCGGGCCGAAGCCGCGGCCGGGTCCGGGCGCGGTCCGGGGTCTGGGGTCCGGGTCCGAGGTCAGGGGTCTGGGGCCTGGGGTCTGGGGCCCGATCACGATGCGGAGCGTCCCGGTGGCGCCGGGTTTCCTGCCCGTCCGGCCGGTAACCCGGGGGCCCATGGCCACCCCGACGGCGTCGACGTGCGGCTGCCCCGCGCATCCCGCGTGCCGCCCGTACCTCGCGGCCCGCGAGGCTGCGCGGGCGCCTCGTCCGACGCCGTCCGACACCGGCGGGCGGGTCCGGCCACGGCGGCCCGCAGTTCCGGCCGCGGCATCGGGCCGTGCACCGGCCGGGCGCCCGCCGGCAGCGGAGAGGAGCGCACTCCATGTCCGAGAAGGTTTCCGACTACATTCTGCGCAGGCTGCGTGAGTGGGGCGTCGAGCACGTCTTCGGCTATCCCGGCGACGGCATCAACGGCCTGCTCGCCGCCTGGGAACGTGCGCAGAACGAGCCGCGCTTCGTACAGGCGCGGCACGAGGAGATGGCGGCCTTCGAGGCTGTCGGCTACGCCAAGTTCCGCGGCACGCTGGGCGTTTGCACCGCGACGTCGGGTCCGGGCGCGGTCCATCTGCTCAACGGGCTCTACGACGCCAAGCTCGACCATGTGCCGGTGGTGGCGGTCGTCGGCCAGACGGCGCGTTCCGCGATGGGCGGCTCGTATCAGCAGGAGATCGACCTGCATTCGCTTTTCAAGGACGTCGCCTCGGAGTTCCTGGAGACGGTGACGGTCCCCGAGCAGTTGCCCAACGTGCTGGACCGCGCCGTCCGCACCGCATACGCGCGGCGGGCACCCACCGCGGTCATCGTCCACTCCGATGTGCAGGAGCTCGAATACCGGGCGCCCGGCCACGAGTTCAAGATGGTGCCCTCCAGTCTCGGCAGCAGCGGATGGCACACCGAACCGTCCGAGGGGGCACTCGACCACGCCGCCGAGATCCTCAACTCCGGTAAGAAGGTGGCCATTCTGGCCGGGCAGGGCGCACGCGGCGCCCGCACCGAGGTGGAGCAGACCGCCGGGAAGCTTCAGGCCGGGGTGGCGAAGGCGCTGCTCGGGATGGACGTCCTGCCGGACACCCTGCCGTATGTCACGGGCCCGATCGGGCTGCTGGGCAGCCGCCCCAGCTACGAGATGATGCGCGACTGCGACACGTTCCTCACCATCGGATCGAGCCTGCCCTACAGCCAGTTCCTGCCGCCGTACGGCAAGGCGCGGGCCGTGCAGATCGACCTGGACCCGCATATGGCGGGGATGCGCTACCCGTACGAGGTGAACCTCATCGGCGACGCCGCGTCCACGCTGCGGCGGCTGCTGCCCAAGCTCCGTCAGAAGGACGAAGGCACGGAGTGGCAGGAGGAGTTGGCGGCCTCCGTCGACCGGTGGAAGGAGATCATGAAGCGCCGCGCCGAGGTGAGCGCGGACCCCGTGAACCCCGAGTACGTCGCGCACTGCCTCGATCCGCTGCTTCCCGACGACGCGATCATCACCGCCGACTCGGGTTCCGCGACCAACTGGTACGCGCGGCACCTGACGATGCGCGGCACCATGCGCGGTTCGCTGTCGGGCACGCTGGCGACGATGGGCTGCGCCGTCCCCTATGCGATCGGCGCGAAGTTCGCCCACCCGGACCGGCCGGTGATCGCACTCGTCGGCGACGGCGCGATGCAGATGAACGGCCTCGCCGAACTCGTCACGCTCGCCAAGTACCGGATGTCCTGGGACGATCCGCGATTCGTGATCGGGGTGTGGAACAACCGCGACCTCAATCAGGTCACTTGGGAGATGCGGGCGATGAGCGGCTCGCCGCAGTTCGTGCCGTCGCAGTCCCTGCCGGACGTCTCCTACGCGGCGTTCGCACGCTCGCTCGGCATGACCGGCATCAGGGTCGAGACGCCGGGGGACGTGGAGGAAGCCTGGCGGCAGGCGCTCGCGGGGGACGGTCCGGCCCTGGTCGAGTTCATGACGGACCCGTCCGTGCCGCCGATTCCGCCGCACGCCGACTGGGACCAGATCGAGGCGACCGTGGCGTCGATCGTGAAGGGCGACACCGACCGCAGGTCGGTGGTCAAGCAGGGCTTCAAGGCGAAGCTCCAGGACTTCCTTCCGGGCGGGCGGCCTCATCCGTCCGACGGCGCCGAGGAGTCGGAGAGGCCGCGCGAAGCGGAGAGGCTCTCCGCACCGGACGGGAAACCCGACGGGAGCACGGACGAGGAGCCCGGGGCCCGCGACGGCGGCAAGCATGGGCGGAAGCATTCGAAGCGGGACTCCCGGGACGCCCGCAAGGATTCCCGCAAGGACTCCCGTAAGGACTCCAGGAAGGACGCGCGGCGGGAGGCCAAGGCCGGGAAGAAGCGCGGGCGCGGAGGCGGACATCGGCCCGAGCACGAGCGGGCGGCCAAGGGCACGGAAGCGTGATGTCCGCCCGCACCGCCCGCAGTGACCGTTCCGCCCGCAGTGACCGTTCCGCCCGCAGTGGCCGTACCGCTCGCACCACGACGAAGGCGCACACCGGTGTGCAGCATGCGGAGCCCGGCACCGGCACCGCCTCGGCGCCGCGAGAGTTCGACCACTCACGCGCGCCCGTCCTCGACGCCCTCGCCCGCTACAAGCGCGGCATGCACGGCCGTAACTTCTCCCCGCCCGGCCATAAACAGGGCGGGGGCGCCGACCCCCGGGTGCTCGACGTGCTGGGTGCCGACGTCTTCGCCTCCGACGTGCTCGCGATGAGCGGACTCGACGACCGGCGCATGTCGAACGAAGTGCTGGGCCAGGCACAGGAGTTGATGGCGGACGCCGTCGACGCCGAGCACACCTACTTCTCGACGTGCGGCAGTTCGCTCTCCGTCAAGTCCGCGATGCTCGCGGTCGCCGGGCCCTACGAGAAGCTGCTGGTGGCCCGCAACGCCCATAAGTCGGTCGTCTCCGGGCTGGTGCTGGCGGGCATCGACCCCGTATGGGTGGAGCCGCGCTGGGACGAGGGCGCGCACCTCGCCCATCCGCCCGGCCCCCAGGAGGTCGCGGACGCCTTCGACCGCGAGCCGGACGCCAAGGGCATGGTGCTCATCACCCCCACCGCGTACGGGACTTGCGCCGACATCAACGGTGTCGCCGGGGTCTGCCACGAGCGCGGCAGGCCCCTGATCGTCGACGAGGCGTGGGGCGCGCATCTGCCGTTCCACCCGGACCTGCCGAGCTGGGCGATGGACGCCGGAGCGGACGTGTGCGTCACCAGCGTGCACAAGATGGGCGCGGGGCTGGAGCAGGGCTCGGTGTTCCATCTCCAGGGGTCGCTCGTCGATCCGACGGTGCTGAAGCTGCGCGAGGACCTGCTGGGCACGACCAGCCCGTCCGTGCTGATGTACGCCGCGCTGGACGGCTGGCGACGGCAGATGGTCCAGCACGGGAAGGAACTCCTCGACGGCGCCCTGTCGTCGGCGGCCGGGCTGCGCCAGGAGATCAGCGCGCTGCCGGGCCTGGAGACGCTCTCGTCCCGGCTGGTGGGTCCTGGACCGGCCTTCGAGCACGATCCCCTCGTGCTCGTCGTCGACGTGTCGGGCCTGGAGACCAGCGGCTATGCCGTCGCCGACAGGCTGCGCGAGGAGTTCGGCGTCAACGTCGGCCTCGCCGACCACCGCCGCGTCATCGCCAACGTCACGCACGCCGACGACGAGGCGTCGGCGTCGGCGCTGCTGGAGGCGCTCACCGCCGTCTCCTCACGGCGCGGGGCGCTGCCGCCGCCCGCCGCCGTACGTCTGCCCCGACCGGCGGAGCTGCGGCTCGAATCGGTGATGCTGCCGCGCGACGCGTACTTCGGGCCCGTTGAGCAGGTGCCCGTGGAGGAGGCCGTGGGACGCGTCGCGGCCGAGCACGCCAGCCCCTATCCGCCGGGGGTGCCGGTGGTCGTGCCGGGCGAGCGGATCGGGCAAGCGGTCGTGGAATACCTGCGTACGGGCGTGGAGGCGACCATGTATGTGCCCGACACGGCGGACCCTTCGCTGCGCACGATGCGCGTGGTCGCCAACGACGCGGCGGGGAGGGCGAGTCGGGGATCGTCCGGGGCGCAAGATCGGCGGGACGGGACGGCTGAGCCGGGTGGACCCGGCGGAGAGGCGGGCGGCGGTGCGAAGGGTGCGTAGGGCCTCGCTCGCCCGCGGGCCGGGACTCCCCCGCGGTCCGCGCGGCGCGGCGAGCATCGGTACGGAAGAGGCCACCGTCCGCTACCTCATGTACGGTCTGCTGCCCTCCTGGCTGGTGCCCGGACTGGCCGACCGGTGGCTGCACCGGCGCACCCGCATCGAGAACTCACCGGGGACGCGGGAGTCCCTGATCCACTCGCTGATGATGTCGGAGATCGGCTTCCCCATCGCACTGACCTTGCTGTACGAGGTCAATCCGCTGCTGCTGACCGTACAGTCGGCCGCCGCCGTCGCCCACGAGGCGACCGCCGTGTGGGACGTACGGACCGCGCACCACAGCGACCGCGAGATCAAGCCGGTCGAGCAGCATGTGCACAGCTTTCTGGAGTCGCTGCCGTTCGGGGCGCTGGCGTCGCTGATGTGCCTGCACCCCGGCCAGGTCGAGCTGCTGCTGCGGGGCGGGCGGGGCGAGAGGACCGCCTGGCGGCTGATTCCGCGGCGCCGGCCGCTGCCGCGGCCGTATCTGGCGGGGATCACGGCGGGGGTGCTCCTGTGCGTCGTGCTTCCCTACGCGGAGGAGTCGATGCGCTGTGCGCGAGCGAGCGCACGGCGTGCCGGGCACCGGGACGAGGCGGAGTCGTAGCGCGACCGCTCAGCCAACCGCCCTGATTCCCTGGGGCGTTGAACGGCCCAGAAGGCCGAGCCGGGAGGCGGAGGGCGTGGGAGGACGCGCCGCCTCCCACGCCCTCCGCCTCCCGGGCATCCGCGTCATGACTCCCGGGCGCGTGCGCCCTCCCGCGTACGGCCTGGCGTGACCGGGCGGTCCGGGTGGCGCCGCAGATATTCGGCCTCCAGCTCGGTCATACGGACGCTGTGCGCGGAGAGCGCGTCGTCCGGCGCGTGCAGCAGGGTGTCGTGCCGGGTGCGGTGGATGGTCTCCAGCTCCTTGAGGAGGTCCGCGTCGGAAAGGTCGCGGGGGTCGATTCCCATGGGTTCCCTCTCGGTGTCGCTGACTGCTGCTTCGCGGCGGACCTGCCAGGACGCCCGTGCGGGCGGGTTTCCTCGTGTGGTCCGCGGCCGTACGGGTACCCGGCTTCGGCAATCCAAGGAGGGAATCAATGGAACTCGGATTCCTCGGTCCGCTCTTCGAGCGCCAGGGCCCTTGGGCGTCGGTCTACTTCGACACGACGACGGCCTCCGAGGACGCCGCCGCCCGCCAGAAGCTCAACGCGAAGTCGGCACGGGAGCAGCTCAAGGACGAAGGCGCAGACGAAGCCACATGCCGCGCCGTGCACGACAGGCTCGTGTCGTTCCCTCGAGGGCAGGAACCGCCCGGTCACGCGGTCTTCGCCACGGACGGCGAGATCGTCCTGGACGTCGAGCTGACCGCCCCGCCGCCCGGCGGAGGCCCTCTCGTCGCCTGGCAGGCGCTTCCCCGTACCGGCCCCCTGATCGAACTGGCCGCCGCCGATCCCCCGGGCCTGGTGGCCTACATCGACCGCAAGGGCGCCGAATTCGAGCTGACGGGGTCCCTCGGCGCACAGGCCGCGGGCCGTGTCACCGGCGCCGACTGGCCGGTGCACCGCACCCCCACCGGCGACTGGTCGGAGCGGCACTTCCAGACGGCGGTGGAGAACACCTGGGAGCAGAACGCCGCCGAGATCGCCGACGAGCTTCGCGTCCGCTGGGAGAAGTGCGGCGCCGAGGTCCTCGTGCTGGCCGGGGACGCCCGCGAGCGCAACGCCGTGTACGACCGTCTGCCGCCCGACCTGCGGGAACGTACCGTCCAGGCGGAACACGGCGTACGTGCCGACAGCGGTCCCGAGGGCCCCGCCGCGAACACCGCGGGCGGCCGGAGGCTGCTCGCCGAGGAGATCGCGCGGGCGCGGGCCGACTATGCGCGGCAGCGGGTCGCCACCGCGCTGGAGCGCTTCCAGGCGGGACGGGCGCCGAGCGAGGACGGCCGTATCGACGCCGTCGAGGGCGTGCCCGCGCTGGTGGAGGCCGCACGTGAGCATCGCATCGCCGTGCTGCTCGTACGTCCCGAGGGGCCGGACCTGCACCGGGACGTGTGGGTGGGCGACGAGCCCGGCCAGTTGGCGGCCCGGCGCAGCGAGCCGCAGTATCTGGGCGCCACGGAGCCCTCGCCGGCGCGTGCCGACGACGCGCTGCTGCGTTCCGCGGCGGCGACGGGCGCCGACGTGCTGTGCGTGAGGGACTCCGACGTGCCGGAGGGCGTGCCGCGGGACCTGCCCGACGGCGGGCTGGGCGCGCTGCTGCGCTGGCCGTACGAAGGAGCACCCGAAGGAGGTGGAGCCGGTGGCGGACAACATGCAACGTGGCAGTGACCGGTTGAACGTCCACAGGGACGACGAGGCCAAGCGGGAGATGCAGGGCCGTATCCGGTCCGGGCACTCCACACGGGCCGAGGAGTGGGACGACCCGGAGCCCGGCGCCGACGACGACCCGGAGGTCACCGACCGGCCCGTCCCGGTGCCGGGCGCGGCGGACCCGGATGAGGCGGAAGCCGAGGCCCTGCGCTCCGATTTGGCGCGCCATCTGGGGCGGGCTGCCTTCCCCGCCGACCGGGAGGGCCTCAAGCGGACGCTGATGGACCAGTACGCGCCGGACTCCCTGGTGGAGACCGTGCGGGAGCTGCCCAAGGGCGGCGACACATACGGGAACGTGCAGGAGGTGATGGCCGCGCTGGGGCGCAAGCCGCAGGCGTGAGCATCGGGCGCCGGGCTCAGGGGCGAGCCCGGCGCCACCTGGACGGTTGCGTTCCGTCCGTCCCAGGGAAGCGGGTCCCGCCCGGCCTCCGAGGCGGCGGAGCCCGCTTCCGCGCGTATGTGCACCGGCCTCGATGAGATCCCTGTGAATCCGGATGCGGGGGTGGCGAGCGTGCGACCGGCGGCTACGGGAGCGGCGGCGGGGCGCGGGCGGCCGAGGTTTACGGACATCGCGGGCGAGCAAGCGAAGCCTCATGTCGACCTTCACCGACCGAGTGGGGCGCGGTCTGCGCAGTCTCAGCCGTTCACGTCCTCAGGGCCTCCGCGACCTCAAGGGCGCGTCAGCTCACGGCCGTACGCGGGCGGCGACGGCCTCTTCGCCTCCGTCCGGCACCAGGTCGTGGCGTGACTGGCCCGCGTCGCGGGCGTGGTCGGCGGCCGACCGGCGGGTCTTCGAGATCGTGGCGCGGCGTGACTGGCCCGGCCCCGAGCGGGTGCTGCCTGGACTGAGCCGCAGCGCCAACCAGGGGCGGCTGTGGTTCGCGGTGGCGGGCGCCATCGCGCTGTCGAACACCCCGCGGGCCCGCAGATGCGCCGCGCGGGGGCTCGCCTCGCTGGCGGTCGCCTCGGCCACGGTCAACACCCTGGGCAAGCGCTCGGTGCGGCGGGATCGTCCGCTGCTCGACGCGGTGCCGCTGATACGGCAGTTGAACCGCCAGCCGGTGACCACGTCCTTCCCCTCGGGGCACGCGGCGTCGGCCGCCGCGTTCGTCACGGGTGTGGCTCTGGAGTCGCCGCGCTGGGGCGCGGCCGTCGCCCCGATCGCGGCGGCGGTGGCCTTCTCACGTGTCTATACGGGCGTCCACTACCCCAGCGACGTGCTCGTGGGGGCGGCCCTGGGCGTGGGGTCCGCGTTCGCGGTACGGGGCGTGGCCCCGACGCGTTCCCAACTGCCTTCGCCAGGGCGTCCGTTGGCGGACGCACCCGCGATGCCGGAGGGTTCGGGGCTGGTGCTGGTCGCCAACTCCTCGTCGGGATCGCGGATGGACGACTTCGGCCCCGGTACGGGTGCGGTGCGCGCCGACCTCGTGAAGCCCGCCGAGGCCGCCGAGGCCGCCGGAGCCGCCCAGGCCGCCGAGGAGCCCGCGGCGCTGAGCGTCGTACGGAACATGCTGCCCAAGGCGGAGATCGTCACGTGCGACCCGAAGTCCGGGGGGCTGCCCGGCGCGCTCACCGAAGCCGCCCAGCGCGCCGCGGAGTTGGGCGGTGCGCTCGGCGTCTGCGGCGGCGACGGCACCGTCAACGCCGCCGCGGCCCGCGCCGTACGGGCGGGCGTGCCGCTGGCGGTGCTGCCGGGCGGCACGCACAACCACTTCGCCTTCGACCTCGGCATCGAGGAGTTCGCGGACACCTGCCGTGCCGTGCAGACGGGACAGGCGGTCGCCGTGGACCTCGGCCGGTTCACACCGCAGCCGGAGCCAGGCGGGAGGCTTCCTGAGCGGGGGCAGGAGCAGGAGCCGGGCTACTTCCTCAACACCTTCAGCCTCGGCGCGTATCCGGAACTGGTGCGCATCCGCGAGCGCTGGGCCCATCGCATCGGCCCATGGCCCGCGGGTGTGCTGGCGGCGCTGCGTGTGCTGCGTACGAGCGGGCCGGTGGAGGCCGGACTCGGCGGCAAGGAGCGTGCGCTGTGGCTGCTCTTCGCGGGCAACTGCGCCTACCGCGTGGGCATGGCCCCCGTACGGCGCCACGACCTCGCCGACGGGATGCTCGACGTACGCATCGTCAAGGCGGGCCGATGGGCGCGTACGCGGTTGTTCATAGCGGCCCTCACCAGCGCGGTGGACCGCTCGCCGCTGCACAGCACGGCGCGGCTGCGGCGGCTGATGATCAGCGACATCCCGCCGGGCACCCACCTCACCTACGACGGCGAAGTGGCAAGGGCGCCGGGGAGGTTGCTGCTCGACAAGCAGCACGAGGCGCTGACGGTGTACCGGCCGCTCGACGTATGAGGGCGGGCGCTGCCGCTGGGACGCCGGTGTCGGCATGCGGGGGCGCCGGTGCCCACGTGCCGGGCCGCCGTTCCCACAGCCGGTGTCCGCCCGGCAGCCGGTGTCCGTATGGCGGTCCGCGGTCGTCCCCGGAGGCGGCGCGGCATAGCCTGCGGCCATGGCGGAGCGTGAAGAGACCGAAGAGACCGAAGGGGCCGAAGAGACCGATGGGGCCGGGGCGGAGACCGGTGCGGAGACCGCCATCTATACGCACGGCCACCACGAGGCGGTGCTCCGCTCGCACACGTGGCGCACGGCGGCCAACTCGGCCGGTTATCTCCTGGAGCAACTGAAGCCCGACGCAAGGGTGCTGGACATCGGCTGCGGTCCGGGCACCATCACCGCGGACCTGGCGGCGCTCGTGCCGCAGGGTTCCGTCACCGTCGTCGACCACGCGCCTGGCGTGCTGGAGCGGGCGCGGGAGACGGCCGCCCGGCGCGGTCTGGAGAACGTCGAGTTCGAGACGGGCGACGTACATGCGCTCGGCCACCCCGACGACACCTTCGACGTGGTGCACGCGCATCAGGTGCTGCAACACGTGGGCGATCCGGTGCGGGCGCTGCAGGAGATGCGGCGGGTGTGCGCTCCGGGCGGCATCGTCGCGGCACGGGACGCCGACTACGGCGCGATGTTCTGGTTCCCGCTGGTCGAAGGGCTCGCTCACTGGCAGGAGCTGTACCGGCGGGTGGCGCGCGCCAACGGCGGCGAGCCAGACGCCGGTCGCCGACTGCACGCCTGGGCAAGGCAGTCGGGGCTGCGGGAGGTGACCGCCTCGTCGTCGGTGTGGTGCTTCGCCACCGCCGAGGACCGTGCGTGGTGGAGCGAGTCATGGGCGGAACGCACCCTCGCGTCCTCCTTCGCGACGTCCGCCGTGGAGGGCGGGCACGCCACGAGGGAGCATCTGCGCGAGGCGGCGGAGGCGTGGCGGGAGTGGGGCGCGGACGCCGACGGCTGGTTCGCGGTGCCTCACGGGGAGATCCTGTGCCGGGCCTGACGTGCGCCGAGACGCCCAACTAGGCTGCTGCGCATGGACATTCTGGGGACTTCACTGCGCGTCTGCGTCGACGATCTGGATGCCGCGGTTCCGGCGTACGAGAGGCTGGCGAGCACCGAGGCGGTGCGATTCACGCAAGGGCCGGTCGCGGTCGCGGCCGTGGGGCCCTTCTTCTTGATGAGCGGCCCCTCGGAGCATCTGGAGATCCTGCGCAAGATCGCGGCGACGCTCGCGGTGAAGGACGTGGCCGAGGCGGTCGCCGATCTGGAGGCGGTCGGCGCCCAGATCGTCGCGGGCCCCAAGGAGACCCCGATCGGGCGCAGCGTCATCGCCCGCCACCCTGACGGCAGCGTCTTCGAGTACGTCGACCGGCAGGAGTCGGGCAGCTAGAGCCCCCGGGGCGCCCGCGGGCACCCCGGGTCCTTGCACCGGGCCCCGCCCACCCGGACCCTCGCCGGGCTCCCGGTGGGGTCCGGCCCAGCCTTGGCCGACTGCCTTGGCCGACTCCCTTGCGTGGGCGGCTACTTCGCGTAGGACTCCCCGAACGTGGGTGAGTCCTCGTCCGACAGTCCGAAGTCGGCGGGGCCGAAGAGGGCGGCGGCGCCCGTGTCAGGGCCGTCGCCGCCGCCGGGCACCAGCCAGGCCGCGCCCTTGAAACGGCCGCCGGCCGGGGCGCTGCCCTCCCAGGGGGCGCCCACCGCCAGGTCGGCCTTGCGGTCGCCGTCGACATCGGTGAGGCGTACCCCTTCGCCGAACCGGTCCTGCCTCTCGGGCTTCGCCTTCACATCCGACTCGTCGAGGAGGCGTGCGCCCTCGCCCGTGAGACCGTCGTCGCCTCCGCGGAGGAAGAGGACGGTGCCCGCGCTGTTCTCCGCGTCGCCCTTGCGGCTTCGGGGTGCTCCGGCGACGACGTCGGCGTATCCGTCGCCGTCGACGTCCCCGGCGTCCAGCGTGGTGAACACGTCGCTGTCGTTGAGGTCTTCGCCGTCGCCGGGCACGCCCGGGGTGTCCGCGTCGATGGTCTCCGTACGGCGTCCGGGGCCGTCCTTCGTGCCGTAGGCGACCTCGACCGCGCCCCTGCCGACGTCCTCGCCGCGCGGGGAGACGATCAGGTCTCCGTGTCCGTCCTCGTTCACGTCGCCGACGACGGCGGTCTCGCCGTCGGGCACCCGTGAGCTGTCGGGCTTGCCGAAACCGTCCTTGCCGCCCCTGTAGTAGTTGCCGCGCCAGGTGAGTTCGGACCAGTCCGACTCACCGTCGTCGTCTGTGTGGAAGGTCAGCAGGTCGCTCCGGCCGTCGCCGTCGACGTCGCCTGAGACCAGGTCGGCGACGCGGAGGCTGCCCGTGGGGTCGTCGGGAAGCTCCGGGGCGGGGATCGCGTCGGTGGCGGCCGGGTCGCCGTCCCGGTCGAAGGGACCCTTGAGCAGACCGTCGTCCGAACCCGGGTTCAGGGCCAGGTCGGCATGGCCGTCGCCGTCGAAGTCGCCTGCCGCGAGGGGGGTTTCATACGAGCCGGAGGAAGCGCCGTCGACGGCCGTGCCGCCGCGCAGGCCCCCGGCGGAGCCCCACAGGATGATCACGGCGCTGCCGTCGACCTCCTCGGCGGTGGTCACGGCGAGGTCGGTGTAGCCGTCGCCGTCGAAGTCGCGGGCGTGGGCCTCCGCGCCGAAGGCGGCCTCCTCTTCGATCTCGCCCGGCACTCCGTCGTCGTCCTGGGTGATCAACTGGCAGCGCACGGAACGTTCGTCGCCGCGGGAGCCGTAGGTGACGGCCACATGCCCGGCGAGGCGCTTGCCGTGCAGGTCGCCGCCCGGTCCGGCGGCAGCCAGGTCGGTGTGTCCGTCGCCGTCGAAGTCGGCCTGGGCGGAGGCCATTCCGTCGGGTCCGTCGGGTGCGCCCACCGCCGAAGTGCGGCTCTGCCGACGGTCGTCGTGCCCGGAGGTCTTCTCGCCGTGCCCGGACTTCGGTCCCCCGTCCGATCGGGCTTCCGTGGTCCGGCACTCCTTGGCCGCGCGGTGCGGGACGGACGTCACGGCGTAGGCCGTATAGAGGAGCAGGGAGACGACGAGGGTCACGGCGGCGACGGAGACGATGCGGACGGTGCGGTCGCGTGGGAGGGCGCCGAGGTTCAAAAGGGGGCTCCATCAGGGCTTGGTCAGAGCCTGCGGAAAGGCTTCGGGACTTCGGTACGGCACTTCGGTACGGCAACGCCTGCGGGGCGTCACGCACTTGTCCGGTCAAGGACGAGCACGTCCCGGGCTGTGGTTCCGTACGGAAACCGAAGATCCTCGCCGCTGCTCGCACGCCCCTCGCCCCTCGCCCCTCGCCCCTCGCCGTCACCGACCGAACACGCGTCCGGCCGTGAACTTCCGCCCGTACGAGGCGAGTTCACGGCCGGGTGCCAGTTGCCGGGGGCGCCGGTGCCAGTACCGGTGCCGGGCGCGCGTTACGGCACGACGACGATCTTCCGCCCCTTGCCCGCCGCGAAGCGGTCCAGCGCCTCCGGGTAGTCGTCCAGCGGCAGCCGGTCGGAGATGAAGACGTCCGGGTCGAGCACGCCGCCCGCGAAGAGTTCGGCGGCACGCTCGTAGCTGTGCAGCACGGCCATCGAACCGGTGATGGTGATCTCCTGGTTGTAGATCTTGTACGGCTCGATGGTCGCGGTCGTGGCGTAGTCGGAGACGCCGAACTGGAGGAACGTCCCGGCCTTGGCGACGCGCCCCAGCCCGTCCTGGATGGCGTTGGCGTTGCCGGTCGCGTCGACGACGAGGTCCCAGCCCTGGGGCCGGTCGAGTTCGTCGGCCGTCGCCGCGGCGGCCGAGCAGCCCAACTTCCGTGCGGTCGCGAGCCGTTCGGCATTGAGGTCGAGCACGTCGACGCTGGCGGCGCCGGTCCGCTTCGCCAGTTCCAGCATCATCAGGCCCATGGTTCCCGAGCCGTAGATCAGCACGTGGGCGCCGAGCCGGCTGTCGAGCACGTCGTAGCCGCGTACGGCGCAGGACAGCGGCTCGATGAGCGCCGCGTCCTGGGTGCGTACGTGCTCGGGCAGCTTGACGCAGTTGGCCACGGGGGCGACGGCGTACTCGGCGGCGCCGCCCGCCGTGGTGACGCCGATCGCCGCCCACCGCTCGCAGAGGTTGTTGTGGCCCGTACGGCAGTAGCGGCACTCGTAGCAGTACAGCGACGGGTCGACGGCGACGCGGTCGCCGACGGCGAGTTCCGTCACCTCGCGGCCGACGCCGACGACCTCGCCGGCGAACTCATGGCCCGGAACGAGCGGCAGCGACGGTGCGAACTCGCCCTGCCTGATGTGCAGATCGGTGCCGCACAGCCCGCACGCCGCCACCTCGACGACGACCTGGCGGGGCCCGGGCGCCGGATCGGGAACGGTGGTGAGTCCGACCTTGCCCACGGACTCGACGAGAGCTGCCCTCATTTCACGGCTCCTAGAGACAGGCCCTGGACCAGCTTGTCCTGGGCGGCGAACCCCGCCGCGAGCACCGGCAGGGAGATCACGAGCGACGCCGCGCACACCTTCGCAAGGAACAGGCCCTGGCTGGTGATGAATCCCGTCAGGAAGACGGGCGCGGTCTGCGCGATGACGCCGGTGAGGACCCGGGCGAAGAGCATCTCGTTCCAGCTGAAGATGAAGCAGATCAGGGAGGTCGCGGCGATGCCGGGCATCGCGATGGGAGCGACGACGCGGGTGAGGATCACCGGCAGCCGTGCGCCGTCGATCTGCGCGGCCTCGATCAGCGCCGCGGGCACCTCGGCCAGGAAGGACTGCATCATCCACACGGCGATCGGCAGGTTCATCGACGTGTACAGGACGACGAGCAGCCAGATGTTGTCCAGCGTGCCGGAGCTCTTGGCGAACAGGTAGATCGGCAGCAGGCCCGCGACGACCGGCAGCATCTTCGTCGAGAGGAAGAAGAACAGCACGTCGGTCCACTTCTTCACCGGCCGGATCGACAGCGCGTACGCGGCGGGCAGCGCCAGCAGCAGCACGAACAGCGTCGAAACGACGGACGCCGTCATGGAGTTGGCCAGCGAGAACCAGGGGCTGGGGCCTCCGCCGGCGCCGAAGAACTCCCGGTACCCGTCCAGCGTCAGCGGCGCGGCCAGCGACGGCGGATTGGTGGCGGCGTCCGCCTCGGAGTGCAGCGACGTCAGCGCCATCCACAGCACCGGCAGTACGAAGACGATACCCACGAGCCAGGCGACCAGGCCCAGTCCGGCGTTCCTGCGGCGGACCTTCCTCGGCGCGGTGTCGGGGGCTTTGGTTGCGGCGGGAGCGGTTCGCGTCGCGGCGCTCATGACCGGGCCTCCTCACGGAAGAGGGACGAGACCACCCGCAGCGCGAGGGTGGCGATGATGATGGAGCCGATCACGACCAGCACGCCTGCGGCGGAGGCCAGCCCGTACTCGTGGCCCTGGTAGAAGGTCTGGTAGATCGTGTACGGCAGGTTGGCGGTGCCGAGGCCGCCGGAGGTGATGGTGAAGACGGCGTCGAAGTTCTGCACGATGTAGACGGTGCCGAGCAGGGCGCCGAGTTCGAGGTAGCGGCGCAGATGCGGCAGCGTGATGTAGCGGAACACCTGCCAGGCGCCCGCCCCGTCGATCCAGGCGGCCTCGACGGCGTCCATGGGGCGGCTCTGTAGCCCGGCGAGCAGGATCAGCATCATGAACGGTGTCCACTGCCACACCAGCGACGCCTCGACCGCGCCGAGCGGCATCTCCGCGACCCAGTCGGGCTGCGTCGCGCCGTCGCCGAGTATCCAGTGCAGTACGCCGTTGAAGAGGCCGTACTCGGGGTTGTAGAGCACGTGCTTCCACAGCAGCGCCGCGGCCACCGGCACCAGCAGGAACGGGGCGATGAGCATCGTGCGTACCGCTCCGCGCCCCTTGAAGCGGCGGTCGAGCAGCAGCGCGAGGAGCATGCCCAGCACCAGGCTGGTGAGTACGACGGTGACGGTGAGGAGGATGGTGGTGAACACCGACTTGCGCAGCTCCGGATCGCCCAGCACCTCCGCGTAGTTGGCGAGCCCGGCGAACGAACGCGCCTCCGGGTAGAGCGCGTTCCAGTCGAAGACGGAGATCACCAGCGTCGCCACCATCGGAAGCTGGGTCACGATGATCAGGAAGACCAGCGCGGGCAGCAGCGGTGCGCGGGTGACCCAGGCACGCAGCCCGGCGGGCGGCGCGGCGGCCCGCGGTGCGGTGTCGTGTGCGCCACCGCCGCGGCGGGCGTGCCGGACGGTGCGGTCGGGGTGGTCGTCGTGTCGGTCATCGCCCTCGTCCCTCGTACTCCTCGGAGATCTCTGCGGCAAGCTGCTGCGACTTCTTCAGGGCCGTCTCGACGGACTGGCGTCCGGCGATGGCCGCGCTGAGTTCCTGGGAGACCTTGGTGCCGAGGTCGGAGAACTCGGGGATGTCCACGAACTGGATGCCGATGGTGGGCCGCTTCTGCACGCCCGGGTCACGCGGGTCGGCCTCGGCGATGGCCTTGCGGGTGGTGTCGCCGAAGGCTCCCGCGGTCTTGCGGTACTCGGGGATCTCATACGTCGAACTGCGCTTGCCCGCGGGCACGTTGGCCCAGCCGAACTCCTTGCCGACGAGCCGCTCGTACTCCTTGCTGGAGGCCCACTTGATGAACTTCCACGCCTTGTCCTGGTTGCGGGAGGCCTTCTGGAGGCCCCACGCCCAGCTGTAGAGCCAGCCGGAGGAGTCGGTCTTCACCGTCGGGGCGGGAACGTAGCCGATCTTTCCCTTGACGGGGGACTTCTCCGCTTCGAGGGACCCGGCTGCGGAGGTCGCGTCGTACCACATGGCGGACTTGCCCTGGGTCACGTTGTTGAGGCACTCGGCGAAACCGGACTGGGTGGCGCCCGACTCGCCGTGCTTGCGCACCAGATCGACATAGAACTTCGTGGCCTTGACGAAGGCGGGATCGGTCAGCTTCGCCTTGTAGTCCTTGTCGAACCAGGTGCCGCCGAAGGTGTTGACGACGGTGGTGAGCGGGGCGATCACCTCGCCCCATCCGGGCAGCCCGCGCAGGCAGATCCCGCTCATGCCCTTCTCCGCGCCGTCGGCCTTCGCCGCGAGCTTCGCGACCTGCGGCCAGGTCGGCCTCTCCGGCATCTCCAGACCCTTCTTCTCGAAGATGTCCTTGCGGTACATCAGGAAGGAGGACTCCCCGTAGAACGGCTCGGCGTAGGTCTTGCCGTCCTCGCCCTTCAGGGACTCGCGGATGGGGGGAAGGATGTCCTTCTGGTCGAAGTCCCTGTCCTTCTTCAGATAGCCGTCGAGGGGCTTGAGCCACTCGTTCTTGGCGTAGATCGGCGCCTCGTAGTTGCTGATGGTGGCCACGTCGTACTGGCCTGCCTGATTGGCGAAGTCCTGCCCGATCTTGTCGCGGACGTCGTTCTCCGGCAGCGTCGTGAAGCGGACCTTGATGCCGGTCTTCTTCGTGAAGTGCTTGGCGGTGAGCTTCTGCAACTCGACCATCTGCGGGTTGTTCACCATCAGTACGTTGATGGTGTCGCCGCCGGTGGCGAGGCTTCCGGCGCCGGCGCAGGCGGCCAGCAGCACGTTGGCCGTGGCGACGCCTATGACTGCGCGTGTCCTTTGGCGGCTGCGGATGCGCATGAACGGTCTCCTGAACGTATGGGTCATAAGGGGGCGAAGCGGGTGTCGGGAGCGCGTGGCCGGCTCGCGACCGGGCCGGTGACTTCGCGGGCGCCTGGATGTGGACGGGCCGTCAAGCCCTGATCACCTGAGGTCCGCGCAGCGAATAGCGGTGGGCTTCGGAGGCGGGCAGCCCGGTGGAGGTGACGATCGTCTGGAAGTCGCCCACCTCCGCGAACTTGCAGAAGCTGACCGCTCCGAACTTCGTGTGCATGCCCGCGAAGATCCGCCGCCGCGACGCACGCAGAGCCTGCGCCTTCACCTCGCTGACGGCCGGGTCCGGAGTGGTCAGGCCGTGTTCCCGCGAGATGCCGTTGGCTCCGATGAACGCGAGATCGATGACGAAGCCGGAGAGCATCTTCGTCGTCCAGTGGTCGACGGTGGCCAGCGTGCCGCCGCGCACGCGCCCGCCGAGCAGCAGCACGTTGATCTCCTCCGCCGCGGCGAGCGCGCCCGCCGCGGCCAGAGAAGCGGTCACCACGGTCAGCGGACGGTCACGGGGCAGCCCCTCGGCGATGAGCTGCGGTGTGAACCCCTCGTCGATGAAGACCGTCTCCGCCTCACCGAGGTGCTCGACCGCGGCCGCGGCGATACGGCGCTTCTCCGGGACGTGCATGGTGGTGCGGAAGGCCAGCGTCGTCTCGAAGCCCGCGCTCTCCACCGGGTAGGCACCGCCGTGCGTGCGGCGCAGCAGACCGTGCGACTCCAGTACGCGCAGATCGCGGCGGACCGTCTCCTTGGCCACGCCCAACTCGGCGGCGAGTTCGGCGACGTCCACGGATCCGCTTCGCCGGGCCGCCCCGACGATCTCCCGCTGACGTTCCTCCGCGCTCATGTGCGGCGCCCCTTCCTTGCTTCTCTCCATACGGCTCTCCGGCTCCGTACGGTCACGGAACTGCCCGTTCGGGCCCGTGTGGAGAGTTGTACAGCCCCTCGAACAACGGGACCAGGCCAAGTACCGACGAGATCCTGACCGTATGTGCCCGTTTTCCGGAAGCCGGTGGGCCCCGTGCCCAGGGGAGAAAGGTACGTACCTCGGTCGGCGGTGTCTGCTTCGGGGGGTGCGGCTGCCCGTTACGGGCCCGGCTCGTCAGGCGGGGCGCATCCGGAAGTCGTACCGAGCGGGCAGCGGATCGTCGCTCAGCTCCGCCCAGGTGTCGCCGAGCACCTCGTCGCCCTCGCGCAGATCGTCCACTTCGAACCCGGCGTCGAACAGCGCCCGCGCCGCCTCCCGCTCGCCCTGCGCCAACAGCACCTGTGCGCACAGGAGTTGGAAACGCCCGCGGTCGCGGTACTCGGGCGGCAGCCGGTCCAGCGCCTCGGCGGCGCCCGCCGGGCGGCCCGCCGCCAGCAGAACGGGCACGGCCTCCCTCACGAGCGCGGCCAGTGCCGGGAGTTCACCGCCGGACGCCAGGTCCAAGGCGGCGAGATAGCGGTCGGCCGCCCGTTCGGGATGCGCACCGGTGGCGGCGTCGTAGGCGTCGGCGAAACCGAGGCAGCGCAGGGACCAGGCGGTGGGCGCGGCCGAGACGGAACGCTCCCAGCTACGCACGGCCTGGGCACGGTCACCGGCGTGCCACTGGGCGACACCGAGGTGGTAGTCGGTGAGCGGGCCGGAGGGCGCGCACTCGAGCTGGTCACGCCAGGCGTCGGAGACGAGGGACGGGCCGGGTGGGGAGGTGGGGCAGGCGGGGGCAGGCCTTTCGGGACGGGGTGAGGCGGGGGCCGCTGCGGACGGTGAGGGGGCGGACGCGGACGCGGGCTTGGACGCGGCGGAGGTGCCGGACGGAGCGTCGTAGAGGAGACGCCCGTTCGTCAGCAGCTCCATCCAGGGCCGCTGCTGCTCCCCCATGGTCTCTGCCGGGAACGGCGTACCGGGCAACTCATAGCCCGCGCGGGCCACTTCGAGCGCTCCCCAGCCGGAACCGACCGCGAGCAGCGCCCCCGTGCCCGGTTCGGCTCCCGTTCGGATGTCCGCTTCGGTGTCCGGCTCCGTGTCCGCATACGGGCGCCAGGCCGCGAACGCCGCGTCCACGTCGGCCGCGGGCAGCGCCTCCTCCAGGCGTGCGGCGGTGTGTTCACGTGCGGCGGCCCAGTCGCCACCGTGCACGGCGGCCGGGTCGGCGGACAGCGGCCCGTACGCCTCCAGCCACGCGAACTCCCGCCCGGCGTCGAGCGGAACGTGTTCGAGCTGCGTACGCGCCAGCCCCGCCTGGATCTCCGCATAGCCCTGCGTCCCCGGCTCGGTCAGCCACTCCTGCCACCGCCGCCCGCCGGGCCCGTGGCCCCATACGAAGAGCTTCCGGCCCCTCAGCAGGCTCGTCGACGTCTGGACGAGGCCCGTGCCCCGATCGTCGAGCGAGGCGATCCACTTCCGCTCCTCGCGCGGGATCTCGTAGAAGTAGTCCGCCGGGAACTCGCTGCGCAGCGCATACGAGCGGTCCACGCCGTCCCACTCGGGAACGGGTATGCGGCGCAGCCTGCGCTCGTACGCGAAGTACCAGGTCTCGTCGGCCGGTACGAGGACGCGGGTGCCCTCGTCCTCCGGAACCGCGATGTTCGACCACCAGTAGACGGGCACCGCACGGTCGTGGGGGTTGCGGATGCGAACTCCGACGTAGAGGAAGTCGGAGCCGTCCGGGAGCCACAGGTCCACCTGGAACGGGGTGTCGCGCAGCCGCTCCCACTCCCACAGCCGCAGCATCTCTCCCCCGGCTGCCGCCGGATGGGGGCCCCAGCCGTCGGGCGCGGGTACGCGGGCCGCGTGCACAGGCGCGACGGAGAGCGTGGTGTGGCCGGTGGCGCCGATGTTCCACTCGATGCCGCCGGAGTACCAGGCCCCGTTCAGGGCGAAGTCCGCGGGCTGGAACACCGGGTTGGTGTAGAGGAGTTCACGCCCGGTGGGCTTGTGGTGGAGGGAGTGGATCCGGCCGCCGAGTCCGGGCAGTACGGTCACGCGCAGCCGGTCGTTCTCCAGCACGAGGGCGTCGATCGAGGCGGGAGTGCGCCGGCGCGTATAGCCGTCGAGTACGCGGACGGGCAGTACGGAACGCAGCGGCGCATAGCCGACCTGACGCGCCATGTCCGGCGGCAGCGCCGCTCTCTCCTCCTCGTCGACGGTGTGCATCTCGTCGAGGGGAGCCAGCGCGGGCAGCGGATTCTCGGGGCCGACCGGCGCCACGGGCAGGCTCAGGGTGGTGCGTCGCAGCGTCGTCGGCACGGCTACCTCGATCCTCTCCGTGGGCGCCGCCGCCTTACCGGGACTCCCGCGTTGACCATGGAACACGCTGTACGGCGGGTTGAACAGAGCACGGGGGCGGGGGCTGGACGCCGGGGCGGGGCCGGAGTCAGCGAGAGCTTGCGGGCGACGTGGACGCCGCCGAGGGAGTCGGCGAACGGCGGCGGCGCAGGCGGCGGGTGTTCGGCGCCGGGGTCCGCGGCGAGTGCTGGCGGCGGGTATTCGGCGCCGGGGTCCGCGGCGGCGGATTCCCGGAAGCCCCGGAGCTGAGGCGCGTGGTACGAACGTAGCGTGACCGACGATTCGCTTTTCCCGCCCTCGCTGCCGGTGATGAACGACATGCGTCGCACCCGCAGCGGGCGTGAATGGCTCGACCGACTGCCCACGCTCGTCGGGGAGTTCCTCGAACGCTGGGATCTGCGGCTCGGCGCCCCGTACCACGGCGGTAGCTGCTCATGGGTCGCACCGGCGCTCCGTGCGGACGGCACCCGTGCCGTGCTGAAGGTGAGCTGGCCGCACCGGGAGGCACGTCCCGAGGGCGAGGTGCTGAAGCTGTGGGCGGGCCGCGGTTCGGTACTCGTCCACGAGCACGACCCGAAGCACTACGCCCTGCTGCTGGAACGCTGCGAACCCGGCACCGAACTGCGCGAAGCCCGCGGCCTGCCCCCGGAGGAACGGCTGCTGCTGGGAGCCGGTGTGCTGACGCGGCTGTGGGACGCGGGCACGGGCGGCGAGCACCGACTGCCGTCCGTCGAGCAGCCGTCGACCGTCGAGCGATTGCCGTCCGTCGAGCCGCCGTCGACCGGCGGGCACTTGCCGCCCGTCGAGCAATTGCCCTGCGTCGAGCGGCTGTCGACTGTGACGGCCGACTGGGCGCAACGCGCCGAGGATCGCGTGGCCCGCTACGACTGGCCCACCGGCGTCGACACCGGCCTGTTCACGCTCGGCGCGAACCTGCTGCGCGAACTCCCTTACGGCGCGGGCCGGGAGACCATCGTGCACGGCGACTTCAACCCGGGGAATCTCCTCGCCGCCCAGCGCGAGCCCTGGCTGGCGATAGACACCAAGCCGATGTACGGAGACCCCGCCTTCGACCCCTGGCCGCTGATCCAGCAGATCGGCGACCCGTTCGCGCATTCCGATCCGCGGCGGGTGCTCACCCGGCGCACCGCGCTCGTGGCCGACGCGACCGGCGCCGACGTGACACGCCTACGAGCCTGGGCCGTCGCACGCCTCGTCGACTTCCTGCTGTACCACCTCGACGGTCACGGCGACCTTTCGGACAGCGTACGGATGTCGGATCAGGTACGGACCGTGGCTGAAGTCGCGGGAGTCTGAACGGAGTTCGGGGAGCTTCCGGCGAGGGGGGGTCGGAGTGTCAAAGCCGGGGTGGGCGGGTCGGGGGATCGTGGGAGAGGGAGGGCCGCGGCGAAGGGACTACGGGGCGGGCGGGGCGGGCGGGGCGGGCGGGGCGAACTCGGAAGCGCGGGGCGAACTCGGAGGCGGAGGGAAGTCGAAACCAACCGCCGGGGGCCTCCCCCCCCCCCCCGCCCCGTTTTTCCCGCTCACTCTCCCGTCGCGCCGTCCGCCAATTCCCTTGCCACGTCGAGCTGTCCGACGTGGCGTGCGTACTCCTGGAGCAGATGGAAGAGGATCCACGCCAGCGACGGCGCCTCGTCCTCGGTGGGGAAGCGTCCGCCGAGCCGTGCGTGAGCGTCGAGGCGCGCCTCGCGGACGATCTCCCGTGAGCGGTCGCACTGCGCGCGGAACGCGTCGATGACGTCGGCCGTCGGCACCCCGTCGGGAACGCGCCATCGGTCGTCGCCGCCCCTGTCGCCCCAAGGGTCCGGCACCCGCTCTGCCTCGAACCCCCAGGCGAGCCAGCGCCGTTCGACATAGGTCAGATGTCGCACCAGTTCCAGCGGCGACCAGCCCGACGGCACGCGGCTGCCCCGCAGGTCCGCCTCGGACAGGCCGTCGATCTTCCGCAGCAGGGTGTCGCGGTAGTAGTCCAGGTATCCGCGCAGCAGCGCTTGGGGGTCGGCGACGGACGGGTCCGGCTCGCCAGGCGGCAGCGGCGGGATGGAGGCTTCGATGGCGGTCACAGCAGTCCCGGTTCGTCGTAGGTGAGTGAGCGCGCGTCGGCGTCCAGTACGGCCGGGACGCCGAGCGGAAGGGTGGGCGTCGAGGGGCCGTGGCCGAAGTCCATGCCCTCGACCAGGGGCACGCCCAGTGGTTCGAGCCGCTCACGCAGTACCACGCTGACCTCTGCGGGGTCTCCGCACTCCGTCCAGGAGCCGAGGGCGATGCCTGCGACGCCGTCGAACCAGCCGGAGCGCAGTAGCTGCGTCAGCAGCCGGTCGATGCTGTAGGGCGGCTGGTCTATGTCCTCCAGCAGCACCACGGCACCGGCGGCGGAGGGGCGGGCGTAGGGGGTGCCGCGTTCGGCCGCGAGCAGGGAGAGGTTGCCGCCGATGGTGAGGCCGCGGGCTCGGCCGGGGACGACGGTGCGGGAGCCGTCCGCCGGTCCGATGCGGAGTACGGTCTCGGGTTCGAAGAGCGACCGGCGCAGATGGTCCCGGGTCGCCTCGTCCTCAAGGAAGGAGGCGGTGGCCGCCATCGGCCCGTGCAGGGTGGCGAGTTCGAGCCGCTGTGCGAGTGCCTCGTGCAGCACGGTGAGGTCGCTGTAGCCGACGAATACCTTCGGGCCTGCCGCCCGCATCCTGTCCCAGTCGAGGCGGTCCAGCAGCCGCTGGGTGCCGTAGCCGCCCCGGGCCGAGATGACGGCTGCGAGCGACGGGTCGCACCAGGCTTCCTCCAGGTCGTGGGCCCGGTGTTCGTCGGTGCTCGCGAGGTGAGCGAGCGAGGGATGCGGCGCCAGGACGTGCCGTCCCACGACGGGCTCCAGGCCCCATTCACGGAGGATGGCCACGCCCGCCTCCAGCCGTTCCGGGGGTACGGGTCCGCTGGGTGCGACCAGCCCCACGCGGTCGCCTGCTCGCAGACGCCGTGGCCTGGTCAGCGCGACGGGTGCGGGCCCAGTCCCGGTGCGGGGCGCGGATGCGGAGGCGGGGGCGGGGGCGGGGGCGGTGGCGGGCCCAGGCTCGGAATCGGAGGCGCGTGAGGGCGCGGCCTTGGCGTGGGCGGCGGTCGCGTCGCTGGTCATCGGTTCAGCTCCAGTACGGGTACGTCGTCGCGTTCGATGCCGAACGTCTGTAGATACAGGGAGAGTTCGGACTCGACGGCGCGGATGATCGTCTCGGCGCGGCGGAAGCCGTGCCCCTCGCCCTCGAAGGTGAGGTAGGCGTACGGCACGCCGCTGCCGTCGACTTGAGCCACGAAGCGTTCGCATTGGACGGGTGGGCAGATCACGTCCTCCAGCCCCTGAAGCAGCAGGAACGGAACGGTGATCCGGTCGGCCCGGTGCAGGGGCGAGCGGTCGCGGTAACGCTCGGGGTGGTGCTCCAACGGGCCGACGAGGGATTCCAGATACTGCGATTCGAAGTCGTGGGTCTCGTCGGTGGCCCAGCCGGCCAGGTCGAGAATGGGGTAGCTGATCGTCCCGCAGGCGTAGAGACCTTCGGCGGCCGGTGAGGTGAGGGAGGCGGCGCTTGTCCAGCCTCCGGCGCTGCCGCCGCGTACGGCCAGCCGCTGCGCGTCGGCCTCGCCTTCCGCCGCCAACTGCCGTGCGACGGCGGCGCAGTCCTCGACGTCGACGACGCCCCACTGCTCACGCAGCCGGTTGCGGTAGGCGCGGCCGTAGCCCGTGGAGCCGCCGTAGTTCACCTCGACGACCCCTATGCCGCGTGAGGTGAAGTAGGCGATCTCCAGGTCGAGCACGAGTGGGGCCCTGCTGGTCGGGCCGCCGTGCACCCATACCGCGTAGGGCGGCAACTCGCCCTCCGGCGCCTGGAATCCGGGGTTGTGCGGAGGGTAGACCTGGGCGTGGATCTCTCGCCCGTCGGGTCCGGTGAAGGTGCGTTCCTGAGGCTGCGGATAGTAGGCGGGGTCGACGGGGTCCTTGTGGTGTGCGGCGACGACCCTGCTGTGTCCGGTACGGGTGTCGAGTTCGACGACCTCGTGCGAACTGTGGGGTCCTGCGGCGACGCCGAAGACGCGGCTGCCTGCGGTGGCCACGCCGGACCACTCGGTCCAAGGCCCGGCGGCGTCGGCCAGTTCGCCGGTCTCGGGGTCGAGTACGCCCAGCCTCATGGAGCCCCGTCCGTGCAGTGTGGCGATCAGTCCGCCTTCGAGGGGTGCGAACCACTTCTGACCGATGCGCCACAGTCCGGCGGCGAACTCCTCCTCCCTGGGGCACAGTTCGGTGCTGGCGCCGCTGCCGGAGGCGGATGCGTCGAGATCGAGGCGCCGCAGGTTCCACCAGCCGCTCTCGTCGGTCGCGAGCAGCAGCGCCCCGTCGGGCGCCCATTCGATCTGGGCGACGGACTCCTGCGGCCCGCCCACCACGGTGTGCACGTCCTCGAAGCGGCCGTCGCCGTCGACGCTCGCGGTCATGACTCGTGTGCCGTCCCAGGGCATGGCGGGGTGGTCCCAGGCGAGCCATGCGACGCGGCTGCCGTCCGGGGAGCGCCGCGGGCCGGTCACGAATCGGCTTGTGTCGTCGGTCAGTTCACGTACGAGGCTGCGGTCGTCTGCCGCCGAGCCGTCCAGGGGTACGGCGGCGAGTACCCGTCGCAGGTCGGTGGGGCCTTCTCCGGTGAACTCCTCCAGCACGCACCACACTTCGGGCCCGGTGGGCCTGTCGGGCACGATGACGGGATCGCACCAGCGCAGTCCTCCGGGGACGGCTTCCGCGACGGGTGTGAGGGGCCGTGGGGCCTGCCCCGCCGTGTCGGGCTCGTAGGCGTACAGCCTCTGGTCCGCGAAGTGGGTGAAGACGATGAGGGGCCCGTCTTCGTGGCGCGGGGTGCCCGCCCAGGGCAGTCCGCCGTATTCGATGACGCGGTTGCGTACGTTCCACGGGGCGGGCAGCACCGACTGGGCTTCGGCGCGGCCGGGGGCGAGGCGCATCAGGGCGCGGCGTCCGCCTTCGGCGGGGCGTGGCTCCGTCCACCAGATCTCGTCTCCGACGGCGCCGAGGTACTCGGGTTTCCCGTCGTGTGACGCGACGAGTGCGGCGTCGACGGGGGAAGGCCAACTGCCGTAGGGAGCCGTGGTCTTCGCCATGTGCGTGAGCCTCCGTGGGGGGTTGTTCGCCGGGGTGCGGGAGAGCGGGGCAGGGGTGGGTGGTGGTGCCGGTGTGCCCCTGTCCGTGGCGCGGGAGCCGGTGGTCAGAGAGCGAGCAGGGTGCGGTCGAGGACGCGGGTGCCGAAGTGCAGGGCGTCGACGGGGACGCGTTCGTCGACGCCGTGGAAGAGCGCCTGGTAGTCGAAGCCTTCGGGCAGTTTCAGCGGGGTGAATCCGTATCCCGCGATGCCCAGCCGGGAGAACTGTTTGGCGTCCGTGCCGCCGGACATGCAGAACGGCACCACATGGGCGTCGGGGTCGAAGTGCTCCAGGGCTTCACGCATCACGGAGTACGCCCGAGAGTCCACCGAGGCCTCCAGTGGTACCTCGCGGTGGTGGAACTCCCAGTCGACATGCGGTCCCGTGAGCCGGTCGAGGGTGTCGTGGAACTCCTCTTCGCCGCCGGGCAGCATGCGCCCGTCGACGAAGGCCGTGGCGCTGCCGGGGATGACGTTGACCTTGTAACCGGCGCTGAGCATCGTCGGGTTGGAGCTGTTGCGCACGGTGGGCTCCACGAGGGCCGCCGCCGGGCCGAGTTCGGCGAGGAGCTTGTCGGCGTCGAAGCCGGGTGCGTCCACGTCCGGCACGGGCAGCCCGTGCACGGCGGCCAGCTCCTTCAGCGCGGCGCGCACCGTCGGCGTGAGCCGCTGCGGCCATTCGTACTCGCCGATGCGGGCGACGGCGGCGGCGAGTCTGCTCACGGCGTTGGCGCGGCTGACTTTGGAGCCGTGTCCGGCCGTGCCGTTCGCGGTGAGCTTCAGCCAGGCCGTGCCGCGCTCCCCGGCCGCGACGGGGTACAGCCGGAGTTCCTTCCCGGCGTGGAAGGTGAAGGCTCCCGATTCGCTGATGCCTTCCGTGCAGCCTTCGAACAGCTCGGGGTGGTGGTCGGCGAGGAAGCCCGAACCGTAGTCGGCGCTGTCCTCCTCGTCGGCCGTGAACGCCAGCACGATGTCGCGGCGCGGTCGGACACCGGCACGCGACCAGGCGCGTACGAGGGCCAGCACCATCGCGTCGGCGTTCTTCATGTCGATAGCGCCCCGGCCCCAGACAACGCCGTCGCGGATCTCGCCGGAGAAGGGGTGGACGCTCCAGTCGGAGGGCTCGGCGGGCACCACGTCGAGATGGCCGTGTACGAGGAGGGCGTCCGCGCCGGGATCGCTGCCGGGCACCCGTGCCACCACGTTCGTACGGCCCGGGGCCTTCTCCAGCAGTCGGGGCTCGATGCCGGCTGCGGCCAGACGCTCCGCCACGTACTCGGCGGCGGCGCGCTCCGAGCCTTCGCCTCCTCCGCGATTGGTGGTGTCGATGCGGATCAGCTCGGAAGTGAAGGTCACCGCTTCGTCGAGCGCCGTCTGGTCGATGTGCTCAGCCATACTGCTCCTCCACCGCTGCCGATACGACGGTCGTGACGGCCTTGAACGTGCGGATTCCCTCATACATGCCCGGGGAGGTGTAGGCGACTCGGCGCTCCCCGGTGCGCTCCACGCCGGGCACGACGGTCGCCGCTCCCACCAGGTGCTCGGCGTCGAACTCCAGCTCCACGGTGTGTTCCTGAGGGGGTGACGGGTTGGAGCGCACGGCGAGCCCGGTGGCCTTGCGGGCGGCGTCTTCGATGTCCGAGGCGGTGCGGCCGGGTGTGCGGCACACCGCGGCGTAGCGCGAGACGTAGTCCTTCACGGCTACGCCGAAGGCTTCCGGGGCGTATCCCTTCGAGTCCTCCACGGTGCGGTCGTCGCCCGTCACCAGCACCACGGGCACTCCGTATTCCTCGACGACGAGGGCGTTGAGCAGGCCTTCGCTGGCTCGTGCGCCGTCGACCCACACGCCTGTGACGGTGTTGGCGAGGTAGGTGTGTGCGAGGACGCCTTCGGTGCCGGCGCCCGTGTGATAGCCGACGAAGGCGATGCCGTCGACGTCGCCGTGCTGCACGCCCTCGACCATGCTCAGGGATTTGTGTCTGCCGGTGAGCATCTGGGCGCGGTCGTCGAGCTGTTCGAGCAGGAGATTGCGCATCGTCCAGTGCGCTTCGTTGATGAGCACCTCATCGGCGCCGCCCTCGAAGAAGCCGGTCACGGCGGCGTTGACGTCCGAGGTGAACATCGGGCGGCACCGCTCCCACTGGGGGGTGCCGGGCAGGACGTCGGCGGGCCAGGTCACGCCGGTGGCGCCTTCCATGTCGGCGCTGATGAGGATCTTCATGTCCGGAACGTTACGCGGTACGCAAACCCGGTGACACCCCTGTGGATAACTCCTGTGGTCTCAACCACCGGCACCCCTCATCACCGCGCACTGACCAGGTATTTCACCGCCCGTGCGCGTTGTCTGCGGGGCTGCCGCGACACGCTGCGGCGCACGTTCGGAGGCCGCCCCCACGCGAGCCGCGGGCGCCCGACGCTCAGCGGCGGCCCGGCGCCCCGGCGCAGCAAGAGCCCACCGCCCGGCGTCAGTTCCGTCGGTTCCGTCTGTTCCGTCAGTTCAGTCAGTTCCGTCAGTTCAGTCGGTTCAGTCGGTTCAGTCGGTTCAGTCGGTTCTGGTCGGTTCCCGTCAGTTCTCGTGCCCCAGCCGCAGATCGCGCTCGGTACGTCCGCCCCCCTCGATCTGCAACACGGTCGCCACGGGCGGATATCCGGCGGCGATGACGGTGTACTCACCGGCGGCCAGGTCCACGAAGCGGAAGACGCCGTCGGCACGGGTCGTCGCGGTGTCGACGACGTTGCCGCCCGCGTCCAGCAGCGTCACGCGGGCGTCCTCGACGGGCCTGCCCTCACCCGCCCGTACGGTGCCGCGCAGCATCGCGCCGCCCGCGAGTTCGATGTCCTGCCGTGTCTCGCGTGCCGAGCGCACGGCCACGGGCAGCGCCGCGGGCCGGTAGGCGGGGGCGCTCGCGGCGAGCGTGTACTCGCCGTCGACCAGTTCGTCGAGGACGTAACTTCCCTCCACGCCGCTGCGGGTGGCGGCCACGACCTCGCCCCGTACGTCGGTGAGGGTCACCGACGCCTCCCGCACGGGCTGCCCGTCGGGGGTGAGGACACAGCCCGTGAGCCGCCCGGAGCCTCCGAGCACCACGTCGAGTTCCACGGGCCGCTCCCCCACGCTGACGCTGACGGCCTGCGGCTGGTGTCCGCTCGCCGCCGCGATCAGTACATAGGCCCCGGGGGCGGGCGTGCTCAGCGCGTACCGTCCGTCCTCGCCCGTGCCGCCCCGGCCGACCTGCCTGCCGGAGGTGTCGATGAGGGTGAGGGCGGCGCGCGGCACGCTCGTGCCGTCCTGGTGGCGCACGCTTCCGCACACGGGAACTCCCCTGCCGTGCACGGCACTTCCGCGCCGGCGGCGGCACCCGCGGCGGCTGCGGGGGCGCGCCCGGGGATGCGCGCCTCGGGCACGGGGGCGTTCTCGTTCACGAGCGGTTTCTCCTTGAGGAAGAAGGCGAACAGCAGCCCGACCACGAGCACCGGGACCAGGTAGAGGAAGATGCGCGGCATCGCGTCGGCGTACGCCTGCACATAGATCTCACGCAGCGGTGCGGGCAGGCGGTGCACCGTCTGCGGCGTCAGCGACGACGGGTCGGGCAGAGCGCCCGGTGCGTCGTGCGGCAGCCTCGCGGCGAGCGCGTCGTTGAGCCGCTGTACGAAGACGGTGCCGAAGACTGCGGCGCCCACGCTGCCGCCGATCTGCCGGAAGTAGTTGTTGGCGCTGGTGGCCACGCCGAGGTCCCTCGTGGGTACGGAGTTCTGTACGGCCAGGACCAGCACCGGCAGCACCAGCCCGATGCCCAGCCCGAGTACGGCCATCCAGACGCTGTATTCGACGCGTGAAGTGCCGGTCTCCAGCCGCGAGAGCAGCCACATGCCGACCGCGGAGACGGCGCAGCCCAGCACGGGGTGCGCCCGGTAGCGGCCCGTGCGGGAGATCAGGCGCCCGGAGACGGTGGAGGAGAGCACGACCCCGGCCATCATGGGCAGCATCAGCAGGCCCGACTCGGTGGCGGTGACGCCTTCGACCATCTGAAGGAAGCCCGGCAGATAGCTCGCCGCTCCGAACAGCGCGGCGCCGACGGCCATTCCGACGACCGCCGTGACGTTGAAGACGGAGTCGCGGAAGAGACGCAGCGGCACAAGGGGCTCGCTCGCGGCGTGTTCGACGGCGAGGAGGACCGCCGCGCTCAGTGCGGCGCCCGCGGCGAGCCCGAGGATGGTCGTGTCGTCCCAGTCGTACTCCGTGCCGCCCCAGCTCGTCAGCAGCACCAGGCACGTGGAGAACGCGGCGAGCAGCAGCGTGCCGAGCACGTCCAGCTTCGGACGGCCGCGCGGGCGGGGCGACTTCAGCACGAAGGCCGTGACGAGCAGGGTGACCAGACCGAACGGGACGTTGATCCAGAAGCACCAGCGCCAGGACAGTTCGTCGGTGAACCAGCCGCCCAGCAGCGGCCCGGCCACCGACGCCACTCCGAACGCGGCGCCGATCAGGCCCATGTAGCGGCCGCGGGCACGTGGCGGCACGATGTCCGCGATGATCGCCTGCACGCCGATCAGGAGCCCGCCGGCGCCTGCGCCCTGGAGCGCCCGGTAGGCGATCAGCTCGGTCATGGTGCGCGACAGGCCCGCGAGGGCGGAGCCGACGACGAACACCGCGATCGCGAAGAGGAAGATCCCCTTGCGTCCGAAGAGGTCGCCGAGCTTGCCGTAGACGGGCAGGCCGATGGTGGCCGCGAGGAGATAGGAGGTGACGGCCCACGACATGCGGTCCAGGCCGTGCAGTTCACCGACGATCTTCGGCAACGCCGTGGCGACGATGGTCTGTTCGAGCGCGGCCAGCAGCAGTGCGAGCAGCAGGCCTACGAAGACCAGCCGTACGCGGCGCGGGCTGAGCGCGGCGGCGGGTGCGGCGGCGCGCTCCGGCGGGGCGTGTTCCGCAGGGGCGTGCTCCGGTGCGGTCCCGGTCGCGTGTCCGGACCCGGGTTCCGGGGTCGCGTCGCCCGGTGCCGGGATCTCCAGGGTCACTTCCACGGCTGCCGGGGACCGCGGGTCAGGGTGCTCCAGAGCCGTACCGCTCATCGCACTCCCCAGGTCGCGTCCGCCCGTTCTCGGGGAGCATTTCTCGCACTGTGCGACAAGGCCGTTCAAGTCGGGCAAGCGGCGCGGCAGTCGGCGCCGGAGGGCCCCAACTCCGTTGCACCGGGCATGTGTCGGGCCCTCAACTGCGGGTTTCCCCATGCACGGAGAGGGGGCGGTCGCGGCGGCGCGTAGCCGGTGCCGCCGCTGAAACCACTCGATCCGGTGAGCGGCCTGCGGCCTGCGACCGCCCCCCGGCAGCGCCTGGGAGCCCCCGGGGCGCCCGCTACTTCTCCGTCTCGGCGGCGAGCTTGGCGAGCATCTCGTCGTAGATGCGGCCCAGCCCCTTGGGTGCGAAGGTCCGCTCGAAGAACCCGCCGATACCGCCGGCGCCCTTCCATGTGGTCCTGATGGTGACGCGGGAGGAGCCCTCCGTCCCGCCGGGCGCCACCGTCCACGTCGTGACCATCGTGGAGTTGCGGTCGCTCTCGACCAGTTCACCCTCGGACGGCTCGGTGACGTCCATCAGGCAGTCGCGTACTCGCTTGCTGGTGGCCTGGAGCTTCCAGTGCACGACGGTGCCGGCGCCTTCGCCGCCCTCGCGCACCTCGTACTCGCTGAAGTGGCCGGGCAGCAGCTTCGGCCTGGTCTCGCGGTAGTCGGCGAGCGCGCGGCGCACCTCCCCCGGCTCTGCCGCGATCTCGCGATGGGTCGTCGCCTCGACCTGCGCCATCTGCTCCTCCTGCTCCTCGCCGCATCCGTCGCGCCCGCAGGCGCCAGCCAACTCAATCACCCCGCGAACCCGGGCCCAAATCGGCTTGACAGAGCCCTGGGGAACAGATGTTCTATTCTCTGCGTACGAACGGCACGAGGCACGAGGAGGGTCCATGCGCTGGGAGAACCTGAGCGGCGACGGGTCGGCGGTGAATCCCGCCCTCTTCGGCACCGACGTGGTGACACGCACGTTCAACACCCCCGAGTTCGCCGGGATCACCTTCCACGAGGTACGGGCGCGCTCGATCGTGAACCGGGTGCCGGGAGCCTCCCGGATGCCGTTCGAATGGACGGTCAACCCGTACCGGGGATGCTCACACGCCTGTGTGTACTGCTTCGCACGCGGCACGCACCGCTACCTCGACCTCGACACCGGCGCGGGCTTCGACTCCCAGATCGTCGTCAAGGTCAACGCCCCCGAACTGCTGCGCCGCGAGCTCGGTTCGAGCCGCTGGCGCGGGCAGCACATCGCTATGGGCACCAATGTCGACTGCTACCAGCGGGCAGAGGGCCGCTACCGGCTGATGCCCGGCATCCTCACCGCCCTGCGCGACTACGCCAACCCCTTCTCGATCCTCACCAAGGGCACGCTGATCCTGCGCGACCTCGATCTGCTGCGCTCCGCCGCGGCCGTCACCGACGTCGGCATCTCCGTCTCCGTCGGCTTCACCGACGAGGAGCTGTGGCGCACCGTCGAGCCGGGCACCCCCGCTCCGGAACGGCGGCTCGACGTCGTGCGGACCCTCAGCAGCCAGGGCATCCCCTGCGGTGTGCTGATGGCTCCCGTCATCCCCTTCCTCAGCGACTCACCGGAGCGGCTGCGCACCACGGTGCGGGCGATAGCCGCCGCCGGCGCCACCTCCGTGACGCCGCTCGCGCTGCATCTGCGGCCGGGAGCCCGCGAGTGGTACATGAAGTGGCTCGCCGAGCACCACCCGCAGCTCGTACGGCACTACGAGGGCCTGTACGCCGACGGCGCCTACGCCCCGAAGTGGTATCAGCGCCGCATCACACGCCAGGTGCACGAACTGGCCGCCGAGTACGGCATCGGCCCCACCTCCCCCGGCACCCACCGACGCGTCGAAGTGCACCCCGACCGGGCACCGGAACCGGAGCCGGCGGCACCGGACTGCACCCAACTGACGCTGCTGTAGGGCCCGTCGGGCACCTGCCGCGTGATCGGATCCGCCGCGCCGCCCTCGTCTGCCCGGCGTTAGAGGTCCTCGTGGATCGTGCTGTCCTCGTCGGCGCGGCGGATGGTGCGCAGGGCGTGGCCCGGGTGCCAGACCTGGAAGACGATGTGCGGGTCCTCGATGGTGATGCGTACGACCTCGGACAGTTCCGCACGGAAGAGATGGAAGCGCTCGGGCGCCTCGCCGCCGGAGACGCCCTCCGCGTAGCGCGCGAACTCCTCCGCATCCGTCACCTCGACCGCCCGCCCCGACACACGGACGTCGCCGCCGTGCATGCCGGTGCCCGTGCCGGGATTGGCGTACATCGAGAAGCGAGGGTCCCGGCGCAGATCGAGCGCCTTGCGGGAGCCGATCATCATGCCCAGCCACAGCTCGTCGCCGCGGAAGTCACCCTCCAGACCGGTCAGCCGGGGCGAGCCGTCGGGGCGGATAGTGGCCAGCACATGGTGTTTGAAGGCACCGAAGCGGGCGCGGACGGTGTCGGCGAACTCGGGTTCGGCGGCATGGAAGGCCGCCCAGCTCACAGTCATACGGACATGCTCACGCCGATATGAGACATCTTCTGTCCGGATTCGGCCGGGCGGAGCTGTGGGCGGTCACGGCTATGGGGCCACGGCTTGTGCGGCGTCACGGCAGCAGGAGGTGACGCCCCGTGCGAGGTGCGGCGGCCCGTTCACGGACAGCGGTTCGGCTTCACCGGCCTTCTGCGCGCCCGACCCTGCTGCACCGGTATTCGCGCCAGCGCCGCCTTCGCCGACGGCGAGAGCCGGTGATGCTCGGCAGCCGCACCGAGCACCGCGATCGCACGCCGGTCCCCCAGCGCGCCCAGGCCCTGCACACATGCCTCGGCGATCGGCCAGTAGTGCACGGGTCCCATCAGCAGCCGCTGGAGTACGGAGATCAGGGTCGGAACGGACTCGGGCGCACGTAACGCCGTCAGCAGCCGCACTGCGTGCAGCGCGTAGCCGGTGCGCAGTTCGTTGGTCGCGAGGGCCGCGGCGGCTCGGGCCGTACGGGGGTCGCGCAGTCGTGCCAGGGCGTGGGCGGCGGTGGCACAGCGCACGGGATCGCGGTAGTTCAGCATGAAGATCAGCGTCTCGAAGCTTCGCCTGTCGCCGCCGCTGCCCAGCGCGAACGCGGCCACCTCCCGCGCCCACAACGGGCGTTGGCTCTCCGCCAGCACCGACGCCAGCTCGTCGCGCGCCGCGGGAGTGTCCTCCCTGGCGAGTGCGACCAGCCGTTCGTACTCGACGGGATCCGCCTCTGCCCGTACGCGATCGATCAACGATCGGAATGCGTCGCCCACTTACGCTCCCTCCCCCACGTGCTCCGTCCCACAGCCCTGGAAGTGCCATACCCCTGGCGCATTGGTTACCCACGAGTTAAGGTTGCTCGTCAGAGCGGAACCCCCGCTCAGGCGGCCTGGTGACGCAGCCGCCCGAGAGTGAAGTCGGTTCGGCGGGGGTCCGGGACGCGGCACACCACCGCGAGACGGCCCGGACAGCACCGCACTCGGTACGGAACGGCCCCTGGGACAGGGCCGGTTGATCCCGTGCCGGTCCTTTCTGCCGCCCTGTTCACTCACTTCCCCGTTTCGAACCTTCGATCTCGAACCTTCGATTCGCCGGATACAGGACCGCCGGTTCTGTCCGATTCTTCCGTTCCGCGGTCCCGGACCGCCGGTTCCTCCGCTGCCGCGCCCGCTGTTGCGCGGCGGCGCACACCCTCATCGTCAGTCGTCACATCAGAGGAGTCCCGTGATGGACCGTCCGCCTCTGCACACCATCGCCGTCGTCGGCCTCGGCACCATGGGCACCGGCATCGCCGACGTACTCGCCCGGGCAGGCCGCGAGGTCATCGGCATCGACATCAGCGACACCGCCGCGCGCAACGCCACCGCCGCCTTCGAGGCGTCCACCGCCCGCGCCGTACAGCGCGAGCGCATGACGGAGGACGAGCGGCGCAGCGCCCTCGCCCGCTTCCGTACCTTCACCGAACTGGAGGCCGCCGCCGAAGCGGAACTCGTCATCGAGGTGGTGCCGGAGGACTACGACACCAAGTGCCAGGTGTTCGCCGCGCTCGACACCGTCGTCAAGCCGGACACCATCCTCGCGACAGGGACCAACGCGCTGTCCGTGACGCGGCTCGCGGCCGACTCCGACCGTCCCGAACGCGTCCTGGGGCTGCACTTCTTCCACCCCGCACAGGCGATGAAGCTCGTCGAGGTCGTCTCCTCCGTACTGACCTCGCCAGAGGCCGTCGCCGCGGTGACCGACCTGGCGCGGGAACTGGGCAAGGAACCCGTCGCGGTCGGCGACCGCCCCGGATTCGTCGCCGACGGGCTGCTGTTCGGCTACCTCAACCAGGCCGCCGCGATGTACGAGTCGCGCTACGCCAGCCGCGAGGACATCGACAACGCCATGCGGCTGGGCTGCGGACTGCCCATGGGGCCGCTGGCGCTGCTCGACCTCATCGGGATCGACACCGCCCGTACCGTGCTCGACGCGATGTACGCCGACTCCCACGACCGCCTCCACGCGCCGGCGCCCATCCTGCGCCAGCTCAGCGACGCCGGCCTCACCGGGCAGAAGGCCGGGCGGGGCTTCTACACCTACGACGCCCCCGGCTCGTCCGTCACCGTCGCCGACTCCGAGACCCCCGACGGGGACGCCGCCCGCGGCCGGGGCCGTCCCGTCTCCGCCGTCGGAGTCGCCGGCTCCGGCACCATGGCGAGCGGCATCGCCGAGGTCTTCGCCAAGGCCGGATACGACACGGTGCTCGCGGCACGCAGTGAGGAGAAGGCCGAGAAGGCCAAGGCCCGCATCGCCAAGTCCTTCGAACGGGCCGTGAAGAAGGGGCGGTTGAGCGAGGAGTACCGGGACGCGGCGCTCGCCCGCATCACCCCCGCCGGATCGCTGGACTCACTGGTAGGCGTCGACCTGGCGGTCGAGGCGGTGGCGGAGGACCTGGCCGTCAAGCGGGAGCTGTTCGCCAGGCTCGACGAGGTGTGCAAGCCGGGCGCGGTGCTGGCCACGACCACCAGTTCCCTCCCGGTGGTCGCCTGCGCCCGTGCCACGTCCCGCCCGCAGGACGTCGTCGGCATGCACTTCTTCAACCCGGCGCCCGCGATGAAGCTCGTGGAGGTCGTGCGTACGGTCCTCACCGGCGACGAGGCGCACGCCACGGTGCGCGAGGTGTGCGGCGCCATCCGCAAGCACCCCGTGGACTGCGGCGACCGTGCGGGGTTCATCGTGAACGCGCTGCTGTTCCCGTACCTCAACAACGCCGTGAAGATGGTCGAGCAGCACTACGCCTCCCTCGACGACATCGACGCCGCGATGCGCCTCGGCGGCGGCTATCCGATGGGGCCCTTCGAGCTTCTGGACGTCGTCGGCCTGGACGTCTCGCTCGCCATCGAGCAGGTGCTGCACCGGGAGTTCCGCGACCCGGGGCTGGCGCCCGCGCCGCTGCTGGAGCACCTGGTGGCGGCGGGCTGCCTCGGCCGCAAGACGGGACGGGGTTTCCGCGAGTACGCACGTCGGTGACGCGTGAGGTGAAGTGGGACAACCGGTGGGGCGGGCTGCTTGAGCCCTCAGGCGACAGCCCGCCCCCCGAGTCCGTCACGGCATGTAACGTTCCCTGCATGTCAGACACCGCGAAGCCGTCCCGTTCGCATGCCGCGTCCTCCCAGCGCCTAAGGATGCGCCGCGAGTTGGCGGCGGCGGCCATGGAACTCTTCGCGACGAAAGGTTACGAGGCGACGACGGTCGACGAGATCGCGGCGACGGCCGGAGTCGCCCGCCGCACCTTCTTCCGGCACTTCCGCGCCAAGGAAGAAGCGATCTTCCCCGACCACGACGACACCCTCGTCAGGGCACAGGCCGTACTGGAGGCCGCGCCCCCGCACGAGAACCCCCTCGACACCGTCTGCCGCGGCATCAAAGAGGTCATGCGGATGTACGCGGCCTCGCCGAAGGGAAGCGTCGAACGCTACAAGCTGACCCGCGAGGTCCCGGCGCTGCGCGAACGGGAGATCGCCTCCGTGGCCCGCTACGAGCGGCTGTTCACGCGCTATCTCCTCGGCCACTTCGACGAGGCGGCCCACCGCGACGGCGACGACGACCCGCTCCTCGCGGAGGTCGCCGCCTCCGCGGTCGTCACGGCGCACAACCACGTGCTGCGGCGCTGGCTGCGCAGCGGCGCCGTCGGCGACGTGGAGGCACAGCTCGACCACGCCTTCGCGATCGTACGCAGGACGTTCGGCACGGGATTCGGCGCGAACCGGCTGGCGTCGCCCGAGCCCGGCCTCGGCACGGGGACGCCGGGCGGCGCCGGCGCGGAGACCAGGCGGGAGGACGAGGTGCTGGTCACCGTGGCGCGCACGGACACTCCCATCGGCGAGATCATGCGCACGATCGAGCAGGCGCTGCGGGACTGACCCACGCCGGGTCCGGGTCCGGTCGTCCGATGGTCCGCGCCCGGTCCGCGCAGGCGACTACGGAAACGGAACCGGACCCGGAACAGGGGCCCGGGTCCCGCGTGGCCGGGCCGGGCCGCACTCTCACCGCCGGGAGCCGCCGGAGGCCGTGCCCACGTTCGTAGCGTCGGCGCACTCCCGGGGCAGCGTGACCTTCCCCGGCTTGCGGTCGAAGGTGTCCATCATCGCCCACTCGTCCAGTTCCGGGTCGTAGAGATTCTGGACGCCGAATTGCAGGACCTGCCAGAACCTGCCCCGGTCGCGCTGGTCGACGTAGATGTCCCCGAGTGCCAGCGGCAGGCGCAGGAACTTCCCCGGAGGCAGCTTCGGCAGGACGACACCGGCCCTCCAGTGGTTCACATGCCGCCGGGGGTTCCGCTGAAGGATCTCCCGCCCCACGAACCGTGATCGCTTGAGGAATCCGTTCAGTTCGCTCAGACCGAGCCCGGGGATCTTCGAGCACGTGTGGTCCCTGAGGTTGGGCCACTTGTAGGTCAGCGTGTAGAGGTCGCCGCGGTAGATCAGGTTCGTGAACCAGATCGGATACTGCGGGCCTCCCGCGATCATCTGGCTGTCGCCGTTCCTCCCCCGCCAGCGGAACGGCACCGTGATCCCCAGGTCACGTACGACCCATTTGCCCTTGCCGCTGAAGTCACGCGGGAGACGGGGCGGTCGGGGCTCCTTCGCGCCGTGGCCCTTCGCGGCGGCGGTCTCGTCCGGCGGGGTGGTTGCGGTCCGCGTCGCGGCGCCCGCGCCCTCCGGCGGCGCGGCCGTGACGATGACGGCTGCCACCGCGGCGAGCGCGGCGGAGACGACCGTACGACGTCTGCGTGTCCGACCCATGGGTCTCCCTCTGCTTTCGGTCGCGCGCCTTCGCAGGCGCGAAGTCAAAAGGGCTGTGATGGGTCGAGACGGTCCCCTGGGCCGCGGAGGGCGAAACCGGCGTTAGGCCGTGGCCTGTTCGGCTCAACCAGGCCCGGAAGGCGGCCCGCACCCCGGGAAGCGCGACGGCCGCCGGGCGCCAACGCCCTTGTCGCGCAGGCGGATTGGCCCGTAGCGGCGGCACGGGACGGAGACCGGCGGCCGGTTTCGGGTGCCCCGCTCGCCGACGAGACCCCGGGCGGTGCTCATGCGTGCGCCACCTCACGACAAGTGAGAGAAATTCTTGGCACGCAGTGTCTTGTGTCCTGGCACTGGGTGTCATACCTTGTTCCACGTCCGGGCGCTGTCCCAACGGCACGACACCCGTCCGTGCCCGGACGCCTGCGTCACAGGCACCCCGCGCTCACCAGCGCAGCCAACAGCATCACCCCGCCGAACCGACGGCTCTGCCTCACACCCGACGACCCTCAAAGCGTCTCCTTCCACAGCGCTTCGCCGGAGGCATCACCGTGAACAAGATCCTCGACGCGATCCTCGCGTCAGACACCACAGCCGAAGACTTCGCGAACCTTCCGCTCCCGGAGTCCTACCGCGCAGTGACCGTCCACCGGGACGAGGCCGAGATGTTCGACGGCCTACCCTCCCGTGAGAAGGACCCCCGCAAGTCCCTCCATGTCGACGAGGTGCCCGTGCCCGAACTGGGGCCCGGCGAGGCGCTGGTGGCCGTCATGGCCTCCTCCGTCAACTACAACTCCGTGTGGACGTCGCTCTTCGAGCCCGTGTCCACCTTCGCCTTCCTGGAGCGCTACGGGCGGCTCTCGCCGCTGGCCAAGCGCCACGACCTGCCGTACCACGTCATCGGCTCCGACCTGGCCGGGGTCGTGCTCCGCACCGGAGCGGGCGTGAACTCCTGGAAGCCCGGCGACGAGGTCGTGGCGCACTGCCTCTCCGTCGAACTGGAGTCGGCCGACGGGCACAACGACACGATGCTCGACCCGGAGCAGCGCATCTGGGGCTTCGAGACCAACTTCGGCGGGCTCGCCGAGATCGCGCTGGTCAAGTCGAACCAGCTCATGCCCAAGCCCGGCCATCTGAGCTGGGAGGAGGCCGCGGCACCCGGCCTCGTCAACTCCACCGCCTACCGGCAGCTCGTCTCCCGTAACGGCGCCGGGATGAAGCAGGGCGACAACGTCCTCATCTGGGGCGCCAGCGGCGGACTGGGCTCCTACGCGACGCAGTTCGCGCTCGCCGGCGGCGCCAACCCCATCTGCGTCGTCTCCAGCGAACAGAAGGCGGACATCTGCCGGCGCATGGGCGCCGAGGCGATCATCGACCGCAGCGCCGAGGGCTACAAGTTCTGGAAGGACGAGCACAACCAGGACCCGAGGGAGTGGAAGCGCTTCGGCAAGCGCATCCGCGAACTGACCGGCGGCGAGGACGTCGACATCGTCTTCGAGCACCCCGGGCGGGAGACCTTCGGCGCCAGCGTCTACGTCACGCGCAAGGGCGGCACCATCGTCACCTGCGCCTCCACCTCCGGCTACCAGCACACCTACGACAACCGCTACCTGTGGATGTCGCTGAAGCGGATCGTCGGTTCGCACTTCGCCAACTACCGCGAGGCGTGGGAGGCCAACCGCCTCATCTCCAAGGGGAAGATCCACCCGACGCTCTCCAAGACGTACCACCTGGAGGAGACGGGCCAGGCCGCACACGACGTGCACCGCAACGTCCACCAGGGCAAGGTCGGCGTCCTCGCGCTGGCCCCCGAGGAGGGCCTGGGGGTGCGCGACGAGGCCAAGCGGGCCAAGCACCTGGACGCCATCAACCTGTTCCGCGAGGCCGACAGCGGCCGGAGCAGCGGCAAGGCCGCGTGACCCGGGATGACGAACCGAGGGGAGAGCGCTGACGCGGGCGCTACGGGTCCCGCAGGCGCACGCAGGGCGAAGGACAGGCCCTGGCTCATGCGCACCTACGCGGGCCATTCCACCGCCGAGGCGTCCAACGAGCTGTACCGGCGCAACCTCGCCAAGGGCCAGACGGGGCTCTCGGTCGCCTTCGACCTGCCGACGCAGACCGGCTACGACCCCGACCACGTCCTCGCCCGCGGCGAGGTCGGCAGGGTCGGGGTGCCGGTCTCCCATGTCGCGGACATGCGGCGGCTGTTCGAGGGCATCCCGCTGGAGCAGATGAACACCTCGATGACGATCAACGCCACAGCCATGTGGCTGCTGGCGCTCTACCAGGTCGTCGCCGAGGAGCACGGCGCGGACGTCTCCAAGCTCCAGGGGACGACGCAGAACGACATCGTCAAGGAGTACCTCTCGCGGGGCACGCATGTCTTCCCGCCGGGGCCCTCGCTCCGGCTGACCACGGACATGATCGCCTACACGGTCGCCCGCATCCCCAAGTGGAACCCGATCAACATCTGTAGCTACCACCTCCAGGAGGCCGGTGCCACGCCGGTCCAGGAGATCGCGTACGCGATGAGCACGGCGGTCGCCGTACTCGACGCCGTACGGGACTCCGGGCAGGTGCCGCAGGAGCGGATGGGCGACGTGGTGGCGCGCATCTCCTTCTTCGTCAACGCGGGCGTCCGCTTCGTCGAGGAGATGTGCAAGATGCGGGCGTTCACCCGCATCTGGGACCGGATCACGCGTGAGCGGTACGGCATCGCCGATCCCAAGCAGCGCCGCTTCCGCTACGGCGTACAGGTCAACTCCCTGGGCCTGACCGAGGCGCAGCCGGAGAACAACGTCCAGCGGATCGTGCTGGAGATGCTGGCCGTCACCCTCTCCAAGGACGCGCGTGCCCGCGCCGTTCAACTGCCCGCCTGGAACGAGGCGCTGGGTCTGCCGCGGCCGTGGGACCAGCAGTGGTCGCTGCGCATCCAGCAGGTCCTGGCGCTGGAGAGCGACCTGCTGGAGTACGACGACATCTTCGCCGGATCGCATGTCGTCGAGGCCAAGGTGGACGAACTCGTCGAGGCGTCCCTGGCCGAGATGGAGCACATCGAGAAGCTCGGCGGCGCGATGGCCGCGGTCGAATCGGGCTATCTGAAGTCGCAGTTGGTCTCCTCGCACGCCGAGCGGCGCGGCCGTATCGAGTCCGGCGAGGAGAAGATCGTCGGCGTCAACTGCTACGAGGCGACGGAGCCAAGCCCGCTCACGGCCGATCTGGAGACGGCGATTCACAGCGTCGATCCGGCTACCGAGGCGCAGGTCGCCGAGGCGGTCGGGCGCTGGCGTGCCGAGCGGGACGCCTCGGGCGAAGGGGCCGCGCAGCGCGCCCTCCAGCGCCTGAAGGACACCGCCGCCACGGACGCCAACCTGATGGAGGCGACGCTGGAGTGCGCCCGCGCCGGCGTCACCACCGGCGAGTGGGCAGGCGCTCTGCGGGAGGTGTTCGGGGAGTTCCGTGCGCCTACGGGGGTCAGCAGCGCGCCGGTGGCGGTGCCCGCCGAGGAGGGCTCCGCGCTCGCCGACGTGCGCCGCCGCGTGGAGCTGACCGCCGCTGAACTGGGCGTCGGCAAACTGCGGCTGCTGGTTGGCAAGCCCGGCCTGGACGGGCACAGCAACGGTGCCGAGCAGATCGCCGTGAGGGCCCGCGACGCGGGCTTCGAGGTGGTCTATCAGGGCATCCGGCTCACGCCCGAGCAGATCGCCTCGGCCGCCGTCGCCGAGGACGTCCACTGCGTGGGCCTGTCGATCCTCTCCGGCTCGCACGCCGAACTCGTACCGGACGTGCTGCGGCGGCTGCACAAGGCCGGCGCCGAGGACGTGCCCGTCGTCGTCGGCGGCATCATCCCCGCGGGCGACGCCGCCGCCCTGCGCGAGGCAGGAGTGGCGGCCGTCTTCACGCCGAAGGACTTCGGCATCACGGAGATCATCGGCCGTATCGTCAACGAAATCCGCACAGCGAACAAGCTCGACCCCCTGGAGGTCCCCGCATGACAGCCCCGTCGCCGGACGCCGGCCAGGCATCCCGCCGTCTGCGCCCCCGGCGCTCCTGCCTGGCCGTGCCCGGCAGCAACCCGCGCTTCCTGGAGAAGGCGCAGGGCCTCCCCGCGGACCAGGTCTTCCTCGACCTGGAGGACGCGTGTCGCCGCTGGCCAAGCCGGACGCCCGGCACACCATCGTGAAGTTCCTCAACGAGGGCGACTGGAGCGGCAAGACAAGGGTCGTGCGGGTCAACGACTGGACGACGCACTGGACTTACCGCGACGTCGTCACCGTCGTCGAGGGCGCCGGGCAGAACCTCGACTGCATCATGCTGCCGAAGGTCCAGGACGCCCAGCAGGTGCAGGCCCTGGACATGCTGCTCACGCAGATCGAGAAGACCATGGGCTTCGAGGTGGGCCGCATCGGCATCGAGGCGCAGATCGAGAACGCCAAGGGCCTGGTGAACGTCGACGAGATCGCCGCGTCGTCGCCGCGTATGGAGACGATCGTCTTCGGGCCCGCGGACTTCATGGCGTCGATCAACATGAAGTCCCTCGTCGTCGGCGAACAGCCGCCGGGCTACCCGTCGGACGCGTACCACTACATCCTGATGCGGATCCTGATGGCCGCCCGCACCCACGACCTCCAGGCCATCGACGGCCCGTATCTGATGATCAAGAACGTCGACGGCTTCCGCGAGGTGGCGCAGCGTGCCGCCGCGCTCGGCTACGACGGCAAGTGGGTGCTGCACCCCGGTCAGGTCGAGGCGTCCAACGAGATCTTCTCCCCCTCCCAGGAGGACTACGACCACGCCGAGATGATCCTCGACGCCTACGAGTACTTCACGTCCGAGCAGGGCGGCAAGAAGGGCTCGGCGATGCTCGGCGACGAGATGATCGACGAGGCCAGCCGCAAGATGGCCCTGGTCGTCGCGGGCAAGGGCCGTGCCGCCGGGATGTCCCGCACGACGAGCTTCGAAGCACCGGAGGGCTGAGCGAGATGCAATTCGGCCGCACCTACGAGGAGTTCACCGTCGGGGACGTCTACCGGCACTGGCCCGGCAAGACCGTCACGGAGTACGACGACCACCTGTTCTGCCTGCTGACGATGAACCACCACCCGCTCCACATGGACAGCAACTACGCGGAGAAGACCACCGACTTCGGAAAGAACGTCGTCGTCGGCAACTACGTCTACTCGCTGCTGCTGGGCATGTCCGTCCCGGACGTCTCGGGGAAGGCCATCGCCAACCTGGAGATCGAGTCGCTCAAGCACGTCGCGCCGACCTTCCACGGCGACACGATCTACGGCGAGACCACCGTCCTGGACAAGATCCCGTCGAAGTCGAAGAGCGACCGCGGCATCGTCCACGTCGAGACCAAGGGCTACAACCAGGACGGCACCCTCGTGTGCGTGTTCCGGCGCAAGGTGATGGTGCCGACGGAGACCTACGTGAAGGAAAGGGGAGGAGAGCAGCCGGGCCGCCCCGAACTGCGCGAGGGCCCCGGCAAGGGAGGAAAGTGAGATGGGACGGCTCGCACAGACCGAAGGTCTCACCGAGATCCAGCAGGAGATCCTCGCCACAGTGCGCGGCTTCGTCGACAAGGAGATCCTCCCGGTCGCCACGGAGCTGGAGCACCGCGATGAGTACCCGACGGAGATAGTCGAAGGGCTCAAGGAACTGGGCCTGTTCGGCCTGATGATCCCCGAGGAGTACGGCGGGCTCGGTGAGTCGCTGCTCACGTACGCGCTGTGCGTGGAGGAGATCGCCCGCGGCTGGATGAGCGTCTCGGGCATCATCAACACCCACTTCATCGTTGCGTACATGCTCAAACAGCACGGCACCCAGGAGCAGAAGGACCACTTCCTGCCGAGGATGGCCACGGGCGAGGTGCGCGGCGCCTTCTCCATGTCGGAGCCGGGACTGGGCTCGGATGTTTCGGCCATCTCCTCCAAGGGCGTACGCGACGGCGCCGACGGCGACTTCGTGCTCAACGGGCAGAAGATGTGGCTCACCAACGGAGGCTCGTCGACGCTGGTCGCGGTGTTGTGCCGTACCGACGAGGGCCTGCCCGAGGGTTCGCCGCCGCACAAGTCGATGACGACGTTCCTGGTGGAGAAGGAGCCCGGCTTCGGCGAGGTGCGCCCCGGGCTGACCATCCCCGGCAAGATCGACAAGATGGGCTACAAGGGCGTCGACACCACCGAACTCGTCATGCAGGACCTGCGGGTTCCCGCGGACCGGGTGCTCGGCGGCGAGACCGGCCGCGGCTTCTACCAGATGATGGACGGCGTCGAAGTCGGCCGCGTCAATGTCGCGGCGCGTGGCTGCGGAGTCGCACAGCGTGCCTTCGAGCTGGGCATCGACTACGCACAGCAACGGCATACTTTCGGAAAGCCCATCGCTCAGCACCAGGCGATCCAGTTCAAGCTGGCCGAAATGGGGACGAAGGTCGAGGCCGCCCATGCGCTGATGGTCGGCGCGGCCCGCAAGAAAGACGCCGGTCAGCGCAACGATCTCGAGGCCGGCATGGCCAAATACCTCGCCTCCGAATACTGCAAGGAGGTCGTGGAGGACGCGTTTCGCATCCACGGCGGGTACGGTTTCTCGAAGGAGTACGAGATCGAGCGCCTCTACCGGGAGGCGCCGATGCTCTTGATCGGTGAAGGAACCGCCGAGATCCAGAAAATGATCGTAGGCCGCCGCCTGTTGGAGGAGTACCGCTTCCAGGGGTGATGTCCCTTTTCAGGATGTTTTCCTGCCGGTCGGGACGCCATCCCGATCCGGGATCAGGGGCACGGACTGTCGTACTGGCTTGGCCAGTTGCCATCCGTAACCGATAACATCCCGGAAAGCCGCCGTCCCCCGAGCAGCCGCGGCTCCCTCCGCTACGAAGGTCATACATGCCCCACAGCCCATCCTCTGCACCCCGCGGACGAGTCCGCATCGCGCGCGGAGCGTCGCCGTGGCTTCTGCCGACCGTCGCCACGGCGGCCGTCGCACTCCTCCGCGCACGCCGCTCGAAGAGAGCGGCGGCCGTCGCCGTACCGGCGACCGCGCTCGCGGCAGGCATGCTCTGGTTCTTCCGCGACCCGGAGCGTGAGATCGCACAGGGACGCGTCATCTCTCCGGCCGACGGAGTGGTGCAGAGCATCATGCCGTGGCACGACGGCCGTACCCGCGTCGCGATCTTCATGAGCCCGCTCAACGTGCACGTCAACCGCGCCCCGCTCGCGGGCACCGTGGCCTCGGTGGAGCACGTCCCCGGTGGCTATGTGCCGGCCTTCAACAAGGAGAGCGAGAACAACGAGCGCGTGATCTGGCACTTCGACACCGAGATCGGCGATGTGGAGATGATCCAGATCGCCGGTGCGGTGGCGCGCCGGATCGTTCCGTACGTGCCGCAGGGCTGCAAGGTCGAACAGGGCGACCGCGTGGGGCTGATCCGCTTCGGGTCCCGCGTCGACATCTACCTCCCCGAGGGCGTCGAGGCCGGCGTCGAGGTCGGGCAGGCCACGACCGCGGGGGTGACTCGTCTTGACCGTGATTGATCCCGATACACAGGCCGCCGCCTGGGTCGCCGAGGCCGAGGCGGACGACGACGAGATGCCGCTGTCCACGCGGCTGTCGATAGCGGACACACTGACGCTCGGCAACGCCACGTGCGGCTTCATGGCGGTGTACTTCACCACCACCGGCGTCCTCATCCCGCATCTGACGGGCAGCGAGGACGGCGGGATGGCGCGGCACAGCGCCGCGACCGCGGTGATGCTGATGCTGCTGGCGTCCGTGTTCGACCTCTTCGACGGGCTCGTGGCGCGCAAGCTGCGCAGCTCGGCGATGGGCGCGGAGCTGGACAACCTCTCCGACCTCATCAGCTTCGGCCTCGCACCCGCCTACTTCGTGGCCACGTGGGGCATGGTCGCCAACGACGCGAACCAGCAGGTGTCGGTGGTGGCCGCCGTCGTGGTGCTGCTGGCGGTGGTGCTGCGCCTCGCGAGATTCTCGTGCGTGCCGATGCGTGACGGGATGTTCCAGGGCATGCCCGGCCCGTTCGGTGCGCTGACGGTCGTGTCGATCGTGCTGCTGGAGCTGCCGTTCGTGCCGACGCTGCTGGCCATCATGGGTGTGGCGTGGCTCATGGTCAGCCGCGTCGAGTATCCGAAGCCACGGGGACGGCTGGCGGTGGCGATGCTCGGCTGGATCGTCGCCAGCATGGGGCTGCTGGCGGCCTGGGCCTTCGACGCCCCGGGCGGCGAGCTGCTGCTTCAGACCGGCTGTGCGCTCCAGGTCGTACTGGGCGCGGTCATCCCGCTGTTCGCCACGGCCCGCCGTGTGCACACCTTCCGCGACAACCGCCGCGAGGCGCGGACTGCCGCGCAGGGATAGCGAATCGGACTTCGCGGCGCGCGGCGAGGCGCGGAGGCGACGACGGCGCCGGCTCGACAACGGCGCGCCGACTCAACAGCGCTGGGGCCCGGGTTTCCGCCCGGGCCCCAGCGCCGGCACTCGACGACGACCGCACCGTGCACATCGACCGGTGCGACGTAGCCGCCGCGAACCCGCATACGGTACGCCTGCGTTCCGGCGCGGGCCGCTGCGCCGCTGCGACCGGCTGGTCATGCCCCCGGCCCGGGGTGGCGCGCCGGAACGCCGGGCAGTGGCAGGCCCGTTGAGTCTCACGGCGGAGTACGCTGGCAATACCAAGGGCTTTCCGTGCACTGCTTTCCCATACGGGTGTCGTTCTTGGTGATCGAAGACACCGGGCCGTTTCATCCGCCCGAGTCAGGTACGCGTCATGAACGTGACCGCAGACCGCACTCGACTGATCCACGAATCGTATTCCGCGCCATCGCTCCGGCTCGCACTGAAATCGGACGGGGCCCCGGCCGGTCTTCTCGACGGTGCCTGGTGGCCGCACTCGCGCGACCTTCTGCGTGAACTCCCCGCCCTCACGGACGCGTTGGACCCCCGCCGGGGACGCATCACACGGATCTCCGTGAACCCCGCTCGCTGGCCGGTCATCCCGCGCAAGGTGCCGGTCACCGGCCATGTGGTCAAGGTCGGCTGGTTCAAGGTGGAGCAGGACCCGCACAAGGTCGTGCTGCTCTCCTACCGCATCGGCCGATGGGACCTGCTGGTGATACCGCCCGAGACGAACTCGGCCACTGCTGCCCGGCTGATGGCCGCCGCGATCGACCCCGGGGCCCGCCTCACCGCGAGCGCTCTTGTCGCAGCCGACGACACGGCTCAGGCCGCCACGGTGGAGCTGCGGACCCAGGAGGACAAGTGGGAGTCCGACGGCGGCTCCGCTCCGGTGACCGCAACCCCATCGAAGACATGCGGAGTGTGAGTGCGATGGACACCCTCGTCACCGTCGGCATCGTCCTCACGATGATCGCCGCGGGCACGCTCACCATCCGCCGGCTCAACCGCGCGCAGGCGCACAGGGCCGCGACCATGTCTCACAAGCCTCTCCGGCGCAGCGGGAAACGGCGTTCCCGTCCCGGCCTGCGTGAGGACCGCTCCGGGGAGGCGTCCTGAAGAAGTGATCACCGGCCCCCGTCGGTGCCGCAGCCGAGGCCCGTCTCTCGGCCAAGCGCAGAGCACGAACCAGCCCGCACTCCGCACGCCGGTCCGGCGCCCGCCTCGGCGGGTGCCGGACCGCGTTCCGGCGGCCCGCGGCGGCTGACCGACGCGTGGCCGGCCTCATGAGACGACGTGGCCACCCGCCGCCTCAGACCTCAGAGGCGGTCCGCCGCCACGCGTTCCGCGAGCTGTTCCAGCAGGGGGCCCGCTTGCGCCATGCAGCGGTCCTTGTCCTTCTCCAAGTCCGTGAGGGCGTAGGCACGTTCGATGCCGGCGCCCTTGAGGGCCTTGTTGTCGAGGGCCAGCCGCCCGCACACCGCCACCACGGGCTTGCCCGCCTTGCGGGCTGCCGCCGCGACGCCTGCCGGGGCCTTGCCGTGGAGGGTCTGCTCGTCGAGGGAGCCCTCTCCGGTGACGACGAGGTCGGCGCGTGCCAACGCCTGGGCGAAGCCCAGCACTTCGAGCAGTACGTCGATGCCGGGGCGGAAGGTGGCGTTGAGGCCGATGAGCGCGCCGTAGCCGATGCCGCCTGCCGCTCCCGCGCCGGGGGCCTCGGCGGTCTCCGCCGCGCGGGGCCCCACGGATTCGCCCATCACCTGCACGAAGTGGCTGAGCGCGGCGTCGAGTACCTTCACGTCCTGGTCGCCTGCGCCCTTCTGCGGGCCGTAGACGTAGGCGGCGCCCTTCGGGCCGGTGAGGGGGTTGTCGACGTCGCTGGCGAGGATCACCTCGATGTCCTTGAGCCGTTCGTCGAGGCCGGAGAGGTCGGCGGAGACCATCTCCACGAGCGGGCCGCCGCCGTGCGGAACCGGGTCGCCGTCCTCGTCGAGGAAGCGGGCGCCGAGCGCTTCGAGCATGCCCGTGCCGCCGTCGGTCGTCGCGGAGCCGCCGACGCCGAGTACGACGGTGCGGGCGCCCGCCTCGACGGCGGCGAGGAGCAGTTCGCCGGTGCCGCGCGTCGTGGCGGTCAGCGGAGCGAAGACGCCCGGCGGCATCAGTTCGAGTCCGGACGCCTCGGCCATCTCCACCACGGCCGTACCGTCGCGGAGTGCGAACGCCGCCGTCACGGGGGCGCCCAACGGCCCGGTGACCTCGGCCTCATGGCGTTCGAAGCCGGCGGCGACCGCCGCGGCCACCGTGCCGTCGCCGCCGTCGGCGACGGGCAGCGATTCCAGGTTCGCGTCGGGCCGCGCCCGCCTGATCCCGGTTGTGATCCGTTCTGCGACCTCGACGGCCGTCAGCGATCCCTTGAACTTGTCCGCGGCGATCAGTACGCGCCCCGTCGTCGTCATCGTTCTGCCCCTGGGTCTGTTTACGTTCGAACAGGCAGTCGCGCCGATGCGACCATATCCGCCACAAGGGCCCGGCCACCATGGGCTATGCAAGGTCAGAGCCCGTATGGACACCGCCGAGGGCGCGTGTGGGAGCGTCGCGCGCGGGGCGCGGGCGTGCGGTACGGCCTCAGTGCTGCTGCCGCAGCCGCCGCCACACCGCCCTTGCCGCATGATGTCCGGACATTCCGTGCACCCCGGGGCCGGGAGGAGCCGAGGAGGAGCACAGGAAGACGGCGGGGTGCGCCGTGGCGTACGGCACACGCGCGAGCTTCGGACGGATCATCAACTGGAGCCCGTCGGCGGCCCCCGCGCAGAAGTCGCCCCCTACGTAGTTGGCGTTGCGCGCGGCCAGTTGCGGCGGTCCGGCCGTCGCACGGGCCAGCACCCGGTCGCGGAACCCCGGGGCGAAGCGCTCCAGTTGGGCCTCCACCGCTTCGGTGGCGTCGCCCTCCCAGCCGTTGGGGAGGTGCCCGTATGCCCAGAAGACATGCTTGCCCTCCGGTGCCCTGCTGTCGTCGACGAGGCTCGGCTGGGCGGTGATCAGGAAGGGACGCTCGGGTGCCCGCCCCTGTACGGCGTCCTTCAGTGCGGTGTTGATCGCGCCTGCCGTAGGGCCGACGTGGACGGTGCCCGCGCGGCGTGCCGCCTCCGACGTCCACGGCACCGGGCCGTCCATCGCGTAGTCGATCTTGAAGACGCTCGGTCCGTAGCGGAACGCGTCGTAGGCGTTGCCCAGCCCGGCGATACGGGCGAGCGCGCGGGGAGAGGTGTCGAAGACGTAGGCGCGGGCGGGCGGCAGTTCGTCGAGGCGTTTGACCTCGGTGCCGGTGTGGATCTGCCCGCCCTCCGCGCGTAGATACGCGGCGAGCGCGTCGGAGATGGCCTGGGAGCCGCCGCGCGGAACGGGCCAGCCCGCCACATGGGCGGAGAGCGCGAACGTCAGGGCGGCGCCGCTCATCGCGGGCGTGGACAGCGGCGCGATGACGTGGCCGCCCATTCCGGCCATCAGGGCGCGGGCCTTCTCGTCGCGGAAGCGGACGTTGAGGAGGCTCAAGGGCTGCAACGCGGTCAGGCCGAAGCGGGCCAGCAGCAACGGGGCTTGCGGGAAGCGGCCGTTGAACCAGGAGCCCATGCCGAGGAAGTCCTCGGCGAGGGCGTCGAATCTGTCGAGGAACGGCTCGACCATGCGCCGGTACGTGCTCGCGTCACGCCCGCCGAGGGAGATCGCGGTCTCGCTGACGGAGCGGGCCAGCACGGCTGCCGTGCCGTCAGGGAAGGGGTTGGCCATGCACAGTTCGGGATGCAGCCACTGAAGTCCGTACTCCTGGAGCGGCATGCTGTTGAACGCGGGTGAGATCGCGCCCGTGGGGTGCACCGCGGAGCAGGGGTCGTGACGGAAGCCCGGAAGCGTCGACTCCTCGGTGCGCGCACCGCCCCCGACGGTCTCCTTCGCCTCGAACAGCTCGACGGAGAAGCCGCGGCGGGCCAGTTCGACCGCCGCGGTCAGCCCGTTGGGTCCTGCTCCGACGACGACCGCGTCACGGATCGATGGCACTGTCGGCTCTCCCCTCGCCTGTGAGGTCGCGCACCGTACCTGGTCAACGTCCGGCGCGCAGAAGGCCCACCATACGCCGGGCGGTTCCGGCGTCCCGCGCCGCGGTGAACGGCAGCGCGTTGCCGCCTGCGAGACGGAACGGCTTGCCGGCGACGGTGCGGCTCTCGCCGCCTGCCTCCGCGACGAGGAGCAGCCCCGCGGCGTGGTCCCAGGCGGCCTCCCAACTGAAGGCCACGGCGTCCACCAGGCCGCGCGCCACAGCGAGATACTCCAGCCCGGCCGAGCCGCACGGCCTCGGTGCGACGCCCTCGGTGCGCAGCCCCAGCAGCGAGCGCTTCTGCTCGTCCGTGGTGAAGTCCGGGTGGGAGGTGGCCACTTCGAGGACCTTGCCCTCCTCGGGCGATCCCGCCCGCAGCGCCTCGCCGTTGAGGAGCGCGCCGCCGCGGTGCCTGGCGATGGCCATCTCGTCGGGCACCGGCGCGTAGGTCCAGGAGGCGAGGAGTTCGCCGTAGCGGGCGAGTGCGACGAGGGTGCAGAAACCCTCGTGGCCGCGGACGAACTGCCGTGTGCCGTCGATCGGGTCGACGATCCACACCGGTGCGTCGCCGTGCAGGGCCTCGTAGGTGGCGGGCTTGGCGTGCACCGCCTCCTCGCCGACGACGACGGAGCCGGGCAGCAGTGCGGCCAGCTCGCGGGTGAGCATCTCCTCCGCGCGCTGATCGGCGACGGTGACGAGGTCGTGCGGGCCGCTCTTCTGCACCACTTCGTCGTCGGCGAGCTGACGCCAGCGCGGCGTCACCTCCTCGCCGACGGCCCTGCGTACGGCTCCTTCGACTGCCGTCACCAGCTCATCGTCGATCATGCGCCCATGAAAGCACGGGGCGGCGGCGGATGCGTCCAGCGGGTTCGGGCCGGCCACCCGGGCCTCCCTTCGGGCATCGGCGCGGGCATCGGCGCGGGCATCGGCGCGTGCATCGGTGCGGGCATCGGCGCGGGCGCCTCCGGCCGGGGCGCCGGTCGCCGGGCGGTGGCCGTGGCCGCCGTTCACCGGCCCACGGCGTAGCCCTGCATGCCGCGCGGGTTGGCGGCGGCGCTGAGGACCCCGGTCTCCGGATCGCGTGCGACGGCGCACAGGCGTCCCTCCGACCAGGCAGGGCCCACCTCCACGTCGTGGCCGCGCCGGCGCAGCCCCTCGGTCACCGAACGGGGCGTACGCGACTCCACGGTCACGCTGCCCGGGCGCATGGCCCGCGGATAGAAGGAGCCGGGGAAGCTGTCGGTGTGCCAGTCGGGGGCGTCGACGGCGCCCTGAAGGTCGGGCCCTCCCCGTACGTGCGGCCGCAGCACGGCGGCGAGGAAGAAGTGGAGCTGCCACTGGTCCTGCTGGTCTCCGCCCGGAGTGCCGAACGCCAGCACCGGCTCTCCGCCGCGCAGCGCCAGCGACGGGGTGAGCGTCGTGCGCGGACGGCGGCCCGGCGTAAGGGAGTTGGGCAGGCCGGGCTCCAGCCAGGTCATCTGGAGGCGGGTGCCGAGGGGGAAGCCGAGTTCGGGTATGACGGGGTTGGAGTGGAGCCAGCCGCCGCTGGGCGTGGCGCTGATCATGTTGCCCCAGCGGTCGACGACGTCGATGTGGCAGGTGTCGCCGCGGGTGGCGCCGTCGCGGGCGACGGTCGGCTCGCCCGCGCCCGCGGAGACGGCGAGGGGGTCGAAGCCGCCCTCGCCTGCCGCCACCGCTGCGGCGTGCGCGGAGATGCGGGGCTCGCGGCCGTCCGGGCTGCCGGGCCGCAGTTCGCGTGAGGCCTCCTCGCCGATGAGTGCGCGCCGCTCGTCGTTGTACGCGGCGGACAGCAGCGTCTCGACCGGTACGGCGTCGGCGCCCTCGGCGTCGCCGTACCACGCCTCACGGTCGGCCATGGCGAGCTTGGTGCCCTCGATGAGGCGGTGCACGAAGGCCGAGTCGGAGTGGGGGGAGCCGGTGGCGGCGTCGCCGAAGTGCACGTCGGCGGCGGTGACTTCGTCCGGGAGCAGCGCGAGCTGCTGGAGCAGTGCGGGGCCCTGCGACCAGGGGCCCGCCTTGCAGACCGTCCAGCCGTTCCAGTCGTAGGTGACGGGGTCTTCGTATGCGGCCTCCCAGCCGGCGAGGTCGTCGCCGGTGAGGGTGCCGGTGTGGCGCTCGCCCGAGGTGTCCATGGTGGGCCTGGCCGACGCTGCGAGCAGGGCGTCGGCTATGAAGCCCTCGCGCCAGACGCGGCGTGCGGCTTCGATGCGCTGCTCACGCCCGTGACCGGCGGTGGCGCACTCCTCCAGCAGCCGGCGCCAGGTCGCGGCGAGCGCCGGGTTCCTCAGCAGGGCGCCGGGCGCGGGTGCGCGTCCGCCGGCGAGGTACAGCGCGGCGGAGGTGGTCCACTCCGTCTCGAACAGCTCCCGTACGGTCCCCACGGTCTCGCCGACCCGTTCCACCGCCGGGTGGCCGCGCTCGGCGTAGCCGATGGCGTATCCCAGCACCCGCTCCAGCGACCGGGTGCCGTGGTCGCGCAGCAGCACCATCCACGCGTCGAACGCGCCCGGTACGGCGGCGGCCAACGGGCCCGTTCCGGGGACCAGTTCGAGGCCGAGCGAGGTGTAGTGCCCGATGCTCGCGCCGCGCGGTGCGACGCCCTGGCCGCACAGCACCTTCACGGGGCCTCCGGCGGGCGCGACGAGCGCGGGCACCTCACCGGCGGGCCCGTTGAGGTGCGGCTCGACGACGTGCAGCACGAAGCCGGCGGCGACGGCGGCGTCATAGGCGTTGCCGCCGTCCTCCAGCACGGCCATCGCCGTCTGGGAGGCGAGCCAGTGGGTGGAGGAGACCATGCCGAAGGTGCCTTGCAGGGTGGGGCGGGTCGTGAACACGGGCTGTGCGGCTCCTGATTCGGGAGGCTCGGGCGGTGCTCGGGGTCGGGCGGGCGGACGCCGGGAATCGGGTCAGGGTCACGGGGTCGGGGGTCACGGGGTCGGGGTCTGCGGGGCCGGGGTCTGCGGGGTGGTGGCTGTCGGGTGGTGGCTGTCGGGTGGTCGCTGTCGGGTGGTCGCTGCGAGCGGGGCTAGGGGGCGGTCGCCGCGGGCCGGACGCCGGACGGCGGCACCGCCGCGTCGGGGGGCAGTCCCGTCGTCCTCGACGAGGTGGCAGGCCACCGTGCGCCCGCCGTCCGAGCCGTCAGGGCCCGTGCCCGGCAGCGTGCGGTGCTCGGGTGCCTGCGTACGGCAGCGGTCGTAGGCGAGGGGACAGCGTGTGTGGAAGCGGCAGTGGTCGACAGTCTGCGTCCCTCCCCCGGCCTTGGGGAAGACGGGCCCGGTCAGGTCGCCCTCCAGAACGATCCGCTGCCGCGCCCGCTGCGCCGGCGGATCGGGTACGGGCACCGCGGAGAGCAGGGCCTGCGTGTACGGGTGCTTCGGCACCGCGAACAGCTCGGCGGCCGGGGCGACTTCGACGATCTCGCCGAGGTACATCACGGCGATGCGGTCGCCGAGGTCCTTCTCCAGCACGATGCGGTCGCCCGCCACCCGCTGCTTGAAGCGGAACGGCCCGACGCACGAGGGCTGCGCGGCGAAGTCCTTGCCGTACCTCTTCAGTGCGCGCGGCGACATCACCATCCCGGAGCGGTCGGCGAGCGCGCCCAGCAGCGGCTCGTAGGGCTCCTTCAGGCGCGGTTCGACCTTGTCGCCGCCGACGGCCTCGATGCTCTGGACCGGTTCGAGTTCGCCGGCGCGTGCCGACTCGGGCAGATCGCGGTGACGGCGCGGCGAGGTCTCGACGGCCTTCGCGTCCAGCGGCGTGCCGTCGCTGAAGCGGGCGCCCTTGCGGACCTCGATGACCACCTTGCGGCCGCCGTCGCTCACCTCGGGCATTTTCCCGGCCAGTTGGGGCCGTATGTGGTTGCGTGCGTCGGTGTCGTAGAGCTTCTGGCACATCGCTGCCAAGACGCTGCGCCCCACGAGAGTGCTGCCGAGGCTCGGATCGAGCTTGTCGGGATCGGACTTGAACGCCACTGTGAGCGAGCCGCCGTCGCGCATGGGCCGCTCGTCGGTCATCCGCACTCCGCCCACCTCGGTCGCCGACGTCGTCAGCGACGCGCAGCCGGTCCCGCCCAGCGCGAGTACGGCCGTGGGCAGCGCCGCAGAACGGAACGCGGCACCCGAGGAACCTCGTACGCGAAGGCGCAAGGCTGCCCACCTTTGAAGCCGAACGACCGGGACGCGGGCGACTGTATGTCGTATACATTCCGCGTGACTAGTCCCCGGCGGGGCCTTCTGGACGGAGCGTCGGGCGGGTCGTGCCGTCGGCGGCCGTGCGGGCCGTGAACATCCGGCGCTGCGCCGGGACTTACCGGTGAAGCGACCGGCCGACGCGCGTGCCGCGGGCAGACCCGGCGGACCGCAGGCGACGTGCGGCTTGCCGGTCCCTCGGGCACGACTGCGTGCCCGAGGGACCGGCGTTCATCGCCGCGGCTCGGGACCTCTGTGCGTGCAGCGGCCCGAGGGTGGGACCTCCGCTGATCTCCCGGAGGTCAGGAGCCGGCCGGGAGCTTGCCCTCCGTGATGAACCATTCGCGGCTGATCGGCGGGAAGTTGATCCGCTTCGACGGACGGTCTCCGATGACCACGAACGGAAGCTGGGCGAAGAGGGAACTCTCCAGGGTCAGACCGCCGAAGAGCTTCCACGAACCGCTCCCCTCGGCGGGCGCTCCCTGCCCCTGCTCGGCGAACTGGGCGGTGGCCCGCAGATAGGGGCCGAAGAACGCCTCCACGCCCACCGTGTCGTACAGGCTCAGGTTCGCCTCGGGGCCGAGCAGCGTTCGCAGCTCGCCCTGACCGGAGACGTCGGCCTTGCCGCCCGGGAGAGCCGAGCCGTCGGCGTGCGAGTCGGACTCCCAGCCCGTGTCCTTTGCGTAGCGCGTGCCGACCTTCACCGACCCGGTCACGTCCTGGTCCACGTCCACCTGGAGGCGGCCGTCCGCGCGGGTCTTGAGGACGAGCGTCAGCTTCACGGTGACGACGACCGGCACCGGACCGACCATGATCACGGGGTGTGCGGTCATCTCGGCGAGGGGAAGGCGGTCCGCGGCGCGGGGTTCCACGACGCCCTTGACGCGCCAGCCGGCCTTGTAGTCGCCTCCGATTCCGAGGGACGCGGTCGCCTCGGCCGGGTCGGCCGAGCCGTGCCCGTCGTAGGAGAAGTCGACCTTCGGTGAGATCTCCAGATAGCCGCCGACCTCGGCCGGGGGCTCGGGTTCCTGGTCGTCTCCGGAGTCGGGCAGCCGGGTGCCGAAGTCGAAGTGCAGGTCCCCGACGTCGGCCTCGCGTCCGGCCTTCCCCGAAGTGTCCGATGCGCCGCGGGAGTTCTTCGACGGGCCCCGGGTCACATCGAGGCCCTCGACCATCGGGTCGACCTTCCACTCCGAGGACGGCACGGGCACCTTCCCGTCGGCCTCGGCGCCGCCGAAGACCTCCGTCAGGTCGGCGCGGGAGGTGCGGAGTTCGGCCTTGCCGCCGTCGGTGGAGCCCACGTCCTCGACCTTGACGAGCGCGCCCGCGGGAGCGGCCTTCGTGGGCGGACTGGCGATCACATCGCCCTCGCGGACGTCGATGGCGCCGGCCTCGCCGCCGCGGTCCTTCCGGCTGAGAACGGCGCGGCCCTCCTCGGCGTCGTACGAGGAGAGCGTGACGTCGGTCTTCTTCAGGGTGTTGGGGCCGCCGCGGTCCGCTGGGCGGTTGATCCTCGCCGAGTCGGAATCACCGGCTCTGACGGAGAGTTCGTGTCTTCGGCCGTCGTCCGCCGAACCGTTCGGGGCTGACGCTTCGGTGCCCTCCTTGGCCGTGGTGCCCGCGGCGTGGGGAACCACGCTCCCGGCGACCAGCAGACCGGATATGCAGATCGCGGCAAGATAGGCGCGGCTAGTAACACGCTTCACGTGGAACCTCTTCGCTCGCGCGGGCGCAGGGCCCGTGGGGGGTGGGACCGGCAAAAGCTACTACCGGGTCACCCGCCTTCCAAGGCTTCCGGCGCACACCTGTCCCGATGCGAGCATTTCCCGCGGACAAACCGGACCGCGGGGTCGGCCCGTGGACGTTCGCCGAGCGCACAGAGGCGGAACGCCGTACGGCGGAACGGTCACGAGGAGCCAGGACAACAACTCCCGTTCTCCCCCGGCGGCTTCGACGGCTGCCTTGATCGGCTCGCCGAACCCGGCGGCCTCCCTGCGGGGCCTTCAGCGCGGAGCCGACGACCGCCCCGGCGGCCCGGTGCTTCCCGTGCGTGTGCCGCACTACCCTTGACGGGCATGACCGCCTCCCCCGAGCCCGCGCCCCGCCCCTCCGCCGAGCCCGCGCCGGAGACGCCGGGCGCCTCCTCGCCCCGTGGCCCGCTCGTCGCGATCCTCAGCGGTGCCGGGATCTCCACGGACTCCGGCATCCCCGACTACCGCGGCCCGCAAGGGCTTTGGCGCAGCGATCCGGAGGCGGAGAAGCTCGTCACCTACGACTACTACATGAACGACCCGGACATCCGCCGCAGGTCATGGCAGATGCGGCGCACCAGCCCCACCTGGAAGGCACGGCCCAACGCCGCGCACGAGGCCGTCGCGGAGCTGGAGAGGTCCGGCAGGCCGGTGCGCGTCATCACACAGAACGTCGACGGACTCCACCAGCTCGCGGGCCTGCCCGACCGCAAGGTGCTGGAACTGCACGGCAGTTCACGATCCGTGGTCTGTACGCGGTGCGAGGCCGGGGGCCCGATGGCGGAGGCGCTGGAGCGGGTCGAGGCGGGCGAGGAGGATCCGGCCTGTCTGGAGTGCGGGGGCATCCTGAAGTCGGCGACGGTGATGTTCGGACAGGCCCTCGATCCGGACGTGCTGGGCCGGGCGGTCGCCGTGGCGAAGGCGTGCGACGTCTTCGTGGCGGTGGGTACGTCGCTACAGGTGCAGCCCGCGGCGTCGCTCGCGGGGATCGCCGTGGAGCACGGCGCGCGTCTCGTCATCGTCAACGCCGAGCCCACGCCGTATGACGAGTTGGCGTCCGAGGTCGTGCGGGAACCGATCGGCGAGGCGCTGCCCGCGCTGCTGGAGCGGCTGCACACGGACTGAACGCCGCCGGGTGGGGACCGGGACCAGACGAGGCGCTGACGTAAGGGAGTTGGGGTGGGAGACCGGGCGGCGCCATGTGCCCGGACGGAGCGACTGTCCGCAGCCGGCGCCCCGTTCGCGCCCCGCGCCTCTTCCGTTCGCCTGGTGCCTCTTCCGTTCGCTGGCCTCGGCGCCCCCGTATCACTCCCCGCTGTCATTCCCCGGCTTCGAACCGTATGTGCCACACGTCGCCCTCGCGGTGCGCCCGTGCGGGCAGTTCGTGCGTACGGAGAGCGCCGAGGGCCCGCCAGCGGCGGATCAGGCCGGTGAGCGATTCGAGGGCGGGCGAGTCCGCGTCGTCGGCGATGAGGTCGAAACCCGTGACCAGCGCGGCGTGTTGCGCGCCGTCCGGTCCGGTGAGACCGATGCCGACGCCCGTGCCCTGGTCGAGGGTCGCTTCGAGCAGCCCGTCGGGGGCGGTGGCCATGAGCCAGTTCTTCAAGTGGTGCCAGTCGCCGCCCGTCACGGGAGCGGCCTCGATGTGCGGGGCGGAGGTGAGCGCGGCGCACAGTGCGGCGGCGGTGGCGGGGTCGTGGGCGCCGAGGAGGGTCAGTGAGCACTGCGGCCGTTCGGGGTCGGAGGCGCGTGTGACGGCGTCCCCGCCGACGTCCGCCCACCCTTCAGGGACGGTCATCGGCATGTATCCGCCCTGGTGGACGGTGACTTGGTACGGGTCGTGCCGTTCGTCGGGGCCGGTGCCGGTGCCGGTACCGGGGCCGGGGCCGGGGCCGGGGCCGGGGCCGGGGCCGGGGCCGGGGCCGGGGCCGGGGCCGGGGCCGGGGCCGGTGGCACGGGCGGTGATACGGGCGATGGCATGGCCGCCGGGCAGGCCGCTGATGCGTACACCGCACAACAGCACGCCGCCCGGCTTGAGTTGGCGCAGCCAGACGTCAGGTACGGCGGGCGGGGTGACGCCCGCGAGTATGCGGTCGTAGGGCGCACAAGGAGGGTGGCCGGGGAGCCCGTCGCCCACGACGACACCCACCCGGTGGGCGTGCTCGCCGTAGAGGGTCTTGGCACGCGCGGCCAGCCGCGGATCGATCTCGACGGCGGTCACCTGCCCGCCGGGACCGGCCAGTCGGGCGAGCAGCGCTGCGGAGAGTCCCGAACCGAGGCCGACGTCCAGGACGTTCGCTCCCGGTGGGACGTCGAGCATGTGCAGATGGCGGTAGGTGACGTCGGGGGGCGTGCAGGGGCGTACGGCACGGCCGTCCACGCCGAGGAACCGCTCCGCGGGCACGGCGGCGATGGCGCTGTCGAGCGCGGACGGTGAGACGTCGGGCATCGCGTGATCCTGGTGACTTCGCGGGAGACAGGCGACGAAGCGCAGCCTATTGGGCTTGAGGGGATGGGGGGGCGGCGCAGCCGGAAAGCCGGAGGACGAGGAAGCCGGGAGGCCGGGGGAAGCTGAGGACCGGGGCGGACCAGGGGGACCAGGGAATCGGGACGCCCCCCGGCTCACCCCCCGGCTCACTCTCGGCTCACCCCCGCTCACCCGTACGGGGCCGCCCGCCGGGCCGCTCCCGTGAACAGGCAGCACGCTGACCGGAAGGACCGTCCACCGGCCCGCCCCCGCAACGGGCCGTCCGCGGGGGCGGGACCGGGTCCGGGTTTGTGCCCGACGGGAGCGAAAGGCGCGGTACATGGGTGACCGGCGTGCTTGGGTGGCCGAGCTGCTGTCCGCCGTGGAGATCGAGCGGCCGGTGAGATCGGTGGCCGTGCTCGCGCGGATACTCCAGCGGGAGTTCCAGGCGGTCGACGTGTCCTTCCTGATCACGGACCTCGGCGGCAAGGCCGTCGTCCGGCTGACCGGGGACAACGTCGCGAGCGGGGACGGGCCGAAGCCGCTGGCGCTCGCCGGGACCGTCTACGGGCACGTGGTCCGCTCGCAGCGGCCCTGGATCGGGTCCCTGGAATTCGAAGCGGTCGACGCCATGGGCGTCCTGTCGCATGGACCCGCGCAGCAGTCGGAGCCGCACTCCGGGCTGACCAAGGTCATCGCACCGGTCACCCACCGCGGTGACGCCATCGGGCTGCTGGAGCTGACGCTGCCAGAGCCGCCCGACCGCGCACAGCTCGACCACATGACCGAGGCCGCACACGCCCTCGCCTATGTCGTGATCGTCAACAGGCGCTTCACCGACCTCTACGAGTGGGGGCGGCGCACCACTCCGATGTCGCTGGCCTCCGAGATACAGCATCAGCTGCTGCCGGAGTCGTACACGTGCGAGGCGGGCCCGGTCACCCTCGCCGGTTCGCTGGAGCCCGCCGCGCAGGTCGGCGGTGACACGTTCGACTACGCGCTGGGCGAGAACGGCATCACCGTGTCCCTCACCGATGCCATGGGCCACGACGTACGGGCGGCGCAGCTCGCCACGGTGGTGGTCGCCGCGCTGCGCAACGCCCGCCGCACGGGCCAGGGCCTGATCGACCAGGCCAGGGCGGCCAACCAGGCCGTCGTGGAGCACGCCGTGCAGGAGCACGACGCCGTGACCGAACAGACCGAGCAGGTGCGCGGCGCGCTGGCCGAGCACGGTGCGCAGGCCATGGTCACCGGGCAGCTCATGTGGATCGGCTTCGATACCGGGGAGAACGCCTTCGTCAACGCCGGGCACCAGTTTCCGCTGCGGCTGCGCGACGGCAGAGCGGAACAGCTCACCCCGCTCGTGGACATCCCCTTCGGAATCCTTCCGGAGTCCGGTTATCGCCTTCAGAGCCTCGATCTGCGCCCCGGCGACCGGCTCCTCCTGCTCACCGACGGCATGCTGGAGCCGACGCAGGAGGACCGCAGTCTGCGCCGCCTGCTGGAGGCGACCGCCTCCGAGCACCCTCGTGAGGCGGTGCAGGCGTTCACCCGTTCCGTACTGGCCGACCAGGGCCACGATCCGCGCGACGACGCGACGGCGCTCTGCCTGGACTTCAAGAACTCCTCGTAAGCCGCGGCCGGTTGACGGCCCGTCCGGGCGCGGCGCGGGGCCGTCCCCCGGAGCGGACCCGCCTGGCGGGCCGCCCGCCGCTCCTCCTACGATGCTGGTCATCACGGGGAGGGGTGGTTTCGTGGCACAGCGTCCCGGACGTCTGGAGTCCGGCATCGGCTGGGTCATCAGGAACCTGGACGTCGTCATCGCCGTAGGGCTCGGCCTGACGATCGGGTTCCTCGACGTCTTCGGAGAGGTCGTCAGCGAGGACGTCTCGTCGGGGGCGACGCTGCTGGTGCTCGGCGCGCTCGCGGTGGGTTCCATGACCGAGCGTGTGCGCCGCCGTTCGGACATCCAGGAGGTGTCGGCGGACACCCGCCGCGCCCTTGAGGATCTGGCGATGGTGCGCTCCCTGTCGGGCAGCGAGGTCGGCGAGGCGCTGAGCAAGGCACGGGAGCAGACCAACCGCTGGTACTTCAAGGGCGGTACGGGCACCTATCTGCGTGCGGTGACGCTGCCGCGCTGTGTCGAGGCGGCGACCCGGCAGCGCACGCCGCTCAGCATCAAGATCGACATCATCAACCCCGGCAGCGAGAAGACCTGTTCGGACTACGCGCGCTTCCGGCAGACCTTCGCACGGCAGCGCAACACCGAGGCGGCCAACGCCTGGACGACGACCCGTACCCGCAAGGAGTCGTATGCGACGGTGCTGGCCGCCTGCTGGTACAGGCAGCGGCTGGACACCCTGGAGATCAGCGTCCACCTCTCCTCCGGCGTGCCGACTCTCCGCTTCGACCTGTCCGAATCCTGCCTTGTCATCACGCAGGACGACCCCAATCGCGTCAACCTGCTCGTCGCCCGTGACCAGCCGCTCTACGACTACTACGTCACCGAGCTGCACCAGAGCAGGGAGCAGGCCGAGCGGCTCGACCTGCATGCGCTGCCGCCGCTGAGCGACGAGCCGACCGTCGACGAAGTACGGGCGGTTTTCGACCATTTGAGCCTTCCGCTCCCCTCCGTCTTCACCGACGGGGACGTCGGCGAGATCATTGACAAGGCGCTCCACGCCGACGACCCCTACCGGAGGTGACCCCCGCCGCCGCCATGGACTACGACGAGCTCGAAGACGCACTGCGCAGCGGAGGGCCCACGACGGCCGCGCCGCGCGAGGCCGTCGCCGGCGTACTCGGTGAGATCGCCTCCGGCGAGCGGGAGTTGCGTGCGGTGCTGCATCCGCTGGGATTCCTGTGTCTGCCCGTGGTGCGGGAGGGCGGACGCGGAGTGTGCGTCCATCTCTTCGACGGGGCGGCGACGGCCGGGCGGCGGCCCGCGGAGTCCGGTGTGCACGCCCACAGTTGGGAACTGCTCAGCCACGTTCTCTACGGGCACGTCTCCAACGTGCCGGTGCGGGTGGCCGATCCGGCACCCGCGCCCGCGCCCGGCCCCACCCACCGTGTCTTCGAGGTGCACAGCACCCCGGACGGCACCGACGAACTGCGGCCCACCCGGCGTCTCGTACGCAGTGAGCCGGGTCCCGAGGAGACCAGCGGCGGCGGTGAGACGTACACGCTGGCGGCGGGAGAGTTCCACTCGACCGTCGTCAAGCGGGGCGAGCCCGCCGCCACCCTGGTGCTGGGCAGGACGCTGCCGGGACGCACCGATCTCTTCCTCGGACCGCTGGAAGGCGGCGGTCACCGCACTGTGCGGCGGCTCTGCGGGGCAGAAGACACCCGAAGGACCGTGCGGGCGGCGCTGAGGAGGGTCCATGCAGGAAGACCGGAGTGAGACGGGCGGGGCGGAACGGGCGGGCGAGACCACCGGCGGGCGGTCCGGCGAACGAGCAGGCGCACAGGCCGAGTCGAGCACCGGCGAGCAGCCCGGCACACGCGGCGACGCGGACGGCGACGGGCACACCGGCACGCCCGGAGGCGCCGCCCCGGACGCCGGTTCGTACTCCTACGAGCAGAAGGTGGCCGTCGAGGCCGCCGAGGAGGCCGGTGCGCTGCTGCGCGCCGGATTCCGGCAGGCGCACACCGTACGCAGCAAGGGCGACGGCGGCGACGTCGTCACCGATCTGGATCTGGCGGCGGAGAAGGTCGTACTCGACCGGCTGCGCACGCACTTCCCGCACGAGCGCATCGTCTCCGAGGAGGCCGGGCTGCTCGACGCGCAGGGCAGCCGTACATGGCTGGTCGACCCGCTGGACGGCAGCAACAACGTCGCGATAGGGCTCACCGCCTACGCGGTCGGGATCGCCCTGTGCGTGGACGGCTCGCCCGTCGTAGGCGTGGTGCACGAGCCGGTGACGGGACGTACGTGGCGCGCCGCCCTCGGGCAGGGCACGTGGTGCGGTTCGGCGCGACTGGAGGGCCCCTGCGGGCGGCTTCCGCGCTCGGGGCCCGTACTGGCGTGGACGCAGGGCCATGCGGTGAGCCGCGGCGATGCCCGTGCGCTGGCGCTGCGCGGCACGCTGGAGCTGCACTCGCGGCGCGTACTCCAGCTCTGGGCACCGCTGTTGGGCTGGACGATGCTGGCGAGCGGCACCATCGACGGGTACGTCGGCTACCGGGCGGAGGGCATCGACTTCCCGGCCGGGGCGCTGCTGGCGGCCGAAGCGGGCGTGGAATTCCGTACGTTGGCGGGCGGCGCGTTCCAAGTGGGCTTCGACGGGCCGGACTCGGGGCGCAGTTTCGTCGCGGCACGCGGGGAGACGCTTCCGCATCTGGTGGACCTCGTCTCCGCGGCGGCGCCCTGAGACGGCGGGCACGCGGGCCGGGCTCGCATGGAACGCCCCGGCCGAACGCCGTCAGACGAGGGCGAGTTGGACGGTCGCCGCCAGCGTCGCCGTCACGGCGAGCACGAGGCCCGTCGCCATGAAGCGCCGCAGCGGGATGCGCGTGCCGTGCGTGCGGCAGCGCTCGAACCACAGCAGGGTCGCCAGTGACGCCCAAGGGGTCACCAGCGGGCCGACGTTGGTGCCGATGAGCAGCGCGAGCAGCTGGTGCTTGTTCTCGACGGGCACGGCCGCCTCTCCCGCGAGGTAGGCGGGGAGGTTGTTGAGCACGTTGGACAGGCCCGCGCCGACGCCCGCCGAGCGGAGCATGCCGAGCAGTCCGCCGTCGGAGCCGACGGCCGCGGTGAGCACGTCGTGCAGGCCGTTGGCGTTGACCGTCTCCACGACGAGGAACATCCCGGGCACCAGCATCATCAGCCGCCATGGGATGAGCGACAGCCGCAGCTCCGATCTCCGCCTGAGCGCGAACACTCCGACGACGACGAGCGCCGCAGCCGTGGAAGCCCACCACAGCGGCATGTCGGCGACGAGGATCGCCACCAGGAACCCCACGCACGCGAGCGCGCAAACCCGGAAGACCACGGGGTCGGCTGGGCGCAGCGGCTGCGGGGGTATGTAGCTCTCCGAGCCGCGCCTCCCGCGCCGCCAGTAGAAGCCCCACAGGCACGCCATCGTCACCAGGATCGAGGCGAGTTGGGGCAGCCACATGGTGGCCGCCATCTCGACGGGCGACAGCGCGACACGGTCGGCCGCGAGCAGATTGGTCAGGTTGGAGACGGGCAGCAGCAGGCTCGCGGTGTTCGCCAGCCACACGGTCGTCATGGCAAGCGGCACGGCCGCGATGCCCACACGGGTGGAGAGGGCGAGCATCACGGGAGTGAGCAGCACGGCCGTGGTGTCGAGGTTGAGCGTGATCGTGGTGACGGACGCGAAGAGCACGCACAGCCCGAACAGCAGCGGATAGCTGCCCTTGCCGGTGCGCGCGACCCATGCGGCGACGGCGTCGAACACCTGGGCCCTGCCGGTGAGTTCGGCGAGGACGATGGCCGTGGCGAGGAAGACGAGCAGCGGCCCGATGCGGGTCATCGCGTCCCCGGCGGGACCCGTGGGCAGCAGTCCGGTGGCCACCAGCAGGAGCCCGCAGACGAGCAGCCCGGCGGCCAGCCAGTCCAGCGGATGCACACTCTTCACGATTCGCACGTCCGACAGAATCGCACACACGATGTGAGGGGCAGGTCGCTGCCTGTCGTACCCGAGATGCCCGTCCTGTGCCGCGGAACCTACGATGCCCCCATGACGGACAACGGGGAACTGGCAGCGCACACGCGGGACTTGGACTTCTTCATCAGCTACTCCCCCGCGGACGAGCAGTGGGCCTCGTGGATCGCCTGGACGCTGGAGGAGGCCGGCTACCGCACGGTGATCCAGGCGTGGGACTTCGTGCCGGGCACGAACTTCATCGACTTCATGGACCGGGGCGTCAGCGAGTCCGTGGCCGTCATCGCCGTGCTCTCCAGCCACTACGGGCGTTCCACGTACGGGCGCATGGAGTGGCAGGCCGCGCTGCGCGCCGAACCGGAGGCCCCGGAGCGGAAGTTGCTGACCGTGCGCGTGGAGGACATCCCCATCGAGGGGCTGCTCGCCACGATCACCTATGTCGACCTGGTGGGCGTGACCGACACGGAGACGGCACGCAGCATGCTGCTCACCCGCGTCGGCCAGGCCGTCGAGGGCCATGCCCGGCCGGGGCTGCGTCCCGGCTACCCGGGCGGCTCCGCGCTCTCCGGTGTGCCGGGGCCGCGTACGCCTCATGATGAGGTGCCTGTGCCGGTGGAGGCCCAACAGGGCGACGGGCCGCGCCCGTTGGGCCGTACGGGCTGGCCGGGGCGCCGCCGTCCCGCCAGGGCTCCGCACTATCCGGCGGCGCCCGGCGGAAGCGGGCCGCAGGAGGCCCTGTCCGTACTGCACGTGGCGGGCCCCAACTTCGGCCGGGGCCGTGAACCGGAGTCGCTGCTGCGGGAGATGTGGAGCGACCTGGTGGAGCTGAAGGACGCGGGCGCTCCCGCCCCCGATCTCCTCGTCGTCTCCGGCGATCTCACCGCCTCGGGCAGTCCACGCGAATGCGACCAGGCCCTGAGCTTCCTCACCGGGCTGCGCTCCCAACTCGACCTGCCTCCACAGCGGTTGGTCGTCGTACCGGGCACGCAGGACGTCAGCCAGGCCGCCTGCCTGGGCTACTTCCACACCTGCGAGGCCGACGAGGTGCCGCCGCAGCCTCCGTACTGGCCCAAGTGGCGCCACTACACACGCCTGTTCAGGGGCCTGTACCACGGGATGGACACGGTCTTCGAGAGCGACCAGCCCTGGACTCTCTTCCCCGTGCCCGAACTGCACACCGTCGTCGCCGGGTTCAACTCCTCCATCGCCTTCAGCCACCGCACCGACGACCAGTACGGCTTCCTCGGCCGCGATCAGGCCACATGGTTCTCCGAGGCGCTGCGCACCTACGAGGACGAGGGCTGGCTGCGCATCGGCGTGCTGCGCCATCCCCTCACCGAGGGGCGGCAACGGCCGGGCGACGCGCCCGGCGGCCCGGGCCCGCTGCGCGACGCCGACACCTTCGCCAGGCTCACCGCCCGCCGTCTGCACTTCGTGCTGCACGGCCCCACGGGAGGCCCGCGCACCACCTCCTCCGAGCCGTCGTACGGCGAACTGAGCACGCCCGCGGGCGAGTTGCCGCTCTTCGGCTCGGCGGCACCGGCCCGCTGCGAGCTGCTGCGGGTCGGCGCGGGCGGCATCACACGCTGGACGGACGAGGCAGGCGCCGAACCGAGGGAGTTCCCCCTCGAATGGCGCGCCGCTCAGCGGATCTTCGCCGTGCCCGAGGAGACGGCCGCGCCGCTGCCCGCCGCTGCCGCGTCCGAGGACGACAGCGACAACCGGCCCCTCGACGAGCCCGCCGACTCCCTCGTGGAGCGGGTACGCGAGGTGTGCCGGGCGCGACGGGAGGGCGTACGGCTGCGTGACGTGCCCCGCCGCGACCCGGGCGACATGCCGCAGATCATGGCCACCTGGCACGAGGAGGGGGTGGTACGGCAGCAGCGCATCGCCGTACACCCCGGCACGCCCACAGAGGACGACGTCGAACGCTTCATCGCGCAGGCGCACGCCACCGACACCGGTTCCGAGGCGGAGATCGTCCACGAAGGCCCCGCGCCGGAACGGGAGTTGAGGGAGCGTGCGAGCCGCCGAGGCATCCGGGTGCGCAGCTTCCTTCAGTTCCAGGGCCTGCTCGACCTCCGTGCATACGTCGAGGCGCAGACCGCCAGGCTCGCCGCCGACGGGCGCTACCCTCCCGGGCTCTATCTCCCCGGGCGCTACCGCGACGCCGAACGCCCCGACGGCGAGGAACGCGACGGGCTCGTGGAGAACATGCTCGACCTGCTCGCCGCGGACCACGGCCGCTTCATACTGCTGCTCGGCGACTTCGGCCATGGAAAGACCTTCGCGCTGCGGGAGTTGGCCCGGCGCATCCCCGAACAGCTCCCCCATCTCACGCCGTTGCTCATCCCCCTCAACACGCTCGACCGTGCGCACAGCCTCGAAGGGCTCGTCGCCGCGCATCTGGCCGGGCACGGCGTCGACACCATCGACCTGCGAGCGCTGCGCTACATGCTCGGGCAGGGCCGGGTGGTGCTGCTCTTCGACGGCTTCGACGAACTCGTCAACCGCGTCAGCTACGACCGTGCCGCCGACCACCTCCAGGTCCTCCTCGACGCGTCCGTCGACAACGCCAAGATCGTCGTCAGCAGCCGCACCCAGCACTTCAAGTCGCAGGCGCAGATCCTCACGGCGCTGGGCGAACGCGTGGGGATGCTGCCGCGGCGGCGCGTGCTGTCCCTGGAGGGCTTCGTACCGGCGCAGATCCGCAACTACCTCGTCAACCGCTACGGCGACGAGGCCGTCGCGGACGAACGCTTCCGCATGCTGCGCAACATCCCCGACCTGCTGGAGCTGTGCGCCAATCCGCGCCTGCTGAGCTTCGTGGCGGACCTGGCGCCGGAGCAGCTTCGCGCGGTGGCCGGTGCCGGGCGCGCCCTGAGCCCCGCCGGTCTCTACGAGGACGTCTTCAGCGCGTGGCTCGCATTCGAAGAGCGCCGGGGCCAGGGCGGGCCCGGCGCAGCGCCCGGCCTGAGCACGGAGCATCTGTGGGCCGCCGTGACCGCGCTCGCACAGCGGCTGTGGGAGAGCGGGCGCAGCGCGCTGCGACTCGACGAGCTGACCGAGACCGTCGCGGACACCCTCAGCGGACTCGCGGGCAGCAGCACCATGTCCAACCTGGAGAGCGCGCAGGCCGTCGGCGCGGGCAGCCTCCTGGTACGCACGGAGGACGGGCTGTTCCAGTTCATCCACGGCTCCGTCGTCGAATGGCTCGTCGCACGCGAGGCGGCGGCCCAACTCGCCCGCGGCGACAGCACATTGCTCTCCGCTCGTCCGCTGACGCAGCTCGCCGTGGAGTTCTTCTGCGACCTCGCCGACCATGCGCGCTGCACCGCGTGGGTGCAGGGCATGCTCAACGCCCCCGGGCCCGGCACGAGCGAGGCCGCACGCGCCAACGCCGTACGGATCACCGACCGGCTGCGGGTGCCCGCCGACGCCGATCTGCGCGGCGCCCGCCTCATCGGCGAGGACCTCTCGGCCCGTGACTTCTCCGGTGTGGACCTCAGCGGTGCCGACCTGACCGACGCCCGGCTGCTGGGCACCAATCTCTCCGGTGCGGTGCTTCGCGACGCCCGCCTCGTCGGTGCACGGCTCGACGAGGCCGACCTCTCCGAAGCGGACCTCACGGGCGCCGATCTGCGCCGCGCCCGGCTCGTACGTACCGATCTTCGCGGCGCCTGTCTGGCGGGCAGCAGGTGGAATCGGGCCGCTCTCGTCGACGCCGTCACCGACGGCCCGCAGCAGTCGGCGCCCGAGCTGGCCACGGCCTCGGTCGCGCCGGGCATGCCGGTCGAGGCGGGGCTGCGTCCCTCGGCGGTCGGGGTGCCTTACGGCTTCGACATGCGTACCAGCCGGCTGCCCGAGCCCATCTCCTACAGCCCCGAGGGCGAACTACTCGCCGTGGGCAGCGAGGACGGCGGCGTGCTGGTCTGCGCCGCGGACACCGGCAGGGCAGCCCGTACGCTGCACGGGCACGAAGGCCGCGTCTACGCCGTGAAGTTCCGGGCGAACGTGCTGGCGACGGGCGCTGCCGACGGCGAAGTACGGCTGTGGGACCCGGTGTCGGGCCGCTGCCTGCACCGGATCGAGGTCCACCCGGACGGTGTGTGGCCGGTCTCCCTCGACGCCTCGGGACGGCTGCTGGCCACCGGAGACGCCGAGGGGCTGGTGACCCTCTGGGACGTGGCCGACGGCACGCCCGTGCACCGCCTGCCGGGACACACCGCGCCCGTCTACACGGCCGTCTTCAGCCCCGACGGGCACACCCTCGTCACGGGGGACGCCGGGGCGGGCCTGCGGGTCTGGGACACCCGCACCGGGCACTGCCTGCGTGAACTGCGCGCACACCGGGGGGCGGTGTACCGCGCGAGGTTCAGCCCGGACGGCAGCCTGCTGGCCACCGGCGACCGCGGCGAGGACGGCCGTGGCATGGTACGCGTCTGGGACACGGGCGCCCTCACCGAGGGCAGGGGCACCGGCGGCGGCAGCGGCGAAGAGCCCGCCGCGCTGCATGAGTTCACCGGTCACTCCGGTCCCGTCTACACCCTCGACTTCCATCCCGGCGGCGGTCTGCTCGTCAGCGGCGACACCGACGGCCAGGTGCGGCTGTGGGATCCGCGTTCCGGCAGTGCCGCCGGGTCGCTTGAGCGCTGCACCGGCGCCGTCTACCAGGTGCTCTTCGGCGACGAGGGCAGGCTGCTCGCCGCCTGCGACAGCGACGGCACCGTACGGATGTGGCGGGTGGCCTCCTCCGACGGCGCCGCAGGGGCGCGGGTGTCGCTGCTGCCGCAGCAGCCCGTCGAGCACCGGGGCTCGGCATGGGCCTGCGCCTTCCGCCCCCAGGACCGGCAGCTTCTGACCGTGGGCAACGACGGCGGCGCACAGATCTGGGACGCCGGTACGGGCCAGGGCAGGCGCATCCTGCGCGGCCATGGGCGCCGCGTCAACACGCTCGCCTTCAGCGCCGACGGGACCCGCATGGCCACCGGCGGCAACGACGGCATAGTGCGGATGTGGGACGCGCGCACGGGCCGCCGCACCGCCGAACTGGCGGGCCGCGGCGACCGGTTGGTCTCCGCGGTCTTCAGCCCGGCGGGCCCGGTGCTGGGCACCGCCAGCAACGACGGCGACGTCTACCTGTGGAACGCCGCCGACGGCGAGTATCTGCGCGAGATCGACGTCGAGACCGACCACACGTGGGCCGAGGCGTTCAGCGGCGACGGCGAACTGCTCGCCACCGCCAACGACGACGACACCGTACGGCTGTGGTGGCGCAGCACCGGGGCACATGTCACGACCCTGGAGCTGCACCGGGGCCGGGTGCGCTCCATCGCCTTCCGCGACGACGACGAAGTCCTCGCCACCGGCTGCGACGACAGCCTGGTACGGCTGTGGGAGCCGCGCACAGGACGTCTCATCGCCGAACTCGAGGGCCACTCCGACCGCGTGTACGCCGTCACCTTCTGCCGCGGCGGCACCTCGGTGCTGAGCGCGTCCTGGGACGGTACGGCCGTGATCTGGGAGGGCGGCAGACAGCGGCACGTCCTGCGCGGGCATCACGGACGGCTGTGGACCGCGGCGGCACACCCGCGGCTGCCGCTGCTCGCGACCGCGGGCGACGACCGTGCGATCCGCCTGTGGGACGCGGACAGCGGCGAGTTGACCGCGCGTCTGACGGGCCACACGGGGCGGGTCCATGCGCTCGCCTTCAGCCCGGACGGCTCGCAGCTCGCCAGCGGCGGCGAGGACGGCACGGTACGGCTGTGGTCCCTCACCGGTGACGAGGAGCAGCACGGAGAGCCCGGAGAGGACGGAGAGGACGCCGGGGCGCAGACCGGGGGCCGGGTCGCCCCCGCGCCGCGCGCCACGCTGATCGGCGTCCCCGGCGGCTGGGCGGCGCTGACGCCCGGCGGCGGCTACAAGTACGAGGGCGATGTGACGGGCGAGTTCTGGCACGTCGTCGGCATGACGCGCTTCGCGCCGGGTGAACTCGACGCCTATCTGCCGGGCGTGCACCGCCTCTCCCTCGACGCGGAGCTGTGACGTCGCGTACCCGGTGGCCGCCGTGGCCGCCGGGTGCGCGTGGGCCTACGGGGTGCGGCGCCGAGCGCGGTGGTCCGGCGCGGTACCGGCGCCGCCGCCCCGGCGCCGGTCCCCCGAGCGGCCCGACGCGACCGCGTCAACTCGCTTTTCTCTACGTCCCCTTGGGCGGGCTCACCCTCGTCAGCGCCACGTACAGCAGCAGCGAACTGGCCACGCCCACCGCCCAGCCGTAGTCCGCGAGCGGCTGGAGGAAGGGGATCAGGCCGTCGGCGGGGAAGGGGCCCTTGCCCTTGGCCGAGTAGGAGCCGCCGACCGCCAGCAGGCCGCCGACCACGAAGGCCGCGACCGCCCGCCAGTTCCAGCCCGCGTCGTACCAGTAGGCGCCGCCCTCGCGGTAGAGGTCGGCGAGGTGGAGGCGGGTGCGGCGCACCAGCCAGTAGTCGGCGATGAGGATGCCCGCGACGGTGCCGAGGAGGCCGCCGACCGTGCCGAGCCAGGTGTAGATGTACAGCTCGGGAGTCTCCGTCAGCTTCCACGGCATGATCACCACGCCGACGACGCCCGTGATCAGCGCGCCCGTACGGAAGTTGACGAACCTCGGCGCGAGATTGGCCAGGTCGTACGCGGGTGAGACCACGTTCGCCGCCAGGTTCACGGAGATCGTCGCCACGAGCACGGTGATCAGCGCGAAGAGCAGCCCGAAGATGTTGTCGGTCTTCCCCGCGAGCTTCACCGGGTCCCAGATCGACGTCCCGTAGACGACCTGCGAGCCGGAGGTGACGAACACCGACAGCAGCGCAAAGAGCGTCATGGTCGTCGGCAGGCCCAGCGACTGGCCCCACACCTGGGCGCGCTGGCCCGCACCGAAGCGGGTGAAGTCGGGGATGTTGAGCGACAGCGTGGACCAGAAGGCGATCATGCCCATCAGCGACGGGAAGAAGACCGGCCAGAACTCGGGCCCCCAGCCCAGCTTCGACGGCTCGTCCAGCAGCGGCCCGAAGCCGCCCGCCTTGACCGCCATCCACGCCAGCAGCACGAACGCACCGACGATGACGAACGGCGCCGCCCAGTTCTCGAAGCGGCGCAGGGTCTCCATCCCCCGGTAGATGATGGCGAGTTCGAGCGCCCAGAACAGCAGGAAGCACAGCCACAGCGTCCACGGCTGCCCGCCGATCTTCGCCGCCTCGGTCCAGCCGCCGAAGATCTTCCCCAGCAGTACGAAGATGCCCTGGCCGCCGATCCAGGTCTGGATGCCGAACCAGCAGCACGCCACGGCGGCACGGATCAGCGCGGGAAGGTTCGCGCCGCGCAGCCCGAACGAGGCACGGGCGAACACGGGGAAGGGAATGCCGTACTTGGGGCCCGCGTGCCCGGTCAGCAGCATCGGCAGCAGCACGATCACATTGGCGAGGGCGATGGTGAAGACGGCCTGCTTCCAGTCCATGCCGAGCGCCACGAGGCCCGAGGCGAGCAGCCAGGAGGGGATGTTGTGCGCCATCCCGATCCATACGGCGGCGAAGTTGTAGGTCGTCCAGCGTCGCTTGGCCAGCGGCACCGGGCGGAGGTCGGCGTTGGCGAACCGGCTGCCGTCGGGTATCGCGCCCTCGGGCAGCTCCACCCGGCCGTCGGGGTGCGTCAGTTCGTCAGCGGTGCCGCTGCCGGGCGCGTCCTGCGGGCCCGGTGCGGAGGTGGGAACGGTCCCGGTCATGGCACACACCTCTTCGGCTCGGTGCTGATCTTCGGTTGTGGTGCAGGCAGGTGGCAGGCGGTCCGGACGGTGCGGGCGGCCGGGCGGCGCCCCGCGAGAAGCGGAACGAACACCCGCCCGGCGCCCGGCAGTCGAGAAGCGGCCGTGGTGCCGCGGCGGTCTCAGCCGTCGGCGAGCGCGGGGATCACATCACGCCCGTAGGCGTCGATCACCGACTCCGTGGCGTCGTGCATGGCGTACACCGCGAACTGGTCGACACCGAGGTCCCGCAGCGTCCGCAGCTTCTCGATGTGCGCCTCCGCCGGGCCCAGCAGGCAGAAGCGGTCGACCACCTCGTCCGGCACGAACTCGGTGTCCGGGTTGCCCGCACGGCCGTGGTGGGCGTAGTCGTAGCCCTGGCGGGCCTTGATGTAGCTGGTCAGAGCCGTCGGTACGAGATCGGAGTCCTCCCCGTAGCGGGCGACGAGATCGGCGACGTGGTTGCCGACCATGCCGCCGAACCAGCGGCACTGCTCACGTGCGTGCTGGATGTCGTCACCGACGTAGGCCGGAGCGGCGACGCAGACCGTGACGTCGTCCGGGTCGCGGCCGGCCTGTGCCGCGGCGACGCGCACCGCCTTGACCATCGACTCCGTCAGATAGGGGTCGGCGAGCTGGAGGATGAAGCCGTCGGCCTCACGCCCGGCCATGGCCAGCGCCTTGGGACCGTAGGCCGCCATCCACACCGGCAGCCTGCTGCCCTGCTTCACCCACGGCAGCTTCAGGGGCGTACCGTCGACGACCGCCTCACGGCCCTCCGCCAGATCGCGGATCGCGGTCATCGCGGAGCTGACCCTGGCGAGGGTGTTGGGCTTGCGCCCGGCCACGCGCATCGCCGAGTCGCCCCTGCCCAGGCCGCATACGGTGCGGTTGCCGTACATCTCGTTGAGGGTGGCGAAGGTGGAGGCGGTCACCTCCCAGGCGCGGGTGCCGGGGTTGGTGACCATCGGGCCGACGATCATCCGCTCGGTGTTGTCCAGCACCCGGCTGTGGATGACGAACGGCTCCTGCCACAGCACCGCCGAGTCGAAGGTCCAGCCGTAGCGGAACCCCTGCCGCTCGGCTCTGCGCATCAGCCCGACCGTGCGGGAGCCGGGCGGGTCCGTCTGGAGTACGAGTCCGAAGTCCATGCCTGTCCGTCCTTTCAACCGCCGGATTCAGTCGAGGAGTTGGCACAGACCGCGGGGGGTGTACTGCCCGTGCCCCGCGCGTCCTGTGTAGGTGCGCCTGTCGATGACGGTCTCGCCGCGGGAGAGCACCGTCTCGACCTGGCCGGTGATCTGCTTGCCCTCGTACGCCGAGTAGTCGACGTTCATGTGGTGCGTCTCGGCGGACAGGGTCTGCGGTGCCTCCGGGTCGTAGATGACGATGTCGGCGTCCGAACCGGGCTGAAGCGTGCCCTTCTTGGGATAGAGCCCGAACATGCGGGCCGGGGTGGCGCAGGCCAGCTCGATCCAGCGGCGCCGCGAGATGTGCCCGTCGAGCACGGCCTGGTGCAGCAGGTCCATCCGGTGCTCCACGCCCGGCATCCCGTTGGGGATCTTGGAGAAGTCGCCGCGGCCCAGCTCCTTCTGGCCGACGAAGCAGAAGGGGCAGTGGTCGGTGGAGACCACCTGGAGGTCGTTGGTGCGCAGCCCCTTCCACAGCGCCGCCTGATGCTCCTTGGGCCTCAGCGGCGTGGAGCAGACGTACTTGGCGCCGCCGAAGTCGGGCTCGGCGAGATTGTCCGTGGAGAGGAACAGATACTGCGGGCAGGTCTCGGCGAACACCGGCAGGCCCATGTCGCGTGCCGACGCCAGCTCCGCGACGGCCTCCTCCGCGGAGACGTGCACGACGTAAAGCGGTGAACCGGCCACGCGGGCGAGCTGGATGGCGCGGTGGGTGGCCTCGGCCTCCAGCAGGGCCTTGCGCACCTCGCCGTGGTAGCGGGGGTCGGTCTTGCCCGCGGCCAGGGCCTGTTCGACGAGGACGTCGATGGCGATGCCGTTCTCCGCGTGCATCATGATCAGCCCGCCGTTGCCGGCGGTGCGCTGCATGGCGCGCAGGATCTGCCCGTCGTCGCTGTAGAAGACACCCGGGTAGGCCATGAACATCTTGAAGGAGGTGATGCCCTCCTCCACCAGCATGTCCATCTCCTTCAGGGTGCCCTGGTTGACGTCGGAGAGGATCATGTGGAAGGCGTAGTCGATCGCGCACTGCGCGTCTGCCTTGGCGTGCCAGCGGTCCAGGCCCTCACGCAGGGCGTGGCCCTTGGTCTGTACGGCGAAGTCGACGATGGTGGTCGTGCCGCCCCAGGCCGCCGCCCTGGTGCCGGACTCGAAGTCGTCGGAGGAGAAGGTGCCTCCGAAGGGGAAGTCCATGTGCGTGTGGGCGTCGACGCCGCCCGGCAGCACGTACTTCCCGGTGGCGTCGATGGTGCGCTCCGCCGTCCAGCCCTGGGCGACGCTGCTTCCGGTGGCGGCGGTGGCGACGATCCGCCCGTCCTCGACGAGGACGTCGGCGTGGGTCTCGTCGGACGCGGTGATGACGAGTCCCCCGCGAACGACCGTACGTGAGTGCGTCATTGTGTGCTCTCCCCTCCCAGCTCGTTGTCGGCCGTGCGCAAGGCTTGCTCCAGGATCTCGGCGCCCTCCTCCGCCTCCGCGACGGTGAGGCTCAGCGGCGGCGCGATGCGCAGCACGCTGGCGGTGGCGTGGCCGCCGCCCTTGCCGATGAGCAGGCCGCGTTCGCGTGCGGCCTCCAGCACCAGCGAGGCGGCCCTGAGCGACGGGGCGCCGCTGTGCGGTTCGACCAGTTCCACTCCGGCCATCAGGCCGCGCCCGCGCACCTCCCGTACGACGCCCAGTCCCGCCGAGACGGCCCTCAGCCGCTCCAGCAGCAGACCTCCGACGCGGCGGGCGTTGCCCTGAAGGTCGTGCTCCAGCAGGTAGTTGAGGTTGGCGTTGCCGGCGGCCATGGTGACGGGGCTGCCGCCGAAGGTGGAGATGGAGTTCGCCGGAAGGCAGTTCATGACCTCGGCCCGTGCGACGACGCCGCCGATCGACATGCCGTTGCCGATGCCCTTGGCGAAGGTGAGCATGTCGGGAGGGCCCGCCTGGTCGTGTGCCTGCCAGCCCCAGAAGTGCTCGCCCGTGCGGCCCCAGCCCGTCTGCACCTCGTCGCTGATCCACAGGATGCCGTGCTCGCGCAGGACCTCGCGGAACGCGGCGAACAGGCCGTCGGGCGGCGAGGTGAACCCGCCGACGCCCTGCACCGGTTCGGCGATCAGGGCCGCCACGTCGCCGCCGGTCTGTCCGAGCATGTCCACCAGGTCCGCGGTGCAGGCGTCGATGAACTCCGCGTCGTCCAGGGCCGCGTAGGGGCCGCGGGTGCGCACCCCGCCGTGTACGTAGAGCGTCTGCAACGGCGAGAGGCTCGTCGGCGACCAGGAGCGGTTGCCGGTGATGCCCACGGCGGAGAAGGAACGCCCGTGGTAGCTGTTGCGCAGCGCCAGGATCTGGTTGGAGCGGCGGTAGGTGGTGGCCAGCAGCAGGGCCGTGTCGTTGGCTTCCGTACCGGAGGTGGTGAAGAAGACCCGGGCGTCGGGGATGCCGGACAGGGCTGCGATGCGTTCGGCCAACTCGACCATGGGGCGGTCGAGATAGAGCGTCGAGCTGTGCAGGATGCGGCCGGCCTGCTCGCTGACGGCCTTGGTCACCTCGGGCAGCGCGTGCGCCGTCATGGTGGTGAGGATGCCGCCGAAGAAGTCGAGGTAGCGGTTGCCCTCGCCGTCCCAGACGTGGCGTCCCTCGCCGTGGGTGATCTCCAGCGGGCGGTCGTAGTAGAGGGCGAGCCAGTCGGGCAGTACGGCGCGGTGGCGCTGGAACAGCGACTCGGGGTCCGCGGTGTGCCTGGCGTTCATCAGGGGCGCACCAGCCCGTCGTAGGCGTCGGGCCGCCGGTCGCGGTAGAAGGCCCACTGCTGGCGGACCTCGTCGATGACGTCGAAGTCGAGGTCGCGGACGACGAGTTCCTCGTCCTTGTCGCTGGCGACGTCGCCCACGAACTGGCCGCGCGGGTCGACGAAGTAGCTCGTGCCGTAGAAGTCGTTGTCGCCGTACTCCTCGGTGCCGACGCGGTTGATGGCGGCGATGAAGTACTCGTTGGCGACGGCCGCGGCGGGCTGTTCGAGCTGCCACAGATGGCTGGAGAGTCCGCGGGACGTCGCGGAGGGGTTGTAGACGAGCTGGGCCCCGGCGAGACCCAGTGCGCGCCAGCCCTCGGGGAAGTGGCGGTCGTAGCAGATGTAGACGCCGACGCGGCCGACGGCGGTGTCGAAGACGGGCCAGCCGAGGTTGCCGGGTTTGAAGTAGAACTTCTCCCAGAATCCCGGCAGTTGAGGCAGATGGTGTTTGCGGTAGGTGCCCAGCACCGTGCCGTCGGCGTCGATGACGGCGGCGGTGTTGTAGTAGAAGCCGGACTGTTCGACCTCGAAGACCGGGACGACCACCACCATGCCCGTCTCGCGGGCCAGTTCCTGCATCCGCCGCACCGTCGGCCCGTCCGGCACGCGTTCGGCCCACTTGTAGTGCTCGGGGTCCTGGACCTGGCAGAAGTACGGGGCGTTGAAGACCTCTTGGAAGCCGATGACGCGTGCCCCCTGCCGGGCGGCCTCGCGTGCGTACTGCTCATGCTTCTCGATCATCGAGTCGGTGTCGCCTGTCCATGTCGCCTGCACCAGGGCGGCGCGCACAACGTCGGGCATGAGCAGCTCCTTTGAACGGGAGGTCAAGGCCATTCGACACGCGTAGATCAGCGTGAGAATGTGACCGTAGGTCGGCTCTCGCACGGTGGCAAGGGCATCTGCGTCACGTCGCCCGATCGATCACCCGCCGGCCTGCGGCGCAGCAGCGAGGCGTCACGGCCGTCCGCACGGCATCCACCAGGCACGACCCGGCGTCGGCGGCATCCGCGGCCGACTGGTCACCGGCGCTCACCGCGCCCTCGGCACCCCGGGAACTTCCGCCGTCCGCAGGGCGCTTGCGACCCTGCGCCACTGCTCGTGGGACATCGCGCCGGCAGCCTCCAGCAGCAGACGCACGAGCACCGCGGGCGCGGCGCGTACGACCTGCGCGGCACCGGCGGGAGTACCGGTACGGATCACAGCCGCCAGCAGCTCCTTGGCCTCGCGGTCGCGGCCGTCGCCGTGCAGGGCGAGGGCCGCGTCCGCGATCTGGCCCGGTGGGCGGGCCACGCCCTGCCGCAGCAGCCGGGCGCCGTCCTCGCCCCGTCCCAGCGCGGCCAGGGCCGAGGCGGCGGCGGCGAACGCGTCGGAGGGCAGGGCGGCGGCCTCCCACAGCAGGGTGTCCGCGTCGGCCGAGAGGCCGCGCCCGTGCAACTCGTCAACCAGTACGGCGAGTCGGAGGGCCGGCCAGTGCGCGGCCTCGCACAGCAGGGCGTGAGCCTCACCGCCGCTTCCGGCGCGCCGCAGCCGTATCAGCCGGGCCGCGGCCTGGTCCGCGAGCACACGGGCGGCCGCCGTCTGCTCACGGGAAGGCCCGGGTGCGGTGGGGGGCGGCGGCACCGCCCCGGCGAACCGCGCGCCGCGCGGGGTGAGTTCACCGCTCGCGGGCTCGCCGCCCGGAGCCGCCGCGGCGGCGTCGTCCGCGGCGGGATCACCGCTGCGGGGAGCGAGATCGGGCGAGGGGGCACCGGGCGGCACGATCGCCGCCGGGCGCGCGTCCTCCGTGTACTGGCCGGGGGCACCCGCGAACCGCGAACCCCCCGTACGTGCACGCCGCTTGGGCGGCGGCGGGGCGGGGGCCGCGCCGGGCGGGGTGGCCGCATCGGCCGCGGAATCCGGGCCCGGCGCGGGAGCGGAATCGTGTGCGGGGCGCTCCGGAGGGCGCGCGTCTCCCGGCACCGCCGCGACGGCCGCGAGACGGCCACGCAACTCCGCGCAGCGCGCCTCGACGCGTTCGAGATAGTCACGCGCCCACATCTGCTCCGCGCCGCCGTCCGCCTCCAGCGTGCGAAGGTGCGCCGCCGCCTCCTCCAACTCCCCCGCCGCCGCGGCGAGTCGGCGGCGCAGCACAGGCTCGCCTCCGGCGTGGAGGTCGTATTCGGCGACGGCCGCACCGTGCAGCGGGCGCAGCCGCTCCTCGGCCCGCTGCGCCGCGTCGGGCCCGTGCAGCCGCCCCAGGTCGTCCAGCAGCGAGGCCACTACGTCCCAAGGCGGCATCTCCCGCCCGCACAGACACTCGCGCAGCCCGTCCGGATCGTGCTCCGCGAAGACGGCGAACCAGCCGTATGCAGGGTCCAACCGCCGTACCAGCGCGAGGAGTTCGACGGCGTACGAACGTACGGCGCCGGAGGGCTGCCGGTCGGCGGCCGAAACGAGCATGTCTGCCATGCCCGCATTCCACACCCGTTGTGTTACGCCGGGTGTTACCGGGAGGCTACGGGCGGTTTTCGTCCCGCTCCCGGCGACCGTCCGACCGGCAGGTCCGGCCGACTCCGCCGGTCCTGCCGACCGGCGGACGCGCTACGGCCGCTACTTCTTCGACGGCCGCACCACCATCGCCGAGCCGCCGCCGCGCCGCTCCTTCTCGGCCGCGGCGAGCCAGCGGCCGTCGGGCAGCGGCTGTACGCCGGTGGCCGCCCCGAGTTCGTCGATCTTGGTGAACTCGTGCCCGAGATCCTCCAGCCGGGGCCTCAGGTCGCTGTTCCACAGCCTCGGTTCGATCTCGGTCTTCTCCGCGTTGCGCTGGCTGGCGCGGGGGGCGTTGATGGCGTCGGGCAGCGGCATTCCCCGGTCCACGTGGTTGATCATGCTCTGGAGCACGGTGGTGATGATCGTGGCCCCGCCCGGCGAGCCGAGCGCGAACGCGGGCTTGCCGTCGTCCAGCACGATCGTCGGCGACATCGACGAGCGGGGACGCTTGCCGGGTCCGGGCAGGTTCGGGTCGTGCACATCCGGGTCGGCGGGCTCGAAGGAGAAGTCCGTCAGCTCGTTGTTGAGCAGGAAGCCCCGCCCGGGGACGGTGATGCCGCTGCCGCCGGTCTGCTCGATCGTCAGGGTGTAGGAGACGATGTTGCCCCACTTGTCGGCCGTCGTCAGATGCGTGGTGCTCTTGCCCTCGTACGGGGTGGGCGCGGCCTTGTCGCCCGAGCCGCAGTCGGACGGATGACGCGGATCGCCGGGCGCCACCGGGCTCTTGAGCACCTTGTCGTCCTTGATCAGGCAGGCGCGCGAGTCGGCGAAGCGCTGGGACAGCAGCTCCTTGGTGGGGACGTCCTCCGCGGCGGGGTCGCCGACCCAGCGTCCCCGGTCGGCGAACGCGACCCGGCTGGCCTCGATGTAGCGGTGCAGCAGCTTCTTCTTGCTGAGCTTGCCGAGGTCGCCGCGCTCCAGGATGTTCAGCGCCTCGCCGACGGTCGTGCCGCCGGAGGAGGACGGCGCCATGCCGAAGACGTCGAGCCCCCGGTAGCGGGTGTGCGAAGGGGCCTGCCGCCCGGCCTCGTACGCCTTGAGGTCCTCACGCGTCAGATCCCCGGTGCGCACCTTCTTCGAGTCCGGGTCCACGGGAGGCTTGCGCACCGTCTTGACGATGTCGTCGGCGATCGCGCCGTCGTAGAGGGGGCCGGTGCCCTTGTGCGCGATGGTGTCGTACGTACGGGCGAGGTCCGGGTTGCGCAGGGTGCTGCCCTTCTCCGGCAGCTTGCCTCCCGGCATGAACAGGTCGACGGTGTCGGGGAACTTGCGGAATCGCTCCTCGTTCTCCGCCGTCTGCTTACGGAAGGTCTCGTCGACGGTGAACCCTTCGCGTGCCAGCTTCTCCGCCGGGGCGAGCACCTTGCCCAGCGGCTTGGTGCCCCACTCGCCGAGGGCCTTCTCCCAGGTGGCGGGCGTGCCGGGGGTGCCGACGCTCAGCCCGCTGGTGACGACCTCGTCGAACGGCAGTGCCTTGCCGTCCTCCTGGAAGAGCTTCTCGTCGGCGCTCTTCGGGGCGGTCTCACGGCCGTCGATGGTGCGGATCTTGCCGCTGGCGGCGTCGTAGGAGACGAAGTAGCCGCCACCGCCGAGGCCCGCGGAGTACGGCTCGGTCACACCGAGCGCGGCGGCGGTCGCCACGGCCGCGTCGACGGCGTTGCCGCCCTGTTTGAGCACCTTGATGCCGGCTGCCGACGCGTCGGCGTCCACGCTTGAGACGGCTCCGCCGTAACCGACCGCGACCGGCTTCTTCGACTGCTTCTGCCCTGACGGGCCGTCGCCGCTCCCCGTGAGGGCGGGTGCGGCTGCCGCACCGGCCGCGGCGATGGCGGCCGTGGCGGTGAGCACCGCGAGCAGTCTGGCGGAACGGCGGTTGGTCATGCGCCGCATGGAGACCTCCTGACGTGACGGATCAGCGAAGGGTAGCCCGCCGTCGCGGACACGTCAGCCCCGGTACGGCACGGTGCGGGCACCGGAACCGAGACGGCACAGGCACCGGAGCGGGCCCGCCCGCGCTGCCGTACGGGCCGCCGCCGGGCGCCGTCCAGGCGTGCGCTCCCGGACAACTCCTGTAGGCCCCCCGCGTCGGCGGATGTACGCTGCCGCCCCATGACAGGGAACCTGCCCGTGGTCGTGCCGGGCGTGCTCGCGTTGGCGGTCGCCGTCGCCCTCGGCTGGTTCGCGCGCACCTATGTGTGGCAGCGCGTACTCGCCCGCAAACAGCGCTTCTTCGGCCTGCCGCAGCACTCCGAGTGCCTGCTGGTGGTCAATCGCGACGCGGCGACCGCCGAGTGGTCCGTGGCCCGCAACGACGTCTACGCGCTGCTGGAGCTGTCGGCCGTGGTGAAGGAGTGCGGCGCCAACGGCGACCTCATATCGCACGACATGGCGCAGCAGGGCTTCGGCGAACGCACCGAGTTCTGCATCGGCGGTCCCGTCTCCAACCGCCGTATGGCCGCGCATCTCCAGTCCCTGCTGCCGGGCGTCCACATGGACACCGAGACCGGCAACAGCCCGGACCGCGGTGCCTTCACCATCGGCGGCGAACGGCATCTGCTGGAGTCCGGGGTGAGCGAGCACGTGCTCCTCGCCCGGCTCACGGCCGGGCAGAGCGACACGGCCCGCCCCGTCTTCCTTCTGTGCGGCCAGCGTTCCGTCACCAATCAGGCCGCGGCCCGCTATCTGGCCCGCCACCACGCGCGGCTGGCGCGCAAGTACGGGACGAACGGCAACTTCTGCCTGCTGCTGCGCGTCGTCAACTCCCAGGCGTACGGGGCCGACGTCGTCGAACTCGTCGCCGACGTCACGCGTGCGGCGACCGCTCCCGCGCCCAAGACCATCCCGAAGAGCATCGACTCCGAGGGCACCGGGCGGCGCGGACGCGCGAAGAGCTGAACTCGTCAGAACCGGGGAAGAGCTGAACTCGCCCTGAACCGGGGCTGTGCCCCGAGGTGAACGGCCGGGCCCGTACGGAGTGCCGGTCCTCGCGCACGGGGGCGAACCGGCGCACGAGCCCCTCGACTTCCCTCGCGAGCCGCAAGTGCCGTGCTGTGCCCGCCCGTTCGCGAGTGCGGCCCGGCCGGAGCGCCCGCCTAGGCGCTCACCCCTCGGAGTACTCCGCGTAGAGCTGCGACAGCTCCGGCGTGCCGGTCTCCGCCCACGACGTGCCCTCCTCCAGCACATCCAGCTCCCGGCCCGACCCGAGCCGCACCACCGGCTGGCCGTCCGGCCGCAGCCGCCATCCGGCTCCCGGCACCGTACGTACGAGAACCGTCCCCAGATACAGGCCCGCGTCGCTGCCGAGCCAGGGTGCGACCTCCGGATCGTCGCGCCAGCGCGGCAGCAACTGGTCGAGGGCGGACAACGACTCGGCTGAGTCGTCGAGTTCGACACCCGCGTCCTCCGCCTGGTCCCGCAGCAGCTCGCACTCAGACAGGAGCTGCGCGGCGCCCTCGGGATCGCCGGACACGGCGTCCGAGAGCGACGCGGCCTGCTCGCCGCCGTGCCTCTTACGCCAGTTGTCCAGGAAGGGGATGTGCATACGGTTCAGGGTGTCATCCCCGCATGGGCGAGCACCACAGGCACGCTGTGTGCGCGGACAGGCGGGCGGAAAAAACGGTCGTGTCCCGACTGGACACCTTGACGCCGCTTTGCCGTCTCCCTACCTTCACCGGGCCTCGTTCGAATCGGGAGGCGCGGAAAGGGTGTTGGGCCGGACGAAAAGAGAGGACCGTCGGCGTGCGCGGACGTCTGTTGAGTGTTCCCCTCGTGATCCTGGTGACCCTGGCGGCAGCCCCCGCGGCCGCAGTCGCGGAGGACCGTACGACAACGACGAAGACCCCCACCGCAACGGAGCCGCTCCCTTTGGAGCGGCTCTTCGACAATCGTGCAGTGAGCGACGACGCGCGCCCCGGCGAAGCCGACTTCGACGGTGCGGGCAACTCCATCTCCTCCCAGGACCTGCGGGCCGCGGGCTGGGAGCCCGGTCGCCTCCTGGGACTGGACTCGGCCGCGCTCCGCTGGCCGCACACCGGTCCCGGGGAGCCCGACAACGTAAGAGCCGACGGGCAGCAGGTACGGGTGAGCGGCAGCGGCAACGCCGTCTCCCTCCTCGTGGCGGGCACTTCCCGCGGCGGCCCCGGCGGCGACGTCACCGGAAGCGGCACCGTCCACTACTGGGACGGCACCACGTCCGCCTACTCGCTCTCCGCCCCCGACTGGCGCGGCGGCCCACTCGCCACCAAGGCCGTCGCGCTGCCCCACATCAACACCCGCTCCGGCGGGCCGCTCGCCGAGAAGGCCAAGCTGTACGCGGTGACCGTGCCGGTACACGAGGGGCGCAGCATCCGCTCGGTGACGCTGCCACGCGACGCGGGCCCGGACAGCGATCTGCACGTCTTCGCCGCCTCCGTACGCAGGCAGGAGTCGGCCTGGACGGGAAGCTGGACGACCAGCACCGCCGGGTACACCACGGTCGGCCCCTGGGAGAACCAGACGCTGCGGCTCGTGGTGCACACCTCGGCCGGAGGGTCGCGTACGCGGGTCAAGCTGGCGAACACCTTCGCCTCGGGACCCGTGCGTATAGGGCATGCCTCGGTCGTCGTACAGAGCGAGGGCGCGACAGGGCGCGGGCGGCCGGTACGGCTGGAGTTCGGCGGACGCGACGGCGTGACACTGCCCGCTGGGGCACACGCCGTGAGCGATCCCGTCGGCCTCCAAGTGCCGCCGGACAGCAACCTCCTGGTGAGCATCCATCTGCCGGGACGGGTGGAGGCCGCCCCCGTGCACAGCGAGGCGCAGCAGCACAGCTACGTCAGCGCGGGCGGCAGCGGCGACCGTACGGGAGACACCGAAGGCACCGCGTTCACCGGCTCGTTGGAGGTGTGGCCGTTCCTCACGGCAGTCGACGTGCGCGGCGGTCCCGGGTCGGTCGTCGCCTTCGGCGACTCCATCACCGACGGGGTGCGCTCCACTCCCGGCGCCAACCGGCGCTGGCCCGACGTACTGGCGCGCCGCCTTCGGGCACAGACGGAGGTGCCGCAGTACGGGGTGCTCAACCAGGGCATCTCGGCGAACCGCGTGGTCTCCGACCGCTACCCCGGCGACGGCGTCAGCACCGACACCGGCGGCGTCAGCGCCCTGCACCGGCTGGAGCGGGACGTACTGGCGCAGACGAACGCTCACACCGTCGTCGTCTTCGAAGGCATCAACGACGTGCGCTGGGGCGCGAGTCCGGAGGAGGTGATCGCCGGTCTGAAGGAGTTCGCCCGGCGGGCCCACGAGAGGGGGCTGCGCGTCGTCGGCGCGACGCTCACACCGTGCGAGGGCTACAAGGACTGCTTCCCCGAGGTGGACGCCAAGCGCAACGCGGTCAACGCCTTCGTACGCGACAACCAGGGCACCTTCGACGCCGTGCTCGACTTCGACGCGGTGATCAGGGACCCGGCACGCCCCCAGCGGATGCTGCCCGCCTACGACAGCGGGGACCATCTGCACCCGGGGGACGAGGGGTTGAAGGCGATGGGCGAATCGGTGGAGCTGAACAAGCTGGTGCCGTAACGCCGGCGCACAGGGGCCGGGGCTCGAAGCCCGGGCCCCGAGGCACGGAACGCAGGGCACAGGGCCGGGGGCGCGGGATCGGGGGCGCTGCCGCGAACCGGCGGCACGGCGCTCCCGGCCCGCGCCCGCTCACTGCTGTAGGTCGACGACGACCGGCGCGTGATCGGAGGCGCCCTTGCCCTTGCGTGCCTCCCGGTCGACGTAGGCGTCCTTGACGGCGGCCGCGAACGGCGCGTTGCCGTAGACCAGGTCGATGCGCATGCCCCTGTTCTTGGGGAAGCACAACTGCCTGTAGTCCCAGTACGTGTAGGGGTGGTCGTACTTCAGGGGGCGGGGCATCACATCGCTCAGGCCCTCCTCGCGCAGCGCCTTCAGGGCGGCGCGCTCGGGCTCGGTGACATGCGTGGAGCCTTCGAAGGCGGAGCGGTCGTAGACGTCCTCGTCGGTCGGGGCGATGTTGTAGTCGCCCAGTATCGCGAAGGGGAGGTCGCCGGAGACCTCGTGCCTCGCGGTGAGACGGAGCGCCTCCAGCCACCGCAGCTTGTAGTCGTAGTGCGGGTGGCCGACCTCGCGGCCGTTCGGCACGTACACCGACCAGACGCGTACGCCTCCGCAGGTGGCGGCGGCGGCCCGCGACTCCGGCCCGCCGTCGAAGTCCGGGCCCTCGGGGAGTCCGAGGACGGTGTCGGCCAGGCCGACGCGGGAGAGCACCGCGACCCCGTTCCACCGCCCGTCGCCGTTGACCAGCGACTCGTAGCCCAGCGCCGCGACTTCGGCGTCGGGGAACGCCTCCTTGGAGCACTTCAGCTCCTGGAGGCAGACCACATCGGGGTCGGCGGACTTCAGCCACTCCAGCAGCCGCGGCAGCCGGGCACCGATGGAATTCACGTTCCAGGTCGCGATACGCATGCCGTGAAATCTACCGCGCGACACCGACACTCTCGCCGGGGGCCAGACGGCCGTGCTCCACGCCTCCGAGATCGCCGATCATCCGGTCGTAGACGGGGCGTGCCCGGTCGGCGAGCAGACCGTCGTGCACGTCGAAGGCGCGGCGCGGGGCGACCTCCCGTACGTAGTCGATGACCTCGGAGACCTTGCTCCACGGTGCGTGCACCGGGAGCAGCAGGGTGTCCACGTCACGGCCCTCCGGGACGGTCAGGGCGTCGCCCGGGTGGAAGAGCGAACCGTCCACGAGATAGCCGCAGTTGGCGATGCGCGGAATGTCCGGGTGGATCACGGCGTGCAACTGCCCGTGCACCTCGACCTCGAAGCCTGCGGCCTCGAAGGCGTCGCCCTCGCCGACGGTGTGCACCCGGCCGGGGAAGGTCGTTGAGATCTGCTCCGCGACGCTGCGCGGGCACCAGATCTGCGCCGCCGGGTCGGCCTCCATGGCGGCGCGCAGCCTGCCCTCGTCGAAGTGGTCCTGGTGCTCGTGCGTGACCAGCACCGCGTCCGCCCCGACGGCGGCGTCGCCCTCGCTGAACCCTCCGGGGTCGATGACGAGCGTCCGCCCGTCCTGCTCGATCCGTACGCAGGCGTGGCCTTTCTTGATCAGCTTCATGTGCCCCATTGTGCCTTCGCCTCCGGCGCGGGCGGGTGTACGGGACCGGGGCGGCAGGCGGCGCGGCACAAGGGCGTTCGCTGAGCGACGGCCAAGGCCGCCGTGCCTGCCGGACCGTTTGTGCCCGTCGGCTACTCCTCCGGGGTCGTCTCCTCGCGTATGACGTCCTGAGCCACCGCGAAGGCGGAGTTCGCCGCCGGGACACCCGCGTAGACCGCGGTCTGGAGGAGGACTTCCTTGATCTCCTCGGGAGTCAGCCCGTTGCGCAGCGCCGCCCGCAGATGGAAGGTCAGTTCGTCGAAGTGGCCGCGCGAGACGAGCGCGGTGAGGGTGATCACGCTGCGGGTGCGCCGGTCGATGCCGGGCCTGGTCCACAGCTCGCCCCATGCGTAGCGGGTGACGAGGTCCTGGAAGTCCTGGGTGAAGTCGTCGGCCTTGGCCTGCGCGCGGTCGACATGGGCGTCGCCGAGGACCTCGCGGCGTACCTTCATCCCGGCGTCGTAGGGGTCGGTGCGGATCGCGACGGCCTCCCCGGACTCCAGTTCCGCGATGGCGCCGGTGGATCTCACGGGCTGCGGGGCGATCACGGGAGCGGGCGCGGGCGGACCGGCGGACGACTCCTGCCAGCTCGTGGTGAAGTGCCGGATGATCAACTCGGTGACCGCGCCCGGCTGTTCGACGGGCGTGAGGTGGGAGGCGCCGGGCACTATCGCCAGCCTCGCGTCCGGTATCCCGGCGACGAGGGCTCGGGCGTCCGCCGGGGGCGTCGCCTCGTCCTCGGCTCCGGCGACGACAAGCGTCGGCACGCCGATCCCGCCGAGTTCGCTGCGTACGTCGAAGGCGGCGAGCGCCTCGCAGGCCGCGATGTAGCAGCCCGGGTCGGTCGTGCGGACCATCTGCACGGCCCATTCCACGATCGCGGGCTGCGCCTCGACGAAGCCCTCGGTGAACCAGCGCTCGGGCGTGGAGCGTGCGATGGGGTCGAGGCCGTTGGTACGTACGACGACGCCACGCTGGCGCCAGGCGTCGGCCGTGCCGAAGCGCGGCGAGGTGGAGATCAGGGCGAGTGAGGAGAGCCGTTCACGGGCGAGCATCCCGAGCTGGATGCCCACCGCTCCGCCTATGGAGCACCCGGCGAAGCCGAACCGCTGCACGCCCAGCGAGTCGAGGGTGGCCAGGACGCGTTCGGCGAGCGCCGTCGCCGAGTCGGCGGGGTGCGCCGGCGCTCCGCCGTGTCCCGGCAGGTCGAAGCGGAGAACGCGCCAGTTGCGGGTCAGTTCGGGGATCTGCCGGTCCCACATGTGCCAGGTGGTGCCGAGGGCCGGCCCGAGAACCAGCACGGGCGCGTCGTCGGGGCCGTCGAGGCGGTGTTGCAACATCCGGTCACTCTGCTTCTCGCTCACGCGGCCACGCTACCCACGGGTCTGAGGGGTGCGGCCTCGGGGGCGTCGCTGTGTACATCAGAACTTCACGGTGGACACGACATACACACGCGGCATGTCCTCGTATGTGCGGTCCACGGTGATCGCCACGTCCGGACGGCTGTCCTGCTGCCGGTACGTGGTGCCCGCGTAGTCGTGTCCCTCCTTGTGCAGGTCCCAGCCGACCTTTCCGGCGTGCTCGGCGCCGATGGTGACCTGCCCGTCCCGCAGCGCGGAGGAGCTGGTGCCCACGTCGTCGAGGAAGTCGCCGAGCTGCTTCTCCGGCACGCGGAACTGCACGTAAAGGGAGCTGGTCTGCCAGGAGTTGGCCTCGTAGAAGGCGTAGTGGCTGGACTTCGAAGGCAGCGGCACGTCGTAGACGTTGCGCTGGACCTTGCTCGGCCAGCCGTAGGTGAGGTTGGTGGCCGCGGCCTTGCGCTCCTTGTCCTCGCCGCTGTCCCTGCTCTGGAAGGCCGACCTGACGAGGTATCCGCCGGGCACCGCGATCAGCAGTACGACTATGAGCAGCGTGAGCAGGCGGTGGCGCGGGCGGTGCGGCGGCCGTTGCGACGGGCGCAGGGTCTGAGGGGTCGCCGTGGTCGTCACTGGCCCACCGCCCGGCGCAGGTTGTCCGCGGCGCGCTCGTAGCGCTCGTACCGCTCCAGGCGGCGGCGGTTGGCGCGGCGGAAGCGGCGGGCGACGAGCCGGGCGAGGTCGGCGGCTCCGACCATGCCCGCCTCGGGGCCGAGTTGTGCCTTGGCGATGGTGGCCTCCGGACGGTATCCCCGGCCCGTCAGATGGCGTTTGAACGCCTCGCGGGCGGGGTCGATGAGCAGTTCGTCGGCGGCGCTGACGCCGCCTCCGATCACGAAGCCGCCCGGGTCGAGGGCGGCGGCGAGATTGGCTATGCCGACGCCCAGCCAGTGCCCGATGTCCTGGAGCAGCTCCGTGCACATGGCGTCGCCGCCGCGGGCGAGTTCGGTGATGAGCGGGCCGGTGATCTCCGAGATGTGGCCGCCGACGCGTTCGGTGATGCCGTAGGCGACGGGCGACTCGGCGAGGGCCAGTTCGCGGGCCTCGCGCACGAGGGCGTTGCCCGAGCTGTACTGCTCCCAGCAGCCGCGGTTGCCGCAGGGGCAGCGGTGGCCCCCGGGCACGACCTGCATGTGCCCGAACTCGCCCGCCACGCCGTACTTTCCGCGTTTGACCTGGCCGTTCTCCAGGATGGCACCGCCGATGCCGGTGCCGAGAGTGATCATCACCAGATGGTCCTCGCCGCGTCCGGCTCCGAAGCGCCACTCGCCCCATGCGGCCGTGTTGGCGTCGTTGTCGACCATGACGGGGACGGCGAGACGTGCGGTGAGGGCGTCCTTGAGCGGCTCGTCGCGCCAGGCCAGATGCGGGGCGAAGAGCACTCGGGAGCGGTCGGCGTCGACCCAGCCGGCGGCGCCGATGCCCACGGCGTGCACGTCGTGCCGGTCGGAGAGGTCCAGCACCAGCTCGGCGATGGTGTCCTCGACGACCTTGGGGCTCTTGGACTTCTCCGGTGTCTCGGCCCGCACCTGCTCCAGGATGTGGCCGTCGGCGTCGACGACCCCGGCCATCACCTTCGTACCGCCGATGTCGATGCCGACGGTGGGGACCCTCGGCGCCGACAGGGGCGAACGCCGCTCCCGGGTGCTGACGGTGCGCAGGACGCTGGCACTCGGCGCGGAGCGGCGGTAGAGACGGTCGCGGTCCGCGCGCTCTCGGTACATGCTCACTGCGCGGCCTTCCTCTGTGCGCGGCTGCTGGCTGCGGGCCACGGGTCGGTCGTACGGCTGACGGTCGGTGGTCGCGGGCCGGGTCCGTGCGGCGGCCAGTACGGCGGTCCGTACAGCGACCCGTACCAAGCCCTGCCCACTGGCCGATTCTGCCTTACCGCGCGAGGCGACGACGCCACAGGGCTCTCACCAGCGACGATGCCGGGCACCGGCGGTGCGCGGCCGGGGCGCCGGGCAGCCGGGGCATGTGACCTGCGATGACGTACGCGCGGGGACTCACGCGACGGGGGGGGACAGCGGGCGGGACGGCGTACGGGGCGAGCGTGAGCGGGACGTGAGCCGGCCCACGGCGGCCGGGCGCCACGGCACCCGCTCAGCGGCCCCGCCCGCGGACGCCGGCTCAGCTCAGATGCTGCGGCACGGGCGCCCGCTCCAGCTCGTGGCTGAGCTGCTCCAGCTCGCTGCCGCCGGACATCTGCCGGGTCAGCTCCTCCAGCTCCAGCCCGTCCTTGCGGTGGCTGCCCGCCATCGCGCCGCGCTTGAGCAGTACGAAACGGTCCCCCACGAGATAGGCGTGGTGCGGGTTGTGCGTGATCAGCACCACGCCCAGTCCGGCGTCGCGCGCCGCCGCCACGTACTTGAGGACCACCCCGGACTGCTTCACTCCGAGCGCCGCCGTCGGCTCGTCCAGCACCAGCACCTTCGCGCCGAAGTAGACGGCGCGGGCGATGGCGACGCACTGGCGCTCGCCGCCGGAGAGGGTGCCGATGGGCTGGTCGACGTCGCGCAGGTCGATGCCCATGCGCAGCAGCTCGCTGTGGGTGGTGCGGCGCATGAGGTCGACGTCGAGGCGGGCGAACGGGCCGCGCCCCTTGGTGGGTTCGGAGCCGAGGAAGAAGTTCCGCCACACCGGCATCAGCGGGACGACGGCGAGGTCCTGGTAGACGGTGGCGATGCCGCGGTCCAGCGCCTCGCGCGGCGAGGAGAGCCGCGCCTCCTGGCCGTTGATGCGGAAGGTGCCCGAGTCGTGCTGGTGGAGCCCCGCGACGATCTTGATGAGGGTCGACTTGCCGGCGCCGTTGTCGCCGAGAACGCAGGTGATCTCGCCTGCGGAGACCTGGAGTGAGACGTCCTCCAGGGCCCGGATGTTGCCGTAGAACTTGCTGACGTCGGTCAGCTCGACCAGCGGCGTACGGACGGCGTCCTCCGGTTCGGGGGCCGCCGGTGCGGAAGTTGCCGCCTCCGGTGCCGCCGTCTGCGGTGCCGCCGGGCTCGCGCCGTGCTCCCGGGATGCGCCGTCCGCCACGTCCGCGCCCTTCTCCGAGTCGTTGTCCGCCGTCATCGGTTCGCCTCCGCCCGCTTGCGTATGTACGCGTTCAGCAGCACGGCGACCAGCAGCATCGCCCCGAGGAAGAACTTGAACCAGTCGGGCTCCCACTGCGCGTACACGATGCCCTTGCTCGTCATGCCGAAGATGAACGCACCCACCGCGGCGCCGACCGCGGAGCCGTAGCCGCCGGTGAGCAGGCAGCCGCCGATGACGGCCGCGGCGATGTAGATCAGCTCGTTTCCGACGCCCTCGCCGGACTGCACGACGTCGTAGTTGAAGAGCAGATGCTGCCCGGAGATCCACGCGCCCAGCGCCACCCCGAGATACAGGCCGATCTTGGTGCGGGCCACGGGGACGCCGACCGCTCGCGCCGTGTGCTGCCCGCCGCCGACGGCGAAGATCCAGTTCCCCGCCTTCGTGCGCAGCAGCAGCCACGTCGCCAGCGCCACCAGCACCAGCCACCACACGACGGTGACCTGGATGTCGGCGGGGCCGATCGTCAGCTCGGAGGCGAAGAGCGCCTTCGCTGAGGCGAACCCCTCCATGTCGGAGATGGTCTTGGTGGAGACGGTGCCGCTGATGAGCTTCGTCAGCCCCAGGTTGAGGCCGGTGAGCATCAGGAACGTGCCGAGCGTGATGATGAAGCTCGGCAGTCCTGTACGTACGAGCATGTAGCCGTTGAAGAGGCCGATGCCCAGCGTGACCAGCAGCGATACGCCCACTCCCACCCAGACGTTCGCCGTCATCTGATAGCTGAACATCGAGGAGACCAGCGAGGAGCTGGTGACCATCACACCGGTCGACAGGTCGAACTCCCCGCCGATCATCAGCAGTGCCACCGGCACCGCCATGATCCCGAGAGTCGACGAGGCGTACAGGACCGTGGAGAGGCTGGAGGCGCGCAGGAAGCTGTCGGCGACGACCGAGAAGACGACGAAGACCGCGATCGCGCCCACGACGGCGCCGAGTTCGGGACGTCCCAGCATGCGCTGGAGCAGCGACCGGTGCACGAGCCGCTCATCGGTGCCTGCCGTCCCGGCGGTCCCCGCGGTCCTGACGCCCCCGCCGGTGGCCGTCTCTTCGGGGGCCTCGGGGGTCGTGCCCTCCGTGGCGCCCGGTGGTGTGGGTGTGGATGCAGCCGTCATCGCGTTCCCCGCTTCGTGTACTTCTGCAAGGTGGATGCGTCCTTCTTCGTGAGGATCTGCGGGCCGGTCAGCACGGGCTTGCCGCCGCCCAGCATGTTGGCGTTGTAGCGCTCGGCCCACAGCAGGTCGACCGCCTCGTAGCCCTGGAGGTAGGGCTGCTGGTCCACGGCGAAGCCGATCGAGCCGTCCTTCAGCCCCCTGGCCGCCTGGTCGTTGAGGTCGAAGGTGACGGTCTCGGCCTTGCTGCCCGCGCCCTCCGCCGCCTTGACGGCGGTCGGTGCGAAGGGGGCGCCCAGCGTCACCACCGTGTCGATGTCGCGGTCCGACTGGAGTTCGGCCTCCAGGGAGGACTCGACGGCGGGCATGTTCGTACCGTCGGCGTGCAGATCGCGCACCTCCCCGTCGAAGGTCTCGCGCACGCCGCGGCAGCGTTCCTCATGGCCGACGTTGCCCTGCTCGTGCAGCAGGCAGACGGCCTTCTTACGGCCGCGCTCGTTCAGTTCACGTCCCACGGCCTCGCCCGCGATCTTCTCGTCCTGCCCGATGTGGGCGAGCGCGCCGTACTCCTTCGACTGGTCCTGGCCGGAGTTGATCGTGACGACGGGGATGCCGGCCTTCTCGGCCTTCCGCAGGGCGCCCTTCATCGCCTCCGGCTTGGCGAGGGAGACGATCAGCCCGTCGACCTTGTTGTCGACGGCGGCCTTGACGAGCTGCGCCTGGCGTCCTGCTTCCTTGTCGTGCGAGTAGTGGAAGTCGATGTTGTCCTTCGCCGCGGCCTGCTTCGCGCCGCTCTGCACGATGTCCCAGAAGGTGTCGCCCTCGCCGGAGTGGCTCACCATGGCGATCTTCCAGCGGGGCGTGTCGACGCCCGCGCCGCCCGACACCGCCGCGTCGCGCGCCTCCTCCGCGCGCTTCCCGCCGGTCGCGCTGCATCCCGTGAGCGCGACGGAGACGAGTAGCAGGACCGCGGTCGCGGCCCTCGCGACGGGTGTCCCGGTACGCCTGCGCGAGGGCGGCCACGCGCTGCTGTTCCGGAAACTGTCCAGCCTTGACACCTGCTGCTGACCTCTCGGTACGGGGGCTTGTCTGCGTCCGGGCACCCGCGGTGGCCGCCGGCACCGGCGCGGACGTCCGCGCCAGTATCGGCGACCGGTTTCCGGTGGCCGCTCACCGGGTCCCGCGCTTGGTGTACTTCTCCAGCCTCGGTACGTCCTTGTCCGTGACGACCTGCGGGCCGGTCAGCACGGGCTTGCCGCCGCCCAGTTCATTGGCGTTGTACGAGTGCAGCCACAGGGCGTCGACGGCCTCGTAGCCCTGGAGGTAGGGCTGCTGGTCTACTGCGAAGCCGAAGCTCTTGTCCTTCAGGCCCTGCACGACCTGTGCGTTGAGGTCGAAAGTGTCGATCTCGGCCTTGCTGCCCGCCTTCTCCTTCGCCTTGGCCGAGGTGGCCGCGAAGGGGGCGCCGAGGGTCAGGACGGTGTCGATGTCGTCGTCCGACTGAAGCTTGGCCTCCACGGAGGACTGCACGTCCGGCATGTTCGTGCCGTCGACGTTGAGCGTGCTCATCTCGCCGTCGAAGGTCTTCTTCGCGCCGTCGCAGCGCTCCTCCAGCGAGACGTTGCCCTGCTCGTGGATGACGCACAGGGCCTTCTTGCGGTCGCGCTTGTTCAGCTCGTCGCCGACGGCCTCGCCCGCGATCGCCTCGTCCTGGCCGATGTGGGAGATCGCGCCGAAGTCCTTCGAGTACTGGCCGCCCGAGTTGATGGTGATCACGGGGATGCCGGCGTCGACGGCCTTCTTCACGACGCCCTTCATCGCGTCCGGTTTGGCGAGCGTGACTATCAGCCCGTCGACCTTCTTGTCGACGGCGGACTTCACGAGCTGCGCCTGGCGGCCCGCCTCCTCGTCGTGCGAGTAGTCGAACTGGACGTTGTCCTTGCGGGCCGCGTCCTTCGCTCCGCTCTGCACGATGTCCCAGAAGGTGTCGCCGTCCCCCGAGTGGGAGACCATCGCGATCGTCATGCGCGGGGTGTTCACGCCCTTGCCGCCGCCCGCGCCGTTGCTCTGCTCCTCGCCTCCCTTGCCGCCGGAGCTGCTGCATCCGGCGGCGAGAAGCGCCGCACTCGTCAGGGCTGCCGCCACAGTTGTCGCTCTACGTGCTCTACGCCGAAGGACCATGAGCGGAGTTCTAGCCGGGCCCGGAGCAAGGCGTCAATACTTTGTCCGAACATTCTCCATGCAAGTTTGTCCGAACAAACTTCGGGCCCTGCCGTGCACCGTTGCGTCGCCCTCGTCTGCCGTACGGGGAAGGGGACTTGGCGTAACGGGACCACCGGGCGCGTACCAGGAGCGCCCGGCGACAGCGTCAGGTGTCAGGGGCGTCAGGAACGTACGAGGAGCTGGAACTCGAACGCGTAGCGCGACGCCCGGTACAGATGCGACGCGTACTCCACGGGACGGCCGGTGTCGTCGAAGGTCGTGCGCTCCATCGTCAGAAGCGGCGCCCCGGCCTCCTCCCCCAGCAGCTTGGCCTCGTCCTCTGCGGCGGCCCGGGCCCCGACGGACTGCCGGGCACTGTGCAGCGTGACGCCGAGGCCGCGCATCAGCCGGTACAGGCCCGTGGATTCCAGCTCCTCGCCGCTCTCCCCCTGGAGCAGATCACCGGGAAGGTGATTGCGCAGGAAGGCCATGGGTTCGCCGTGGGTCAGCCTCAGCCGCTCCACCAGGCGCACCTCCGCGCCCTGGGGTACCGACAGCGCGGCAGCGACCTCCGCGGTCGCCTCCTGCCGCTCGTACCGCAGCAGCCGGGTGGCGGGGCGCTGACCGGCCGCCTCCAGGTCGTCGTAGAGGCTGCTCAGTTCGAGCGGGCGCCGCACCTGGCTGTGCACGACCTGGGTGCCGATGCCGCGGCGGCGCACCAACAGGCCCTTGTCGACGAGGGATTGGATGGCCTGGCGGACCGTGGGGCGGGACAGGCCCAGGCGCCCCGCGAGTTCGATCTCGTTGCCCAGCAGGCTTCCGGGGGAGAGTCTGCCGCGTTCGATGGCGGTCTCGAGTTGCTGGGCGAGCTGGAAGTACAGCGGAACCGGACTGCTTCGGTCCACGCTGAACTCGAGGTCCACGGGATCATTCTTGGCCACGGGTGGAGCGTAGTGGCCCGTGCGGCCCACTGGAAGGCGTAAGTTCGGTTGTCCGGACAAAGCGGACCGCCGGGTTCCTCTCGCCTCGGCCTCCGGGTCCGGCCGTGAGCCGGACCGGGGAAGCGGACGGGAACGCCCGCACCCATACGGCTCGTTCAATTGTCCTGACAAAGTATTGACAGCTCTTGAGCGGACGGGCGAACGTACCCCCATGCGCATCGGACTCATCGGCACCGGCCGGATCGGCACCTTCCACGCACGTACTCTCACCGCTCGCCCCGAGGTGAGCGAACTGCTCGTCACCGACGTGGACGCCGCACGCGCCGCCGAGGTGGCCGCGGACCTCGGCGCCACGCATGCCCCCTCCCCCGGCGAACTCCTCTCCCGCGACCTCGACGCGGTGGTGATCGCCTCGGCGACCTCCTCCCACGCGGAGCTGATCCAGGCGGCGGCCGGCCACTCGGTGCCCGTGTTCTGCGAGAAGCCGATCGCGCTCGATCTCCACGGCACCGCCGAAGCCCTCCGTACGGTCGAAGAGGCGGGCATCCTGCTCCAGATCGGCTTCATGCGGCGCTTCGACGCGGGCTATGCGGCGGCACGCGCGGCCGTGAGGTCCGGTTCGCTGGGGCGGCTGCACACCGTACGGGCCGCCACCTCCGACCCGGCGCCGCCGCCAGCCGCCTACATCCCGCTCTCCGGCGGCCTCTACCGCGACTGCCTCGTCCACGACTTCGACGCGCTGCGCTGGGTGACCGGACGCGAAGTGGTCTCCGTCTACGCCGCCGGGTCGGACGCCGGTCCGGAGATGTTCCGCGAACACGGCGACGTCGACACCGCCGCTGTCCTGCTCACCCTGGACGACGGCGTGCTGTGCACGGCCACGGCCACCCGCGTCAACGGCGCGGGATACGACGTACGCATGGAACTCGCGGGCGAGAAGGACCAGATCGCGGTCGGGCTCGACGCCCGTACGCCCCTGACGTCGGTGGAGCCCGCGGCGGCCGCATCGCAGGGCACTCCGTGGCCCGGCTTCCTCGAGCGGTTCGCCCCGGCGTACGAGGCCGAACTCGCCGCGTTCGTACGGGCGGTCGAGGGCGAGGCGCCCAACCCCTGCGACGGTTACGAGGCGCTGGCGGCGCTGCGCATCGCCGAGGCGTGCGAGCGCTCACGCCGCGAGGGGCGGCCGGTGGCCGTGGCCGACGTGGCCTGAGCGCCGGGCGGCCGACGGGAGGCGCGGGCGGCGGGCGTGCGGTGCGTCGACGCCGGACGGTGCGGCGGCTTCAGCGGTGGCCGAGCACGTTGACCACACGCCCGTCGGGGTCCTTCACGAAGAAGCGCCGCACGCCCCACTCCTCGTCCCGCAGCGGCACCACGATCTCCGACCCGCGCTCGCGCACGGCCGCGTACACGGCGTCGACGTCGTCCACCTCGACGCTGATGTCGGGCGTGACCGGCGCGGTGCGGTCCTCGGTCATGAGGATGAGCTGCGCCGTGGGGTTGGAGGGCGAGGCGAGCGTGACGACCCAGCCCAGGTCCATCGCCTCCTCCAGGCCGAGCAGTCCGTAGAAGTCGCGGTTCTCCTCCATGGCGTCGGTCTGCACGTCCGGGACGACGCGGCGTACGGACATCGAAGCTCCCCTGCTCGGTTCCGACTCCAGCTTCTCGCGCGGGCCTTCGACCCACACCTTCCTCCGGTCGAGGAAGTCGATCAGATCGATGAGCGCGTTGTGCACGAGGACCAGCCGTCTGATCTTCCCCTCAGTGTCCTCGCCCAGCCCGTCGATGAAGTCGAGCACGGGCTGGAACGGCCGCGCGTACTCCGGGTCCTCCGCGAGCCGCGCCCGGAAGTCCGCGTAGCCGCGGCAGCGCAGCCGTGCCTCCTCCGTGTCCTCGGAGGCGACCATCAGCTCCCCCACGAGCCGCTGCTCACCGCCGAGGAGCACACCGGTGCGTCCGTGGTCGTCGTGACCGGCGATGGCGCCCTGCACGGCGACGAGCAGCGAGATGAGCCTGCGGTTGCGCCGCCTGCTGCCCATGTCGAGGAAGTACACCTCGCGGAAGAGGATGTGCACCCACCCCTGGTACGCGGCGAACCGGTAGAGGCTCTCGTAGCGGTTGTACTCCTCCTGCCGCGGGCTGCCCGGCGCGACCTCGGTCACCGGCTGGTCCGTCAGCATCCGTACGGCGTTGCCGAGGCGCGCCTGAAGCGTCGCGGCGGCCTGGAGCAGCGGCTCCCGGTAGCGGCGCATCCGGTCGCGCCGCGCCAGCTCCCGGTCCGAGCGGCGTCGCCGCCACTCGAAGACTCCGGCCAGCGCCACGCTCGCCAGCGCCCCCGCCACCGACACGGCAGCCGAGACGAACGACACGGTCTCCATGTCCCCTCCCCCAAGGCATGCGCCGCCCGCGCGGGTGCGGCGCCCGGGGAAACCTACCGCTCAGCGCCGGGCCGGGGAGCCTCTCCGGCGTCCGATCCGCCTGCCGTGGCGAGGAGTTGAAAGATCTTCGCCGTGTGCGGATACGGATGTCGGTCGGTCATCGCCAGCTCCAGTGCCTCCAGCGCGGCGTAGAACTCCGGGTCGTGCTTGCGGCCGTCGTCGGTGATGTGGTCGTTGACGTTGTGGATGCCGCAGTGCTCCAGGGCGGCGCAGCCCGCGGCCGTCAGCAGCCGAGCGATCTCCTCGGCCGTGTGCAGGGTGAGTTCGGCGTCGAAGGTCACGCCGTGCGAGCGCCGGCGGTCCAGGGCGTCGAGCGCCGCGGCGGGATCGAGCGACCGCACGGCCAGGCCGAGGGGCGTGGCGTGCCGGTTGAGGGCCATGACGGAGACGACGCCGCCCCGGCGCGCGAGGGAGACGGCCGAGCGCACCGCGGGCGCCGGAGCGTCGAGGTACTGGAGGAGGTTGTGGCACAGCACGAGGTCGTAGCGGGTGCTGGTGACCGGCTCCGGCAGATCCAGGACGTCGGCCTCTACGGTGTCCAGCCCCGCGTCCGTGCCGTCGCGGCGCGCCCGTTCACGAGCGGCGGCGAGCATCCCCGGGGAGAAGTCGACGATCGTGACGTGGTGTCCGCGGCGCAGCAGCCGTACGGCGTCGCCTCCGTCGGCACCGGCGAGATCCAGCACCCTCAACGGGCCCTCGCCCAGCGGCGCGAGCCGGCGGGCGAGGTTGAACTCCGCGGTGGCGTACCGCAGTCGGCCCCACGGGGCGTCCTGCCAGGCCCGCCATGATTCGAGGGCGGCGTCGAACGGCGTTCGCATGCAGTCGGATCTCCTCGCACGTGCCGTGCCTGCCGCGCCGGGCCGTCGGCGAGCACCGCCTGACGGGCTCTCATTCGCGGTGATGATGCCACAACGGGACGCCGGGGCCTCGTAGTTGACGGAGTGACGCAGTGGCGGACGCCGCCGCGACGCGTTCAGACGTGCAGCGCGTCGAGCACCGCTTCGAGGACGAGTACGCCGCCCAGTCCGAGCACCGCGAGCACCGTCGTATACGTGGTGCGTGCCTTGATGGCGTCGACGACGGAGAGGTTGAAGTACTCCTTGAACATCCAGAAACCCGGGTCGTTGACGTGTGAGAAGGCGATGGAGCCGCAGGAGACGGCCAGCACCATCACCTCGGGGTGTACTCCGCCTCCGGCGAGCAGCGGCAGCGCCACTCCCGCGGCGGTGACGACGGCGACCGTCGCCGAGCCCAGTGCGATGCGCAGGATCGCCGCGATCAGCCAGGCCAGGATGATCGGGGATATGGACCAGCCGTGCGTGACGTCCTTGATGTAGTCCGAGATGCCGCCCTCGACGAGCACCTGCTTGAAGGCGCCGCCCGCGCCGATCACCAGCAGGATCATCGCCATCGCCTGGGCCGCCGAGGCGCAGGAGGCGCTGACGTCCGCCAGGCTGCGGCCTATTCGAGGTCCGAAGGCCCAGGCGGCGACGGCCAGCGTCAGCAGCAGCGCGATCGGCGCCGATCCGATGAAGGCCACGAAGTGCAGCAGCGGGCTCGATCCGGAGACGGCCATGTCGGTCACCGCGGCGCCCGCGATGAGCACCACGGGAAGCAGTGACACCGACAGCGACCAGGCCATGCCCGGCATCTCCTCCTCGGTGAACATCCGGTCGCTGACGAGACCTTCGGGGATGGAGGGGTCCATCTTCCTGACGAACGGAAGCCGCGGCCACACCAGGGCGATCAGCGCGCCCAGCGGTACGGCGATGAACAGCCCGTAGAACAGGGTCGTTCCGACCGACGCGTGGAACGCCGAGGCCACGGCGGTCGGGCCCGGGTGGGGCGGCAGGAAGCTGTGCATGGTGGACAGCGCGATGGACATGGGCAGACCGACCCACAGCAGATTCCTGCCGGTCACACGGACGATGGTGAAGGCGACGGGCACGATGATGACGAACGCCACCTCGTAGAACATCGTCACGCCGATGAGCATGGCCGTCACGACCATGGCCACCTGCACACGGGCGGGGCCGAAGGCCTCGACGAGCCTGCCGGCGACGCGCTGGGCGGCTCCGGCGTCGCCCATCACCCTGCCGACCATGGCGCCGAGTCCGATGGTCAGCATCGTGTCGCCGATCTGGTCCCCGATGCCTCCCGCGAGCACCTCCGGGATCTCGGCCGCCGGTATGCCCTGCGAGAGGGCGACGCCCACGGCGACCAGCAGGAGGGCGGCGAAGCCGTTGAGCTTCAGCCGGGTCATCAGCAACAGCAGTGTCAGGACACCGAGTCCGACGACGACGAGAGGCATGATCACTGTCTCCATATCGGGATGGCGTCCATGTATGAGAATGGAGGCTAAGGGGGTGGTGAGGGCGGGTCAATGGGTGTGCACGTACCGGAAGTTCGAGCATGGGCGGCCTTCCTGCCCATCGGGACGTGACCACGGGCCTGGGTCCCGGCCCGGCATGGTGAACTGCTCGCCGGCCGCCCATGAGTTCAGCGGGCCCGAACCGCTGCGGCTGAGGGTTCGCGGCGCCTCCCCCTTGTCTTGGATATGAAACAGCGTCTACATATGGAGACGATGCGCGTCGGCAGTCGCGCGCAACGCCCCATAGCCGCCCGGGACATGAACGTGAACACGAAACGCACGACGCACCACGCCGACGACCACGCCGACGACGATGCGGCCGGCCACGCGGCCGATCTGCCGGACGGCGACGCCGCCACGCACCCCGACACGATCCGCTCGGTCACGCTCTCGTCCGTACGCCTGCCCCTCGGCACGCCGGTCAGCGACGCCAAGGTGTTCACCGGCAGACAGCAGCCGATGACCGAAGTCGCCCTGCTCTTCGCCGAGTTGACGACCGCACAGGGCCACGAGGGCATCGGCTTCGGCTACTCCAAACGGGCAGGCGGACCGGGACAGTTCGCCCACGCCCGGGAGGTCGCCCCCGACCTGATCGGCGAGGACCCCAACGACATCGACCGGCTGTGGACGAAGCTGGTGTGGGCGGGCGCCTCCGTCGGCCGCAGCGGCCTGGCCACCCAGGCGCTGGCCGCGTTCGACGTCGCCCTGTGGGACCTCAAGGCCCGTCGTGCGGGGCTCCCGCTGGCGAAACTGCTCGGTGCGCACCGGGACTCGGTCCGCGTCTACGACACCTCGGGCGGCTTTCTGCATGCACCCGTCGAGGAGCTGGTGGAGAACGCCTCGGCCTCGCTGGCCGACGGCGTGGGCGGCATCAAGATCAAGGTGGGCCACCCCGACCACCGCGAGGACCTGCGGCGGCTTACGGCCGTACGCGAACGCCTCGGCGACGACGTGCCGTTGATGGCCGACGCCAACCAGCAGTGGGACCGCCCGACGGCGCTGCGCATGGGCCGTGCGCTGGAGGAGTTCGCACTGGTCTGGCTGGAGGAGCCGCTGGACGCCCACGACGCACAGGGCCACGCTTCGCTGGCCGCCGCCCTGGACACCCCTGTCGCCACCGGTGAGATGCTCTCGTCCGTCGCCGAGCACTGGGAGTTGATACGGAACGACGCGGCCGACGTCATCCAGCCCGACGCACCACGCATCGGCGGCATCACGCAGTTCCTCAAGCTGGCCGCGCTCGCCGAGCATCGACACCTCCAGCTCGCACCGCACTTCGCGATGGAGATCCATCTGCACCTCGCGGCGGCCTATCCGTACGAGCCATGGCTGGAGCACTTCGACTGGCTGGAGCCGCTGTTCGAGGAGCGCCTGGAGATCAGCGGCGGCCGGATGCGGCTGCCCGCGCGCCCCGGGCTGGGCATCAGCCTCAGCGAGAAGGCGCGTCAATGGACCGTCGAGCGCTGCGAGTTCGGCGACGTGCCGTGAATCGCCGCCCGGGTCCCGCGCCTTGGACGACCGGGTTGTCCTCACCCGGGGGCGGCGGGGCCCGCGGCTGGTCCTACGTTCCCCTTACCGCCGGTTCCTCGCCGGACGGCACCGGTGCAAGATCCTTCACCATGAACGTACAGGCGTCGGCCACCCGGTGGACGAGCCCCGCGCTGTCCTCGTAGGAACCGCAGTCGAGATACGGCGTCGAGGGGCGGTAGCCGAGGCTCTTGTAGAGGTCCTGGGTGCGCGGGTTGTTCTTCTCGACACCGACGCCGACGCTCGACCGGCCCCGGCGCAGCACGAGTTGCTCGGCGGCGTCGATGAGCGCGGTGCCGACGCACTGCGAGCGCAGGGCCTCCGGCCACAGGCCGAGCCCGCTGATCTCCGAGCACTCCGGATGTACGGCCCTGACCTCGGGCGCCTGGCAGCCCTCCCAGAGGACCTCGCAGCTTCCGACGGGGCGTCCGTCGTCGCGCCAGGCGACGAGGAGCGTGCTGACGCCTTCGCGGTGGCGCAGAAAGCGGGAGGCGTGGCCGGAGGCAGCACCGGGAGAGGGCATGTGCTCGTCGAGCACCGCCACATCCTCTTCCCTGCACTCCCTGATTCTCATTGGGCACAGACTAAGTCGCTCATGTGCCCGTCAGGTGGGGGTTCGGGAGGCATGTGAGGCGGAACATGCGGGTCCTCCGTCGTGGAGTCGTACAGGCAGTCGGAGGGTGAGCGCCCGGCTACGTCCGGAACCCATGGCCCGCCCCCTGGGACGGACTCGACGACCAGGAGCGGCGGTACGGTTCGACGCCCGCCGGTACGGGTGCGAACGGCGCCGAAGGGTGCGTAAGTCCCGTACGTCGCGGGCCCGTTGAGGCGGACCGAAGGAGCGGAGCTCCGGGCGGACCGAAGGGGCGATCCGCCCGTGGGACGCACCAGGGGTGGCACACGGGCGGGCGCGGGCGCCCCGTTCAGTGCCCGCGTCTGCCGCGCGCCCGGTCCGGAACGGCGGCCTCCTCCAGCCGCTGGAGCAGCACCGTGACGCGCTTGGCCACGGCCTCCCTGTCGCCCTCCGTCAGCGCGGACCCCATGCCGCAGGCGACGGCCCCGGCGGCGATCCACTCCGGTGCGTTCTCCACGGTGACGCCGCCCGTCGGCAGCAGCGGCGCCTGCGGAAGCGCGGCCCGTACGTCCCTCAGCCACCCCGGGTCGTGCCCGGAGGCCGGGAAGAGTTTCAGCGCGTCGGCGCCCAGCTCCAGCGCCCGCACCATCTCCGTGGGGGTGGCGACGCCGGGGAAGACCGGCACCCCGTAGCGGTGGCCGGTGCTGATGACCTCCGCGTCGAGCGCGGGCGAGACGAGGAAGCGGGCGCCCGCGTCCACCGCGGCGCGTGCGGCTGAGGCGTCCAGGACGGTGCCGGCTCCGATGATGCAGTCCTCGCCTGTCTCACGCCGCAGGGTGGCTACGGCGTCCAGGGCGTAGGGCGTGGTGAGCGAGATCTCCAGACTGGTGATGCCCGCGCCGAGAAGGGTGTCGGCGAGGGCCGTGACTCGCTCGTAGCTGTCGCTGCGGACGATGGCGAATACGCGCTGCTCAAGAGCGGAACGGGTGATTTCCCATCGGTACACGGCAGTTCGCCGCCTCTCTTCTCGTCCGGGCGGTGCCCGGGAGGGATCTCAGCGGTGTACGGAGTCTGAGCCCTGGCGGAATCCCGCGAGGGCACGGTCGCGGGCGGAGGCCGTGGGCAGCCCGTCGGTGTCCCCGGGGGCCTGGACGACCAGGGCCGCCACGCACGCCGCCTCGGCCAGACACTGCTCGGCCTCCTGCCCGCGCAGCCACGCGGAGAGCCAGCCCGCGGCGAACGCGTCGCCCGCGCCGACCGGGTCGCTCACCGGGACGTCGAACGGCTCCTGTGTGCACTCGCCGTCGCGGCCGAGGGCGGCGGCCGAGTGGTCGCGGCGCTTGACGACGACGGTGCGGGCCCTGCCCATCGTCAGCAGGGCCTTGGAGGTCTCCTCGGCGCCGCCGCCGAGCAGCAGCTCCAGCTCGTCCTCGCCCGCGATGACGAGGTCGGCCTCGCGCAGCAGGGGCCCCACCGTACGGATCCACTCGTGCTCGGTGCCCAGCTTCCGCCGTACGTTCGGGTCGAAGCAGACCGCGGCGCCGACCTGGCGGGCACGCTCGAGAAGTGCCCAAGTGGCCTGCGCGGCGGGCTCGGAGAGCATCGGCGTGATGCCCGAGACGTGCACGACCCGCGCCCCCTCCAGCATCTCCGTGCGGATCTGGTCCGGGGAGAGATACGAGGCGGCGGAGCCCGCTCGGTAGTACTGCACGTCGATCGCTCGCCGTGCGTGGCTGTCACGCAGCAGCAGCCCGGTCGGGGCCGTGGGGTCCATCTCGGCGCCGGAGACATCGACTCCGTCGGCGCGCAGCTCGCGCAGAACGGCCTCGCCCGCCGGGTCGTCGCCTACCCTGCCGATCCAGCGTGCCCAGTGGCCGAGGCGCGCGAGTCCCTGCGCGACATTGGACTCGGCGCCCGCTACGGAGCGGCGGAAGGAGGTCGCGCGGTCCAGCGGCATGCCGGGCTCGGCGAGCATCAGCAGCATCGCCTCACCGCACGTAATGGCCTCCGGTCCGTTTACCACCCATTTCCCCCTAGAAGTCTCCTCACATCTGCCACCATGGCATCACTCTCTGTGGAGACGTTACCCGTTCATACGGACAATGCCACCCCCGGGGGCGGACTTCCTCCCGCGTCGAGGAATCGGCGCAGCGGCAGCGTGGCCGCGCCCACCGTCACCGCGTCCGGGCCGAGTCTGCACAGTTCCACGGCCGTACGGGCAGCCGGATACCGGAGAGCGTACGCGTCCGTGGCGGCACGCACAGCGGGCAGCAGGCGTGGGCCCAGCAGCAGTCCGACCCAGCCGCCGATCACTATCCGTTCCGGATTGAAGAGGTTGACCAGATCGGCGATGCCCGCTCCCAGATACTCCGCGGTCTCCTCCAGCACGGCCTTCGCGACCCGCGCCTCCGGCCCTTCGGCCTGCCCGGTGGCCAGCAGTTCCGCGAGGGCTGACTCCTCGTCGGCGCTCGCCGGTTCGCCCCCGGCCTCGCGCCAGCGCGCGATGATCCCGCCCGCTCCGACGTACGCCTCCAGACAACCGCTCGCACCGCAGCGGCAGCGCCTGCCGCCGACGGCGAGCACCGTATGGCCCCACTCCCCGGCGCCGCTGGAGGCACCGCCGTAGGGTTCGCCGCCGGTGACCACGCACGCCCCCACCCCGGAGCCGATCAGCGCGATCACGGCGTCACGGGCCCCGCAGCCCGCCCCGAACCACATCTCGGCCTGACCGAGCGTCTTGGCGCCGTTGCCGATGTGCAGCGGGACCGACGGCGCGCCGTGGCGGGCGGGTGCGCCCAGCCCGGCGAGGACACTGCCCGCGCCGCCGCTCCCGGCGAGCCCGGCGGACTCCCGCAGCATCTCCTCCAGGGGCACGGCGTCCCAGCCGACGGTCTGACCGTGCACCAACGCCCCGCGGTGCGCGCGCCGTTCGACGATGCCTGGGACGCCGACGCCCACGCCGAGCAGCGGCCCCGTCGACTCGTCGACCCTGGCGAGCACCGCGGCGAGGCCCTTCTCGATGAGCCGTACGACGAGCGACGCGTCGTGCCCGCCGTCGTCCAACGGCTGTTCGCTGCGCGCCACTTCACTGAGCATCAGATCGAACAGCTCGACGCGCACGCGGGTTTCGCCGACGTCGACCCCGACGAGACAGGCGCTGTGCGGCGCTACGCGCAGTAGTGTGCGGGGGCGCCCGCCGTCGGATCCGACGGACCCGGCCTCCTCCAGCACGCCCTCCGCGAGGAGTTCGGTGACGACATTGCTTATCGACCCGGAGCTGAGACCGGTCGCCGGGCCCAACTCCTGCCGGCTGAGGGGGCCTTCGAAATAGAGTCGGCGAAGCACGGCCGCGCGGTTGCTCCGCCGCAGGTCGCGCACCGTACGACTGTCCTGTCCGCGCATGTGCTGCCCTCCCCGGCCAATCTACCTCTGTCAGAAGTCTTGACGCCCACTTCTCTCACTACTTAACTCACGCCGTGAAATTAATGGTTCGGACCATTCAGGGTCCGAACGCAGGAGCCTCGGGGAGGGGCCGTCGCCATGCGCAGAAGCCGGGCACGCAACGCAGCCGCCGTCACACTCGCCGCCGCACTCACAGCCGTCACCGCCGGCTGCGGCGGCGGCAGCACGACCGACGGAGAGGGCAGCAACGACAACCCGAAGGAGCTGACGTACTGGGCGAGCAACCAGGGCACCAGCATCGCCCACGACAAGAAGGTGCTGACACCTGAGCTGAAGCGCTTCGAGAAGCAGACCGGGATCAAGGTCAAGCTCGAAGTGATCCCGTGGGACAGCCTGCTGGACCGCATCCTCGCGGCCACGTCCTCCGGTCAGGGCCCCGACGTGCTCAACATCGGCAACACCTGGTCCGCGTCGCTCCAGGCGACGGGCGCGCTGCTGGCCTGGGACGAGCAGCACATGAAGAAGGTCGGGGGCGCCGAGCGCTTCCAGCCGTCGGCGCTGGCAGCCGCCGGAGCACCGCAGAAGGACCCCGCGGCCCTGCCGATCTACTCCCTCGCCTACGGGCTCTACTACAACAAGAAGATGTTCAAGGACGCGGGGATCGACGAACCCCCCGCCACCTGGGACGAGTTGGTGAAGGACGGCAAGAAGCTCACCGGCGACGGCAAGTACGGAATCGCCGTCGAGGGCGGGGACCCCGTCGAGAACTCCCACCACGCCTTCATCCTCGGCAAGCAGCACGGCCACGACTTCTTCGACCCGTCCGGCAAGCCCACGTTCGACTCCGACGGCGCCGTGAAGGCCGTGAAGCAGTACGTCGACCTGTTGGCCGCCGAGAAGATCGCGCCCCCGGGCAACGCCGAGTACGCCAAGCGCGAGTCCGTACGCGACTTCGCCACAGGCAAGGCCGCCATGCTGCTGTGGCAGGCCGCCGCGACCAGCTTGAAGTCCAACGGCATGAAGTCCGACGAGTACGGCGTCGCCCCCGTACCCGTGCAGGCGAAGGGCTCGGGCGAGAAGGGCACCAGGTCGATGGTCGCGGGCATCAACCTGGCCGTCTTCAAGAACACCGACAACATCGACGGCTCGCTGAAGTTCGCGAAGTTCATGACCTCCGACGAGGAGCAGCGGACCCTCAACGCCGCCTATGGATCGATCCCGCCGGTGAAGGCCGCACGCAGCGACAAGGCGTTCGACACACCGGACTTGAAGGTGCTGCGCGAGGTGCTCAGCTCCTCCTCCGCTCCGCTGCCGCAGGTCCCCGACGAGTCGAAGTTCGAGACGCTGGTCGGCAACGCCACGAAGGAACTCTTCGCCGACGCCGCGGCCGGACGCAAGGTGACCACCGCGTCCGTGAAGAAGGAACTGTCCGCCGCGCAGCAGCAGATGCGGAAGTAAGCCGGAACCATGACCACTCTCAGCCCCCCACCGGGCTCCGAGGCCGCCGCCCCCTCGGCGGGCGCGGCCGACGACGGGCCCTCACGCCCCCGGCGCAGGCGCATCCTCCCCGACCGCCTGCGCCGGGCCGGACTCCCGTATCTCCTGCTGCTGCCGGCGCTCGTCCTCGAACTCCTCATCCATCTGGCGCCGATGGCAGTCGGCGTGGTGATGAGCTTCAAGGAGCTGACGCAGCAGTACATCCGCAACTGGGGCGAGGCGCCCTGGACCGGCGCGGACAACTTCCGCATCGCCGTGGACGTCAACGCCCCGGTCGGCGAAGCCCTGTTGCACTCGTTCCTCGTCACCTGCGCGTTCACGGTGCTGGCCGTCTCGCTGGCCTGGCTGCTGGGCGTCACCGCGGCGATCCTGATGCAGGAGTCCTTCCGCGGGCGGGGCGTGCTGCGCGCGCTGTTCCTGACGCCGTACGCGCTGCCCGTCTACACCGCCGTCATCACCTGGTCGTTCCTGCTCCAGCGCGACGGCGGCATGGTCAACCACGTCATACACGACCAGTTGGGGCTCACCGACTCCGAGCCGTTCTGGCTCATCGGCGACAACAGCTTCGTGGCGCTCGTCGTCGTAGCGGTGTGGCGTACCTGGCCGTTCGCCTTCCTGATCCTGATGGCCGCGCTCCAGAACATCCCGAAGGAGCTGTACGAGGCCGCGCAGGTCGACGGGGCAGGCATACGGCAGCAGATCCGCCGGATCACGCTGCCTTCGCTGCGCCCCGTCAACCAGGTACTGGTGCTGGTGCTGTTCCTGTGGACGTTCAACGACTTCAACGTGCCGTACATCCTGTTCGGCAAGTCGGCACCCGAGGCGGCGGACCTGATCTCCATTCACATCTACCAAGCGTCCTTCGTCACCTGGGACTTCGGCTCCGGCTCGGCGATGTCCGTGCTGCTGCTGCTCTTCCTGCTGCTGGTGACGGGCGGCTATCTGCTGGCGACCGGCGCGGGGAGGAAGCGCGATGTCTGAGGCCACGGCGACGACCGCCCCCGCGGGCGGCTCCCGGCACGAGGCCGGACCGGGCGGTCCCGCACCCGCGGCCGGTGCGGACGACGGCGGAACGGGCACCGCGCGGGGCTCCGGCTCGCGCGGCGGCCGGGGCTATGGACGCACCGGTTCCCGCGCCGCCTCCCCGACGGCGCCGCCGCTGTCCTTCGTATGGACGCGGCGGGTCGTGCTGACCCTGCTCACGCTGTTCGCGGCGACGCCGCTGCTGGTGATGGTGAGCAGTTCGCTCAAGCCGCTGGAGGATGTGACGGACCGCTTCCGCTGGATCCCCAGCGTGCTGACGATCAGTCCGTACGTGGACATCTGGAGCACGGTCCCGCTGGCCGACTACTTCGTCAACTCGCTGATCGTGGCGGGCGCGGCGACCGGATGCTCGGTGCTGATCGCGACGTTCGCGGCCTACGCCGTCAGCCGCTACCGCTTCCGCGGGAAGCGCCTGTTCACGGTGACGATCCTCTCCACGCAGATGTTCCCCGGCATCCTCTTCCTGCTGCCGCTCTTCCTGATCTTCGTCAACCTCGGCAACGCGACGGGCATCGCGCTGTACGGGTCGCGCGGCGCGCTCATCGTCACCTACCTCACCTTCACCCTGCCCTTCTCCATCTGGATGCTGATCGGGTACTTCGACTCCATCCCCCGCGATCTGGACGAGGCGGCGCTCACCGACGGCTGCGGGCCGCTCGGCGCGCTGATGCGCGTCGTGGTGCCCGCCGCGGTGCCCGGGATCGTCGCCGTGGCCGTCTACTCGTTCATGACGGCGTGGGGCGAGGTCCTCTTCGCCTCGGTGATGACGAACGAGACCACACGCACCCTCGCGATCGGGCTCCAGGGCTACGCCACACAGACACAGGTCTACTGGAACCAGGTCATGGCCGCATCGCTCGTCGCGAGCGTGCCGATCGTCGCCGGATTCCTGCTGCTTCAGCGGTATCTCGTCACCGGCCTGACCGCGGGAGCCGTCAAGTGAACAACGCCTAGAGAGCCCAGACCGGACCGCCGCCCGGACCCACGCCGGACCCCTCATCGGGCGCCGCGTTCCCAACCAGCGCCGTGACGCGGCCGGTCCCTGGTTCGCACCGTCAACCCACCCCGACCGCCGGGCCGTTCGGCCCCGCCGCCCCGGCCCGGCGGACGGCCTCCCGGCCGACGTAGCACCCGTCCCGTCGTCCCGTCCTGCCACCGTCACGGCACGAAGCCGTGCCGTCGGTCCGTCACGCCCTCGTGCGCGCCGGACAAATCCAGTTCCGCCACGAGCCGTACCGCCGAAGCCATTTGGCGCCGGTTCGTCCCGTATGAAAGGAAGCCCGTGTCCGAAGCGACCGAAGCCTCCACCGCCACCGCGGCGCCGTTCGCACTGCCCACCGATTTCCGCTGGGGCGTGGCCACCGCCTCGTACCAGATCGAGGGCGCCGCCTTCGAGGACGGGCGCGGCCCGTCCATCTGGGATGCCTTCTGCCGCATGCCCGGTGCGGTGGCCAACGGCGACAACGGGGACGTGGCATGCGACCACTACCACCGGTGGCGCGAGGACATCGCGCTGATGAAGCAACTGGGCGTCGACGCCTACCGGTTCTCCATCGCCTGGCCCCGCGTCGTGCCCGAGGGCGGCGGCGCCGTCAACGAGGCCGGGCTCGCCTTCTACGACCGGCTGACCGACGCGCTGCTGGAGGAGGGCATCACGCCCTTCCCCACCCTCTACCACTGGGATCTGCCGCAGGCGCAGCAGGAGCGCGGCGGCTGGCCCGTGCGCGAGACCGCGCAGCGCTTCGCCGCGTACGCCTCGCTCGTCGCTGAGCGCCTGGGCGACCGCGTCAAGCACTGGGCCACCCTCAACGAGCCGCTGTGCTCGGCGTGGATCGGTCATCTGGAAGGGCACATGGCCCCGGGCCTCACCGACATCGAGGCCGCGGTGCGCGCCTCCTACCATCTGCACCTGGGCCATGGGCTGGGCGTGCAGGCCATACGGGCCGCCGTGCCCGGCGCCCAGGTCGGCATCGTCAACAATCTGACGCACTGCGAGCCCGCTTCCGGCAGGGAGGCCGACGTGGCCGCCGCACGCCGCGCCGACGGGCACACCAACCGCTGGTGGATGGACCCGATACACGGACGCGGCTACCCGCAGGACATGCTGGAGCTGTACGGGGTCGAACTCCCCGAGCGGCCGGGCGACTTGACCACCATCGCCGAGCCGCTGGACTGGCTGGGCCTGAACTACTACTTCCGTAATCTCGTCGCCGACGACCCCACGGGCCCGCTGCCCCGCGCCCGCCAGGTCGTACCGGCCGGAGCCCGCCGCACCCACATGGACTGGGAGGTCCACGCGCCGGGCCTGACCAAGACGCTGGTGCGGATGACCGAGGACTACGGTGCGCGCTGCCTGTACGTCACGGAGAACGGCTCCGCCTACCCCGACGTGGTGGGGCCCGACGGGCAGGTCGACGACCCGGAGCGCGTGCGCTACCTGGACGAGCACCTGGCGGCCTGCGCGGACGCCGTGCGGCAAGGGGTGCCCCTCGCGGGCTACTTCGCCTGGTCGCTGATGGACAACTTCGAATGGGCCTACGGCTACGACAAGCGCTTCGGCCTCGTCCACGTCGACTACGCGACGCAGCGGCGCACCATCAAGAGCAGCGGGCACCGGTACGCGGACATCGTGCGCCGGCACCGGCGCCGGGGACGCCGCGCGGCCTGAGCAGGCAGCCGCAGAGCCGGACGCCGGTACGGCACGGCGCCGGCCCGGGACCGTGGCCTCGCCGGGCCACGGTCCCGCCAGGCGCCCGCCCTCGCAGCGCCCGCAAACGCCCCCACCCGCCCCGCAGACGACTCACCCGCATCGCATACGACCGACCGACCGCCGCACACGAAGGAGCCGCACCGTGACACACAGACCGAGACTCGCCGCCTCGGCGACCGCACTCGCGCTGCTCGCCGGCACCCACGTCCTCGTGGACGAGGGCGCCGCACACGCCGACGGCCACGGCTCCCGCTGGGGCGCCCCGGAGGCCGCCGCCACCGCCCAGGTGTGGGTGACAACCGCCGACGGCGGCAAACGGCTGGAGCGCGGCGAGGACGTCTCCTTCGACGGCGGCAAGCAGGACGTCGACATCGCCGTCGACGCGTCCGCACGGGGGCAGCAGTTCACCGGCGCGGGCGCCTCCCTCACCGAGGCGTCGGCCGGTCTGATCTCCCGACTGCCAGGCGGCGAGAGGGAGAAGCTGATGAAGGGACTGTTCTCCACGGACGGAGACGGCATCGGCCTCGACTATCTGCGCCAGCCGCTGGGCGGCTCCGACTTCGTGGCCCGGCTCCCGTACTACAGCTACGAGGACGAACAGGGCTCCTTCTCCGTCGAACGCGACAGGAAGGAGATCCTGCCGCTGCTGCGCCAGGCGCTCGGCATCAACTCCGGCATCCGCGTGATGGGCACACCCTGGTCGGCGCCCGCGTGGATGAAGGACAGCGGAAAGCTGGAGGGAGGGAGCCTGAAGCCTGAGAACTACGAGGCGTATGCGGACTACCTCGTCAAGGCGGTGCGGGCGTACGCCGAAGAGGGCGTCCCCGTACACGACTTGACCGCGCAGAACGAGCCGCTCTTCGAGACGACCTACCCGTCGATGGGGATGTCCGCGGCCCAACAGGCCGATTTCCTGCGGGTATTGGACCAGAAGCTCGGCGCGGCGGGGCTGGACACCGAGCTGTTCGCCTACGACCACAACTGGGACAAGCCGGAGTATCCGCTCGAAGTCCTGGAGAAGACGGACGACATCGAGCGGGTGCAGGGCGCCGCGTTCCACTGCTACGGCGGCGAGCCCGAGGCACAGCAGCAGGTGCGGGACGCGGGCGGACGGGTCTTCTTCACCGAGTGCTCCGGCACCGACAGCGACGAGCCCGCGAACACCTTCGCCGACAGCCTGAAGTGGCAGACGGAGAACCTTGTCGTGCGCAGCCTCCGCTCGGGCGCGGAGACCGTGGTGCTGTGGAACATGGCGCTCGACAAGAACGGCGGACCGCACTTCGGCAACTGCGGCACCAGGTGCAACGGCGTCGTCGAGATCGACGGCGGCAGCGTCGCGAAGAACGCCGAGTACTACTCGCTGGGCCACGTCTCCAAGTTCGTCGACCGAGGGGCCCGTCGCATCGGTTCGACGACGCAGCAGCCCGGCGGAGTCGAGAACGTCGTCTTCGAGAACCCGGACGGCTCAAGGGCCGCCGTCGTCCTCAACTCCGCCGGTTCGCCACGGAAGTTCTCCGTGACGGAGTCCGGTCACTCGCTGGCGTACGAGCTTCCGGCAGGCGCCGTGGCGACCTTCACCTGGCCTGCGGCACCCACCGGCTGACCGCGACTGCTGCTGCCACCGCTGCCGCTACGGCCGCCGAAGGGCCGTCAGCAGGTGAAGTCGACCTTGTCGAACGACTCGTAGTGGTCCTCGGTGTAGTAGTCCTCCTGCTTCTCCTCACCGGTCACGATGCGCTTGGCTCCCCTGTCGGGGGAGCCGGGCGTCTCCACCGTGAACTCGTGGTAGTAGCCGGATTCCTGGTCGGGGAGGATGCCTTCGCGGTTGTCGAAGACGGTCCCGTCCTGCGGATACGGGTAGGGACCGCCCTTGTCGATGAGGTCGAGGGTCTCGTGGGCCTCCTTCGGCAGCTTCGACTCGCAGATCTTGCCGACGTCGGCGGGCGCGGCGGCTGCCGGAGCCGACGCCTTCGGGGCGTCCGCGGTCGCCTGCGCGATCGCGGCGGGACCGCCGATGAGGAGGGTCAGGGACAGTGCGCTGAGGGCGCTGACGCGCGCCATTCGTGGGGGGATTCTCATGCCTCCATGCTGACGCGCGTAGATGACATGTCAACGGCAAGTCGGGGAATTTTCCCGGCAGTTCACGTCCCCGCAGCTCGGTTGCGGTGGCGTTCGCGCAGGTCGCGCGCCCCCTCCGCGGTGAGTGAGCCGTACAGGCGCAGTCGCGCGATGCCGCCGTCGGGGAAGATGTCGAGCCGCACCTCGGTGGCGGGCGCGGGGCCGTCGCCCCCGGCGTCGCCGTCATCGGCGCCGGCGCCTTCGCCGAGCAGGAAGCGGTGCACGGTGTCGGGCTGGAGCCTTGTGCGGGGCAGCAGTTCACGCCACGGGGCGCTCTCACCGTCCCTGCCCCAAAGTGCCACCCAGCCCGCCGAGTTGCCCTTCAGATATCCGGTGTCAATCTCGACGGCACGTACGGCCGACTGTGCGGTCAGCGCGTAGTGGATCCAGTCGTTGCCGCTGTCGCGGCGGCGGCGCGTCTCCCAGCCGTCGTCCATCCGCCGTGGACGTCCCGGCAGGATCGTGTTCCCGGGCGGCGAGTAGAAGCGGTCGGAGGCGTCCAGCACCGCGCCGCCGTTCTCCAGCGCCACTACGTCGAAGGTGCCCAGCGCCGCCAGCCACTCGGGATCGGGGGCGACCTCGCCGTACACGCGAAGCCGTGCGACGCCCCCGTCGGGGTGCTGGTTGAGGCGCAGATGCGTGTAGCGGCGGCCGTCGTCGACGGTGAAGCCGTTGGCCGCGTGCCCGCCCACGGCGGTCTCCGGGACGAGCACCGTCCACTCGGTACCGTCGTCGAGCAGTTCCTCCGGTGAGGGGGCACCCGGCACGCAGGCGGCCTCGACCGAGACGGCACGCGGATAGTTGCCGCGGAAGTGCGCCGTGTCGACGACGATTCCGCGTACGACTCCGGGGGCGCCAAGTCGTATCAGCGCGAAGTCGTGGTCGCCGGGCGCCGGATGGGGAGCGTCGCGGGACCCGCGGCGGCGACGGGTCTCCCAGCCGTCCATGATCTTGCCCTTGTGCCCGAAGCGTTCGGGGGCGAACTCGGGGCGGCCGGGCTCCAGCAGATTCTCGCGCTCGGCGAAGAACTCGTCGTTGGCGGCCATGACTCCGGCGCCGAGGCGGCGGTCGGCCAGATCGACGTGGTGGGTGAAGGGCAGTTCGGCGCAGCGGTAGTCGGCATACGGGTCGCCGCCCGCGTACGGGCTGGCGTCGCCGGTGAAGCGTACGGGGGCGGGGGCGGCTGGATGTGTGGCCGTCATGCGTCGCGCCTCTCGGTCGTCTGGGTCGTCCTCACGGGCGTCTCGGTCGTCCTCAGCAGTCGTGGGGCTTCCAGGCCCTGACGTGCCGGGTGAGCGTCCCGTCGGGTCATGCGCTCGCCCCGGTCCGCTCGATGAGCCGTCCGGCCTGCCGCAGCGGGCGGCCGCCCTCGGCTATCGGCTGGCCTCGCAGCCAGGTGGCACGTACGACGCCGTGCAGCGTCCTGCCCGCGTACGCGGTGACCGGATTGCGATGGTGGAGCCTCGCCGGGTCGACTGTGAAGGTCTCCTCGGGGGCGAGGACGGCGAAGTCCGCGTCGTGGCCGGGCGCTACGGCGCCCTTGCGGCCCTCCAGCCCGGCGAGCCGCGCGGGCCCGAAGGACATCCAGCGCACGACGTCGTCGAGGGTGTGCCCTCGGCGGCGGGCCTCGGACCAGACGGCGGGCAGGCCGAGTTGGAGGGATGAGATGCCGCCCCAGGCCGTGCCGAAGTCGCCGTCCTTGAGGTCGGCGGTGCACGGCGAGTGGTCGGAGACGACGCAGTCGACGGTGCCGTCGGCGAGGCCCCGCCACAGCGCGTCCTGGTTGGCGCGCTCGCGGATGGGCGGGCAGCACTTGAACTCCGTCGCCCCGTCCGGGACTTCCTCGGCGGCGAGGGTGAGGAAGTGCGGGCACGTCTCCACGGTCAGCGCCACCCCTTCACGGCGTGCGCCCGCGATGGCGGGCAGCGCGTCGGCGGAGGAGAGATGCAGCACGTGTACGCGCGCTTCGAGCCGCCGGGCGAGCGCGATCAGCCGGTCGATCGCGTCGTTCTCCGCTGCGCGCGGACGGGAGGCGAGAAAGTCGGCGTAGGCGGGGCCGCCCTTCTGCGGAGCGGCGGCCAGCCGCTGTGGGTCCTCGGCGTGGACGATCAGCAGCCCGCCGAAGCCGGCGATCTCGGTGAGCGCCGACTCCAGCTCGCGCGGCCCGAGTTGGGGGAACTCCTCGACGCCCGACGGCGAGAGGAAGCACTTGAAGCCGAACACTCCCGCCTCGTGCAGCGGGCGCAGTTCACCGACGTTGCCCGGTATCGCGCCGCCCCAGAAGCCGGTGTCGATGTGCGCCTGCGGGCGGGCCGTCTCCTGCTTCGTACGCAGGTGGGCGGTGGTGGTCGTCGGCGGCAGGGAGTTGAGCGGCATGTCGATGAGGGTGGTGATGCCGCCCGCCGCCGCGGCGCGGGTGGCGCTGGCGAAGCCCTCCCACTCGCTGCGTCCCGGGTCGTTGACGTGTACGTGGGTGTCGACGAGTCCGGGGAGCACGGCGTCGTCGCCGGTGTCCACCAGCCGCGCCCCTGGCGGCACGGGGGCGTCGTACGGCCCGACCTCGGTGATCCGGCCGTCCGCGACGCTCACCGTGGCGGCCCGCGTACCCTCGGGCGTGACGACGCGTGACGAGCGCAGTACGAGTTGGACGCCGGGCACCTGACCACCTTCTTCGCTTCAACAATCTGTTGACGCCAGATCCTCTTGCCGGATTCCCGCCTCGTCAAGACGCAGAGCATGGCAGATTCCACGAAATGGAAGTACCATTCCACTTTGCAGAATTCACAGCCCGCTATCGGATACCCACCGCGCGGATTGCTGAGCGATCTGCCGGACGCTGCCGGGAGATCAGCGCCGGCGGCGGTCGAAGGGACCGCCTCCGCCATGCCGGTAGCATGCGCCCAAGCCGCAGGAAAGGAACGCGACGTGCCGTCGTCCGACCGGCGAGACTCCGCCACCGCCGACCCCGCCTCCAGCGACGCCCGCGCCTCCACGGCCGCGTCGAGCGGCGGCGTCCAGTCCCTTGAGCGCGCCTTCGACCTGCTGGAGCGGATGGCCGACGCTGGCGGCGAGGTCGGGCTGAGCGAGCTGTCCGGCAGCAGCGGACTGCCGCTGCCCACCATCCACCGGCTGATGCGCACCCTCGTCGCCTGCGGCTATGTACGCCAGCACCCCAACCGCCGCTACGCACTCGGCCCCCGGCTCATCCGCCTCGGGGAGTCCTCCTCCCGGCTGCTGGGCACCTGGGCGCGCCCCTATCTGTCGCGGCTGGTCGAAGAGACGGGCGAGACCGCCAACATGGCGCTGCTCGACGGCGACGAGGTGGTCTACGTCGCCCAGGTGCCCTCCCGGCACTCGATGCGGATGTTCACCGAAGTCGGACGGCGCGTACTGCCCCACTCGACGGGCGTCGGCAAGGCGCTGCTCGCCGGCCACCCGCCGGAGGAGGTGCGCGCGATGCTCGCCCGTACGGGGATGCCCGCGGCGACCGAGCGGACCATCACCACGCCGGAGGGCTTCCTCGCCGCGCTGGAGCACGTGCGCACCGCGGGCTATGCGATGGACGACAACGAGCAGGAGCTCGGGGTGCGCTGCATCGCCGTCCCCGTGCCCGACTCCCCCACGGCCGCGGCCATTTCGATCTCCGGACCGGCGGGACGCGTCACCGAGGCGGCCACGGACAAGTTCGTACCGCTGATGCACGAGGTGGCGGAGCAGTTGTCCAAGGCCCTGGCGAGCAACGGCACTTCGGGCGGCTGAGACCCGCCGCCGCGTCCGGCAGGGGACCGGGGGGCGTGGAGCGCCGCCCCCTCCACGACGGTTGGCGCTCAACGGCAGTGGCAGGTCAGACGCGGGGCGGGGCTTCCACTCCCGGTGGCCTGGAAACCGAACGTGGTCTCGCCGGTTGGTGAGATCCCCGCGCTGCCGCTGCTGTTGCGCACGCCGACCTCCGCACCCGACGTCCGGAACTCCCCGTTCCATCCCTTGACCAGTCGCTGCCCGTCGGCCCATGTCCAGGTGACCTCCCAGCCGCGCAGGCGCTCCCCGGCCGTGGCGGTGACCGTCACGGTGGCGTTGAAGTCCTCCCACTGACCGTCCACGTGCCATGAGGCCCGGCACCCTCGGTTCCCCGTGCCGCCATTGCCCGCCTCACCTGTACGGCCTGTCATGCCCTGCCCGGCAGTCGGCGGAGCCTTCGCCTGGTCCCCGTCGTCCGCCCCGGCGGGAGCACTCGTCTGCTTCCCGCCTCCGCCGCCCACATCTTCGGGCCGGTCCGCGTCACGCCCCTCGCCGCTCCCGCGTCCGGACGGTGAGCCTCCGGCGTCGACGGCCGACGGCGGCAGGGGCAGCCTGGCGCCGGGAACCGAGTCGGGCACGTCGTGAGGGGCGAACGGCCAAGCGCCCGCCAGTTGCAGAACCACGGTCATCCCCGAGACCGTGACCAGGCTGGCGACGACCGCACCCGCCGGCACGGCTCGCACCGCCCGCACACAGCGCGCGGCACCATCGCTCAACCTGCGCCGCAGGGCGCCTCGTCGGGCGGGTGTGCCCCCGTCCGGCCCGGCACCGTGCGGATACGGGTGTCCGGCGCTGAAATCGTCCATCACCATCAGCCCCTCCGGCGGCACCGAGACGATCGTGGGCGACGCGGGGCGGCGGACCTTCGTCGCCTGCCCCGTCCGGAACACTCGCCCAACCGCTCGCCGGGTACTACCCGTCAGGCCTGTCGCGTCATCGGCGTGTAAGGACTCGAACGAATCCCTTACGTCTGTCCCTGCCGCCTTGGAGCCTGTCCCGCACGAACGCTGCATGGTCTCCCGGCGGGGAACGTAGTCGACTGGCCGGGAACGGCGAGGGACGGCACGCGAGGTCCTAGTTGACCCGGCGGAACTCCTGTGCCTCACCGAAGAGTTCGACCGCGTTGCGCAGACCTGAGAGGGCGTCGGCGAGCGCGCTGACCGAGCCGACGGCAGCGACGATCAGCAGCAGGGAGTGGCGCAGACCGTCGGACGACGGGACGCCTTCGGCGATCTGCACGTCGAGCGCGTCCAGTTCGTCCTCGGCGGTGCGCCTGTCGTGCAACCGGGCGGGGTAGGCGTCCAGTTCGGCCCGCAGCCGGGCCACGGCAGCGCTCAGCCCGCAGACGCGCGGATCATCCTCCGCGGCGTCCGGCACTCGGATAGCACGCTGCCCCACAGCATCGCTTCGCACCACAGTTTCTCCCCCACAGAGATGGCGCCGTGCGTCTATCCCCCACAGGATCGAACGCCACCGGCCCGACCAAGTAAACGCCACTCTCCGCACACCGCGCCACACGGAGGGCGAAATTCGGGGCGCACAGCGCCAAGTTCGCAACGCCTTGCACTGCTCGTACACAATCGGGCGGAATAGAGGGCCGAGGGGGAAAGCGCCGGATCGGATTCGCCGGAGCCCGAGTGCCGACCGAGGAGAGGTCCTATGACGACCAAGCGGGACGAGGCGGAGGGCTCGGCCGCCCCCGTGGTAGCGGGGCTGCTGCTGGCGGCAGGGGGCGGGCGGCGCCTCGGCGGGCGGCCCAAGGCGCTGCTGCCGCTGCGCGGGCGGCCGTTGGTCGAGCACGCCGTGCGGACGCTGCGCGCGGGCGGCTGCGACAAGGTGCACGTGGTGCTGGGCGCCGCGGCCGGGCAGGTGCGGGCACGGGCCGAACTCTCCGGCTGCACGGTGCTCGACAACCCGTACTGGGAGTCGGGAATGGGCTCCTCGCTGCGGCTCGGTCTGGACTCGCTCATCGGCACGGGCACGGATGCGGCGCTGGTGCTGCTCGTGGACCAGCCGGGCGTGGGGTCGGGCGCGGTCGCGCGGGTGCGTTCGCTGTGCTGTTCCACCGCGACGCTGGCCGCGGCGTCGTACGAGGGGCGGCGGGGTCATCCGGTGCTCTTCGGGGCGGACCACTGGCCGGGGATCGCCAAGAGCGCGGAGGGCGACCAGGGGGCGCGCGCCTATCTGCGTGCCCGGCCGGACGAGATCGAACTGGTCGAGTGCCGGGACATCGCCGACCCCTCGGACATCGACACCCCGCAGGACCTGGAGCGGCTCAGGCGCGCCCGCCCGTGAGCGGTCGCCGAGGTGGCCCGTAGAGCTCCGAAGCCCGTAGGAGAGCCCTCGGGACGCCGCCGGCACGCATACGGAAGACCGTCGCTTCGGACCCGGGTGTTTCGCCGTCCCCGCTCGCGAAACCCAGCATCCGCAAGGGTGTTGGGCACGGGCTCTGCCCGGCGCCCCTCGGCCGTTCCGCCCCGCCGCGGCCGGGGCTGGCACTCCGGGCCATCCCTGAGCCCGATGACCTGGTGAGGGATGTCTCGATGTCAACAGACCCTTGATTCTTCCACCATAAGGAAACTAGTCTCCACTGTTCAGAAGCGTTTGGGCTCTCCTGGAGGGAGTCAGGACCGCTTCCACGAGCGCCGCCCGCCAGGCGGCACCCCGTGCCGGTACGCACGCGATCCGGCGGCCGTGACCGCACGCCGCCGCCTTAAGGAGTGACCCACCATGCCCGCAGGAGCGCCCTCCGCCGTCGAGATCGTCGATGCGACTCCCGTGGAGCGCCAGGAGGAGGTGCTGACCGCTGAGGCACTCGACTTCCTCGCGGCGCTGCACCGCCGGTTCACGCCCAGCCGCGACGAGTTGCTGGCCCAGCGCGCCGAGCGGCGCGCGGAGATCGCCCGGACCTCGACGCTGGACTTCCTGCCCCACACCGCGGACGTACGCGAGAGCGACTGGCAAGTGGCCCCCTGCCCCGAGGCGTTGCAGGACCGCCGGGTGGAGATCACCGGCCCCACCGACCGCAAGATGACCGTCAACGCGTGCAACTCCGGCGCCAAGGTGTGGCTCGCCGACTTCGAGGACGCCTCCGCCCCCACGTGGGAGAACGTCGTCGGCGGTCAGCTCAATCTGATCTCCGCCTACGAGCGCACCATCGGCTTCACCGACGAGAACTCCGGCAAGACCTACGACCTCGGGCCCGCCGAGACGATGCCCGCCGTCGTCATGCGGCCCCGCGGCTGGCACCTCGACGAGCGCCATCTGCGCGTCGACGGCGCCCAAGTGCCGGGCGCACTCGTCGACTTCGGGCTCTACTTCTTTCACAACGCCCGGCGCCTCATCGACATGGGCAAGGGCCCGTACTTCTATCTGCCCAAGATCGAGTCGCATCTCGAAGCGCGGCTGTGGAACGAGATCTTCGTCTTCGCCCAGGACTACTGCGGCATCCCGCAGGGCACCGTACGGGCCACCGTGCTGATCGAGACGATCACCGCCGCGTACGAGATGGAGGAGATCCTCTACGAACTGCGCGACCACGCCTCGGGGTTGAACGCCGGACGCTGGGACTACCTGTTCTCCATCGTGAAGAACTTCCGCGACGCGGGCGCGAAGTTCGTCCTCCCGGACCGCAACTCGGTGACGATGACGGCCCCGTTCATGCGCGCCTACACCGAACTCCTCGTACGCACCTGCCACAAGCGCGGCGCCCACGCGATCGGCGGCATGGCCGCGTTCATCCCCAACCGCCGCGACCCGGAGGCCAACGAGCAGGCCCTGGCGAAGGTACGGGCCGACAAGGACCGCGAGGCCGCCGACGGCTTCGACGGCTCATGGGTCGCACACCCCGACCTGGTGCCCGTGGCGCAGGAGTCCTTCGACGCGGTGCTCGGCGACCGCCCCCACCAGAAGGAGCGGCTGCGCGAGGACGTCGAGGTCACCGCCGCCGAGCTGATCGCCGTCGACTCGACCGGCGCACGGCCCACTTACGCGGGTCTGCGCAACGCCGTGCAGGTGGGCACCCGTTACATCGAGGCCTGGCTGCGCGGCATGGGAGCCGTCGCCATCTTCGGGCTCATGGAGGACGCGGCGACGGCGGAGATCTCCCGTTCGCAGATCTGGCAGTGGGTGGACGCCCAGGTGGTGCTGCCCGACGCCCCCGAGGGCGAGGTCCGCGTCACCCCGGAACTGGTGCGGCGAGTCGCACAGGAGGATCTGGCGCAGTTGCGCGAGGAGTTGGGCGACGAGACCTTCGAGGCGGGCGAGTGGCAGCGGGCGCACGATCTGCTGCTGCGGGTCGCCCTGGACGAGAAGTACGAGGAGTTCCTGACGCTACCGGCGTACGAGCTGCTCTAGATCAGGGCAGAGCGACGCACCACAGGGAGTGCGCGGCCTCGGCACGGCGGCGCTTGGAGGCGCTTGGAGGCCCGCGTATTTCTCTGCCTCCTGGAGAGCCGGAACCAACCTCTACACGCGATATCCCTTTGGGGGCAGGGCAGTTCACGTCACGCATCTCTGGCGGCTGTGATCGATCCCCGTCGGCTGAGTGTCATAGGTATCCGATGGATCGCCGGTGTCGCATCGTCCGACAGGAGTAAGGAAACCGCTGTGCGGCCGAGCTCGTGGTGGGGCAGGTCGACAGAGGTCACGGGGGGCCGCAGCCAGGAGGCCAGTCCGGGGTCCCCGAAGGAGACGAGCGAGATGTCCTCGGGGATACGCAACTCACTCTCCCGCAGGGCTTGGCATGCGCCGATGGCGAGCCTGTCGTTGCAACAGATGACGGCCGTGGGCACGAAAGCAGACTCCAGCAATGATCGCGTCGCCCGGTAGCCGTGCTCCGGGGCCGACCAGTCGCATTCGATGATTCCAGCAAGCCGGGTCCCCGCCGCCTCCATCGCCGCCTCGATGCCGCTCATGCGCTTTTGCGCGGCGAATACGCCTTCGGGCGTGCCCCCGGTGGTGTGGTGACCTCCGACGACGTGGACTCCTTCACGGTGACCAGCGTCCAACAGCAGCCGCGCCGCATGTCGGCCCGCCGTCTCCTCGTCCGGGACGACGCAGGCGAACTCACCGAATTCGTCGAGACAGTTGAGCAGCACGGTCGGATTGCGCCGCATCTGTTCGGAAACACGAACCGTGCGGGTCGACATCGCAGCGAGGATTACTCCGTCCACCTGCCGGTCGGTCATTTCCTGGACGAGTTTCTCCTCCGTCACGGGATCGCTGCCGGTCTCGGCGATGTAGAGCAGGTGATCCCGCTCGAGCGCGGCCTCAAGTGCCCCTTGGATCATCTCCCCCGCGTAGTGGGTGGCGCCGATGTCGTCGAAGATCAGAGCGATGGTCTGTGTCTTGCGGGTACGCAGGCTTTGAGCGGTGCGGTTGGGGCGGTAGCCCAACTCCTGTGCGGCTCCCATGATTCGCTGCCGCGTCTCGACCGGTATGCGCACGCCCTCTCGACCAGAGAGCACGAACGAGGCCGCCGACCGGGAGACGCCCGCGTGGCGTGCGACATCGGCCTGTGTAACCCGTAACGACGGCATGAAGCAGACCCCCTAGGAATTGTGATCGGCGATGATCACCCGCACATCTCATGTGTGTCAATGCCAATTTGAGCCGACAATTCCCCCGCAACGCCGTTCGTGCTCCGGGCGGTTCGTCCGCGCTCGCGCCGGCGGTCCAGGTGGGGTCGATGCGGGCCGGGCGGCGCCGGAGAAGTCCGGGAGCCGAGCGGCGTACAAGCAGCGCATACCAGCCATCTTCGAGGAGCTGGGGGACTCGAACGCTGCCAGGGCAGGCGATCTTCCCGGGTGCGGCAGCGGTCGGCGCGGGCTGGTGGCGCCGTCATGTCGCTGACACACACCTGTCACCGGCTGCGAGGTTTCTGACAGCGGCCCTGTGCTCCACTGAGGCGTCCGCGAAGGGGAGCCGAGCCGCACACCTCCAGGGCACGGCAATGCAAGAGGAGATCATGTGCGTGCCAACGAAGGACGACTGCTGCCGTGCACTGCCGTCACCGCCGCACTCATGCTCGTCGGCGGCTGCGGTCCGAGCGCCGCGAGCCACGAGAGCGCAGTCGACGCGAAGGAGCGCGGGCCCATCACGTTCGTCTCGGGGAAGAACACCTCTGGAGTGGTCCCGAAGCTGATCGACCGCTGGAACGACAGGCACCCCGGCGAGAAGGTGACCTTCATCGGACTGCCCGAGGACTCCGACGAGCAGCGGGCGAAAATGATCCGGAACGCGCATCTGAAGGCGGACACCTACTCGGTGCTCACGCTCGATGTCGTGTGGACCGCCGAGTTCGCCGCGAACCGCTGGATCGACGAGATACCCGAGAGTTCCTTCCCGTTCGACAAGACGCTCGGCCCCATCAACGGCACGGTCAAGTACCGCGACAAGCTGTTCGCGATGCCGTACGCCTCGGACGGCGCGATGCTCTACTACCGCAAGGACCTGCTGGAGAAGGCGAACGTCGAGCCGCCCAAGACCTGGGACGAGATGCGTGAGGTCTGCGACAAGATCCTGCCGAAGCAGAAGGAGATGTCCTGCTACGGGGGCCAGTTCGAGAAGTACGAGGGGCTGACCGTCAACTTCTCCGAGGCGGTGAACTCCGCGGGCGGCCAGGTCACCGACGCCCAGGGGAACCCGCACCTGGACACGCCCGAGGCCAAGCGCGGCCTGGACAACCTGATCAAGGGCTTCCGCGACGGCACGATACCCAAGAACGGCATCACGTTCATGGAGGAGAACGGCCGACGGGACTTCGAGAAGGGGCGGTTGCTCTTCTACCGCAACTGGCCCTACCAGTATGGCCTTTCGAACACGAAGGCCAAGGGCAACAAGGTCGTCGGCAAGTTCGGCGTCGCTCCGATACCCGGTGAGAAGGGCACAGGAGCCTCCTCCCTGGGCGGACACAATCTCGCCCTGTCCTCCACCGCCCGTAACAAGGCCACCGCGCTGGACTTCATGCGCTACATGACCAGCGAGGAGGGCGCGCGGCTGCGGCTCACCAAGGCGACGCAGGCGCCCGTCTTCGCGAAACCGTACGACGACCCGAAGCTGGCGGAAGACTTCCCGTGGCTGCCGGTGCTGAAGAAGTCCATCGTCGGCGCCGAGCCGAGACCGCGCGTGGTGCGTTACGGAGATGCCACCAAAGTCATCCAGCAGGAGGTGCACGCCGCGCTGACCGGAAAGAAGAGCTCCGCGGCGGCACTTGAGAGCCTTCAGAAGGAACTCGACGCCCTCAAGCCCTGATCCGCCGGTGGCGGTGCCCCGCGTGGACACGCTGCGCTCAAACGGCGAACGCGTACGGGCGGACCTGCGTCAGCTCCAGGCCGACCTCGAACTCATGGTCCGGGCACGGACCGGGCCGCCACCCCGTTTCTTCGGCTTGGAGGAGATGACATGATCCCCATCGAAGGCCCCATGATCGTGAATGCGATGCACGAGGCGGATTCTGCATTGCCGAACGCGCCCGTAGCTGACGAAGCACCCCGCGGACCGCGCCTCTTACGGCGAGCGCTGGCGCGTTCGCTGCGCTCGTTGGCCGATCGGCTGGAGCCGCCGCGCCACGCGGAGCCCGCACTGCGGCATCCGCCGCGCTGAGTCTCGATCACCGACTGCCCGCGGCGGCGCCTCGGATTCGGCCCGCCGCCGCGGGTCGCTGGACCTTACCTACGCCACCAACACCCGCTGAACAGCCGTTGATCGCACTGCGGAGCACCTCCGCCATCTCCTCGACAGCCATGAGGCCGACTCCGGCAGCGGCCAAGTGCGCCCCCACGCCGCCCATCCTGCGCCCCCACCGCCCTGCGCCTGCAAGACCGCCGACTGCGCCAGCGGTCGGCCCCCGCTCCGGCCCATGCCGTCCTGGGTGTGGATACTCCCTCACGCCGCCCCGCAGCCGGGAGCAGGACAACCGCCCCAGGATTCAGCACGATTGGCGCGCACCCCCACATCGATGCCGCTCGCCGAGTCGCCGGTCATCTCCTCGGCGATACCGGAGACAGGCCCGCCAGGCCGGCGGGCCCGCCCTCTGCGGCCCACAGGCGCGTAACTCGCAGGAGACAGCCTTGAGTTGGCGGATGTTCTGCCAGCAGGAACGGTCTCAGCCAGGTGCACACGGTGGAGGGGGCGGCCTGCTCCTCAGGGGCCCTGCTCCCCGCGCCCAGGCGGCCGGCGAATACGTGCCCGCCGTCCTGCGTCACCCCGAGCGGGGAAGCTCGGCGGCACCGTCCGCGATGGCTTCGGGGCGCCAGCGTCGGGACACCATGGTCAGCGCGCACGCGCCGCTGACCAGTAGATCCGTCAGCAGGCAGACAGCGCGGCTGGCCACGGCCACGGCTGTGGCCGCGGTGACGGGCAGCACCTGGGAGAGCGTCCCGATCAGGACCATCTCCCGGATCAGGGCGCCGTCGGGCAATACCACGACGACCGAGCTGAGCCCCGTGGCCAGCGCGAAGGCTCCGATGCTGACCACCAGGGACTGTCCCACGGGCGCGCCCATGGCGAGCGTGAGCAGCCACAGATGGAGACCGGAGACCAGACGGCAGGCGACCTGCCAGCCGACGGCCGCGCGGATCTGCTGTCCCGAGCCGGATGTGGTCAGTTCCCGGCGCAGCAGGCGGGCGCCCGCCTGCGCGGCCCGGCCCACCAGCGACGGCCGCGCCAGCACGAAGGCCAGCGACGCGGCCGGGAGCAGCAGCAGCCAGCTCCAGTCGCCGAGCATCGGGGGCGCGGCCAGGCTCCCGACGACCATCCCGGTCAGCAGCACGATCGGAATGTTGAGCAGCCAGACAGCGACGGTGACCAGCGCTCCGACACCGACACTCCGGGCAAGCCGCGCATGGGTGAGAACCACCCAGAGCGCCCCGGGCGCGTATTTGGCGCTCATCCCGACGAAGTAGACACCGGCCGCTGTGCGGCGAGGCAGAGGATGCCCGAGATCGGCCAGGACGCTGCGCCAGGACATCATGGCGCACAGCAGTGCCGCCACGTTGACCACGCAGGAGATCAGCAGAAAGGGCAGCGCCTGGAGGGTCAGCATGGGGCGCGTGGCCGACCAGTCCTGTCCGCGGAGAGCCATCGCGAGCCCGGCGACGATGACGCAGGCCAGTGCCCAGCCGGCCAGCAGCCGCCAGCGTGGCCGCCGCCCGCGGCGGCTGGTGTCATCCACGGCTGGGCTCCCGGCGCGTCACGCTCTCGTACAGGCCGAGAGTGCGGGTGATGGTGTCCGGCCATCGGAAGTTCTGACGGGCGTGGGCCCGGCCGCGGGCGGCCAGCCGTGCGGCTGCGGCGGGGTCCTCCAGCAACTGGCAGACGAGCGCGGCCAGTTCGTCGGGGGTGTCGCCGCGCATCCGCAGCGCCGCTGGACCGCCCTGGCCCTCGTCCTCGGAGATCAGCGCGGAGAAGCCGGAGCCGAGCACCACCGGGGCCGCCAGGGCCATCGCCTCGACCGAGACAAGCCCGAACGGCTCGTAACGGGAGGGGAAAACGCAGGCGTCGGCGGCGAGATAGTGGCGCCGCACCTCCTCCTGGGGCAGATAGCGGTGGTAGACGTGCGTCCGGTCCCCGATGCCGAGCTCGGTGACCAGCCGGTCCGTCGCCGCGTCCTGGTCCGTGCCGGCGAGGCCCACGCCGAGCATCACCAACTGAACGCCGGGGTGGCTCCGGGCGATCGCGGGCAGGGCGTGCAGCAGCGTGGGCACGCCTTTGACCGAGCTGAGCCGGCCGGCGAAGACCAACAACGGAGCGTCGGGGGGAAGCCCGAGTTCCGCACGGAGCCCGCTTCGCGCCTGCTCCCGCTCGTGGTCGAGCTCCGCGTCGTCGGCGTCCCCGTCGGCCGGGACGGCGCCGGTCTCGCAGCCGTGCGGGACGACGTCGATGCGGTCCGCCCGCCAGCCGTGCGCGACGGCCAGTCGCCCCAGCTCCGGGGTGGGCACGACGACCCGGGCCGCGACTCTGGCGAGCAGCCGCTGATTGATCTCGATCAGCCGGAAGGGATCGGTCACATCGGGCTGCTCGGCCATGGTCATCTCGGTGTTGTGGACGTGATAGACCACGGGCAGCCGTAGCACGGTGGCCGCGAGAATTCCGGCGACGGCACTCTGCCAGTCGTGCACGGCCACCACCGTGCCCGGCCGCATGGGCTCGCACGAGCGTGGGCAGTGTCGCCAGATTGAACGCGAGCAGGGAGAGCGCGAACAGGGCCCGGCCGCTGGGCGCCAGATGGTTCTTCGGCGCCACGATGCGCCGCTTGAGCCAGCGCGGCAGCCAGGGCCGCCGGATCGTCACGGAGCCGTTCCGCTCCCGACGGGGGAGGTTCTCCGGGCAGTTCAGGGTGTACAGCGTCAGTGGCACGTCGTCGCGCTCCCGTCGGACGCACTGGACGAACCGCTGCGCGTACTCCGCCAGGCCGCCCACGGTCCAGGGCGGGTACTGGTGGCAGACCACCACCACCCGGCGCAGCGGGGAGCGTGGTGGGGCGGTGCCGAGGCCCGGGGTTGGGTGACTCGACGGGCTTGGGCGACTCAAGTCGACCATCCTCTCTTTGCAGCCCTCACGGGTGGGGTTGTGACGTCTCGGCCGCACTGGGTGCACGGCTGGTGGCGTGAGCCGTTCGACGGCCCGCACTAGTTCCGCCGGCTCCGCCGGGCCGAGGACGTCTGATCGGCTTGGGGGACACGCACCGCTGAGGGCCGGTCAGGCCACTGCCCGCAGGCGCCGGTCCGCCGTACGGTTGCCGGGTCGCGCTGAAGGATCGGGTATGCGTGCGGGCCCGGACCGAGTCGGTGTGCTCACAGAACTCGGCCGACGGTCAGACAGGCCAGCCAGAGCACGGCGTTGATCAGGAGCGGCACGTCCGTGAGCACGTCCTGACCGGGTTCGCCGCCGCTGCGGTCCACCGCCAGCAGCTGCGCGTATCGGCACAGGGCGAAGACGGCGAACGGCACGGTGACGACGGCCAGTACGGAGCTGTGCGGTTGCGGCGCGGAGAGGACGAACAGTTCGTAGCTGATCAGCGTGGCCGCCAGCAGCACGGCCATGAGCTGGTCGAGCAGCGGGACCGAGTAGCCGGAGAGGGCGGGCCGCTGCGCCGCCGCCTGCCCCCGGAGGGCCGCCGTCTCCAGTTCGTGCCGCCGCTTGCCGAGCGACATCAGCAGACAGGTGCAGTACACGCAGATGATCAGGGCGGGGTTGAACGGCGCCGCCACCACCAGGCAGCCCGCGACGGCCCGCAGCACGAACCCGGCGGCGACGATGCTGACGTCGACCAGCGGATAGTGCTTCAGCATCAGGCAATACGCCAGGTTGAGCACCGCGTACCCGCCGACGGCGGCCTGCACGGGCAGGGGCAGCAGCGCTCCGGTGGCCGCCAGCGTCGCCAGACAGCCCGCGCCCAGCAGCAGCGCGCCCAGCGGTCCGACCTTCCCGGAGGCAAGCGGGCGGTGCCGCTTGAGGGGGTGCAGCCGGTCCTGCTCCCGGTCGAGCCAGTCGTTGATGACGTAGACCGCCGCCGACGCCGCCGTGAACGTGACGACCGTCGCCAGCGCCCAGGTCAGATGCCGGAGGACCGCCGCCGGATCCACCGCGAGCGGCGCGATGAGCACGAAGACGTTCTTCACCCACTGGCGGGGGCGCAAGAGCACCAGCGCCGCGGGTATTCGCGTCCGGGGTGCCGCGGCGAGGGACGGGCCGTCCTCCGACAGACCGTGCGCAGCGCTCCCGGAGCGGACGGAATCCGGGACCAGCGCCATGGCCGGCACGACGACCTGCCGCTGACCGGGCACGGCGGCCGCGGCCGGCCCGCGCCGCTCTCCCATGGTGTCCCCGCCGCCGGGCCGCTTCACGACCGGCTGCCGCTCAGGAGCTGGCGGAACGCCTCTTCGTGCGCGTCGAGGAAAGCGTCGCCGCCGAAGAGCTTCGTCGCCGCCTCCCGTCCGGCCTCCCGGTCCTCGGCCGGCATCCGGGCCAGCTCCACGATCGCCTCGCGCAGGGCGTCCGGGTCGCGCGGCGGTACGAGCCGGCCGAAGCCGGTGGCCGCCACCGGGTAGCGGGAGCCGGGAAGTTCGGTGCTCACCGGCGGGATTCCCGCCATCATCGCCTCGACCTGGACGATGCCGAACGACTCCGAGATCGAGGGCAGCGCGAACACGTCGATCGAGGCGTAGAAGTCCCGTACGGCCTCGCCGCGCAGCAGCCCCGTGAAGCGGACGCGCGAGTCGTCGCCGGCCTCGGCCCGGAGCTGGTCGATGTTGCTGCCGCCCGCGACGGTCGCGTAGTCGCCCGCGATCAGCAGCCGCGCGTCGGGGTCGTCGTGGGAGCGGAAGGCGCGGATGAGGTACTCGATGCCCTTGTCCACGGTGATCCGGCCCATGAAGCCGACGTGCAGCCCGTCGCCGTCCCGCATGCTGGGCGTACCGCCGGTGCGGTCCACGCACGGGGAGGATATCGGGGCCAGTCGGCGGTGCCGGATCGTCGGCCAGATGCGCGAACCGTGCGCTTGGTCCTCGCTGTTGGTGATGACCAGGTCCGCCTTGCGTACGGCCGACTTGCAGCTCTGGTCGACGGCCCACATCCCGAAGCGGTTCACCGGGTTGTCGGGCAGGAAGACGTCGATGTGGTACGTCACGACCAGCCGGGCCCGGCGCCTGAGCGCGGCGACGAACCCGGCCTCGGGGTTGGGCAGATGCATGTGCAGGATGTCGGAGCGCGCCGCGAGCCGCCCTGCCAGCAACGGGAGTTGGGGACTGATGAAGCCCCGGCTGATCCGCGCGAGCACGGGCGCCCGGAAGACGTGGACGCCGTTGACGACCTCGTGCCGGGCGAGTTCGGGGTCGTGCTGGTAGCAGACGACCGCGACCTTCCAGCCGCGCGCGGCGAGCCCTTCCGCGGTCAGCCGTGCCGCCTCCGTCAGTCCGCTGACGTACGGCGTGTAGTAGTCGAGCATCACCGTCACGTCGAATCTGTCAGGTTGCAGCACGGTGTTCCCTTCCTTGGTCATGGGATGTGGCGCGGGAGTGGTGCGATGCGGTCCCGGTACGGGACGTCATCGGGCGTGCGCGGACGACTCCTTGCGCGGGACGACCAGGCGGATCTTCTGAGCCGCATGGTCCGAGAGGGCCTCGCCGCCGCGGAGCCGGTAGCTGGAGACCGCCAGGTCGCCGCTGGTGAACAGCCAGTCGAAACGCCACAGTTGGGGCAGCACGCGCCACGACTGGGGCAGTGAGCAGGTGCCTTCGCAGGCGGGCCAGGTGCGGGCGGGAAGCAGGGAGCCGCCCGGGCTGTGGGGCCGCGTGCCCGCTCCGAGCGGGTAGCGATCCATCCAGGCCGCGTTGAAGTCCCCGGCCACCACGGCCGGGTGGGAGTTGCTGCGCAGATCCGCGCGCAGCCTGCGCAGCTCCCTGATCCACCAGTCCTCCTGGGCCTTGGAGGCTTGGCGGAACCGGCCCCACCCGTAGCGGATGTCGCAGGGCCGGAAGCGGATCGGCAGATGCACGTTGTAGAAGGAGACCGTGCGCCCGCCCGCGCGAATATCGGTGCGCTGGGACTTCGACCCCTTCCAGTACCAGTCCTCACCCTTGGCCGGGACGCGCTGATCGGGCGCCGCGACGACGGGCAACCGCGTCAGAGTGAGCAACTCGCCCTGCACTAGCAGCCGGTAGCCGGGGAACTCCCTGCGCAGCCGGGCCGTGTCGTCGATGCGGACGGGACTGGTGCATATCTGCTGCTCGTCCCTGTTCGAGTAGTTCCAGTTGAGGTATTCGTGCAGGAGGTACACGTCGGCGTCCTGGCGGCGCAGGAAGTCGTAGAAGGCGTCCTTGTCGCCGGCCGCCATCTGCCAGTAGTCCGTGGACCAGGCGAAGACCTTGACCTCCGCGCCACGGGCGCTGTCCGAGGTGGTGCCCGTCCATCCGAAGCCGGCGAGATGCGCCCCGGCCAGCAGCAGGAGCACCAGGACCGCGGAGAGCCAGCGGCGCACCGGCGCCGCGAACGGTACGACTACGAGCAGCAGCAGAGGCACTACCACCGCGGTCAGCGGCGGGACGATCTCGACGACGAGCCATGGCCGCCAGCGGCCGGTGAGCGTGATGTGCAGGACGAGGAAGGCCGCCCAGAGCGCCGTGCCCGCCACCAGCAGTCGCGTTCCCCAGCACCAGCGGCGGGCGGCCGGTTCCTCACCGGCCGGCCCCGAGCCCCGCTCCCCCGCCGATTCCGGTTCCTGTGCCGGCTCCTCCGCCGACTCCGGCTCCTGTTCCGTGTCCTGTGCCGGCTCCGAGTTCTGTGCCGGCTCCGGTGCGGTGTCCCGCTGCGTGGCCCTGTCGGCCGTGCGTGCGGACGAGTCGCCGCCCGGTGCGTCCGAAGCGGCCATCAGAAGAACACCTTCACTAGTCCGAGCACGCCCTGCTTCCACGGGTCCGTACTGGTCCGTCCGGCGCTCTTGCCCGCCGAGGCGTCCGCGGCCGCCGCGCGCTGCGTGCGCCACCAGTCGTAGGTACGGAGCACGGCGTCCTGATTGGACAGTCGCGGACGGAAACCGAGCTTGTCGCGGACCTTGTCGACGCTGACGTACGAGTCGGCGAGCAGTTTGGAGACCAGCCGGCCGTACACGGGGGACATCCTCGTCCGCTCCAGCGTGCGCAGCACGGCGACCGCCGGGCCCGCGGGCAGCGGCACCACACGGCGGCCGTGCCCGGCCGCGTCCAGCACGCACTGGAAGTCCTCGCGCAGCGTGCCGAATTCGGCGGCGGCGATGTTGTACGTGTCGCAGGCCACGTCGTCCGGGGCGCGCAGCACCTCCAGCAGCGCGTCGACGAGGTCGTCGAGTCCGAGCATCTGGATACGGACGTCGCCCTTCCCGAGCACGGGGAAGTGCCGGCCCTCCTCGGCCCATTGGAAGAGCATGTCGAACAGGCCCATCCGGCCCGGCCCCACGAAGGTCTTCGGCCGGATCACCGCCAGGCACATCCCGTCCGCCCGGAAGCGCTCGGCCACCTCCTCCGCCGCCGCCTTCGCGCGGCTGTACGGGTCGACGGGCTCGCGCGGGTGCTCCTCGGGCGTCGGCACCAGCTTCGGCAGCCCGTACACGGCGGTGGAGGAGACGTGCACCACCCGCGGCACCGCCGCGGCACGGGCCGCCTCCAGCACCGTGGTGGTGCCGTCGACGACGATCGACCGGATGTCGGCCTCGGGGTAGCTGGGCAGCGCAGAGGCGCAGTGCACGACGGCGTCTGCGCCCTCGAACGCCTCGGCGAGCGCCCGCGGATCACGGATGTCGCCGGTGAACGTCTTCAGTCCGGGTTTCGCGGGCACCTCCCGCAGGTCGAACGCGCGGAGCTGGGCGCCCGATTCCAGCAGCCGGTCCACGAGACGGCCGCCGAGCACACCGGCCGCGCCGGTCACGGCGACATGGACGGGCAGGCCGGGGAGGTCCGAACTCTCCGGCGACGGCGGTCTGTCGGGGCCGTCCGTGTCCTTCACCACGAGCTCACCCGCTCGCGTACGAAGCGGGCGAGGAGCCGGTTCATGCCCTCGCCGAGCGTCGCGTCCAGGGCCTTGAGGAACCGCTCGGCGTCCTCCGGTTCCGCCACCAGCGGCGGGCTCACGACCAGCGGGCTCCGGCCGTTGAGGGTGTTGTAGGTGTACACGTCGTGCTTGCGGTACAGGGTGTGGATCACCGCGGCGGTGACGATCTTCGTACGGATCAGCGGGTCCTTGGCCAGATCGCCCGCCGGCAGCTTGCCGATGAGGTCCAGCACCTTGGGGCCGCCGGCGAGGAAGACCCCGAACAGCGCGCCGGCGCCGCGTACTTCTGAGATCAGCTGCGGGTACCGCTCGCGGAGCCGCTCCAGTCCCGGGCGGAGCACGGCCTCCAGCGCGCGGGCGCGTGCCGGGTAGTCGTCCTCTACCGCTACGGCGACGGCCTCGATGGCGGTCGCGGTCTCCTCGCCGAAGCCGTAGTACGTCGTACTCGTGCTCTGCATCATGGCGTCGGCCATGTTGTCGTAGGCCTTGCGGAAGACCGGTTCGCGTGCCACGTACGCGGAGACGGAGGACTTGCCGCCGCCGAACGACTTGGAGGTCGTCACCACGTCCGGCACCAGGCCCTCGTACCGGGAGAAGTGGAACATGCTGCCGGTCTTGCCCCAGCCGGTGTAGATCTCGTCGAAGATCAGGACGATGTCCTCGGCGGTGCACAACTCGCGCAGCTCACGCAGGAATTCCTCGGAGCACCAGCGGATCGTGGACGCGCTGAACGGTTCGATCAGCAGGGCGTAGACGTCGCTGCGTCCGCGCTCGCCGCGGGTCTCCTCGATCACCTCGCGGACGGATGCGATGTCGCCGTACTCGAAGGTGCGGATGCCGGGGATCGTGGGGAACGCGAAGGTGTTCTGCGCGCTGCCCGTGAGCCCGCCGGAACCGAGCAGCTTGCCGTGGAAGCTGCAGTCCGCGCGGAGGATCGTCTGCCGCTTCCCGTCGTGGTACTTGTACGCGAGCTTGACGGCGCCCTCGACCGCCTCCGCCCCGGAGTTGGGCAGGAACGAACGGTTCAGGTCACCGGGGAGGACCGCCGCGAGGTTGTGCCCCAGCGCCGCCAGGTACGGCGAGAAGTAGGTCTTGTGCACCTCCATGCGCCGCTGCTCCTGGAAGCGTCGGCGGGCGGCGAGGATGCGCGGGTGGTTGTGTCCGTGGTTGAGGACACCGACACCGCCGGTGAAGTCCAGGATGCTGCGACCGTCACGTGTGTGGACGTAGGCACCCTCGGCGTGGTCGATGAGCTCCCGGCCGAAGCCGAAGGAGGTCATCAGCCGGACCTGACTCTTGTTGATGTACGTGCGGTACAGGTCGTGTACGTGCTCGACGTCCAGTTTCTCGGCCTCTTCGAGGCTGATGAGATGTGCCATGGGTCCTTCCGATCGACGTTTTCGGGGCGCTCCGACATCTACGTCAAGGTGTCGTGTCCCTGACCCGTCGCTGTCACTGCGGCCCTCGGCCGCGAGATTCCGCACCCGGCGCCACCCCGTTCGACGAGCCGGGAATCCGGGGAGGCCGGTGTCCCGCTGCCGTCCGTCCCCGCCCGTGGCCGCCGCTCTCACCGCCGCGTCTTCCGGACGGCTTCGGAGAGTTACGGCCCCGGGCATCAGAAACCGCCGTGTATCCGTGGCTCGATGTGCCCCCGTTCCCGTGTCCCTCGGCCCAGGGGATGTGTGACCGGGCGCCCCGCGGACGAGACTCTTGCCGTGCCTTGGAGGTGTGCGGCCCGGTTCCCCTGCGCGGATGCCTCAGTGGAGCACAGGGCCGCTGTCAGAAACCTCGCAGCCGGTGACAGGTATGTGTCAGCGACATGACGGCGTCACCAGCCCGCGCCGACCGCTGCCGCACCGAGAAGATCGCCTGCTCTGGCAGCGTTCGAGTCCCCCAGCTCCTCGAAGATGGCCGTGGCCCGCTCCCACACCTGCCGCGCCTCCTCCGACCGGCCCGTCTGACACAGGGCTCGGCTCAACAGGTTGAGGATGCGGGCCCTGGTGTGCCGGGAGCCTGTCTCGTGGCAGGGCGCGAGGGCGCGTCGGCACCAGGCTATGGTCTCCTCGTGCCGGCCGAGGGCGGCGTACGTCAGGCACAGGTCCCGCAGCGCGATGCCCTCCCCCCAGCGGTTCCCGATCCTCCGGAAGACGCCGACCGCCCTCAGCAGGTGTTCGCGGGCACGCTCGGACTCATTCAGGTCCTGGCAGACGCGGCCGAGACCGGCCAGGGCGATGCCCTGCCCCCACTGGTTCCCGATCTCCTCGAAGATGCCGAGAGCCTCCGTGTGGTGCTTCAACGCGCGCCCGTGCTCACCAAGGTTCCCGCGGACCCGGCCGAGGCTGGTCAGCGCGATGCCCTCCCCCCAGCGGTCCCCGATCTCGCGTCGCAGCACGAGCGCCTCCTCCAGCCACTCCAGCGCCTCGGTGAACCGCCGCTGGTCCCACCGGGCGAGGCCGATGCTGGTCAGCACCGAGGCTTCGCCGTACCGATCACCCTGTGCACGGGCGGCGGCGAGGCCCACTCTGTGGCTTTCGATCCAGTCGCCCCAGTGTTTACGCAGGTTGAAGAAGCCCCACAGGACGGTCGGGAGCCGCCAGGCGATGGAGTACTCGCCGACCTCGAAGGCGAGCCGGACAGCGGCCATCAGGTTGGCGCGCTCTGTCTCACACCACCGCAGCGCCTCCTCGTGCGAGGAGAAGGCAAGCGGTTCGCAGCCCTCCTCGGGCGGGTCGGGCGGAAGGTGCTGGTGGCCGGGGTTGAGTATCCGCTCGGCCGCATCGGCGGTGTGCATATACCAGGACAGGACCCGATGCAGCGCGGCCAGCCGGGTCGGCTCGCTCTCCTCCGCCTCGGCCCGTTCCGCCGCGTACAGGCGCATCAGGTCGTGGAACCGGTACCGGTACCGGTCCCGGCTGGCCCGCTCCAGCAGGCCACGGTCAGCCAGCCCCTCCAACAGCCGCCGCGTCTGGTCCGGGCCGACGCCGATGAGCACGGCCGCCGCCTCGGTGCTGATGTCGGGCCCGGAGTGCAGACCGAGGACGCGGAACGCGCCGGCGGCCGCCGCCGAGTCGAGTGCGTCGTAGGACCAGGAGAAGACGTCGCGAACCGCTGAGGTCTCGTCGTCGCCCACACTGAGCACGTCCAACCGGTCCCGCTCCACGGCGAGTTCGGCGACGAGGTCGTGCAGCGGGACGGAGTGCCCGGCCGCCGCGCCCGTCCGGTTACCCGGGCCCGGCAGGTGGTGGATGCGTTCGGCGGCCAGGGCCAGGGCAAGGGGCATATGAGCGCATAGACCGGCGAGTTGCACGGCGGTGTCCGGCTCGGCCGCGATCCGGTCCTCGCCCAGGACACCGGCGAGCAAGGTGACCGACTCCTCGACGGACAGCCAGTCGAGGCTGACGCGGTAGGCGCCGTGCCGCACGGCCAACCCTCGTAGCTGGCTGCGGCTGGTGACCAGGACCAGGCAGTGCGAGCCGGGCAGCAGCGGACGCACCTGCGCGGAGTCGCGCGCGTTGTCCAGCAGCACGAGCACCCGCCGGTCGGCCAGAGTGCTGCGCAACAGCGCGGAGCGGCCGTCCAGTTCCGGCGGGATCTGCTGAGCAGGGACGCCCAGCGCTTGCAGGAACATCTCCAGCACCGCGGTGGGCTCCACCGGAGCGCCCATGCCGTAGCCGCGGAGATCGGCGTAGAGCTGCCCGTCGGGAAACCGGTCGCGCACGCGGTGCGCCCAGTGCACCGCCAGGGTGGTCTTGCCGGCTCCCGCCGCCCCGTCGACCACGGCGATCGCCGTCCTCTGCGGGGACTGACCGTCTTCGGCGGGCAGCAGGCCGTCCAGTGTGGCCAGCTCCGTGGTGCGGCCGGTGAAACAGGGAATGCCCGGCGGAAGCTGCTGCGGGCGTATCGGCGGCGACTGCGCAGGTGGATCGACGGCGGGATGGACGATGGTGCCGGCGACCGGCTCCTGCTCACCCACGCCGCCGCCAGGTGAGGGGGTCGCGCCGCCGTCGAGGATGGACCGGTGCAGTTCTCGCAGCTCGTCGCTGGGATCGAGCGCCAACTCGTCCCGGAGGATCGCGTGGACCTGCTGGTACGCCTCCAGGGCCTCGGCGCGGCGACCGCACCGGTGCAGGGCCAGGATCAGACGCTGCCAGCTCGCCTCGTGCAGCGGGTGGGCGGTCGTCAGCTCGCGCAGCTCGGGTATCAACTCATGGTGCCGTCCCGCCGCCATCTCCAGGTCGATGCGGCACATCAGAGCGCTCTGCCATTCCTCGTTCAGCCGGGGCACCACCTCGTGGTCCAGCCACGGGGAGGCGACATCGGCGAACGGGTCGCCGCGACGGAGCGCCAGAGCCTCGCGCAGCAGAACCAGCTTCTCGCCGGAGTCGTCTCCGGCGGCTTCCGAGCGCCGGACGAGATCCCGGAACCGCAGCAGGTCCACTCTGTCGACCGATACCCCCAGGGCATACCCGCCGGGTCTCGTCTGCACCAGATCGGGGCAGAGCAGGCGGCGCAGCCGTCTCACGCAGGTGTGCAGCGCGCCCCGTGCCCGTTCCACCGGGGTGTCCGCCCATAATCGATCGATCAGCGTGTCGCTGGAGACGACCTCGTTGGGCGACATCACCAGGCAGGACAGGAGCACACGCAGGCGGCCTGCGGGTAACTTCACCACGCCCTGTCTGTGGCCCACTTCGAGTGGCCCCAGCACCCGGAAGTCGAAGTCATTGCACACCGCCGCCTCTCCAGGCGGGGCCGAAACCGATGAGCGCATAGAGCAGAAACCCCCGTCCCCCCGTGAAATATGGCACTTTAATGCCCGGCACTGACATCTGCCGTTTCATGCTTGTGTCCGGCTGCGGGCGACCTGGAGCCGACCGTGCACCGGGTCCCGATGCCCCGCTCCCCTCCGCCCATCCGGCCGCCGTCTGTGCGGGAAAGCCGGCTCGTTCAGCCGCCCTCGCGCACTTCGTGCGCAGTTCCGCGTGCCCCCCTGCCCTGTGCCGCGCGTCTCCCGTACACCGGGCACGCACGCCGCACAGGCTGCTGCGGCCCTGACATCCGAATTCGGAACCGGAGCGACCGAACGCCCGGAGAACCTACCGAACAACAACGGGTCCTGTCTCGTAATCGCAGCGTGACCGGACTCGTTGGCATGGCGTGCGAGATCTCGACTCCTCTGTGAGGACGGCCCTGCTGGGTGAACGCCTCTGCGGTGACGGGTCGTTGTGACCGGCCGAGCCGGTCGGTGTCCACCGGCCCCAGGCACTGACCAGTCGCTGGAGTGTCAGGCATGAGCGTTGTCCTACAAGGGGCGCACGCCACGCTGCAACCGGATTCCAGGGAGGTGTCCGGGCTTGCTGGCGACGCGCTCCGCGGGAGAGAGATTGTGCATCCCGGTTGCTGCCCGCTCCGCTCCAGCAGCCCGCAGATCACATACGGCACAACGTCCAGTACACCCGGGCATGCTGGGACAGTGACGGGGCCGCGAACCCTCGGTGTCCCGGAAGTGCGGGCCCGCCAGGCCGACTTGCCCCCTCGATGAAGCGGCACCGCACCGGCGGGTCCTTCCAAGCCACGCTGCTCACCTGCCTGTTGGCGGCGATCACCACCGCCATGAATGGGAGCCACCCGACAGGCCCGGCGATGGCGAGCATCAGCTCCGGCGCTTGAAAGCAAGCAACTCGTGCCCAGACGCGAAGCGAACTGGCGAGGAACGGCCCGACTGACTGGAAGCTGCACGAAGTGCGAACCGAGAACCAATCAGGAGCGCTCAACAACGGGCCCCGGCAGCAGAGATGACGCACTCTGGTTCGCCCCACGGATTTCGGTTCTGGCTCAACTTCCGTGAGCAAACCAGAGTGCGCCACCGCCTGTCACGGCGACAGAACGCGTTTCCTGAGCCTCCGTCACAAATCCGCAGCTCTCGTGAACTCGCTGCTTGACCGGGAGCGCGCTCCAGCACGAGGCTGGCGCCATGATCACACCCAAGATGGCCCTCGGGGCGATGTACTTCGGCACCAAGGTGGACGAACGGACCGCCTTCTCGATTCTCGACCGGTACGCCGAACTGGGCGGCTCCTTCATCGACACCTCCGACAACTACAGCTTCTGGACCTCCGACACCGGCTTCGGCGGCCAGAGCGAGGCGCTGCTGGGCCGCTGGCTGGCGTCCAACCCCGGGGTGCGCGTCCGCCTCAGTACCAAGGTCGGCGCCCAGCCCACGCGGGTCGGCGGGTTCCCCGACCACTTAGAAGGGCTGCGCGAGGACGTCGTTCGCGGAGCCATGGCAAAGAGCCTGGAACGGCTGGGCGTAGACGGTGTGGAGCTGTACTGGGCACACGTCGAAGACCCGACCGTCCCGGTGGAGAACCTGGTCGAGACGTTCGGTGGCCTGGTCCGTGACGGCCTGACCGCTCGCTGGGGTGTGTCGAACCACCCGTCGTGGCTGCTCGAACGGATCCGGGCCACCGCCGAACACGCCGGTCACCCGCAACCAGACGCGTACCAGGAGCGCTACTCCTACCTCCAGCCCGCCGGCGGCATGGCCGTGGAGGGCCAGCCGATCCCGCTGGGAATGCTGTCACCGGACGGCCTCGACTTCCTGCGACGCAACCCGTCGTTCGACGGCTGGGTCTACACCGCCACCCTCCAGGGCCGATACGACCGCGACGACCGCCCGCTCGAGACCGAGTACCGCCACCCCGGCACCGAACGACGGCTGGCGGCGCTGACCCGAGTCGCCACTGATCGCGGACTCCGACCGGGCCAGGTGGTGCTCGCGTGGCTGGTCTCCGGGAGCCCGGCGCTGACCCCGATCGTCGGAGTCAGCAGCGTCGAACAGGTCGAGCAGGCCGTGGAAGGCGCATCCACCGTCCTCACCGAGGATGAACTGGCAGCGCTGGATAGCGCATAGGCCAGACGCGAGGCCGACCGCCAGCTACACGCTGACCTGGCCACCACGACGGCCGAGCTGGTCGCCGACCTGCAAGCACCGCCTGGATACCGCTGCTGGACCACGCTCGACTCCACCAACACTGAGAGAACTCCCAAGAAAGAAAAGCGACTTGAACGAACCGACGAACCTCCCGTCCCAAGGAAGGCGCGGCAAGGAAACGGGAGCCGTCGGCAGGCAACTGACCCGCACGATCGCCGGATTCCGCCGCGCCATCCTGCGATGGAGCGGCGGCCGGGCGGTGAACCCGCGTTTCAGTTCGCGCTACTCCCGAAGTTGATCCAGCACTTGCCCGGCGTCGACGCCACGGCGGCGAATGCGGCCCCGGCGTCCTCCAGGGAGAACTCCGCCTTCAGTACGCGGTGCGGGTTGATCGCGCCGTCCTCCAGGGCCGCGATGGTGCCGGTGAAGTCGTGCGGGTGGTCGTAGATCAAGGAGCCGGTCAGCGTCAGCTGCCGGCTGACCAGTTCGTGCGGGCTGAGTTCCAAGGACGCGCTGCTCATCCCGATGAACGTGATGCGCCCGCCGGGCACCACGTGCCTCAGTGCCGCCCTCAGCGCCGCGGGCGCACCTGAGGTCTCGAAGACCTGGTCGACGTCCGATGCCGAACGTTCCAGAGGCACGGCACCCAGCGACGCCGCCAGTGCCCGGCGCCCCTCATGGGGCTCCTGCACATACGGCGTGATTCCGGCTGCGGCCAGACAGGCGCACACGAGCAGCCCTTGTGAACCGGCTCCCACCACAAGGCACTTGTCCCCCTTCGAGATCTTGGCGCGGCGGATCGCCGTGCGTGCGACGGTCAGCGGCTCGGCGCATACCAGGTCCGCGGTGCTCACGTGGTCGGCAGCCGCGTGGACGAACGCGGCCGGCACCGCGACGTACTCCGCGAGCACGCCGGGGGTCGCGAGCCCGACGGCCACCCGGTCCGTGCAGCCGGAGGTGAATCCACGCGTGCACGCCGAACATCGGCGGCAGCAGTAGTTCGGTTCGACGGCCACGCGTTCACCGACGCGACGTCCCCCGGCGGCGCTGCCGACAGCCACGATCTCGCCCGCGCCTTCGTGCCCGAGTATCCAGGGCAGGCCAGGCGCGAGCCGCGCGCCGCCGACGAGTGCGACGTCCGTCCCGCACAGGCCGACGCCCGTCATCCGCAGGAGGACGTCGCTCGCTCCGTACTCCGGGCAGGGAACGTCGATGGTCTCGACACAGCCAGGGGCAACGAGTGCTGCTGCCTTCATCAAGCCTCCTTGTGCGCTATACGCACCGTCGTACGCATAGCGACATGGTAGCGGAGGGTCTCGTAGCTGATCCCCTCCGATGTGCCGCCAAGCCGGCGCCGCACAACCACGCATCCGATGCACCGCCTGAGATCAACATTTGCCACCTGGCAGTTCATCCGGAACGAACCCTTGACCTTGCCGCAGAAGCCCGTTCACTATGCCGTGCAAGTCACGCACGTTTGTGCACCAAGCGCACAGGGGTCTCGATGAAGAGCACAACTCAGCAGCCAACGACGGGTAAGCAGACACGAGCCGCCCTCGGCAGCTCCATCGGGGCGGTCGTGGAGTGGTACGACTTCCTGCTCTACGGAATCGTCGCCGCCATCGTTTTCAACAAGGCCTTCTTCCCCGAAGTCAGCCCGCTGGCCGGCACCTTGGCCGCCTTCGCCACGTTCGGCGTCGGCTTCGTGTGCCGCCCGCTCGGCGGTCTCTTCTTCGGGCACTTCGGGGACAAGCTCGGACGCAAGCGGATGCTGGTGTGGACGGTCCTGGTGATGGGGATCTCCACCATGCTGATCGGACTGCTTCCGACCTACGGAAGCATCGGCTGGTGGGCGCCGCTGCTTCTGGTGATCCTCCGGGCCATCCAGGGGTTCGCAGTCGGCGGCGAGTGGGGCGGCGCCGCCCTCATGGCAGTCGAAAGCGCACCGTCCAAGCTCAAGGCCCTCTACAGCAGCGGCGTGCAGGTCGGGTACTCCGTGGGCCTGATCCTCGCCACAGGAGCCGTGGCCCTCATGGAAACGATCGGCGGCGAGACGGCATTCAAGGAGTGGGGCTGGCGCGTCCCGTTCCTGATCAGCGCTCTGCTCGTAGTCCTCGCGCTGTGGATTCGCATCGGCGTCCCCGAGAGCGAGGTGTTCGAGGAAGAGGTCGGGCGCAAGGCTGCGAAGCGGCCGAAGCTGCCGGTGGTGAAGGCCCTGCGCGAGCAGCCGGCCGCCTTCTTCCAGATCATCGGCATGCGCCTCGGCGAGCTGGTGACGATGTACGTCGTCACGACCTTCGCACTCTCCTATGCCACCTCCGAGCACGGCTTCGAATCGGGGTTCATGCTCAACATCGGGCTGCTCGTAGGCGGCGTCGGGATCGTGTCCATCCCCGCGTTCGCGTGGCTCTCCGACCGGTTCGGCCGCAGGCCGGTCTTCCTCGCCGGCGCCATAGTGGGCGTGCTGGGCGCCATCCCCTACTTCATGTCGATGGAATCCGGATCCGCCATCCTCCTCGTGGTCACCTCCGTCGTCCTGGTCAACGTCTCGCACGACATGCTGGTCAGCGTCCAACAGCCCTTGTTCACCGAGATGTTCGGCGCCGAGTACCGCTACAGCGGCGCAGGCCTCGGGTACCAGGTCGCCAGCGCGGTGGGCGGCGGCTTCACGCCGTTCATCGCCACGGCGCTCGTCGCCTTCGGCGATGGTCGCTGGTACTGGGTAGCGGCATATCTCGGCGGGGGATGCGCCGTATCCGCCCTCGTCGCCCTGACCCTCCGCAGGCCGGCACCCGCGGGGACCTCCACCGTCCCGGTCGGCGAGGTCCCGGCGAGCAACACCTGACCACCCGCGGACCCTGACTGAACCGGCGGCAGCCACTCACCTGCCCACACCCCGCAACCGGATCTCCAGAGTGCCCAAGTCCGCGTCTGATCCGTTCAACGGCGACTCAGACCGCACATCCTCCCGACTGTCGTTCCGGGAGTTCGCGGTCCCCCACCAAGGCTGTGACGAACTGCCCGTAGCCGACCGTAGCCGAGAAGGCGGGATTCGAGCGGGCGTGACCTGCGGTTTCATGCCCCAGAGCCAAGCTGGCACCTGTCCGCCCAGTGTGTCGGATCCACACTCACGGCCCGTCACATTTGGACGTACGCCACGTTCGGCCCCGACCTGGAAAGCCCTTACGGTCACCACGAACCCCCCACGGGATTCCCACAGAAGGAGTCGCAATGAAAGTCGCATTTCGAAAGGCAGCGCTGCTCATAACCACAGTCACAGCCGTCGGACTCGCCACCCTGGTGGGCACCTCACAGGCCGTCAACCACGGAGCCGACGGTGGCCAGTCCACCGATTTGTCCGATGCGAGCAACGCGGGAGTGACGGACGGGAAGGCAGCCGCGGGGTTGGAGAAAGTCGGCAACTTCGGCTCCAACCCCGGAGCGCTCAGCATGTACCGCTACAAGCCGGACGGACTGCCCGAAGGCAGCCCCGTGGTGGTCGCGCTGCACGGCTGCAATCAGGACGCGACCATGTACTTCGACAACGCGGGCTGGCAGAAGTTCGCGGACGCCGGCAAGTTCTCCGTCGTCGCACCTCAGCAGGAACTGACCAACAATGGCCTCAAGTGCTTCAACTGGTTCGAGCCCGGCGATGTCGGCCGGGACAAGGGCGAAGCGCAGTCGATCAAGCAGATGGTGGACAAGACCGTCTCCGATCTGAAGGCGGACCCGAAGAAGGTCTACATCACAGGGCTTTCGGCCGGCGGCGGCATGACGGCGTCGATGATGGCGGCCTACCCGGACGTCTTCGCTGGCGGCGCCGTGATAGCCGGACTGCCGCACGGCTGCGCCAACAACTCGGGGGAAGCGTGGACTTGCATGAGTCCCGGCGTCAGCAAGTCGGCGGACCAGTGGGGCGACATCGCCAAGAAGGCCGACCCCGGCTACTCGGGCCCCCGGCCAAAGGTGTCGATCTGGCACGGCACCGCGGACACAAAGGTGGTCCCGAAGAACGCGACGGAGTCGGTGAAGCAGTGGACGAACGTGCTCGGCGCCGATCAGGAGGCCGACGGCACCGAGTCACTGCCGGGCGGCACCACCAGGTCCGACTACAAGGACGGGAACGGTGACGTCGTCGTGCGCAGCTACATCATCGACGGCATGGCGCACGGCACCCCCGTGAAGCCGAGCGAAGGGTGCGGGAAGACCGGCGCGAACTTCTTCGACACCATCTGCTCCAGCCAGTACATCGCGAAGGACTGGGGATTGGGAGGCTGACCGGTCGACGGTCCCCTGCCGGGCGGCACCCGGCAGGGGACACCACCGGGCGACCCGGGCTGATCGTCAGAGCCCAGCGCGAAAAAGACCGCGAATAGGACAGGGTTCCCGCTCGAAATCCAGCCGTCAGGTGCCGCCGGATGGGATCTCCGTCTCCGATTCCCCTATCGCGTTCGAAGCCGGGGAAATGGAGTCGAATCCGGGGAAACGGTGCTGGATTTGACTCGACACCAGGGAGCATTGGATGCCGTATCAGCTCGACCGACGTCGGTTCCTGCCGCTGCTGCTCACACCGGTGCTGGCGTGCACGGGCATGGTGGCGACAGTACTCCCCGCACAGGCGAGCCCTGCCGGGGACGATCCCGTGCCTGCTTTGAACCGGCACGCTCACACGTTGCGATCCACCGAACCGGACGGCGACGTCGGCGACTTGGAGCCCCTCGGCCGGATGGTCGGTGACGCCCCGGTGCTGGGACTGGGCGAAGCCACGCACGGCTCACGGGAGTTCTTCACCATGAAGCACCGTGTCTTCCGGTACCTGGTCAAGGAGAAAGGGTTCACGACGTTCGCGCTCGAGACGGGCTGGAGCGCGGGACTACGGCTCAACGACTACGTCCTTCACGGAAAGGGCGACCCGCGCGAGATCATGCGTGAGGAGTTCCCGAAACAGACACCGTGGAACACCCGCGAATACCTGGACCTCGTCGAATGGATGCGCACCCACAACGCCCGGAGCGGGAACAAGGTCCGGTTCATGGGCGACGACATCAACTACCCCACCCTGGGTGAGGAACTCGTCGACAGGGTGACCGCCTACATCGAGCGCAACGCGCCGACGAAACTGCCGGCGTTCGACACCCTGTACAAGAAGTTCCAAGCCTTCTCCGACATGAACGCATACCTGCGCCAACCGCTGTTCCAGCGCCGGGCGATCGCCGGTCGGGTTCGCCAGGCGCTGGAACTCCTGCAACGGTATCCGGGTTCGGATCCGGAGGAGTTCGCCTCGACCGTGCAGCACGCGCGTTCCATCGCCCAGACCGCCACCTGGCTTTCCTACGATCTGGAGACCACGGACGGGCTGAAACGGGCCCTGCGGTATCGCGACGAGGCCATGGCCGACAACACCGTCTGGTGGCATCGGCAGACCGGGCACAAGATTCTGCTGTCCGCTCACAACGGACACGTCGCCTACCAGAGCGACCGACCCGAGTGGTACCCCAAGACGCAAGGAGCCTTCCTGCGCGAGCGTCTCGGCACGCGATACGTCAGTGCCGGATTCACCTTCAACGAGGGCTCGTTCAACGCCATGGGAGCGGACCGTGACTGGAAGCCCTTCACGGTCGGACCCGCGAAGGCCGGCAACAACGAGCACACCCTGCACCGGGTGCGTCCCCAGGACTACTTCCTCGACATGCGCACCGCGCCCGCCCCGGCACGCGCCTGGCTGGACCAAGCCCGGCCCACCCGCAGCATCGGCACGGACTACCCCGACCCCGAGAACATGGTCACGCTGGGACGGTCCTACGACGTCTTGATCCACCTGCAACGCATCAAGGCGTCGGACCTGCTTACGCGCTCGGGTTCGAACGGAACCTCACTGCCGGGCCCGGCACTTGAGGTGGACGCGCGGGCCAGGGCAGAGACGTCCTGATCGGCCAGCCACGTCACCATCCCCTCACCGCGCGGACGGCGTCGCCGCTCTCTACCGGGCCCCCCGGACTCCTCCCCCACCGAGTTCCGTGACGCTCTCGTGGCCAACGCCACGAGCGAGAAGGCCCAGGACCCGATGGCCGGTTCCTCGAACAAGCTGCTCCGCAGCTTGTTCTGAGTCAGGATCTATGCACGACACGCATCGCCAGACCCGAAGCGCGCGGACGCCATCCGCGCACCTCGGGGCACCCCCCACTCCCGATCCAGGAGTTGCAATGCGATTTCGCATATTCCGAAAACCGACCAACACCCTCATCGCGCTGCTGGCGGTGGTTCTCACGGGGACGCTCATAGCCACCGCGAACGCCACCGCCTCGCCCCCGGACCGGCCGTCCAACACGGCCGCGGACGAAGACATCAGGCAGTACGAGATCCATGGGCCCTCCAGCGCCGCCGACCGCACGGCACTCGCCGCCACCGGCGTCTCGCTGGACGAAGTCCACGATCACTCCGTGGTCGTCAGCGCCGACTCGGCCCAGGCCGGCAAGTTGCGCAAGCTCGGGCACAAGCTGAAGAAGCTGAGCGGGCCTCCGGCCCGTACAGGCGGACAGGCCCGCAAGCCCGGCGACTTCCCGCCCGACGACTCCGGCTATCACACGTACGCCGAAGCGATGAAAGAGATCGACAAGCGCATCGAGCAGCACCCCGAGATCATGAGCAAGAAGGTCATCGGCAAGTCCCACGAGGACCGGGACCTCATCGCCGTCAAGATCAGTGACAACGTCAAGAAGGACGAGGATGAGCCCGAAGTCCTCTTCACCCACCACCAGCACGCCCGCGAGCACCTCACCGTCGAGATGGCGCTCTACCTGATGCGTGAGTTCGGTGAGGACTACGGCTCGGACGACCGGATAAAGAAGGCCGTGGACGGCCGCGAGATCTGGATCGTCCCCGACCTCAATCCGGACGGCGGCGAGTACGACATCAAGTCCGGTTCCTATGAGAGCTGGCGCAAGAACCGGCAGCCCAACTCCGGCTCCGATCAGGTGGGCACGGACCTGAATCGCAACTGGGACTTCAAGTTCGGCTGCTGCGGCGGCTCTTCGGACGACCCCGGCGACGAGACCTACCGAGGCAAGTCCGGCGAGTCCGCACCGGAGGTGAAGGTCGTCGCCGACTTCGCACGCTCCCGGGTGGTCGGAGGCAAGCAGCAGCTCAAGGCGGCCATCGACTTCCACACCTACAGCGAGCTGGTGCTCTGGCCCTACGGGTGGACCAAGGACGACACCGCCGAGGGCCTCACCCAGGACGACCACGACGCGTTCGAGGCCGTGGGCAAGAAGATGGGCAAGAGCAACGAGTACACCGCCGAGCAGTCCAGCGACCTCTACATCACGGACGGATCGATCGACGACTGGCTGTGGGGTGACCAGAAGGTCTTCGCCTACACCTTCGAGATGTATCCGACGGGCATCGGCGACGGCGGCTTCTACCCGCCCGACGAGGTCATCGAGCGCGAGACGAGCCGCAACCGGGACGCGGTGCTTCAGTTGATCGAGAACGCCGACTGCATGTACCGGTCCATCGGCAAGGAAGACAAGTACTGCAAGGACAAGTGAGTCGCCGGCGACGAGGACGAGGGGCCGGGCACGTGCTTCACATGCCCGGCCCCTCGTCCGTTCGCCGGGCACAAGCGCATTCGTACAGCGCTACCGCGTAGTCCAGGTCCCCGGCCTCCCGTTGAGCCCTGGCCAGGTCGTGCCGTGCGTCGAGGGTGGCCGGGCCCCAGGCTGCCGAGCACGAGGTGTACGCCTACGTGATCAGAGCAACGGCCTGGGCGAACCGGCCCTGCCCACCGGGGGCTTCCGGCTCGACCGCGTCACGAACCGGTCGCCCTCTGGACGATCTTCCGGTACGTCGCCCGCGCGCCCTCGCCGTGCAGCATCGCGAGGGCGTCGGTGTAGGCGGCGCGGAAGGTCCGATCGGCGGCGAGGTCCCCGAAGAGGGACTGGTTCTCGATGAAGGCGACGGGGTGGGCGCGCTGCCGCCGTGCGGCCTCCTGGCGTTCGGCGGCGAGCCGGTCGACGATCCCGAATGGCTCGCCGTCCTCCGATATCCCCTCGGCGTAGCGTGCCCAACTCGCGCAGATCGCGGCGGAGATGCGGATGCTGCGGCCCGCGGCGAGGTTCTCCCGGATCACCGGCACGAGCCACTTCGGAATGCGGTCGCTGCCCTCCGCGCAGAGACGGGCGAGCGTGTCGGCGACCTCCACGTTCGAGAAGCGCTCGAAGAGGGTGTCCTTGTAGGCGCCGAGGTCGACTCCCGTGACGGGCAGGGTCGGTGTCCCCTCCTGATCCATGTAGCGGCGGACGAGGGCCCGCAGATCCGGGTCGGCCATGGCCTCGTGGACGTACCTGTGGCCGGCGAGATATCCGAAGTAGGCCATGGCCTGGTGGCCGACGTTGAGCAGGCGGAGCTTCATCAGCTCGTACGGGGTGACGTCGTCGACGACTTCGACACCGGCCTGCTCGAACGGCGGTCGGCCGTTGCCGAAGTCGTCCTCCAGGACCCACTGGAAGAAGGGCTCGGCCGGTACGGGCCACTCGTCGTCGACGTGGTAGGCGCTTCGGATGTGCTCGCGGTCGGCGTCGCTGGTGGCCGGGGTGATGCGGTCCACCATCGAGTTGGGGAAGGAGACCTCGGCGCTTATCCAGTCGGCCAGGTCAGCGTCCTGGAGGCGGGCGAAGGCGATGATCGTCCCGCGTGCCACATGGCCGTTGCCGGGGAGGTTGTCGCACGACATGACGGTGAACGGCGGCAGTCCGGCGGCCCTGCGGCGGCGCAGCCCCGCCACGATGAGCCCGAATGTGGAGCGGGGGGCTCCGGGATGTGCGAGGTCGTGCTGGATGTTCTCGTCGGACGGGTCGAACTCGCCTGTGGTCTGGTCGATGTGGTAGCCGCCCTCGGTGACGGTGAGGGAGACGATCCGCACCTCGGGGCGTGCGAGGCGCTCGACGACGGCGCCGGGGTCGTCCGGGGCGTAGAGGTAGTCGATGAGGGAGCCGATGATCCGGGCCTCGCGTGAGCCGTCGGGATGGCGGAGTTCGAGCGTGTAGAGGCCGTTCTGCGCGGTGAGGACGTCCCTCATGCGTGCGTCGGAGGGCAGGACTCCGACGCCGCAGATCCCGTAGTCGCGGGCCAGCCCGTCGGCCAGCAGCCGGTCGATCGCCATGGCCTGATGGGCGCGGTGGAAGTTGCCGACGCCGAAGTGCACGATCCCCGCGGTGAGTTGAGTCCGGTCGTAGCGCGGTGCTTCGGGGGCGCCTTCCTCGCCGGTGGTGATGGAGGCGGTGTTGTCGAGTCGAAAGGCAGTCACGGGGTCTCCGGATCGACGTGTGGGTGGTGCTGTGTCGCCTTGCACGGGGCGGGAGTCCACTGTCGCGGGTGGGAAGTCCGCTGTCGCGGGCCGGGTTCGCCGTTACAGGCCGGGGGTTCGACCGTCGCAGGCGGGGCTTCACTGTCACGGACCGGCCCCCATGGACGTACCTCCCCCGGGATGCCGGGATGCCGGAGCCTTGAACGATGCTGGGCGCCGCTCGGTCCTCGACGCTCCCCAGCAGCTCGCTCCTTCGCGGCGTGATCAGGGGCGGCACGCCAGCGGTCCGCCTCGGGGCCGGTCGAACGGATACGGACAGACCCTCGCGCTCCACCGGAACGGCTGTCTACACTGCTGCCCCGGCGCCACCCGTGCGCCCGACCTCCTGACCCGGCACTCACGCTGCCGGGCGGCGCGGAGGCGAAGGTGATCTCCCTGTCATCGCGGGTTTCCGCTCTGCCTCGTTGTCTCCACTCCTTTCCTCGGCGACGGTGGCGGGTTCGCGTGAGGGGCTCGCATCGTCCGCCCTGAAAGGACCCGCGATGACCGAGCAGCGAGCGCTGAAGAAACTGGTGCGGCAGCGGATGGCCCGCACCGGCGAGACGTACACGACCGCCCGCCGGCACGTACTGGCCCACGCCGCGCGGGCCCAGGCGCCCGCCCTGCCCGGCGGCGCGCTCTACACCGAGTTCGGAACGGACCAGCACCACGACGCGTCCCTGATCCGCCATGCGCTCGGCAGCACGCACGACGAGGCGCTGATCGCCGGGCTGGCCGGCGGCATCGGTTTCATGTACTTCGTCTTCGAGTACAAGAACACGCCGCCGATGCTGACCATCGTCGCCCAGCACCACCCCGAACCATGGGTCCCTGCCGCCCTCGACCGCCTCGGCGTCCCCTACACCGAGCAGCACAGCGGCAAGCCCCGCTGGGACCGGGTACGTGCCGCCCTGGACGACGGCCACCCGGTCTTCTGCACGGTCGACAAGTCACGCCTTCCGTGGCACGGCATGGAATCGGGCTTCGGACAGGACCCGTACAACGTGGTGCTCGCCGGGTACGAGGGCGACACCCTGTACGTCGACGACGAGTCGGCGGCGCCGCACACCATCGGCACCGAGGAGTTCGGCGCTGCCTGGTCGGCACACAAGAAGGGCCGCCACCAGATGATCGTGCCCACGGGCCCGCCGACCGGCGAGCCCGACGTCGCAGGCGCCGTCGCGACGACGACAGCACATCTGACCGGCCCTGTGCTGGGCAACAGCTTCGACGCCAACTTCGGCTTCTCCGGCATGGACAAGCTCGCCGCCCAGCTCCGCGACACCAGCACGAAGACCGGCTGGGAACGCCGCTTCAACCGCGCGGCACCCTTCGGCCGCGCCGTACAACGCCTGTACGAGTGCCTGGAGACCGAGTACACGGCCCCCGCCGGTACACGCCCCCTGTACGCACGCTTCCTGGAACAGACCGGCCGAACGGAGGCTGCGAAGCTGTTCCGCGAATCGGGCCGCGGCTGGGAGCAGTTGGCCGCCCTCGCCCTGAAGACCGTCTCGGAGGCGGGCGACTACTCCGAGATCTGCGAGGAACGTATGCGCCTCCTGATGTCCCACGAGTCCCCGGACCCCGGCCGACTCCGCGCCCTGGAGCTACGCGCGGACGAACTCGCCGAGAAGCAGGGCCACTTGGACGAGGCGGCACGTCGCGAACTGTTCGACGAGATGGCCGCCATCGTCGAGTCGTGCGCGGCGCTGGAGCGGGAGGGGGTGCGGGTGCTGGCGGAAGGCTGAGTGCTTGGGCTCGCCGGCGCGGCCGGGCTGCCAGCGTGGGCGGCCGGCCGCGCCGCGGTCCAAAGCCGGCCGCCCTCCGGGTAACGGGACTTCACAAGTCCAGGGAAGGGAAGAGAAGAGCAGGACCAAGCAGCTTCCCGGAAAGATCAATTCCGCACCTGAAGCGGGTCCGGAGTTCAGATCCGGCCGCCTTGTCCCGTACACATTCAGCAGCGTCCCCTTCCGCTAATCTGCGGCAGTGACGCCTTCTCGCGACAAAGTGAGCGTGCGTCCTGCTATTTGACGCCCCCTCAGCTCGCGACGGAAGTTCCGGGAAATCTCTCGTCCAGTAACGGCACGTCTTCCCCGATCTGCCCGCAAAGCAGCGTCGTCTGCACGCGTCCCAGTCGTGACCCCGCAGCTCCGGCGCCACGGGGGCAGGCGCCCGTGCGGAGGCCGGTGTGATCGGCCGGAAGGGGCCTGTCGCGGCACCACGCCACGCCACACACTGGGGCCTCGGATATCAGGCAGAGACGGGAGGTCCCGGTGAGTACGCGAACTCGCAGACCCTGGGGGCTGACCCGGATGAAGCGCTTTCCGGCCACGGCTGTTCTGAGTGCCGCGGAAGTCGTGCTGGAACGGACACGGTCTCACCGTTTGGGTCGAGGCAGTCGAACCCGCGGAACTGGACGCCGGAGTCGGCCACACGATGCATCTGTTCCAGCAGTACGTGGACAAGGTCGCTGACATCCGGCTGACCGTGGTCGGCGACCGGATGTTCGCGGTGCGGATCGATGGTTCTCCGGGTGTGGACTGGCGACGTCACTACGACGACCTCACCTACACCCTGATCAGCACGCCGCCGGAGGTGGCGATGGCTGTGCGCGACTATCTGGACGTCTTCGGTCTCGCCTTCGGCGCCTTCGACTTCGGACTCGATGCCACGGGTGTCTGGCATTGGTACGAATGCAACCCGAACGGGCAGTTCGCCTGGTTTCCTGACGCCATCACCGGCAGGATCACCGCCACTATCGCCGACCATCTTCAGCATCCGGACCGGGAACGCCCATGAGCAGCATCACCCTGCGCCAGGAACTCGTCGACGAACTCGCGACCCGAGGACACCTCACAGATCCCGCGTGGCGGGCGGCAGTCGAGGCCGTGCCCCGTGAACTCTTCCTCGGAGACGCCGTCTTCAGGCCCGACGGCACCCGGTGGAAGCCCCTCCGCCGTAACGCGCTCGGCGACGAGGAATGGCTGCGCCTGGCGTACTCGGACAGCACCTGGGTCACGCAGATCGACGGCATCGGCGCCGCGGAGGCATCGGGACCGCTCTCCGGGCGGCCGACCTCCTCCAGTACCTTGCCGTCGCTGGTCGTCCGGATGCTCGAACTCGCGGGCGTCGGCGCCGGGGAGAAGGTGCTGGAGATCGGTACGGGCACGGGCTACTCCACGGCGATCCTGAGCCACAGACTGGGAGACCGGCTCGTCCACTCCGTCGAGTACGACCCCGAGTTGGCCGGTTCGGCGGCCCAACGCCTCCACTCCGCCGGGTACTTCCCCGACTGCGTGGTCGGCGACGGCCTGCGCGGCCACCAGAACGGCGCCGACTACCACGCGATCATCGCAACGTGCGCCGTCCGCAGCATTCCCCCGTCGTGGCTCTGGCAGCTTCACGACGGCGGCAGCATCACCACGACCATCAGCGGCTGGATGCTCGCCTCCGGTCTGATCCGTCTCGCTCTCGACGAAGAAGGCGTCGCCCGGGGCCGGTTCACCGGCGATCCCGTCACATACATGCTGGCCCGGCCGCATGAACGTCCGCCGCGGCCCACGTTCTACCAACATCCCGGCTCCACCCGGCGTACGGACATCGCGCCGGATCTGCTGGACGACTGGACCGCGCACTTCGTCGCCCAACTGGGCGCGCCCTCCGCCGAATTGACGCGTTCCAGCGACGGCGGCGCCGCCCTTGTCGACGTCGCGTCCGGATCGCAGGCGTGGACCGAACCCGACGGCGACGGATGGCAGGTCCACCAGGACGGCCCGTTACGCCTGTGGGATCAGGTCGAGGATGCCCTGACGGCCTGGCAGGAGCAGGGTTCGCCGGACCAGGCGGCGTTCGGCATGACCGTCACGGAGTGGGAACAGACCGTCTGGCTGGGCGATCCGGACGACGGCCCTCGGTGGCGCCTTCCGACCTGATCCACCTCGAAGGTCCCCGTCACGCCTGCTGAAGCTCCGCCCGCAACGCCCGCCGCAGCCAGGCGTACTCCTCGGCTCGGGACGAGTGGGGACCTCGCCCCCTCACGGTGAGGAAGAGTTCCCGGAAGCGCTCCGCTCCCGCGTCCAGGCCCGCCTCCAGGGCTTCGAGGATTTCGGCGCGATCCGCGTCACGGAAGAGGTCGGTCAACACCGCTGCCGCGTCCGGCCCTTCGGGGTCCACGCCCCGCTCGCGGGCCACGCCTACGACCTCCACCACGCGTCTGGTGAACCAGATGTGGCCGCCGTCCGAGCGCGGCGGGCTCAGCTCGAGCATCCTGCGCATGCCCGCGCGGAAGTCCTCGTCCTGGATGAGTTCGGCCAGACGCAGCCAGGCGTCGACCTGATCCGTGGTGGGGTTCTCGGGCAGCTCGATGGGTGAGCGCTCCAGCCGGTCGGCCATCTTCGGTGCCATATCGAGCCCTTCGGACACCTCCCTCATGAAGTCCTCGATGATCTTTCGGCGTTCGTCGACTGAGAGTCGTGCGAGTCGGTTCATCAGTGCTGTCTCCTCGGCGGTCGAACCGCGCTGTGCGACGGTGGAGAGGACGGCCCGGCTCAGCCGCAGGGCGCGTATCCGGGCGTCGAGAGCGGCGACATGCGCGGCGGCGACCTCGGCGACCGTGGCCTCGCTGCGCACGATCCGGCTGACCTCGTCCAGCCCGAGCCCCAACTCGCGCAGTGTGCATACGAGTTCGAGACGCGCGACGGCTTCGGGGCCGTAGAGCCGGTAGCCGCCCTCGGACCGCCCCTCGGGTGTGAGCACGCCGACGTCCGACCAGTAGCGGATCGTCCGTACGGCGACGCCGGTCCGGTCGGCGAGCTGCCCGATCGTGAGAGGTTCCGGGTGTTCGTCACTCATACGGGGAGTGTGGACCTTCCAGCGACTGGAGACTCAAGTCCCGGCGGCAGGCCCTCTTTCCCGGCGGCCTTTGCCACGGGCTCCGCTTCCCGCCGTACGAGCGCGAATGCGTTGCTACGGGCCGGTGCAGAGCTGCCACGAGCCCGGCCGCCTCACATGACGCGAATCGCGATCCCCGGATATTCGCGTACGAGGCCCGAGCTGTCGAACGTGAGGCGGCAGCCGAAGTCGAAGGCGGGGGCGGCGTATTCGTAGCGGTGGTGGCCCGACTTGGCGCTGAGGGGCTCGTAGGTCTGGTCGAGGCGTTCGGCGGTGAGGTCGGCCGCGCGTACGTACACGGCTGGGGCCTGGGTCGGGGAGCCGTCGGTGAGGCGGAGGCGGCGGACGGGAAGCGAGTTGGTCATCGCGGAGGATTCGAGATCGACGTCGCGGCATCCGTCGAGGTCGGGTGAGACGCGGCCGTCGATCTGCCAGTGGCCGGCGCCGTCCGTGACGATGGACGTCCTGCGGAGACCGGATGCGGAGCGGCCGGAGATGTGGGCGGTGCGTACGGCCCAGGCGGCGTCGAGTTCGAGCTGATAGTCGACGATCCAGGTACGGCCGTCCTCCACGGCGGTCGTGCAGCCGTAGATGTTCAGACCGTCGTCGGACGGCTCGAAGTAGACGACCTCGAAGCCCGAACGGGCCTTGATGTGCTGCCACGCGGCGGTCTTCGGCGGGTCACGGAAGTCCATGCCGGGCGCCCTCCTCCTGGATCGCGGGGCACCATCCTGACCTGCGGCCATGGGCACGCCGAGGCGGCTCGCCGAGTGGTGCGGCGGCACGGAGGCCGCCGCACCGGACGCTTCGACGGCTGGGACTTGAACGGCTCGGAGGGCGCCGCGGTCAGACGGAGTGGCGGTCGAGTCCGGCGCGCTTCGCCCTCGCCTGACGCTCCTCCCCCGCCTCGTCCCGCCATGGCTTGAACTCGTCCCAGTCCAGGGGCTGCATACACATCAGTTCGCCCGTGCCGGGCACGAGCAGCACCCCGCCGAAGACCTCGTCACCGGCGAACCAGGCGCCCTCGGCGATGCGGTCCGGCCACCGGGGATGGCCCATCGGTTCACGGGCGTGCATCTCCGGGGACTCCAGCCCGTCGCAGCCCATGACCAGGAAGCGCCGTCCGTTGCGCCACAGGTCCAATCCGTAGACGGGGGTGCGGAATTCGAAACCGTAGACGTTGAGTACGCGGGCGCACTGGCGTACCCAGCGGAGTTGGTCGAACCAGTAGATGGTCGCCAGTACGACGCCGAACAGGCCCACGCCGATGAGCGGGATCAGATACGTCGCCCATGTGCTTCTGGTGACCAGCGGCAGCGCCATGATCGCGAGGAAGGAGAGCACGAGCACGACATAGCGCTTCAGCAGCGCCGCGTAGAGGAAGTTCACCGCGCCCTTGCGGTCGGTGCCGTCGGTGGCGTACGGGGCGGGGGTGCCGCGGGACGGCCTGCGCAGCACGTAGCGCACCGCGATGATCTCCAGCAGTACGCAGCCCAGCAGCCCCGGTATCGCGAGGAAGACGAAGTCGTCGCTGGCCACGAAGAGGGTGAGCGCATAGGAGGCGGCGGCAGCGAGCGCCCACAGCACCTCTGGTCTCAGGGGCACCGCGCGCTCGGGGGCCCCGGTGGGGGCGGGAACGGGGACCGGCGAGGGCCCCGGGGCGGAGGGGGGCGGCGCGGCGGTCTCGGAAGAGCCCGCTCCCGCCGGGGACTTGGCTGTCTCGCGGGCGGCACCTGCCTCACGTGATTCGCGCGCCTCGCGGGGCTCGGACGCCTCGGGCGCCGCGCCCGCGCCGGGCGAAGGGGCTCTCCCTGCGGAACGGCCCGCCCGGGACTGCGCCGGTACGTCCTTGGACGGCGCACCGGCACCGGGCCGCGGAGGTGCGGCACCCGGGGGCGGGCCCGCCTCGGCGGGCACGGTGGCCGCCTCTCCCTCGTCACGTTCGAGTGAGGTCTCTGGCATGACATCTTCCTGTTGATGGTCCGCAGTCACCGAAACACCGTTCCTCACTGCCCTCAGCCGCGGAGCCGGTGTGCCGGCCCCATGAATCCCCGGGGTGTCAGCCAACGCGGGGTCGGTCGGTGAAACGTCACCGTACTCGCCCGCGGCGTGCCGCACGTTGCGGATGAGTCATCGGCAAAAGAGAGCATCCGGAGGGCGCCGGGGATTCACGACAGACGGTGCGGATCAGTTGAATCCGACCCTGTCCAGCCAGAAGTGGAGCAACTGCTCATCGCCGGTGACCTCTATGCCCTCCCCCGCGGCACCGGGCATCGACGGCTGTGCGGGAGCCGTACGACGGCGGTAGATCAACAGCAACAGGGCGGTGAGCGGACCGCTTACGGTGACGGCCGCACGCTCCCCCGGTGCGTCCTTGGGCGGGCGGCGCCAGGAGAGCGCGTCGCCGGTGAGGTCGACGATCCACTGTGCTCGCGGCCATTCCGCTTCCGCGTGCGCAGCCGAGGGCACGTCCGTCGCACGGAAGCGGATCGTACGGCCGGGGCCCAGCAGTTCACGGCGCTCGGGATGGAAGTCGAACATCTCGGGCAGCGAGCCGAGTTCCATCCATTCGTCGACGGCGTCCACGGCGACGTCCGGCTCCGTTGTGAACTCCTGACCCAGCGCCAGGACGGCGTCGGCACGGTGGACGAGGGTCTCGTGCGCGAAGCGCCGCGCGAAGAACCGCACGGTCCCTCCGGACAGCGGCGTCCACATGGCGGCGTCCGGACCGGCTTCCCGCAGCGTCGCCGCCAGTCGCTCCGCATTCGCCTCCAGCCACGGGCCGACGACGGCAGGGTCCTCATGGGCGTAGGCGGAGAGGTCGCGGAAGTGGTCGTCCGGGAGCGGAGCGGCAGCGCGCGTGCGCACCATCTCCTCGACCCAGCTCATGCCGCCGCCCAGATGCCTCACCAACTGCCCGGCGTTCCAGCCGGGGCAGGACGGCACGGGCGTGGTGAGGTCCGCTCCGTCGATGCAGGAGCGGAGAAGCCGGGCCTGGGTGACGATCTCCGCACAGTGGCGGTCGTAGCTCAATCTGCTCACACCGGGAACGGTAGGGCGCACCACTGACAATCCGTCCTCCGATGACCCGGCGGACCGGCGGCAGCAGCCCGGTCATGTCGCGGCGTCTCCGCCGTGCGTCGGCGTCTTCGTGATGCCACCGCGGCGCTGCGTCATGCCCCGGCGTCGCGCCGGCCCGGCGTCTGAACGCGGCGGGGCAGCCGGTGGAGCTGGACCTGGGAGAGGCCGTCGTCGGTGACCTCGGCCGTCATGTACGTGCAGTAGGGCTGGCGGCGGCGGTCCGTAGGCGAACCGGGGTTGAGAAGGCGCAGGACGCGGTCCGGCGGTCCGGCCCCGGCCGCCGCCGGGAAGTCCGCCCGCTCGGCCGTGCTGTCCCAGGGGATGTGGCTGTGGCCGAAGACGAGCACGTCCGCTTCGGGAAAGCGCTCGGCGCAGCGGCGCTCGCGGCCGCGTGCCTCGCCCGTCTCGTGGACGACCGCGAAGCGCACGCCGAGGAGTTCGGCGTCGGCGACCTCGGGCAGGCGGGCTCGCAGCGCGGGCCCGTCGTTGTTGCCGTACACGCCGACGAGCCGCCGGGCGCGCGCCTCGAACAGGTCGAGGGTGGCCGTGTCGACCCAGTCACCGGCGTGGAAGACGACGTCGGCGGCGTCGAACTCGTCGAGCAGCGGGTCGGGAAGCCGCTTGGCGCGCTTGGGCAGATGGGTGTCGGAGGTCAGCAGAAGTCGCACGTCGGCGACGATAACGGAGGTCTTCTCCTGCACGTCGACGGCGGCTCAAAGGGGCCGCGCCTCAGCGGCGGTCGGCACGGTGGGCGCTTTGAGGCTCCGCCTTCGACGGCACGCGACGACGCCACCCCGCCGCGGCGCATCACCTGCCGCGGTGCATCACCCCGCGACGTCTGCTCACCCCGCCGCGTCGCCCGCCCGCGGCCCCGGTACCGGACCGGCGCCTTCACCGGCCACCGGCTCCTTCCTCCCCAAGTGGTTGAAGAGCAGGTTCAGTACGACCGCCGTGACGCAGCCCGTGGAGATGCCGGAGTCCAGGATGATGCGGGCGCTGCCCGGGAAGACGTCGTAGAAGTCGGGGGCGGCGACCGGGATGACGCCGACGGCCAGGGAGACGGCGACGATGACGATGTTGCCGTCCTGGGCGAGATCCGCGCGGGCGAGGGTGCGGATGCCGCTCGCCGCGACGGAGCCGAAGAGTACGACGCCCGCACCGCCGAGCACCGGCTGTGGAACGGTCGCGATCAGGGCCGCCGCGACGGGACAGAGCCCCATCAGGATGAGGATGCCGCCGCCCGCGGCGACCACGTAGCGGCTGCGGATCTTCGTCATCGCGACGAGGCCGATGTTCTGTGCGAAGGCCGTGGCCAGGAAGCCGTTGAAGAAGGGGCTGACGAAGGAGCCGAGGGTGTCGGCGCGCAGTCCGGCGGCGATGGTCTTCTCGTCGGCGGGGCGGTCCACGATCTCGCCGAGGGCGAGCATGTCGGCGGTGGACTCCGTCATCGAGACGAGCATGACGATGCACATGGAGACGATGGCGGCCACGGCGAACTGCGGTGCGCCGAAGTGGAACGGCGTGGGGAAGCCGACGATGCCCGCGTCGCCCAGCGCGCCGAAGTCGGTGATGCCGACGGGGACGGCGGCCACCGTGCCGACGACGAGCCCGAGCAGTACCGCGATCTGCTTGACGAAGCCGCGGGTGAAGCGGCTCAGCAGCAGCACGACGAGGAGGGTGAAGCCGGCCATGGCGATGTTCTTGGTGGCGCCGTAGCCGGGGGCCTCAGGGTCGCCGCCCTGCGCCCAGTTGAACGCGACGGGCATCAGCGAGACGCCGATGAGCGTGATGACGCTGCCGGTGACGACCGGTGGGAAGAAGCGCACCAGCTTGCTGAAGTACGGGGCGAGTACGAAGCCGAGGGCCGCCGCCACCATGCAGGCGCCGAAGATGACGGGCAGGGCGTCCTTGGAGCCCTCGGAGTGATGGATGGCGAGCATCGGCGCGACGGACGCGAAGGTGACCCCGTTGACGAACGGCAGCCGGGCGCCTATTCGCCATACGCCGAGGGTCTGGAGGAGCGTGGCGACGCCCGCGAGGAAGAGGCTCGCGCCGGTGAGGAACGTCAGCTCGGAGACGGACAGCCCCACGGCGGTGCCGATTATCAGCGGCGGTGCGACCACGCCCGCGTACATGGCCGCGACGTGCTGGAGACCGGTGGTCAGCAGTTTCAGCGGCGGGAGGGTCCGGTCCACCGGGTGCCTGCCGTCCGGAGCGGAGCCTTGCGGGTCTCCGGCGTCCGAGGCGGTGGCCTCCCGGCCCCCGGCCTCCGGCCCCGACGGCCGCCGAGGCTGCCGGTCGCCGCTGTGCGGGTGCTGCGGCGGATTGTCGTTGCGCTGGGGCTGGTCGTCGTTGCGCTGCGGCTGATCGTCACTGCGCTGGGGCTGGTCGTCGTGTGCGGGCGTCTCGGTCACGGCTGTCCTCCTGTCGGTGTTCACAGGTCGCGTCGAAGCGCGCAAGAACGCGCTCGGCTCACGTCGGCTCACGTCGTTCGCGTCGATTCCGCATCGGTGCGCGTCGGTTCGCGTTCGACGGTGGTGTTGTGCGCTGCCGTTACGCCCGGTGGTGCCGGACCGTCCCGGGAGCGTGAGGGGTTGGGCCACGTCCCGGGAACGGCTTGGTGGTGCTGGGCACCGGCCGGGAGCCGTCCCTCCCGGCCGGAGTATGTGGGTTGTCGTGCGGGCGGGCCGCCGCGTGCCGCGTCGTGGCGGGCCCGCCCTGCGCGGGCCTCTCAGCCCTCGCTTCCGGCGGCACGTGCGAGGCGCCCGGCCTCGTTACGCGCCTCGCGGGCGATCAGGTCCTCGTCGGCGTTGGCGAGCCGGCCGTCCTCGACGACCGTACGGCCGTTGACCAGCGACAGCGTCACCGGAGCCGGAGCGCCCATCACGAGCGCGGCGACCGGGTCGGCGATCGAGGAGTGCCCGATCCCGTCGACGCGCCACAGCACCAGGTCGGCGAGCTTCCCGGGCTCCAGGGAGCCGATCTCCCGTTCCCTGCCGAGGACTCGGGCACCGCCGTAGGTGCCGAGACGCAGCGACTCGCGTGCCGTGAGGGCCTTCTCCTTGCGGGGGCCGAGGCGGTTCACGAGCAGTGCGTTACGAAGCTCGGTGTGGAGTTCGCCGGACTCGTTGGACGCGGTGCCGTCGACGCCGAGCCCGACGGGGACGTCGGCTGCCAGCATGTCCGGCACCCGCGCGATGCCCGCGGCGAGACGTGCGTTGGAGGACGGGCAGTGGGCCACGCCGGTGCCCGTACGTGCGAAGGCGGCGATGTCGGAGTCGCTCATGTGGACGCAGTGCGCCATCCATACGTCGTCGCCGAGCCAGCCGACGGAGTCCAGATAGTCGGTGGGGCCCATGCCGAAACGCTCGTGGCAGAACTTCTCCTCCTCCACCGTCTCCGAGCCGTGCGTATGCAGCCGTACGCCCTTGCGCCGCGCCAACTCGGCTGCCCGCCGCAGCAGTTCGGTGGTGACCGAGAACGGCGAGCAGGGTGCGACGCCGATGCGCAGCATCGAGCCGAAGGACGGGTCGTGGTGGCGGTCGACGGCCTCCTCGGTGGCGGCGAGCGCGTCGTCGGTCGACTCGACGGCGAAGTCCGGGGGCAGCCCGCCGTCGGATTCGCCCAAGTCCATCGATCCCCGTGTGGGGTTGAAGCGCACGCCGAGTTCGCGGGCGGCGTCGATCTCGGCGCCCAGCAGATCGCCGCAGCCGCGTGGGAAGACGTAGTGGTGGTCCATGGCGGTGGTCACTCCGCCGCGCACCATCATGCCGAGCGAACCGCGCGCCGCCGCGCGCACCATGTCCTCGTCGATGCGTGCCCAGACCGGGTAGAGGGCGACGAGCCAGTCGAAGAGGCTGGCGTCCTGGGCGAGTCCGCGGGTGAGCCACTGGTAGAAGTGGTGGTGCGTGTTGACGAGTCCGGGCGTGACGAGGTGCCCGCTGCCGTCGACGCGCCGTACGACGTTCTCCAGCCCCGCGGGCGCGCGGCCCTCGCCCACGGACTCGATCAGATCGCCCGCCACCACGACGTGCCCGTCGGTGTGTTCGGTGCCGTGGGCGTCGACGGTCGCGACGGCGCAGTTCTCGATGACGATGCGCCGCACGCGGCCGTCGCCGTGTGTGGGGCCGTTGCCGTTTGCCGGTTCAGTCATGGGTGGTGGGTTCCTCGCTGCCGGTCGTATACGCGGAGTCGCTCGTGTGCGCGGGTCGGTTCGTAGCGCCACGCCGGTGGCACCGAGTCGGCGTGTGAGGCCGGGAGTTCGGGCCCGGCCGGTCCCGCCGGCTACGGGCGCCGGTCACAGGTTGGTCATGTCCGGGGGTATCAGCGCCTCCGCGCCCTCGCGCAGCACCGTGGCCTCGATGAGGCCGTAGGGACGGTCGGCGGCGATGTAGACGGCGCCGTCGGCGGCCTCGTTCGCGATGCCGAAGGGCGCCAAGTCGGCCTTGAAGTGGTGCTTGTTGGGCATGGAGAAGCGGATCTCCTCCAACTCGGGCCGGTGGCCGAGCACTTGGGAACCCATCTGGTACAGCGTCTGCTGGAGCGAGAGTGAGTAGGTCTCGGCGAAGGTACGCAGCATCTGCTGCTTCACGGCGCCGTACGAGGCGTTCCAGTCCGTGTCCGTCGAGCCGGAGCCGGAGCCGGACTCCGCGCCGGGCGAGCCCGCCGGGCCGTGCCGCCACACCGCGCCGACCTCGGTGGCGAGTATGCGGTCGTAGTCCTCTTTGAGCGTGGTGTACCTGTCCTTGATGTAGCCCCAGAACTCCGAGTCGGTGGAGTTGAGGACCGTAAGTCCCTTGAGTCCGCTGAGGACTTGGACGTCCGTGCCGTCGTAGCGGATCTGCGCCGTACGGATCTCCTGGCCGCGGCGTACGAAGGAGTGCGGTGCGGCGCCCCCGTCGAGGTCGATGCGCTCCCACTCGTACTCCTCGATGCGGATGCGCGCGGTGCGGATCGGCTCGGTGGCGTCCACGAAGTGGCGGGCGAGCGCGATGCCGAACTCCTCGGCGGATTCGACGCCTTGCTCCTTGGCGAAGGCGAAGACGGTGTTCTTGGTGGTGTCGGTGGGGAGGACGTTCGCGTTGGAGCCGGAGTAGTGGACCTCGTCCAGATCGCCGCTGAGGGCGACGGAGACGTTGAGGTCCTTGATGTGGTGGGTCGCCCCGTCCCGGGTGATCTTGACTACGCGGTTCTCCGCCTTGCCGTACTGGTTCTGGCCGAGAATCGTGGTCGGCACCGTCATGGATGTCAGCTCCCTCGGTATACGGAGTAGCCGAACGGGTTCAGCAGCAGCGGCACGTGATAGTGCTCGCCCCCGGCGACCGCGAAGACCACGGCCACCTCCGGGAAGAAGCCGTCCTGCTCCTCCGCTTCGTGCGTGTCGTCCGCGGCTGCCTACGTGCGGCCGCACGCGGGCTGTTCGCTTTCAGATACGGCTCGACGGCGAAGGTGAGCCTGGCGTGCGCGGCGCCCGGCGGCAGTGCGGGCAGGTCCTTGCAGCGTCCGTCGGCGTCCGTCACCGATGTGCCGTGGGCGGACCACTGCGCTTCGCGGCCCGTACGTACGGACAGTTCGACGGCGACGCCCGCCGCGGGGCGGCCGGCGCTGGTGTCGAGGATGTGGGTCGACACCGTCGCCGCGGCGGCGTCCGCTTCCGTCGCCGTGCCGGGGGGTGCGCTGCTCATGCTCGTTCGGTCTCCTTGTCCGCCAGTGCCTTCAGCCGGATCCGGTTGATCTTCGTCAGTTCGGTGCGGACGATCTCCCGTTCCTCGTCCGGGGAGTTGGCGATGCGCTCCCGGGCCGCGTCGCGCATCTGCTCCCCGCTGAGACCCGTCGCACAGATCAGGAAGACGTGTCCGAACCGCTCCTGGTACGCCAGATTCAGCTCCAGCATCTCCTCCTTGAGGCTGTCGGAGGCTCCGGCCATGCCGCGCTGCTCGCGTGCCGACGAAGGGTCGCCGGGACGGGGCCGGCCGATGGGCGGATGCCCCGACATGGCCTCGGCGAGGTCCCCGGCGGTCAGCTCCGCCATGGCCTCGTCGCTCGCGGCGAGCAGTCCGGCCAGGTCCGCGTACGGGCGGCGTGCGAGCAGTGCACCGGCCCACTCACGGGACGCGCATACGTCGAGGAGCGCGGCGCGGACGTCGTGCTCAGGGGCCGAGTTGAGCCAGGCCGCAACTGTCGCCGGGGGCGGCTGGGAAGGCGTCACATGTGCCTCCGAAGAGTGTTCGGGCTGGGAACAGCTAAGCGGCGCCGACAGATGACGTCAACACTTTGTTGAAATTCCGGTGCCACGGCTCGTGCCCGCCCACGCGGCTGCGGATGCGGCGAGGCCGCGGGCGGGCGGCCCTACGGGCGGCCCGCAGCGGCTGGCGGCACCGCGTACGACAGGGTGCCGACCGCGATGGAGACGGTGAGCATGCGGGAGCCTTGGACGCGGGCGACGTAGACGGTCCCGTCCCCGTCGAGCACGGTCAGCGAGTTCGTCTCACGCATCAGTCCTCCTGAGGGCTTCTGCGGCACCTGTGAGACCCGGGTCCTCGAAGGGACCACGCCGGATCACCGCGACTCGAATCCTCGACGAACGGGAGCGCGCCCGGGGCAGAACGATGATGATCTGCGTCGGGCGCTCCAAGACGCCCGGCTCGTCCTCGACCTCTGACGGTCGAGTGGCTCACCGGCAGGTTCCCGGACTGCGTCCGCAGTCGGGACGCGACGCGTCAGCCTTCCCCGCGGCGCTTCTTCGCCCGCTTCTCCTCCTGGGCGTTGATGTAGTTGTAGACCGTGAAGCGGCTGACGCCGAGTGCGCCGGCGACCGTCTCCACGCCGTGCCGGACGGAGAAGGCGCCCCGCGTCTCCAGGATGCGCACGACCGACTGCTTCGTCTTGCGGTCCAGTTCGGCCAGCGGCATCCCGTGGCGGCGTTCCAGCTCGGCCAGGATGTGGTCGAGCGATTCGGAGAGGTGGGGCAGGCGTACGGCCACGACGTCACGGCCCTCCCATGCGAGCACCACGTCGTCGCCCTGCGCCTCCTCCGGCGTGACCATCTCGCCGCCCATGGCGTCCACGAGGGGCTTCACCGCGTCGGCGAAGGCGCTGCCGTCGGCGTCCGCGCCGTCTCCGCCTCGTGCGCCGTTCGCGCCGGTGCCGCTCATGCGCCGCCTCCGGCGGTGTCCGCGTCGGGGCCAACGGAGCCCGTCTCGGGCCCCGTACCCCTCTCCGCGTCCGCGTCGTCGTCCCCGGCCGCGTCGCCCTCCGGCAGGACGTTGAGCTGGAGCGAGATCCGGGTCGCGCCCGCGTCCAGCGAGTCGTGGAGCAGGGTCTGGACGGTTCGGAGCACCACCTCCGCGGGACCCTCCGCCGTATTGCCGAACGGTCCGACGTCCACGGAGTCCAGCGGCGCGCCCTGCACGACCTCACGGGCCACCAGCGCATGCTGCGGGGCCTCGTCCAGATCGAACGGCTCGGTCGTGAACTCAACTCGCAATCGCACGTCGTCAACCTACGCGAACGGCGTCCGCGGCGGCCATCCAGCGGTTCACGAGGGCGATCCCCTTGACAGACCCGGGAGGACAAGAGCAGTCTTCCATAAAGTAGAAAGCTGCTTCCACGATACGAAACTAACGCCCAGCGGACGGCATCATGGAACCGTGCACCGGTTCCAAGCGGACCGCACCTTGAACACACGGACGCGAACACACGGACCCGAAGGGAAGCGATCGCCGTGGCGCCCCTGAGTGAACTCGCCGGCATCGGCGGCACCGATCACCGCTACACCGTCAACCTGTCGATCCTCTTCACCGAACTGCCGCTGCTGGAGCGTCCCGCGGCGGCAGCCGCGGCGGGCTTCGACGCCGTCGAACTGTGGTGGCCGTGGGTGGACGCACCCGTACCCGAGAAGGCCGAACTGGACGCGCTGCGGCGGGCGTTGACCGACGCGGGAACGCGGCTGACCGGCCTCAACTTCTACGCCGGGCAGCTCCCCGGCCCTGACCGCGGTGCGCTGTCCCTGCCCGGTGAGGAGTCGGAGAAGTTCCGCAGGAACGTCGACGTCGCGGCGGACTTCGCACGGTCGACGGGCTGCACCGCCCTCAACGCCCTCTACGGCAACCGCGTCACGGGCTCCACACCCGCCGAGCAGGACGAACTCGCTCTGGAGAACCTGGTGTTCGCGGCGCGTGCCGCGCACGACGTCGGTGCCGTGCTGCTCGTGGAGGCGCTCAACGCCGTCGAGTCGCCGCACTACCCGGTCGTCAGCGCGCCGAAGGCCGTCGAGGTCGTCGACAAGGTCAACTCGGCGACGGGGCTGGGCAATACGAAGTTCCTCATGGACCTCTACCACCTCGCCATGAACGGCGAGGACCTGCACCGGGTCATCGACGCCTACACGGACCGCACCGGCCATGTGCAGATCGCCGACAGCCCCGGCCGCGGGGCTCCCGGCACCGGCGGACTCGACTTCCCCGACCTGCTGAAGCGCCTCGCCAAGGCCGGATACGAGGGCCGGATCGGGCTGGAGTACAAGCCCGGCGAAGCGCCGAGCGCCGAGAGCTTCGGCTGGCTGCCGCGCGGACTGCGCGGAGCCTGAGCCGGACCGAGGCGGTCCAAGTCCCCTCCACGGGCGGGTCCTTGAGACCGGTGGCGGGATCGCCGCACTCCCCGGCCCGCGCCCCACCCCCGTACGCCAAGAAATCGGAAGGCGAGAAGTCCATGAGCTACACCCCGGAAAAGACCAAGGTCGCCTTCATCGGCCTCGGCATCATGGGCGCGCCGATGGCGCGCAACCTCCTGCGGGCCGGTTACGACGTGACCGCGTTCAACCCCACGCGCGCCAAGGTCGACGCCTTCGTGAAGGACGGCGGCAAGGGAGCCGCCTCCGTCGCCGAGGCGGTGCGCGAAACCGACGTCGTCATCACGATGGTCCCGGCCTCGCCTCAGGTCGAACAGGTCGTGCTGCACGACGGCGGCGTCCTCGAGAACGTGCGTTCCGGCGCCCTGCTCATCGACATGTCCTCCATCACCCCGCAGACGTCCGTCGAGGTGGCGAAGGCCGCCGCGGAAAGGGGAGTCGAAGTGCTCGACGCCCCCGTATCGGGCGGCGAAGCAGGCGCGGTGGAGGGCGCGCTGTCCATCATGGTGGGCGGCGAGCAGGAGACCTTCGACGCGGCGAAGCCCGTGTTCGAGGCGCTCGGCAAGACGATCGTGCTGTGCGGACCGCACGGTTCGGGGCAGACGGTGAAGGCCGCGAACCAGCTCATCGTCGCCGTGAACATCCAGGCCGTAGCCGAGGCCGTCGTCTTCCTGGAGAAGTCCGGCGTCGACCTGGCCGCCGCGCTCGACGTGCTGGGCGGCGGCCTCGCGGGCTCCACCGTGCTCGCCCGCAAGAGGCAGAACATCCTCGCCGGCGACTTCCGCCCCGGCTTCAAGGTCGATCTGCACCACAAGGACATGGGCATCGTCACCGACGCCGCCCGCGACGTCGGCGCCGCCGTGCCCGCCGGTGCGCTGCTGGCCCAGCTCGTCGGCGCGCTGCGTCAGCAGGGCGACGGCGGCCTCGACCACTCGGCGCTGGTGCGCGGCGTCAGGCGCCTGTCCGGCGAGAAGACGGAGGACTGAGACATGGCCCCGAAGAAGATGCCCGCGATGAACGCCGCCGTCGCCATCATGGTCGACGAGGGCGTCGACATCGCCTTCGGCTGCCCCGGCGCCGCGATCCTCCCGCTGTACAAGGCGATGGAAGTGGACGGCCGTATCGAGCACTTGACGGTGCGCCACGAGGAGGGCGCGGCCCATATGGCCGACGGCTGGGCCCGCACCAACGGCAAGGTCGGCGTCGCGATCGCCACTTCGGGTCCCGGCGCGACCAACCTCGTCACCGGGCTGTACACCGCACAGGCCGACTCCATCCCCATGGTGTGCCTCACGGGGCAGGCGGTCTCGCCGAAGCTGCACCAGGAGGCGTTCCAGGCCGTCGACATCGTGGACATCGCCAGGCCGGTCACCAAGTGGGCGGTGCAGATCAAGGAGCCTGCGCAGATCCCGTGGGTCTTCCGTGAGGCGTTCCGCGTGGCCCGTACGGGCCGTCCCGGGCCTGTGCTGATCGATCTGCCGCTCGACCTGGCCAAGGGCGAGATCACCTACGACGCCGAGATCGACACGCGGCTGCCCGTACCGGCCGTCGAACCCCATCTTCCGCGTGTGGAGCGGGCGTTGGACATGCTGCTGGCAGCCGAACGACCGCTGATCCTCGCGGGCGGCGGAGTGATACTCGCCGACGCCGGACGCGAACTGCGGGAGCTGGTCGAGGAGTTGCGGGTGCCCTTCCAGGTGACGCTGATGGGCAAGGGCGTCATCGAGGACGACCACGAACTCAACCTCGGCACGACCGGCATCCAGACGTCACAGCGGTACGCCAACGCCTCCTTCCTGGAGGCCGACTTCGTGCTCGCGGTGGGAGCGCGCTTCGGCGACCGGCACACCGGGGCCGACATCGGCGTCTACCGAGGTGAACGCACCTTCGTACACGTCGACATCGAGCCCGGCCAGATCGGCAAGGTCTTCGAACCCGACCTCGGCATCGTCTCCGACGCGGGCCTCTTCCTCTCGGCGCTGCTGGCCGAGGCGCGCAAGCGCAAGGCCCGTGCGCAGGTGGGGAGTTGGGTGGAGCGCTGCAAGGAGCTGAAGCGGACGCTGGTGCGCCGCGAGGACTTCGACTCCACGCCGGTGAAGGCGCCGCGTGCGTACAAGGAGATCAACGAGGCCTTCGACGAGGAGACTTACTTCGTCACCGCGATCGGGCTTTACCAGATCTGGGGCGGCCAGCATCAGAAGGCGTATCTGCCGCGCCACTACCAGGTGTGCGGGCAGGCGGGGCCGCTGGGCTGGGAGGTGCCGGCGGCGATCGGCGTGAAGAAGGCACTGGAGGGCATGGGCCGGCCGGACGCCGAAGTCGTGGGCATCGTCGGCGACTACGGCTTCCAGTACCTGGTCGAGGAGCTGGCGGTCGCCGCCCAGTACAACGTGCCGTATGTGCTGATCATGCTCAACAACGAGTATCTGGGCCTGATCCGCCAGGCCGAGATCGGCTACGGCATGAACTACCAAGTCGACATCCACTACGACGAGTTCGGCACCGACAACGTCAAGCTCATGGAGGCATACGGCTGTTCGGGACGCCGCGTGTGGGAGCCGGACGAGATCGCGGGCGCGATCCAGTGGGCGCGGAAGGAAGCCGTCGCCACGTCGCGTCCCGTACTGGTGGAGATCATGATCGAGCGTGAGGCGAACACGCCGCACGGGCCGGACATCGACGCGGTGCGGGAGTTCGAGGAGGCGTGACGGACGGGGCGCCCTGACCGACGGGCCGTGCCGCCGAGGGGGCGGCACGGCCCGTCCGGTCCCGGGGGGCCCGATATGGGCGCTGGCGCCGTTCTCGTAGGTGCGCCGTGCCGCCTCCCTCCCTCACCCGACGCCGTCGGCAGCCCCATGCCCTCCGTCGCGGTGCGGATGCCACGCCGACGCCCCCGGGCCACCGGAGCCGTACGCCCCGATCCCGCGGTCGACCTCCCGCGCGGCCCGGACTCCAACAGCCCGCATGAATTCGGCGGTTGACCCTGGACCCCTCGCCGCCCTGGTGCGGATCGCGGTCGGCACGGTCGGAGTCCGCCGCTTCCCCCGCTACCGTTGCGGCGTCCGAGGCCCGGCCGACGACGTACACGAAGCAGCGGTACACGAAGCAGCAACTGAAGCTCTTGACCGGCTTCATGAACGAACAGGTCGAACTACGGCGGCGGCAGCGGCCCACCGAATCCGCAACCACCCCGTGCGACACGGCGTTCAGGTCCTGTGCCCGCCCGGCCGAGGGGGCACGACGGCTCAACTGGCGTGCAGCCGCCGCCGGTTGTGGCTCCTGCGGACCGTCGGACGTCCCCGCCGGCCACGGCTGCCACAGGGGCGCCGCGCACCCGGCCGTCCCGCTTCGCACCGTTTTCTCTTCCGTTCCCCTTCGGAAACCGCGCCCTTTCGGCGACGATATGGGCAGGCCCGTCGACTTCCCCTGTCCCCGTCCCGCTGACCGCCCGCTGACGCCGCTGGAGCCGAAGAGATGGCAGAAAGCGTGCCCGTGCGCTGTCCCGAGTGCCGCCGCGAGCACACCTATACGCCGCCGGTCTACCCCTGCGACTGCGGCGCCCCCGTCACGCTGCCGCTGCTGCGCGACGGCGCCCCGGCGCGGGTGAGGCACCGTACCTGGGCGGGCTCATGGGTGCAGGTCCGCTGCCCGGCGTGCGGAGTGTCGAAGGAGTGGCCGCAGCCCGAACTCGGCTGCGGCTGCGGCACATTGCTGCGGATGCCGGTCGTGCCTCCGCAGTACGGACCGGCAGTGACCGGCGCACCGTCCGGCGGCGACGGCGCCCCCGGCCAGGAAAAAGATCCGAGCGGCGGCGGCCCCGAGGCGGTCAGCCGCGCGGGATCGGACGGCGGCGCCGAAGCCCCCGGGGATTCCGCTTCCTCCGCGACGACCGGCGCTGCCGGGGTCGCGGGCCCCTCGGCTCCCGCCGCCCCGGCCAAGTCGCAGGGCGCCCGGAAGGACCGCGGGAAGCCGCGTCCCGTCTCGCGCCCCGCGTTCCGTCCCGTGACGATCCGTACGGCGCAGGACGCCCGTACCGCGGCGGCGGAGTATCTGCGCTGGCTCGGATTCCCCGAGGTGCGGGTGACGGAGAAACGGCCGTCCTCCGGAGTGGACGTACGAGGCGCGGGGATCATCGCGCACGTCGACCCGACGACCGCCCCTACGACGCTCCGCGAGGTCGAGACGCTCTGGCTGAACGGGCTCAACGAGGAGGTCGGCACCGCCTGCTTCTCGCTCGCGGGCTACTCGCGCGAGGCCCGCACCCGCGCGGACTCGCTCTGCGTACCGCTCTTCGTGCTCGACCTGACGGGCATGCCGCAGGCCGTCAACGACCCGGCCGACGAGCTGATCCGTTCCGTCTGCTGACGGCCGGTCGGGCGGCCGGGCCCCGGGACTGCGAACCACGAACCACGGACTGCGTACCGCCAGCGACGAACCGGGACCCAGAACCCGCGAACTGCCGGACAGCGGGGGTGAGTCGAGGTACGCCGCGCGGCCGGACCTGCTCGCCCGCCCCGCCCGGTCAGCGCCCGGTCAGCGCCCGGTCAGCGCCCGTTCACCGCTCCTCGCGGAACTCCTCCCCCGGCCCCTGCGCCGCGTGCGCCCGCAGCTCCACACGACGGATCTTTCCGGAGATCGTCTTCGGCAGCTCGGCGAACTCGATGACGCGGACCCTCTTGTACGGCGCCAGCGTCTCCCGCGAGTGCGCGAAGATCGCCTTGGCCGTCTCCGGGCCCGGCTGCCACCCCTCCGCGAGCACCACGTACGCCTTGGGCACCGCGAGCCGCAGCTCGTCCGGCGAGGGCACGACCGCCGCCTCGGCCACGGCCTCGTGTTCCAGCAGCGCGCTCTCCAGCTCGAACGGGGAGATCTTGTAGTCGCTCGCCTTGAAGACGTCGTCGGACCGGCCGACGTAGGTGATGTAGCCGTCCTCGTCACGTGAACCGATGTCCCCGGTGCGGTAGTAGCCGCCGGCCATCGCCTCGTCCGTGCGGTCGCCGTCCCCTCGGTAGCCGGTCATCAGGCCGACGGGACGTGTGGACAGATCGAGGCAGATCTCGCCCTCGTCGACGCCCGCCTCTCCCGTCACCGGGTCGAGCAGCGTCACCTCGAAGCCGGGCATCGCCCGTCCCATGGAGCCCGGCTTGAGCTGCTGGCCCGGGGAGTTGGCGACCTGCACGGCCGTCTCCGTCTGGCCGAAGCCGTCGCGGATGGTCCTGCCCCAGGCACGCCGCACATGTTCGATGACCTCGGGGTTGAGGGGTTCGCCCGCGGCCACGACCTCACGTGGGACGGCGGTGAGTTTGCTCAGGTCGGCCTGGATCAGCATGCGCCACACCGTGGGCGGCGCGCAGAAGCTGGTGACTCCCGCCTGCTCGATCTCGGACAGGAGCCGGTCGGCGTCGAAACGCGTGTAGTTGTAGATGAAGATCGTCGCCTCGGCGTTCCAGGGTGCGAAGACGTTGGACCACGCGTGCTTGGCCCATCCCGGCGAGGAGATGTTGAGGTGCACGTCGCCGGGTCGCAGTCCGATCCAGTACATCGTCGCCAAGTGGCCGACGGGGTACGAGACATGGGTGTGCTCGACGAGCTTGGGCTGTGCCGTCGTACCGGAGGTGAAGTACAGCAGCAGCGTGTCGTCCGCGCGGGTCGGGCCGTCCGGTTCGAAGTGCGCGGTCGTCTCGTAGGCGTCCTCGTAGGAGAGCCAGCCCTCGGGCAGGGCGTCCGCGCCGCCCACGGCGATACGGGTGTAGTCGCCCTCCACGGTCTCGAACTTGCCCGTGTCACCGGCCCGTACGACCACATGCCGCGCCTCACCGCGGTCGATGCGGTCGGCGAGGTCGGCGGGCCCGAGCAGCGGCGTCGCCGGGATGACGACCGCACGCAGCTTCATGCAGGCCAGCAGCGTCTCCCACAGTTCGACCTGGTTGCCGAGCATGACGATGACCCGGTGGCCGGGTGAAACTCCTTGTGCGCGCAGCCAGTTGGCGACCCGCGCGGAACGGTCGCGCATCTCGGCGAAGGTGTGGCGTGCGGCGCTGCCGTCCTCCTCGACGATGTGCAGCGCCGTGCGGTCGTTGTCCTCGGCGACGGCGTCGAACCAGTCGAGCGCCCAGTTGAAGTGCTCCGGGCGTGGCCAGGAGAAGGCGGCGCGTGCCGCGTCGTAGTCCGTACGGTGCCGCAGCAGGATGTCCCGGGCGGCGCGGAAGGCGTCGGTGGGGCTGGTGGGCTCGGTCGCCGTCATCGTCACTCCTCGGATGCCGCTTGCTGTGCTGCCGGTGCGCGCCTCCGGTCGCGGTCGCCCGTAAAGCCGGTCGTCGCCCTGCCGATCGGTCGTCCGCACGCCGGCCCGGCGGCCCTGCCGCTGGTCACACTGCGGATCATCCTGGGTCACCGGGCCCGCACGCACCACCCCCGGGCCGTAGTTCGTACGACTGCCGTGGATGCTGGAGGGATGGCCTCCGCTTCCTCCGGTGCGACGAGCGCGAGCACCCCAAGACGCCTGCTGGTGCTGGGCATCTGCTGCATGAGCCTGCTGATCGTCAGTCTCGACGTCACGGCTCTCAACGTCGCGCTGCCCTCGCTCCAGCGGGATCTGCACGCCTCCGTACCGGGGTTGCAGTGGACCCTCGACGCCTACACGCTCGTCATCGCCTCCCTGCTGATGCTCTCCGGTTCGACGGCGGACAGGGTGGGCAGGCGCCGGGTGTTCCAGACGGGGCTGGTGCTGTTCACCGGCGGCTCGCTGCTGTGCGCGCTCGCGCCGGGGCTGGGCTGGCTGGTGGCGTTCCGTGCGCTACAGGCGGTCGGCGGCTCGATGCTCAACCCGGTGGCCATGGCCATCATCGCCAACACCTTCACGGAGCCGCGGGAGCGGGCGCGGGCCATCGGCGTGTGGGGAGGCGTCGTCGGCGTCTCCATGGCGGCGGGGCCGCTGCTGGGCGGAGCGCTGGTGGCGGCGGTCGACTGGCGGGCCATCTTCTGGCTGAACATCCCCGTCGGCATGGCCGCGCTGGTGCTGACGGCGCTGTTCGTGCCGGAGTCGCGGGCGCCGAAGCCGAGGCGGCTGGACCCTGGCGGTCAGCTACTGGTGACGGCCGTGCTCGGCTCGCTCACCTTCGCGATCATCGAGGGGCGCAACGCGGGCTGGACGTCGCCGCTGATCCTGGGCTGCTTCGCTGCGAGCGCCTGCGCAGCCGCCGTGCTGCCCGCGTATGAGCGCCGCCGCAGCGAACCCCTCGTGGAATTCCGCTTCTTCCGCTCCCTGCCCTTCTCAGGGGCGACGTTCACCGCGATCACAGCGTTCGCGGCGCTGGCCGGGTTCCTCTTCCTCAGCACTCTGCATCTTCAGAACGATCGCGGGCTCTCCGCCTTCCAGGCCGGGCTGCATCTGCTGCCGATGGCGGCGATGACGGCCGTGTTCGCTCCGCTCTCCGGGCATCTCGTGGCGGTGCGGGGCGCACGGCTGCCACTGCTGCTGGCGGGGGTGTTCATGACGGCGAGCGGCGTGCTGTTCGCGCTGTTCGACGCCGAGCGGAGCGAGGTGCCGCTGCTGACCTCCTACGTCCTGTTCGGCATCGGCTTCGGACTGGTGAACGCGCCCATCACCGACGCCGCCGTGTCCGGGATGCCGCGCGCACGTTCCGGGCTGGCCGCGAGCATCGCCTCGACGAGCCGTCAGATCGGTTCGGCCCTGGGCGTGGCCGTCATCGGGGCGGCGGTGGCGGCCGGTTCGCACACCACGGCGTGGTGGATATTCACCGGGTGCGGTGTGGCCGTACTGGTGGCGGCGGTCGTCACCACCGGTCCGCGTGCACGGGCCACCGCCGACCGCGTCGCCTCGTGCCTGCCGACGGCCACCGCGACGGACTCGTCACCGGCCTCTCCGGGCTGAGCCTTCGCCGCCGAGGTCGCCGCCCCGCCTGCCGCGTCCGCTAAGCGACGGGCGGCTCCTCCTGTACGGGGCGCACGATCACGGGGTGCGAGGAGGTGCCCTCCGGTACGGGGCACTGATGCACGCGTGCCGCGATCTCCGTCGCCCGTTCGATGCTCTCGCACTCCAGGAGCCAGTATCCGGCGAGGACTTCCCGGCCTTCCCCGTAGCCGTCGTGGGAGACGACGGGTCTGCCGTTGTCGTCGGCCGTGACGAGGCGCGCCTGCGACGGGGCGGTCAGGCCCTGGCCCTCCAGGAACTCACCGGAGGCGGCGAGGTCCTCGTTGAGCTTCTGCATGAAGCGGAACATCGCTTGCAGCTCGTCCTGCCTCCACACGGGTGCCTCCTTCGAGGCGCTTCCCTCCATGGCGTCGTAGTCGGTCTGCGTCCCCTGAAGCATGATCATGAACTTCACGGCGGTCCTCCCGTATCCCTCGCTCCTGCCTCGCCCGTGCGCACCGTGTGCGGGGCCTGTACGGAGACAGACACCCGCCTGGCCTGGAACTCATCGCACGGAACGCCCCTCACCAAGCGAAAAGGGGGCAAGCTCACCCGCTCTTGCGAAGCCTGTGAGGGGACTTCTTGACGGTCGCGCGACCACGTACGGCAGGTCTCGTCGGGAAGTGCGCGGACGAAGAAAAGATCAGGAGGACGCGCGCCCGAAGACGCGTGCGATAAGGCACCATCAGGAATGTGTTGACGGGGGACCGGAACCATCGCATCAGGCGGGGCGGCGGCCGCGGCACGGTGACGGGGCATCCGCTCCAGCCCGCTCCTCGGCCCGTCCGCCCCCGCTATGAGCGTGTACGGCGCGAACAGGCACCGCGGCGGACGCGCCGCGGTCCCCTGTCCTGGTTCGTGTGGCTGGTGCTGATCGTGCTGAGCGTGCCGCTCACCTTCCGCGGCATGGACGACGACGGACCCACCCCCATCGCTCAACTCCTCGCCTTTCTCCCCTGGTTCCTCGTGCCGGGGTGGCTGGCCCTGCTCTACGCCGTGCTGACCCGGCGCGGGCTGGTGGCGCTCTGGGCGATCGCCGTGCTGGCCGCGACCGTCGGATACACCCTGCCCCAGGGTCCGGACGCTCCGGCGGGCGCGGCAGAGCGCACCGGCAAGGCACGCTTCCGTGTGCTGACGGCGAATCTCCGCTACGGCGACGCGACCGAGTCGCTGCTGAAGACGCTGCGCCGGGAGCGCCCGCAGATCGTCTCGGTGCAGGAGTGCGACAGCCGGTGCGTGCGGGCGCTGCGCGACGTGCGGATGAGCGAGTCGTATCCCTACCGGCACATCATCGAGGGCGACGGGGCGAGCGGTTCGGCGCTGCTGAGCACGTTCCCGCTGAAGCGGCAGGGCGCCCTGCCGGGGCGTCTGGCCATGCCGAACGCCGTCGCCGACATCGCCGGGACCAGCGTACGGGTGCAGGTGGCGCACCCGATGCCGCCCAAGCCGGACGCACTGAGCAGTTGGCGCGCGGAACTGGGCGCGCTCCGCTCTTACGGCGCCTCACGCGGCGGCACCCCGACGATCGTCGCGGGAGACTTCAACTCGTCGCAGGACCACGCCGCTTTCCGTGCCGTGCTCCGTACGGGGCTGAACGACTCCGCGCGCCTCACGGGGCAGTCCCGCACGCCGACGTGGCCCGATCACACGCCGCTGCGGCCGATGGGCGCGCAGATCGACCACATCCTGGTCAGCGATCCGCTGACGGCGGTCGAAGCGCAGTTCGTCGACCTCGACGGCTCTGACCATCTCGCGGTGCTGGCGGACATCAAGCTCTTCTGAGTCCGCCGGGCACGGCCTTCGCACGCCCGGCCCCGGACGGCCGGCTGGGTCCCGGACGGCCAACCAGGGCTCGGGCGCGCGTACTTCGGCTCGAACGGGGCGGCCCGTGTCACCCCTCGCCGCCCTTGCGGTGCTCGACCAGTACCGGCTCCTCTCCGAAACCGAGCCGTGCTCCCGCCCGCGCCCGCTCGTCGGTGCCGTCCAAGTGCCGCACGAGATGCGCGTCTTCGGCGAGTACCGTGGCCGCGCGTCCGCGTGCGGTCCAGAAGACGTCGAGGCGTTCGCCGTGACGCTCGAAGCGGCAGGTGTACGCGCCGTCCGCGAGCCCCATCGCCTCGCCCTTGCCGCAGCCGGAGACGCGTGCGTCCGCGAGCCGTTCGTAGAGCCGCTCCATGCGCAGCCCGGCCTCCGTGGGACGCCCCGCGACGGGCTGCACCACGAGGGGCACGCCGGTGCTGCCCCAGCTGTAGAAGTACATGCGGCGCACGCCCGAGTGGTGGCCGTAGAGCCCCGCCAGATAGAAGCGCACCGCGTAGTCGCGGGCCCGGCGGGCGTCGAGTGGCGGGGCGACGGCGATGTCCCGGTCGGTGCCGGTGTTCCACAGCGGGATGTCGGCGACGCCCTCCTCGTAGAGCAAGTCCCGTACGGTGCGCGCCAGTTCGATGATCTCCTCGGGCGGCCCCGTGGCCTTGCGGGGCGCCAGTTTCAGCGCCGCGGCGTCGCAGCTTCCGAACGCGCCCGTACGCGCGAAGCTCCGCAGCCGCTCCCTCCCCTCCTTCGTCCAAAGCCGCCCGAACGACGGGCAGGCGACCAGCGCGGACGGGTCGGCCCGGCGGATGATGCGGGATGCGCGCTCGACCATCTCGGAGAGCGTGGAGAGGCTTCCCGCGTAGTGCAGTCGGTGACTCGGGTAGTCCCACAGCTCGTAGGAGTCGATGCGGCCCTTGTAGCGCTCGGCGACCTTCTTCACGAAGTGGTCCCAGTCCGCGAGGTCTCGGGGCGGCGAGGCGAGCGAATCCTCGTAGCCGCTTCTACGGGCGTGCGGCGGGCCCGCCCACAGCGGAGTACCGGAAAGAGTGAACAGGACCGGCAGTCCTTTGCGTTGGGCACTGCTGACCATCCGGTCCGCGGTCGACCAGTCGTAGTCGCGGCGGTGCGGCTCGATCGAGCCCCAGCGCGTCTCGCTGTCCCACAGCCGTACGGAGCCCGTACGGAAGCCGGGCATGCGACCGGTGTCCGTGTTCAGCGTGAGACCGAAGAACTTTGGGGACACACCGCGTGGCTTCACCGTCCAGTCGGGGCCTTCGAGTCGCTGACCCCCGGATGACTTGCCGCGCGCCTCCGGGCGCACGGCGGTGCCGGGGCCGGGCCCCGCGCCGTCGAGGTACGGAGCGGAGACGGTCACGGCGTACGAGACGACGGCCAGTACGGCCAGCAACGTCACCCCACGCAGCCATGAACGGGAACGTACGGCACGCGGGCGAGGCGCCTCGGCGGCGGTCAGGCGGCCGTGGCCCGGAGCGCCGCCAGCGCCGGTGCCGGTGCCGGGTGGCGGTGCCTCGGCTAAGGCCCGGCGCGCGGACGTCGGGGCCGCCTTCGAGGCAGGGGCCGTGGCCGCCGAGACAGCAGGGCCGGACCCGGCTCCCGCCCCCTGCGCGGCTCCCGTAGCGGATTCGGCGTCCCTCGCGGTGCCGCCGGGGTCCGCCACCTCCTCCACGAGCTCCCGCGCTTGCCCCGCCACCGGCTCTCCCACCGACACGGAGCGCCGCCACGCCCGGTAGAGGCGGTCCACCTCCTGGTCGTCCGCCCCGCAGGCACGCGCGACGGCCTCGACCGTGCCGAACGTGCCCGGCACGGTCAGCCCCTGGCAGTAGCGGTGCACTGACGAGCGGCTCAGGCCGGTGCGGTGGGCGAGCGCCGCATAGCTGCGACCGCTGCGCAGCTTGAGCGCCTCCAGCTCCTCCCCCAGCCCCGCCGGAACGGAACGGTCTCTTTCCGTCGACATTCTCGCGGTCCCCCTTCTGCGTTCCCCCCGGTCCGCATCCCGCTGGGACGGTTTTCCAACTCGTCCCACTTCCACGGAAATTAGCAGCTCACGCGGGGCTCGTCGTCCCGTTGTCCCAAGCGGGGGCTTTCCCCTTGCCATGGGAGGAGCAGGCACAGCAAGGTCGTTCACGGCCGCCTGCGCCGGTGTCCACGGCTGAACGTCACCCACGTCAGCACGTCCGCGATACGTCCGCGGTACGAGCGATCTACGTCCGATGTACGTCCGTGAACACCGGCGAACCGCGCACGGGGGGCGAGCGCGGCGAGCGGCGAACACGCTGAGAAATCGGGGGGATTCATGCTGCGTGTGCACTTCACCGCTGGGGACTTGGCCCGTACGAGGGTCGCCGACGGGCCTGATCCGCTGTGGGAGGCGGTCTTGAGCCTGCATCAGCTCCAGGAGCGCAACCGGGAGGCACCGCTCGACGACTGGCGCCGCCATGTGCTGCAAGGCGCCGCCCCGTCGCTGCGGCTGCTGCTGCCGCTCGTGCCGGCCCGCGGCTACTTCCCCGACTTCCTCACGCCCGCGGAGGGACTGGAGGGGTTCGAGGCAGGGCTGGACTCGCTGCTGTCCACGCCGCGCTCCCAACTGCGCGGCCAGTTGGAGAGGTTGAGCGCCGGCAGGACTCCGAGCGCGTGGGTGCGCTCCGTCGCGGAAGGATCGGCGCCCGCGCTGCACCGCCTGGGCGACGCGCTGCGCGACTACCGGCGTACGGCGTTCGGCTCGTCGTGGCAGCAGGTCCGCTCGGGCATCGAGGCGGACCGCGGCTGGCGTGCCCGCGTCCAGTGGTACGGCGGCACCCAGGCCATGCTGCGGACGTTCGGGCCGCGCATGCGCTGGAGGCCGCCGGTGCTGGAGTGCGACTACCCCGCCGACTACGACGTGTGGCTGGAAGGCAGGGGACTGCTGCTGATCCCCTCCTACTTCTGCCGCCGTACACCTGTCGCGCTGGCCGATCCGGCGCTGCCGCCGACGCTGGTGTATCCCGCGCGGACGCCTGCCCGTACGGGCCGTACGGGACTCCGCGAAGCCGGTTCGACCGGCGACGAGACGGCCGCGCACCTCGCACGGCTCCTCGGGCACACGAGGGCGGCGGTGCTCCAGTCCGTCGGCGGCGACTGCACCACGACCGAACTCGCCCGGCGGGCAGGGGTGTCGGTCTCCTCCGCCAGCGAGCACGCCGCCGTGCTGCGCGGCGCGGGGCTGCTCACGAGCAGCCGGGAGCGCAACGCGGTACGGCACACGCTCACACCCGTCGGCCTTGCGCTGCTCGAAGGGCGGCCCGCGGCCGTGATACCGGCGCCCGGCGGCGCGGCGGCGGGTGTGCTCCGGTCAGTCCCCGCGGCGGCCCTCTCAGCGGCCGGGGCCGCCGCGGGGACGTCGTAAGGGGCGCCGTGCGGGTGGTCGTGAAAGGCCGCCGCAAGAGGGCGTCGCGGCTGCGTCGCCGGAGAGGCACCGGCTTGTGACGGCTGACAGGCGACGGATGACGGATGACGGATGACAGAGAACGTCTTCTGTCATCCGTCACCTGTCGTGTGTCATCGGTCCCTTCAGACGGTCCGCGACTCCCGCGCTCGGGCCGCCTCCCCGCCGGTTCCGGTGCCGGTGCCCGCGTCTACTTCCGCTTCCGGCCCGGCCTCCGGACCGGCCTCCGCGAGGGTGCCCCTCTCACGGTGGATCGGCGTGTGCGCACCCGTGAGCGGGACGCCGGTGCCTCCGTGCCGTACCGCGACGATCTCCGCGGCGATCGACAGCGCCGTCTCCTCGGGCGTACGCGCGCCCAGGTCGAGGCCGATCGGCGAGTGCAGCCGCGCCAGTTCGGCCTCGCCCATGCCCGCCTCGCGCAGCTTCTCCAGCCTGGCCAGATGGGTGCGGCGCGAGCCCATGGCGCCCACATAGGCGACGGGCAGCCGCAGCGCCCGCTCCAGCAGCGGCACGTCGAACTTGGCGTCGTGCGTCAGCACGCACACGACCGTACGGGCGTCCAGCTCCTGGGAGTCGAGATAGCGATGCGGCCACTCGACCACGACCTCGTCCGCGTCGGGGAAGCGGGCGGCGGTGGCGAAGACCGGGCGGGCGTCGCACACCGTGACCCGGTAGCCGAGGAACGCGCCCACGCGTGCCAGCGCGCCCGCGAAGTCGATCGCGCCGAAGACGAGCATCCGTGGCGGCGGCGCGCTCGATTCGACGAGCAGCGTCACGGCGGGCCCGCACAGCGGATCGCCCTCGCCCGCGGCGCCCGGACCGCCCGATCCGGGCGGCCCGCCCTCGGTGCCGGTCTCGACGGTGGCGGTACGGCCCGCGTCCAGCAGGGCGCGGGTCTGCGCGGCGGCGGAGGCGTCGAGCGCCGGTGAGCCGCCGAGGGTGCCGGACGCCTCGCCGCCGGCCGGGACGTACATCGCACCGCCCAGCAGCTCCTCCGGCCCCTCGACGACCCGGGTGAACGCGACGGCCGCGCCCTCGGCGGCAGCGGCGACCGCCGCCGCGTACACCGGGTAGGCGCCGGTGCCCGCCCGTACCGGAGTGACGAGCACGTCGATGACGCCTCCGCAGGTGAGGCCCACGGCGAAGGCGTCCTCGTCGCTGTATCCGAAGCGCTGGACCTCGCTCTGCCCGGAGGCCAGCGCCTCCTGGCAAAGCTCGTACACCGCGCCCTCGACACAGCCGCCGGAGACGCTGCCGACGGCTTCGCCGTCCGCGTCCACGGCGAGCGCGGCACCCGGCGGCCGGGGCGCGCTGCCGCTCACCGCGACGACGGTGGCGACGGCGAAGTCGCGCCGGTCCTCGCACCAGCGGTGCAGTTCGGCGGCGATGTCGAGCATCGGTGGCTCCTCACGGGCATCGGTCTGCGGGCCTCGACGGTGTACGGCCTTCGGTCAACGCGCTTGGCGGACCGGGGATTCCGGGGTTCACACCTCGATATTCACCCCGGTTCGGCGGTCATGCCGTCACCCCGCCCCGAGCCATCCTTCGAGCGGGCTCAGCGCGAAGTACAGCAGGAACACCGCGGCCAGTCCCCACATCAGGGGCCCCACCTCCCGCCACCTCCCCTGGGCCGCCTTGATCACGACGTAGGAGATGCTTCCAGCGGCGATGCCCGCGGTGATCGAGTACGTGAAGGGCATCAGAACCATCGTCAGGAACACCGGCACCGTGGTGGCGACGTCGTTCCAGTCGATGTGGCGTGCGTTGGTCATCATCATCGAGCCGATGACGACGAGCGCCGCCGCGGCCACCTGGGTGGGGATGATCTGCGCGAGCGGCGTGAAGAACAGGCAGAGCGTGAAGCCGAGTCCGGTGACGACGCTGGCCAGGCCCGTACGGGCGCCGTCCCCGACCCCGGCCGTCGACTCCACGAAGACGGTCTGCCCCGAGGCGCCGGTGACGCCTCCGGCGACTCCGCCCGCGCCGTCGATCGCCAGTGCCTTGTTCAGTCCCGGCATGCGCCCGTCGGCGTCGGCGAGACCGGCCTGCTGCCCGATGCCGATGATCGTGCCGATGGCGTCGAAGAAGCCCGCGAGTACGAGCGTGAAGACGATGACGCCGACGGAGACGGCGCCGACGTCGGCCATGCCGTCGAAGGAGACCTTGCCGAACAGGCCGAAGTCGGGCGTGCTCACGATGCTCCCGGAGACCTCCGGCGCGTTCCGCCCGCCCCAGTCCTTCTTCTCCAGGCCCGCGAAGTGGTGCACGAGGCCCGCGACGACCGTGCCGCCGACGATGCCGGTGAGGATCGCGCCGGGCACCCGCCGTACCTGGAGCACGAAGACGAGCAGCAGCGTGACCGCGAAGCACAGCACGGGCCAGCCGGTGAGCATGTCGTGGGTGCCGAGCTGTACCGGCTTGGCGCCCGCGACGCCGCCGGGACCGGGCATGCCGGTCACGAAACCGGCCTGCACCAGTCCGATGAGGGTGACGAACAGGCCGATTCCCATGGTGATGGCGTGCTTCATCGCGAGCGGTATGGCGTCCATGATCAGCCGCCGCAGTCCCGTGACGACGAGCAGGATGATCACCGCGCCGTATACGACGCACATCCCGAACGCGTTCGCCCACGTCATCTGCGGCGCGACCTGGTAGGCGAGCACCGCGGAGACACTCAGCCCGGCGGCCAGCGCCAGCGGCACATTGCCGAGCACGCCCATCACCAGGGTGGTGACGGCGGCGGCGAAGGCGGTCGCGGTGGTGACCTGGCCGCCGTCGAGGGTGGCCTTCTCCACGTCCGGCACGGAGAGGATCACCGGGTTGAGCAGCACGATGTAGGCCATCGCCATGAACGTCGTGGCGCCGCCGCGTACCTCACGAGCGAAGGTCGAACCGCGCTGCGATATCCGGAAGTAGCGGTCGAGCAGCGATCGCGGGCCGGTGCGCGCTCCGCCGGCGGCGGGTCCGGCACCCGGCGCGGGCTCGCGGGTTTCTGTCTGCGACTGGGGCATGGTCTGCGTCTCCCAAGTTTCGTCGGGGCACCCCGAAGTGCCGTGGCACAGCGGGGATTTGGGATGCACGACCCGGGGGACGGCCCGAGACGAGAGGAAGGTGCCGTGCGTACGGCGGCGCACGTGCCGGGCGCCGCCGTACGCGGACGGCTATGGCACGTCGGTGCCGGTCAGATGCTCTGGACGGACCGGCACCCTGTTGAGGGCGAGACCGGTCGCGTCACGGATCGCGGCGACGACTGCCGGGGTCGAGGAGAGCGTCGGCGCCTCGCCGACTCCGCGCAGCCCGTACGGGGCGTGCTCGTCGGCGAGTTCGAGGACGTCCACCGGGATTGCCGGGGTGTCCAGGATGGTCGGGATCAGATAGTCGGTGAACGAGGGGTTGCGTACCTTCCCGCCGGGGTCGACGAGGATCTCCTCCATGACGGCCAGGCCGAGGCCCTGTGTCGTACCGCCCTGGATCTGGCCGACGGTCGACAGCGGGTTGAGCGCCTTGCCGACGTCCTGTGCGCAGGCGAGTTCGACGACCTTCACCAGGCCGAGTTCGGTGTCGACCTCGACGACGGCACGGTGCGCGGCGAAGGAGTACTGGACGTGGCCGAAGCCCTGTCCGGTCTTCAGATCGAACGGCTCGGTCGGCCGGTGCCTGAAGACCACCTCCTCCTCGACGGCTTCGGCGCCGAGGACGTCGGCGAGCGCGGCGAGCACCTCGCCGCCGTCGGTGACCACCTTGCCGCCCTCCAGCAGCAGCCGGCCGCCGTCGGCCCACGCGGGGTGCTGCCCCGCGTACTTCTCACGCCCGAGCCGCAGCACCTTCTCGCGTACGGCCTCGCACGCCTTCTTCACGGCGCCGCCCGTCATATAGGTCTGCCGGGAGGCGGACGTCGAACCGGCCGAGCCGACCTGGGTGTCGGCAGGCAGGATGCTCACTCCGGAGACGCCCAGTTCGGTGCGTGCGATCTGCGCGTGCACCGTGACGCCGCCCTGCCCGACCTCGGCCATCGCGGTGTGCACGACGGCCACGGGCTCTCCGCCCATCGACTCCAGGCGCACACGGGCCGTGGAGTAGTCGTCGAAGCCCTCGGAGAAGCCGACGTTCTTGATGCCGACGGCGTAGCCGACGCCGCGCACGACGCCCTCGCCGTGAGTGGTGTTCGACAGGCCGCCGGGCAGGGCCCGTACGTCGACTCCTGTGGTGCCGGTGCCTGCCGTTGTGCCGTCGCCCGCCGTGCCGGAGCCGTCCAGGCTCTCCCACTGGCGCTCCGGCGGCATCGGCATCGCCTTCACGCGGCGGAGGATCTCCGCGACCGGCGCCGGTGAGTCGACCTGCTGCCCGGTCGGCAGCAGCGAGCCTTGCGACATGGCGTTCCGCTGCCTCAACTCGACGGGGTCCATGCCGAGTTCGGCCGCGAGACGGTCCATCTGCGCCTCGTAGGCGAAACACGCCTGTACGGCGCCGAAGCCGCGCATCGCGCCGCACGGAGGGTTGTTGGTGTAGAGGCCGAGCGCTTCGAGTTCGACGTTCTCCACCTCGTAGGGGCCTACGCCCAGCGACGCGGCGTTGCCGACCACGGCCGGGGACGACGAGGCGTACGCACCGCCGTCCAGCACGATGCGGCCCTTCATATAGACCAGCTTGCCGTCGCGGTCCGCGCCGTGTTCGTAGGTGAGCTTGGCGGGATGGCGGTGAACGTGCCCGAAGAAGGACTCGTAGCGGTTGTAGACGATCTTCACGGGCTTGCCGGTGGCCATCGCCAGCAGGCACGCGTGCGCCTGCATCGACAAGTCCTCGCGTGCGCCGAACGCGCCGCCGACGCCCGAGAGCGTCAGCCGCACCTTCTCCGCGGGCAGTCCGAGTACGGGCGCGAGCTGGTCGCGGTCGACGTGCAGCCACTGCGTGGCGATGTACAGGTCGACGCCGCCGTCCTCGGCGGGCACCGCGAGTCCTGACTCCGGCCCGAGGAACGCCTGGTCCTGCATTCCGACTTCGTACTCGCCGCGCACCACGACGTCGGCCTTCGCCCTCGCCGCCGCGACGTCGCCGCGCACGATGGGCTGGCGGTGGACGATGTTGGGGTGCGCCACATGGGGTGCGTGATGGTCGTCGCGGCCGGGGTGCAGCACGGGTGCGTCCGGTGCGGTCGCGCTCGACTCGTCGTGTACGGGCGGCAGTTCGGCGTACTCGACGCGGATCTTCGCGGCGGCGCGGCGTGCGGTCTCGGGGTGGTCGGCGGCGACGATGGCGACGGCCTCGCCGTGGTAGCGCACCCGGTCCTTCGCCAGCACCGGCTGGTCGCGGATCTCCAGCCCGTAGTGCGTGGCGGCGGGCAGGTCGTCGTGGGTGAGGACGCTGTAGACGCCGGGGGTCTTCAGCGCCTCCGCGATGTCCACGGAGCGGATCTCGGCGTGCGGGTGGGGACTGCGCAGGGTGCAGCCCCACAGCATGTCCTCGTGCCACAGGTCGGAGGCGTAGGCGAACTCGCCGGTGACCTTCAGCGTCCCGTCGGGGCGCAGAGTGGACTCGCCGATACCGCCCTTGGTGGGGGTGCCCTGGTTGAGCGCGGTGGGGACGCGGGTGGGGCTGGCTCCGGGCATCTCAGGCCACCTCCCCGTTCCCTGCGGATCGGGACCCGCCCTGGCTCCCGCCTTGCCGGGCGCCGTGTCGAGGACCCTTCGCCGTGACTGCGGCGTCTTCCGTACGGGCTGCCGCGAGCCGTACGGCGTCGAGGATCTTCTCGTAGCCGGTGCAGCGGCACAGGTTCCCGGACAGCGCCTCACGGATGTCGGCGTCGGAGGGCTGCGCGTTGCGCTCGACCAACTCGTCGGCGGCGACGAGCAGACCCGGTGTGCAGAAGCCGCACTGGACGGCGCCCGCGTCGATGAACGCCTGCTGCATGGGCGAGAGCGGAACGTCGGCGTCGGGGCCGGGCGACGGCTCCCACCGCTGCTCGTCGACGGCGGACACGGCCGCCGGCGCGGCGGCGGCGCCGGCCGGCCCGGCGGAACCGCCGGATGCCGCGCCTGACGCGCCGGCGGTGCGCTGCCGCGCGTACTCGGCGAGCCCTTCCACGGTCACCACGTCCCGGCCCTGCACCTGACCCGCGGCCACGAGGCACGCGCACACGGACTCGCCGTCGAGCCGCACCGTGCAGGAGCCGCATTCGCCTTGCTCACAGGCGTTCTTGGAGCCGGGCAGGCCCATGCGTTCACGCAGTACGTAGAGCAGCGACTCGCCCTCCCACACGTCGTCGGCCTCGTGCCGCCTTCCGTTGACGGTGAATGTCACGCGCATCGCGAGCCTCCTTCGTCGTTTCCGGCGCCGTGGCCCGCCGCTGACGGGCCGCCGTCCCGGTAGGCGTCCCAGACCCAGCCGAGGGTCCGGCGGGCCATCACGCCGACGGCGTGCCTGCGGTAGGCGGCGCTGCCTCGTACGTCGTCGATGGGGCTGCACGCCGCGGAGCACAGCCCGGCGAACTTCTTGGCCACGGACGCCGGTACGGACCCGCCGCTCTCCCAGAGCCCCTCCTCCTCCAGGGCGGCGCCCAGGAAGTCCTCGGCGGCCGTGGCACGGAAGGGAGTCGGCCCGGCGGAGCCGACGGCGGCCCGCACGGCGCGGGTCCGCGGATGCAGCGCCACGGAGAAGCCGCACACCGCGATGACCATGGCGTTGCGGGTGCCGATCTTGGAGAACTGCTGCGGCCCGCTCGCCTTCCTGACGTGCACCCGCTTGATCAGCTCGTCGTCGGCGAGCGCGTTCCGCTTGACCCCGGTGAAGAACTCCTCGACGGGGATACGGCGTGAGCCGCGTACCGACTCGGCCTCGACCTCCGCACCGGCGGTCAGCAGCGGAGGGTGGGAGTCGCCCGCGGGCGAGGCGGCGCCGAGGTTGCCGCCGACGCTGCCGCGGTTGCGGATCTGCGGGGAGCCGACGGTGTGCGCGGCGAGCGCGAGTCCGGGCAGTTCACGGCGCAGGTTCTCGATGATCCTCGTGTACGGGACGCAGGCGCCGAGCGCGACCTCCTCCTCGCCGGTCTCCCAGTCGTACAGCTCGGTGATCCGGTTGAGGTCCAGAAGCTGTTCGGGGCGGCGCTGGTCGAAGTTGATCTCGACCATGACGTCTGTGCCGCCCGCGATGGGCACGGCGGCGGGGTGCTCCGCCTTCGCGGCGAGCGCATCCTCCCACCGGGCGGGACGCAGGAAGTCCATGGGCTCCTCTTGATTCGTTCGCGCGGCTTGCTCAGTTCGCTCGGCTTGCTCGGGTTCTTCAGGTTGCCCGTCTTGCTCGGTCCGGCGGCGTACGCGGGTGCGCCGTGCCGAACGCAGAGGCCCGCACAGGGGCCTGAGAGACCGGCTCCGGTCGCGGGCAGGCCCTGCCGCGGGCGATGTCCGTTCAGTACATCCGGGCATCACTTGCCAGGGGCAGTCACCGAAACCATGAAGGTCTTGCCTCCCGACCCCGGCCTTCTTGTAGATTCGCACGAACGCCGCGGAGCTGATTTCTCGCGGCATCACACGGCCCGCGCGGGCACGGGCGCACGGGGACACGGGGACACGGATCGGCGTGGCCACGGTCGCCCGGGTACCGCGGACCTCGGGCCACTCCCTCACATCCCGGAACGGCGGCGAAAGACCATGCGTCTCCGCGCACTCCTGGAGACCGGCACCCTCGGTCTGCACCTCCTCACAGGAGAGGACGGGCTGGACCGCGCGGTGCGGGGCGTCATGACCACCGATCTGCGCGACCCGAGCCGCTATCTCTCCGGCGGCGAACTGGTGCTGACCGGCCTGGCCTGGTACCGGAATCCGGAGGACGCCGAGCCCTTCGTACGCATCCTCGCGGGCGCCGGTGTGACGGGACTGGCCGCGGGCGAGGCCGAGTTCGGACTGGTGCCGGAGTCCCTGGTGACGGCCTGCGCGGAGCACCGGATGCCGCTGTTCGCCGTCACGGAGGACGTGGCCTTCGCGACGGTCACCGAACATGTCCTGCGGCAGGTCTCCACGGGGCGGGCGGGAGACCTCGCGGCCGTCGTGGACCGGCACCGGCGGATGATGTCGCCCGGCCCGGCGGGCGGCGGCCCCGACGTCGTACTCGACCTGCTCGGCTCGGACCTGGACCTGCGGGCGTGGGTCCTGTCCGTGACGGGCCGTACGGTCGCGGGCGCGGGCTCGGAACCCACCTCGGGATCGGGAACGGCGACGGGGAAGGGAACGGGAGCGGGGCCCGCCGGGGGCTCGGGCCCGAACCCGGCCGGGAACCCGGGCGCCGGTGCCCTGCCCCCCGAAGTGCGCTCACGCCTCGCGGGCGAGCACCTCGCGGCCGTACGCCGGGGCAGGCCCTGGCACGAGGGCGGGCGCCCCGCGTCCGGCCCGGGCGCACCGTCCGGTCAGGGCTCGCCGCTCGCCCGGCGCCCGCACCGGGTCGACGCCGGCGGCACGACGTATTCACTCTTCCCGGTGCACGAAGGGGCCGAAGGGCCCGCACTCGCCGACTGGTTCCTCGCCGTGGAGGACGACGCCGGCGACTGGCCCGAGGAACGGCTCGACCTGCTGCACGGCGTCACCCAGCTCATAGCCGTCGAACGCGACCGCCGCGACGCGGCCCGCACCGTACGCCGCCGCCTCGCCACCGAGGTGCTGGAGCTGCTGCACACCGGCGCCCCGCCCGCGGAGATCGGCGCACGGCTGCGGGTAGCGGCACCGGTGCTGCTGCCCGGACTGGGCAGCGCGCCGCACTGGCAGGTCGTCGTCGCACGCCTCGACGGCTCGCCGCACCCCGACGGGCCCGGATGCCGGTCGCTGCTGGAGGAGATCCTGCTCGATCCGCGTGCCACCGGTGTGGAGACGGCCGACCGTGCGGCGGTCACCGACACGGGCAGCGAAGCCGTCGCCCTCGTACCGCTTCCGTCGCTCCCGCCCGACCGCGGCGCGTCCGCCGCACGCGGCACCGCCGACAGCCACGGCGCCGCCGACGCCTCATCCGCTACGGCCTCCCGCCGGCACGGCCTGGACGCGGGCGCCCTCCTGGCCGCCGTACAAGATCCGCTGTCCGCCGGCCTCACCGGCGACGAACGCCTCACCCTCGGCGTCAGCGCCACCGTCCACTCCGCCGACAGGCTGCACGGCGCACTCGAAGAGGCCCGTCACGCAAGGCGGGTGGCCGCGGCCCGCGAGGGACGCGTATGCGCGGCCGGGCACGAGGAACTGGCTTCGCATGTGCTGCTGCTTCCGTTCGTGCCGGACGACGTGCGCCGCGCCTTCACGGCCCGGCTGCTGGCACCGCTTCGCGAGTACGACCGCCGCCACCGGGCGGAACTCCTCCCCACGCTCTCCGCGTTCCTCGACGCCGACGGCTCCTGGACCCGATGCGCGGACGGCCTCCACCTCCACGTCAACACCCTCCGCTACCGCATAGGCCGCATCGAACAGCTCACGGGACGCGACCTGTCCCGCCTGGAGGACAAGCTCGACTTCTTCCTTGCGCTGCGCCTGAGTTGAGCGACCGCGGCCGGACCGCACCTTCGAGACCGCCGGCAGGTCCGTGCACCTGTCGCCTCAGTGGCCCACGAGGCCGCGCACCCGGCGCGGCACGCGGTAGCGGGGCCGCCCCACGTTCGCGGCGTCTCCGCCGTGGCGCCGGAGAATCACGCGGCGTCGCCCTTCTGCTCGTCGCTCTCGTCGTCGACGACCTCGGCGTCCACGACGTCCTCCTCCTCGGCCCCGGAAGAGCCCTCGGCGGCGGGTCCGGGCCCCTGGGCTCCCGCTCCTGCCGCGCTCTCCGTCCCGGCCTCGGCGTACATCGCCTGCCCCATCTTCTGGCTGACCGTGGCGAGTTGCTCGCTCGCGCTGCGGACCGCGGCCGTGTCCTCGGACTTGAGCCTCTCCTTCAGGTCGGCGAGTGCGGTGTCCACCTCGGACCTGGTCTCCGCGGGGATCTTGTCTCCGCTGTCCGCGAGGAACCTCTCCGTCGTGTAGACGAGTTGCTCGGCCTGGTTGCGGATCTCGGCGTCCTCCCGCCTGCTGCGGTCCTCCTCGGCGTGCTGCTCGGCCTCGCGCATCATGCGGTCGATCTCGTCCTTCGGCAGGCTGGAGCCGCCGGTGACCTGCATCTTCTGCTCCCGGCCCGTGCCCTGGTCGCGGGCGGAGACATGCATGATGCCGTTCGCGTCGATGTCGAAGGCGACCTCGATGTGCGGGACTCCGCGCGGCGCCGGCGGCAGTCCGGTCAGCTCGAAGACGCCGAGCTTCTTGTTGTACGCCGCGATCTCGCGCTCTCCCTGGTAGACCTGCACGGTCACGGAGGGCTGGTTGTCCTCGGCCGTGGTGAAGACCTCCGAACGCCTCGTGGGAATCGTCGTGTTGCGTTCGATCAGCTTGGTCATGACGCCGCCCTTGGTCTCGATGCCGAGGGAGAGCGGTGTGACGTCCAGCAGCAGCACGTCCTTGACCTCGCCCTTGATCACACCTGCCTGGAGGGCGGCTCCGATGGCCACGACCTCGTCGGGGTTGACGCCCTTGTGCGGCTCCTTGCCGGTGAGGGCCTTCACCAGGTCCGTCACCGCGGGCATCCGGGTCGAGCCGCCGACCAGGATCACATGGTCTACGTCGGACACCTCGATGCCGGCGTCCTCCACCGCGGTGTGGAACGGGGCCTTGCAGCGTTCCAGCAGATCGTCGGTGAGCTGCTCGAAGCGGGCCCGGGTGAGCGTCTCGTCGAGGTGGAGGGGGCCCTCGTCCGAGGCCGTGATGTAGGGCAGGTTCACGGTGGTCTCGGTGGCGGCAGACAGCTCGATCTTCGCCTTCTCGGCGGCCTCACGAAGCCGCTGCACGGCCATCTTGTCCTTGGACAGATCGACGCCGTAGCCGTTCTTGAACTGCGTCACGAGATGGTCGACGATCCGCTGGTCCCAGTCGTCCCCGCCGAGCCCGGTGTCTCCGGAGGTGGACTTGACCTCGACGACGCCCTCGCCGATCTCCAGCAGCGAGACGTCGAACGTCCCGCCTCCCAGGTCGAAGACGAGGACCGTCTGGTCGTTCTCCTTGTCCAGGCCGTACGCGAGGGCGGCGGACGTCGGCTCGTTGATGATCCGCAGCACGTTGAGACCGGCGATCTCGCCCGCTTCCTTGGTCGCCGTGCGCTGCGAGTCGTTGAAGTGCGCGGGCACCGTGACGACCGCGTCCGTCACGTCCTCGCCCAGGTACTCCTCGGCGTCACGCTTCAGCTTCTGGAGCACACGTGCGGAGATCTCCTGCGCGGTGTAGCGGCTGCCGTCCACACTTCCGGACGCGGGAAAGCGCCACTCCGGGTCTCCCATATGGCGCTTGACCGACCGTGCCGTGCGTTCGACGTTCGTCACGGCCTGCCGCTTGGCCACCTCGCCGACGAGCACCTCACCGCCCTTGGCGAACGCCACCACGGACGGTGTCGTACGCGCCCCTTCCACGTTGGGGACGACGGTGGGTTCACCGCCCTCCAGGACGGACACCACGGAATTGGTCGTACCAAGGTCGAGACCGACTGCGCGGGCCACCTCGACTCACCTCTCCTCCATGACCGCCGAGCGAGCGGCGGCGCCCGTTGCACGCCCCCCACAGGCACGGCAGGGGCCGACCGGGCTGACACTTCGCCCTGCCGCCCGCTGCCGGAGGCCGGACGAACGCCCACTGCGCCGGGTGAAAAGTCGTTGCCATCCGTCGAGGGCCGGGTGTCCGCTCCTGGGCGCACAAACCTGGCCAGTCCCCAGGAGCGTCCTCAGGAGCCGACGGGGGGGCGCCAGGTACGCGGGGCACAGCATGTGCCGGCGCCGTCGGGCGGCGGCGCCCTGCCACGGCGCGAGTCGGCCGCCCATCGTCCGTCCCACCCCTTGCCTCATCTATCGAAACTCGATAGGTTCCCATCGCGATTCGATGGAGGGATGGGCCATGGGAAAGCTGACAGTGGGTGCGCTGCGCACCGTGCTCGTGGTGGTGCTCACCGGCTCCGTGTTCGTACAGGCACTGATGGTGTGGGCGTTGGTCAGCGGCAACGACCCTGAGGACGGGTCGCTCCCCCTGACCCCGCTGCGCGTGATCACGATCCTGGGCATCGGGACCGTCCAGGTCGTCGGGGTCTGCGTATGGCGGCTGGTGACGATGGTGCGACGCGGCACCGTGTTCTCCCACGCCGCCTTCCGCTACGTCGACGTCGTGATCGGCGCGATCGTGGCGGCTGCCCTCGTGTGGTTCGCGGTCACGGCCCTCAACGCGCCCGGCCAGCGGGCCGACCCTGGCGTCACCCTCATCATGGGCGGCGTCGGCGTCGGCATCCTGGGAGTCGCGCTCATCGTGCTCGTGCTGCGGATGCTCCTCGCCCAGGCCGTCGCACGCGACGTCCAAGCCGCGCAGATGCAGGCCGAGTTGGACGAGGTGATCTGATGCCGATCGCCGTAGACATCGACGTGATGCTGGCCAGACGGAAGATGTCCGTCGGCGAGCTCTCGGACCGCGTCGGGATCACGCCCGCCAACCTGGCCGTACTCAAGAACGGACGCGCCAAGGCGGTGCGCTTCGCGACGCTCGCCGCGCTCTGCGAGGCGCTCAGGTGCCAGCCGGGCGACCTGCTGCGCTGGGAGGCCGAGGACATGTCCCGGACTTAGTCCGCGCCGGCCAGGACGCCGAGGGACACCTGGTCGTGTCCGCTCAGGACATCCAGCCCTGTGCCAGGTCGACCGCCGTCCACGCAAGGGCCGTCGCACCATCGCTCAGGGTCCGCGAGGCGACTTCGCCGATGCAGTGATCGGCGAACTCCCTCTGGTGATTGAGCACCGGAAAGCAGCCGAGACCGATGTAGGGGTGGATGGCGGGGACGACCTGCGAGACGTTGCCCATGTCCGTCGAGGCGCGGCACATCTGCGTCTCCGGACCCTCGGTGACGAACTCGCGCCCCAACTCGACGGCGTTCTGCTCGTACAACGCCAACGCCGGCTCGTGAGTGCGGAAGTCGGAATACGGCTGCGACTCCGGTTCGATCTCCACGTCGCACCCCGTGGCCAGCGCGCCCGCCTCGAAACAGCGGCGCACCTTCTCCTCGGTCTCGGCGAGTTCGGCCATGTCCTCCGCGCGCACGTACCAACGTCCCGCCGTCGACTGCGGGATGGCGTTCGGCGCCTCGCCGCCCGAGGTGACGATGCCGTGCACACGCACGCTGGGCGGCAACTGCTGGCGCAGCAGTCCGATCGCGACCTGCGCGATGGTGAACGCGTCCGCGGCGTTTCTTCCATGGGTCGGGTACGCGGCCGCGTGCGCCGCCTTGCCCGTGTAGCGGACCGCCGAGTGCGACACGGCGAAGGGCACGGCGCGAGCGACGTCCACGGGAGCCGGGTGGGCCATCATCGCGAAGTCGAGGCCCTCGAACGCGCCGCGGTCGAGCATCTCGATCTTGCCGCCGCCGCCCTCCTCGGCAGGGGTGCCGAAGACCTCGACGGTGATTCCGAGTTCGTCTGCCCGCGGGGCGAGAGCGATCGCCGCGCCTACGGACATCGCCGAGATGAGATTGTGGCCGCACGCATGCCCGATGCCCGGCAACGCGTCGTACTCGGCCATGTAGCCGATCCGCCTCGTGCCCGACCCGAACCGGGCGTGAAGGGCGGTGGGCAGGCCGACGAAGTCCTCCGTGACGTCGAAGCCGTACCGGCGCAGGACCTCCGCCACCTTCTTGGCGGACTCGACCTCGTTCCACGCCGTCTCGGGATTGCGGTGCAAGTACTCGGACAGCGCGATCAGTTCGCCGTGGACACTCTCGACGTCGTCCTGGACGCGCTTCTTCGCCTCGCTCGTCTCACTCATCGCCGGGCACCCCGTATGCCGGGGCCGTGCGGGGGTCGACGCCGCGCGTCACGTAGTCACGGCGCTGCGGCAGCCACATCTCGAGCAGCGCCTCCAGGTCGGAGACCGGGGTCTCGCTCCAGTCGACGCGCAGGTCGGTCTCGCGCCACCCGGCGTCGCGGACGACCGCGAGTCCGGCCGAGTGGAGGTCGCCGGCTTCGCCTCCGGCAGCCAGACCGGCCTTCAGCGCTGTGAGCAGCCGCTGCTCGAACTCGCCGGTGGCGGACTGGAATTGCCTCAGGACGGCGTCGACGACGCCGGTGTTGTCGAGCAGGTTGCCGACCGCCACGGCGTGCTCCGACGTCCGCGAGTGGTGGACGCCGAGTGTCCGCTCGCCGGAGTGGACGGCGGGAGCGTCCTGCGCCCCGATGACCGCCAACTGACGGTAGGCCGTGGTGCCGTCGTGCTCGCGGAGCCTTGCCAGCGCCTCGTCGGCCGAGTCGCCCTCGGCGAGCCTGTCGAGGAGCCAGTCACCGAACCGGGGGTCGGTGATGTTCTGGGAGGCCACGACGCCCACGCCGCAGCGAAGGTGGAGGCATCGCGCGGCCACACAGGGAGAGGACGACGTGACCGCCATTCCGAAGGCGCCGGAGTCGTCCCTGGCCAAGATGGAGAAAGTCATGCACGCTCCCCGAGAACGGCCGTGGCGTCGATCTCTACGAGCCACTCGGGGCGGGCGAGCGCCTGTACGACGATGCCGGTCGATACGGGGTGGACGCCCTTGAGCCAACGCCCCATCACGCGGTAGACGCTCTCGCGGTAGCGGATGTCGGTGAGGTAGACGACGACCTTCACGATGTCCTGAAGCTCACCGCCGGCCTCCTCCAGCAGCATGGCGATGTTCGACATCGCCTTCTCCGCCTGGGCCTCGACGTCGCCGATGCCGACGCTCTCGCGGGTTTCGAGGTCCTGACCGATCTGACCCCGCAGATATACGACGCCACCGGCGACGACGGCCTGGCACAGGTCGTTGTCGAGGTTCTGCTCGGGGTAGGTGTCCTTGGTGTTGAACGTACGGATCCTCGTGTGCTTCACAGAGTTCCCCAATCTTCGAGAGCTCGCGCCGGTCTACAGGGCGCGGCAAGGGCCCCAAGTGCCGTTCGGGGCCCCGGAATCGAAGCCGTCGGACGGTGCGTCGGCGGGACGGAGTGCCGTCCCGGAGGCGCCTCGGCGGGCGGGTCCGGTCACGCTGTCGCAGGCGCCTCCATCGAGCCGTAGGCGCGGTAGGAGCGGCGGATCATGATGTGGTCGGCGAGGAATCTCGCGTCGTGCCAGACACCCCAGATGAAGCTTGATCCCCGCCGTGACTGCCACGGCAGCCCGAGGAAGAAGACGCCGGGCTCGGATGAGATGCCACGCCGGTGCCGCGGTCGCCCTTTCTCGTCGAACGCGTCGACCTTCAGCCAGCCGTAGTCCTGTGTGAAGCCCGTGGCCCAGACGATCGAGGCGATGCCCGCCTCGGCGAGGTCGAGTTCGAGCAGGGGGTCCGTCACGCACCGCGGGTCGGCCCGCAGACGGTGCGCCTCCGGCTCCTCGGGCAGGTCGAGGCCGTTGCGCTCGATGTAGGCGTCGGCCTCCTGAAGCAGTGACAGGTAGTTGGCGTCGCCCTGGACGATGTTCTGCTTGAGGTCCGAGGCGAACCGGATCTTGCCGTCCTCGTAGGACTCGGCCGTCCCGACCAGCGTGATGCCGTCCTCGGCGAGGTCGCGGAAGTCCACTGTGTGGCCGCCCCGGGCTCCACTGACCGCGATGGTGACGTGCTCGGCGCCCTGGGGCGGCGTTGCCGCCTCCCACTTGTTGAGGACGCCGAGCCACCAGACGAAGTCACGGCCGCGGTAGCGTCGCGGGGGCCGGTCGTGCGGGCCGACGGCGAGGTAGACCTCGCGCCCGGACCGGCGCAGTTCGTCCGCGATCTGCACACCGGAGGACCCGGCCCCTATGACGAGGACGGCCCCTTCGGGTAGCTGCCGCGGATTGCGGTAGCCGCCGGAGTGGATCTGGTGGATGCGGGCCGCCTCGGGTATGACGTCCGGGATCACCGGCTTCTGGAAGGGCCCCGTCGCGGCCACGACGTAGCGGGCGTCGATGGTGCCCTCCGACGTCGCCACACGGAAGCCGGGCTCTCCGATGTTCTTGGTCACGGAGGTCACCTCGACCCCGGTGCGGATCGGAGCGTCGATCTTCTCCGCGTACTCCGCCAGATAGGCCGCCACCTCTTCCTTGGTGGGAAAGGCGTCGGGGTCGCAGTGGAATTCCAGGTTCGGGAAACGGTCGTGCCACGCCGGGCCGTTGGCCACGAGGGAATCCCAACGGGAAGTCCGCCACCGCTCGGCGACGCGGTCGCGCTCCAGGACGATGTGCGGGACACCGTAGTTGCCGAGGTGCTCGCTCATCGCGATCCCCGCCTGGCCCCCGCCCACGACGAGGACTTCCGTCGCTGTGCTCGACATCCGTACGTACCTCCGCTGGATTTCATCTGTTGCACCGCCGCTCGGCGACTCGTCCGGGAGAACTCACTCCGGGTCGCCACCGGCGACGGCACAGGCGAGGTGGAGTGAGGAATGCCTCCCGTCCTGGCCTGCCGGCTGTCGCGGGCGTCGCCGCATTCGGGAACTCGACGAGTTCCGTTCCCATGGGTGGCACGTGGCTCCCTCCGAGTCGACGACGCTGCCCGGGGATTGGACTGATTCACCACCGTACGGAGAAGGGGCCTCGTCAACCAGAATGGATTTCCGTAGGTCCCTTCGGTTATCTCAATACCTCGGGCCTGAGGAGATCCACGGCCATCTCGATGAAAGTCGCGACCCGCTTGCTGGGCATGCGGTCGCCCGGTGTGACCGCTACGACGTCCAACCCCTCGTGCCTGGCCGTGAGTTCCTTGGCCACATACGGCAGGCCCTCGTAGCTGACCGTCGTCTTCGGCCGCTGGCTCAGCAGCGAATACCCCGCACCCCTGGCGACAAGGCAGCGCACGAGTTCCGAATTGGGCGTGCGGAAGCGGACGTCGGGGGTCACGCCCTCCGCGTCGAAAACGGACAGGAAGTACTGCCCGCCCGGCTCGAGGTCGAAGAGGATATAGGGGTCGTTCGCGAGATCACGCAATGCGACGGTGTCCGCCCCGGCAAGTCCGTGCTCAGGGTGGAGCAGGACGTACGGCGGCACGGCCGTGAGCTTTGTGGCGGTGTGGCCGAGGTCCGTCAGATGGTTCCGGAATCGGTACGCGTACATGACGGCCACGTCGCTTTTGCCCTGCTCCATCTGTTCCAGGAGCGCGTGCTGCGACCCTTCCGAGAAGTTCACGTCCACGGCCGGGTGATTGAGCATGAACTCGGTGACGATGGCGGGAAGAAGGAGCGGCGCAATCGTCGAATAGCACCCGATGCGGAGTTCCCCTGCCAACTCCCCGCTCAGGCCGGCCACGCGGCGCTCCAGGCTTGAGACCTCCCGCAGCAGGCGCCTGGCCTCGGCGAGGACCATCTGCCCGTCACGGGTGAGCGAGAGCCCCCGGGCGTGCCGCACAAAAAGGGTGATCTTGAGGATGCGTTCCAGGTCGGCGATCGCCGACGAGACCGTCGACTGCGAGAGATGGAGTGCCTGCGCCGCGGCAGTGACCGTTCCGTGTTCGGCGACCGCCACCAGGTAGTCGAGCTGTCGCAGGGTCACATTGATCACGAGCACTCCCGTCCGCCGCGGTGCACCGACAGCGAGGCCGGCCTGGCGGCCACGCCATCGCTGCTGGTCAGCGTACGGGTGCCGGGACTGAACCTCCCGCGGAAACGTCGGACTCATGGAGAAGGTCGGTGCTCTTGGTCTCCGGGATCGTCAGGACGGTCAGCAGGCCCACGACGCCGACGACGATGAGGGTGTAGGCCGGGACCATCGGGTCGTCCGTCACCGAGATGAGCCACGTGTTGATGTACGGCAGGGTGCCGGCGAAGAGGGCACCGGCGATCGCGTACGCCATGGACAGGCCGCTCTGCCGGGTGCGGGTGGGGAAGAGCTCGGCGACGGTCGCGGAGTGCGTGCCGAGAATGACCGCCAGGATGGCGGCGAGGCCCGCGGTCGCCGCGAAGGCGGCGTTCTGGGTGCCCTGTCGCATGAGGAGGAACAGGGGCACCGCACCCACGATGAGCATTCCGGCAGCGCTCAGCAGGACCGGCTTGCGCCCGACGCGGTCGGAGGCGATGCCCGAGAGCGGGATGAGGGCGATGGCGACCAGGGAGGCGACGGTCGACAGCAGAGCGGCCTGGTCGGGGTGCAGCCCCACGATCTCCTCTTGATAGGTGAGGAGATAGACGAGCACCACATAGAACGTGCAGTTCATGAACGTCTCGATGCCGATGGTCTGGAAGAACTGCTTGCGGTTGCTCTTGAAGACCTCGGGTACGGGCGACGCCGGGACGGTGTCCAGCTCCTCCAGCGCTCGGTATTCCGGGGTGTCCTCGACCTTGAGGCGTATGTACAGGCCGACGAGAGCCAGAGGAACGGTGATGAGGAAGGGAATTCGCCAGCCACCGGCGGTGATCGCCGCTTCGCTCATCGTCGTGTGGAGCGCCCACACGACGAAGGACGCGAGGAGGAAGCCGAGAACGGAACCGACCTCGATGGAGGAGGTCCCCAGACCGCGGCGCTTCGCCGGGGAGTATTCCGCGAGGAAGGCGGCGGCGGAACCGAATTCACCACCGGCCGCGATTCCCTGGATGATCCGGGCGACGACGAGGAGTATCGGCGCCAGCAGACCGATCGTGTCGTAGCCCGGTATCAGACCGAGCAGCAGAGTTCCGGCGGCCATGGAAATGATGACCAGGGAAAGCGTCTTCTTGCGGCCGAAGCGGTCGCCGAGGTGACCGAAGATGACCGATCCGAGTGGCCGGACGAAGAACGCGACGGCGAAGACGGCGAATACGGACAGGAGACTGGCCGTACCGTCCTGGTTGGGGAAGAAGATGTCCGCCATCGTCGTGGCCATATAAGCGTAGACCGCCCAGTCGAACCAGTGGACGAGGACGCCGATCGACCCAGCGATGACACTGCGTCGTAGACCTTTTTGCGTGGCCCGGTCATCCGCAAGCGTGGTTGCCATCGGTGCTCCTACATCAGCGGGGCCCGTTAGTACGTCAGCGGGCCCGGTAGCCGGGGGGTGCGCAGCAGCGTAGGCGGCCGTTCCGGCTCCCAACCAGAGGAAAAAATCGATGGTGCCCACGGTCTGATCGATGCCTCTTGCCGCCGAGGCTGCGAGATGTTTTTCGGCATGCGGCTGCCGATGTGGTCCCGTGACGGTGGGGCTTACGCCCGTAGGTGTTCGTAAGGGGTCCGGCCGGGCAAGCGGAGTGGGTGGCCGCGCGCACTTGCCGCAGGGCAGCGACGTCCCGGGCAATTCCGTGCCGGCGGGCGCCCTGATTCTCAACTCGCCCGTGCCGTCTATCCGTTCGGCCAGCGATCGCCGCGCAGGTAACGGGTGACCATGTCCACCAGTTCGTTCTCGAACGTCTCGACCGGAATGGTCCGAGGATCGGCCATGAGCTTGTGCGTGTTCATCTCCACTGTGGTCACGATCAGTTCGGCCGCGGTGTCGAGGTCTCGTACGCGGACGTCCGGGTGCCGGGCGAGAAGGTCGCGTACCTGACCGACGCGAAGCCTTCCGTGCCGTTCGATCGTCTCGAGCACTTCGGGCGAGAACGACGCCTCCTCGATCATGATGCGCAGCAGTTGCGGATCGTCGCGGTGGTTGTCGATCGCGTCGCGCACCAGTGCCCGCACCATCGCCTCCAAGGTGCCGGCGGACAAGTCGAGTCGGTCGGCCTGTGTCCACCTGCCACGGTCGATGTGCCGCACCAGCAGCTCGGCGAGGATGGCGTCCTTGTTCGGGAAGTACTGATACAGCGAGCCGACGGAGATGCGGGCACGTTCGGCGATGCGGTTGGTGGTGCCGGCGGCGTAGCCGTGCTCGGCGAAAACGTGAGCAGCGGCGGTGAGGATGCGCTCGTAGGTGAGCTCGGCGCGCACCTGACGAGGCTTGCGACGTGGCTGAACGCGGCGGTCGGCCGACGGCATCCGAGTCCTCCCGGAGACGTGGGAAAGCGAGTAGCCAAAGAGCTGAGTAATTGTTCACAATAGTGCCATGAGCTGCGGAAACAAGACCGTGCTCGATAACGGGCTGCGGACGCCGACCGTCTCGGACGAGGCCCGGACCACCCAGCGGACGCCGGTGCCGAGCCGGTACGCCCCAGGGCCGAGAGGAATCCTTGTGCAGCAGGCAGACCGGCTGAGCGCCCTGCGACGGCTGACGACGGCGGACGAGGTCGAGACGGCCGTCGGCCGCCCGGCACCGGTGATCAGGCTCAAGCAGATCAGCGCCCTCGACGAGGGCTGCCGGGCGGTCCTCGCCCGGTGCCCCCTCGCGGCCTTCGGCTACCGGGACGCGGACGGCCTCAGCAGGACGACCTTCATCGGCGGCACGCCGGGGTTCGTACGCGTCCACTCGCCTACGCGGATCTCGTTCTCCGTGCCCGAATGCGACGACCCGCACGGTCCGGTCTCGTTCTTCTTCCTCCTGCCGGGCGTCGGGGAGATCCTGCGTGTCAACGGTTCGGCGGCGGCGCGGAAGGGCGCGGAGACGACCGTCGACATCGACGAGGCGTATGTGCACTGCGCGCAGGCCGTCCTCCGGTCCCGCCTGTGGCAGCCGCCCGGCCCAGCCGAACCGGCCGCCGAGATCACGGGAGACGGGCCCCTGCACCGGCCCGGCGTCGCCCGGTTCCTGGCCGAGGCACCGTTCCTCGCGCTGTCCACGTGGGACTCCTCCGGCGGAAGCGACACCAGCCCGCGAGGGGACCGGCACACGGCGGCGCGAATCCTGGACGGCCGCACGCTCGCCATCCCGGACCGTAAGGGCAACAAACGTGCCGACACGCTCCACAACCTGCTGCACGACGACCGGCTCTCTCTCGCCGCGCTCGTTCCAGGGCGCAGCGGTGTCCTGCACGTACGGGGCCACGGCACGATCACCGACGATCCCGCACTGCTGGAGACGATGGCGCTGCGCGGGACGCCCCCGCACTTGGCGCTGCTCGTCGACGTCGAACACGCCGAGGTGACCGCCAACGACGCGCTCGCACGCTCACGGCCTTGGGTCCCCGGCGCGCACCCCGACCGCGGCACGGTGCCGGACCTGATGGCGCTGGCGGGAGAACACCTCGCCGCCAACTCGGCCGCCGACGGCGGCGGTCCGCCCACGTTCCTGCTGAAGGCCGTCGGCGCGATCCCGGGACTGCACCGGTTGCTGCGACTGGTGATGAACCGTGCCTACCGTTCCGGCCTGCGCAAGGAGGGCTATGAGGACGTCGAGCCCGCGGGGAACAGCCGCCGCCGTGGCGTCCCGCACCGAGCCCCGGCCGACGAGGGCAGGACGGAGAAGCACCCGCGAGAGGTGCGCGTCGCCGAGGTGCGCAGGGAGACACCGAGCGCCGTCACCCTCGTACTGGAGGACGTGGGCGAGCGCCCCGGACCGTTCGGCTTCCGGCCCGGCCAGTTCTTCACACTCGTCGCCGACATAGACGGCCGCCGGGTGCGACGGGCTTACTCGGCCTCGTCGGCGCCCGGCTCGTCGCGGCTGGAGGTCACCGTCAAGCACATCGAAGGCGGCCGGTTCTCCACCCACGTACACCGGGGTCTCCGCGCCGGGGACCGTCTCGCGCTGCACGGCCCGTCGGGGTCCTTCCACGCCGAGCCGCAGCCCCCGGACGAGACGGTGCTCGTCGCGGCGGGCAGCGGCGTGACGCCGATGATGAGCATGCTCCGAGCGCAGCTCGACGTCCGCCGGCCCCGCGGCCGGATCGCGCTCCTCTACAGCAGCCGCAACGCGGACGAGATCATCTTCGCCGACGAACTGACCCGGCTTGCCGAGGCCCATCCCGACCGGCTGTCGGTCACCCACGTCCTGACCCGACGGGACGGGCGGCTCGACGCGGACGGCGTGCGTCGCTGGGTCACCGGCCTCTCCCCGGCCCGGGACGCCCGCTACTACGTCTGCGGTCCCGGGCCGCTGACGGAGACCGTCCAGGGCGTGCTGGCGGCGCCTCGGAGTCCCGGACGAGCTGGTGCGCCATGAGCGCTACACCAGCGCGGCGGACACCGGGTCCACGACGACCGTGCCGCAGGAGATGACCGTCGAGGAGGGCGGGCGCTCCGTCGGCACGGTGGTGGTCGAGCCCGGCCAGACGCTGCTGGAGGCGGGAGCCGCCGCGGGAGTGCCGATGCCGTACTCCTGCACGGTCGGGAACTGCGGCGACTGCATGGTGCGGCTTCGCAGCGGAGAGGTCACGCAGAACGAGCCGAACTGCCTCACGCCACGTCAGAAGGCCGACGGCTATGTGCTGACATGCGTGGGCCGCCCCCTGTCGAAGGTCACCCTCGACATCGCCGACCCGTGACACGCAGCCGGTCACACGCGAGAGCGCGGCCATGACGGTCCGGCCCTCGCGGCTGACCCGCAGCCTCCGTGCTCCGGGAGAGCCCGCACCGCCCGCCGCCCACCGCCCGCCGCCCAGTACGCTGACCGGCGCGCCGCGCGAAGCGCGCCGGGAAGGGGTGGGTGCGATGGAGCGAGTCGACACGATCGTCGTCGGTGCGGGTATCGCGGGACTGACCGCGGCACGGCTGCTCTCCCGGAACGGCCGGCGGGTCGTCCTGCTGGAGGCTCGCGATCGCATCGGCGGACGTGTGTGGAGCGACCGGAACGGCGGGGTCGTCACCGATCTGGGCGCGTCCTGGGTCCACGGGGTCACCGACAGCCCGGTCGCAGCGGCGGCAGCCGCGTTCGGGCTGCGGACCGTGGAGTTCACGGTCGGCGGGTACCAGCCCTACAGCCGGCCCATCGCCTACTACGGCCCCTCGGGCGTTCGTCTCACCGACGACGAGGTGGAGCGCTTCGTGGCCGACATCGACGCCGTGGACGCCGAACTCGCCCGCGTCGTGGCCGCCATGGCCCCGGGACGCTCGTACGGCGAGGCGGCAGAGGCGGCCCTCGCCGCCCAGGGCTGGGAGGCGGAACGTGCCGAGCGCGTCCGGGAGTACCTGCGCCACCGAACCGAGGAGCAGTACGGCGTATGGATCGACGAGCTCGACGCGCACGGGCTCGACGACGATTCGATCGACGGCGACGAGGTCGTCTTCCCCGACGGCTACGACGCCCTCGCGACGCACCTCGCGACGGGCCTCGACGTCCGGCTGGGCCACGTCGTCACCTCGGTGCGCCGGTCTTCCGGCGGAGTCGAAGTCACCGCCGGTCAGGGCGTGTTCGCGGCCGACCGTGCCGTGGTCACCGTCCCGGTGGGGGTGCTGAAGTCCGCGGAGTTCGTCATCGAGCCCCCGCTGCCCGAACCGGTGGCCGGTGCGCTGGCGCGCCTTGAGATGAACGCCTTCGAGAAGGTCTTCCTCCGTTTCAGCTCGAAGTTCTGGGACGACGGTGTGTACGGCATCCGTCAGCAAGGGCCGGGAGGGGCCTGGTGGCACTCCTGGTACGACCTCACCGCCGTACACGGCGAGCCGACGCTCCTCACGTTCGCCGCCGGTCCGGCCGCGCAGGAGACGCGAGGATGGGAGCAGGGGAAGATCGTCGACTCGGTCCTCCGCGAACTGCGCCGCTCTACGGCGACCGCGTCGAAGAGCCCGTCGGTGTGCACGTCACCTCGTGGCAGGACGACCTCTACTCGCGAGGGTCGTATGCGTACATGACCGTGGGATCTGCGCCCGAGGACCACGACCTGCTCGCCACCCCCGTGGGCGGGGTGCTGCACCTCGCGGGCGAGGCGACGTGGACCGACGACCCGGCAACGGTCAACGCGGCGATCCGCTCCGGCCACCGCGCCGCGTCGGACGTCCTCGGTCGTCCCGTTCCCATCGAGGACGCCTGGGCCATGCGGCTGAAGGCGTTCTGCCAGGGTCCCGCGAACCCGGCAGTCGCCGAACGTCCGCGTTCCGTGGAGGAGACCGGCCTGTCCGGCTCCCCCGCCGTTCAACACGCTCTCGGCCGGAGAACTCTCCCCGCGGCCGTCCGCCGACCGTCCTCCCTCCTCGGCTGGCTACGCTTGCCCGCATGCCTGCCTACGTCGTCTCCGAAGTCACCGTCGTCGACGGCGAGAAGGCCACCCGCTACCGCGAACTGGCCGCCGCCTCCATCGAGTTGTACGGCGGGCGCTACCTCTCCCGTGGGCGGCGGCCCGAGGCGGTCGAGGGTGAGTGGCCGGACGAAGCGCTGCTGATCGTGCTGGAGTTCCCCGACATGGACGCGGCACGGAGCTGGTACGACTCCCCCGAGTACGCGGAGGCTCTCGCGCTGAGGGCCACGGCGCTGGACCGCCGGTTGCTCTTCGTCGAAGGCGGTTACGCGTAGCGGCAGTCGGCCGGGGCCGCGGGACCGCGAGCGGCCCGCACTCGCCCGTGACTCGCAGTCCGTGACTCATGGCCCGCAACTCGCATGCCCGTGACTCGTAGTCCGTAGGCCCGTAGCCCGTAGCCGGGCGGCCCGTCAGTGGTCGGCGTCGCTGCCGATGTAGAGCGCGGCGACCGCGCGGCCCGCCCGTTCCGAGCGGGTCATGCGCCTCAGCCGGGCCGCCGCGACACCCGCGCGGAACGGGTCGCCTGACGAGGGGCCGTGGACGATCTCCGAGACCCAGCGGTTGAAGTCCTGGTACTGCCACACCCTGCGCAGACAGGCGTCCGAGTAGCCCTCCAGGCCGCTCTCGTCGCCCTCCCGGTAGTAGGCACGGAAGGCGTCGGCCAGCAGCAGCGCGTCGTTGAGCGCGAGGTTCAGGCCCTTCGCGGCGACGGGTGCCACCAGGTGCGCCGCGTCGCCCGCGAGGTGGAGGCGGCCGTAAGTCATCGGCTCGACAACGTAGTTGTGCATGTCGAGGACGCGGCGTTCGATCACCTCGCCCTCGTTGAGGGGGTCGGCGCCACGTGCGGCGAGCCGGGTGCGCAGTTCGCTCCAGACGCGCTCGTGCGGCCAGTTGTCCGCCGAGTCGCCCGGCGGGCACTCCAGGTAGTAGCGGGTGATCTGCGGGCTGCGCGCCATGTGCGCCGCGAAGCCCTGCGGGTGCAGTCCGAAGACGACCCGCTCCGCGGAGGGCGGCGCCTCGGCGAGCAACGCCAGCCAGCCCACGCCCAGATCGTGACGGAAGACCTCGACGCCGCCTTCCGGTATCGCGGAACGCGACGAGCCGCGGGCGCCGTCGCATCCGGCGACGAAGTCGCAGACCACGGTCCGCTCTCGGCCGGTGTCCGGGTCGGTCCAGGTCACCGACGGGCTTTCGGTACGTATGCCGTGCACGGCGACGTCGCGGGCGCCGAAGCGGATGTCTCCGCCCGCCTCGTCCGCGTAGGCGCGCACCAGGTCCGTCACCAGGAACTGCTGCGGATAGACGATGTGCCGGTGGCCGGAGAGCGCCCCGTAGCGGAAGAGATGCCGCGTGCCGCCCAGCCGGAACTCGCAGTCGCCCTGCGCCTGAGCGCCGAGCAGTGCGGGCCCGGCGAGGCCGCGCCGTTCGAGTGCGCGTACCGCCCACTCCTCCAAGAAGCCCGCCCGCGGCCGCTGTTCGATGAACTCGCGGCTCTCCGCCTCCACCACGACGCAGTCGATGCCCTCGGCGAGCAGCAGGTTGGCGAGGGTGAGTCCGGCGGGCCCGGCGCCCACGACGACGACGGACGCCGACTCGGCAGCGGGACCGGGCCCGGGGCCCGTGCCGGGACCGCCACCGGACGCGTTCGCCTCCCCGTGAGCGGAAGCGGTCGTGGGTACGGACCCGGATGTGGGCGCTGGGGGCGTCGAGGCACCCGCGTCCTGCTCCTCCGAAACCACCCGCACCTCCCAAGACACCGCGCCACAAAAACGACTGACGGAACGTCAACCACCAAGCCGGCGCACAAGATTAGAGCAGCGTGATCTTGGTGTACAGCGGCGCAGGGGCGCCCTCGGAGCAGGTGGTGTGCGCCCCCGCCGGCGTCGCGTGTGCCCGCGCCCCCGGAGCGTGTCAGGCCGTACGCCGGGCGAAGAGCGTGGAGTCGTCGATGTCGACCGTCACGCCGTCGCGGACCACTCTCCGTGGGCGCTGTTCGGCGACGAGGACGTCGAAGCCTTCGGGCAGGCCGGGCAGCAGGTCCTCGGCGACGAACATCGCCCTGCGCTGGTTCGCGGTGAGTTGGGTGAACACCTCGGACGGGGCGTGACCCACGACCAGGAGGTGACCGCCGGGCGCTACCGCCTCGGACAGGCGCCGCGTCACCTCGACCATCCCGCCGTCCGGCGGGTGCAGGAAATGGGTGGTGACCAGATCGTAGGAGCGCCCGTCGGCGGCGAAGGCACGGGCGTCGACCTGCCACCAGTCGATGCGGTCGGCGACGTGGGCCTCCTCCGCGTGACGGGCGGCGCGGGCAAGGCCGTTGGCGGCGAAGTCCGCGCCGGTGACCTTCCAGCCCTGCCGGGCGAGCCAGATCACGTCGCCACCCTCGCCGCAGCCGACGTCGAGCGCCGTGCCCGGGGTCAGGCCCGAAACCTCGGCGACCAACTGCGGGTTGGGGTCGCCGCTCCAGTAGCTTCCCTCGCCGGAGTAGCGCTCCTCCCAGCTCGGCGGCTCGAAGATGGCCGCCTCCTCATCGGTGAGGTGGTGTGCGTGGTCGCTCATCAGGCGGCTTCCTTCAGGTGCTGTTTCCGGTTCTTCCCGTGTTCGCCGTGCTCCTCTTGCTTGCCGTGCTCCCCGTGCTTCCGGTGCTCGCCGTGCTTCCGGTGCTTCGCGACGGCCGCCGCGGTCTCCTCGACTATGAGTTCGTGGTTGAGGAAGGTCCCCGCGGTCATGCCGTCGGCGGCCGAGGCGATGACCCCGGCGTACGGGGTGGCCGCGTTGCCGACGACCTTCAGACCGGGGGTCTCCGGGCCGCCTACGGCGTCGAGCAGCGCGGTGTCGGGCACCGGGTCGGTGGTGACCACCAGCGCCCTGCGGTGCACGATCTCGCCGTGGGCCAGCTCGACGCCGGTGAGCGAGTCGTCCTCGACGACGACCCGTGCGATCTCGCCCGGCACACAGCGGATGCCGCGTGCGGCGAGCTTCTCGGCGTCGTCACCCTCCGGGGCGGTACGGCCGTTGAGCAGGATGACCACATCACTGCTCCACTGCCGGAACAGCAGGGCCCGCTCGACGCAGTCCGGGCCGCTCGCCACGACCCCGAGCGGCATGTCGGCCACCTCCCAGCCGTGGCAGTACGGGCAGTGCAGCACGTCACGGCCGAAGCGCTCCGCCAGCCCCGGCACGTCCGGCAGCACGTCGACGACGCCGGTGGCGAGCACCAGCCGCCGGGCGGACACGAGGCCGCCGCCGTCGAGGCCCAACTCGAAGCCGCCGCCGTCGCGTACCGCGGAGGAGACCCGGCCCGCGCGCACCTCCACGCCGTACAGCCCGACCTCCTCGCGGCCCGACTCCAGCAGCTCGGCCGGTCTCGCGCCCTCCCTGCCCAGGTAGTTGTGCATATGGTCCGCGGCCGCGTTACGGGGCTCGCCGGCGTCGATCACCAGCACCGAGCGCCGGGACCTTCCCAGCACCAGCGCGGCACTCAGCCCGGCGGCCCCGCCGCCGACGACGACCACGTCGTACGACTCGTCGATGTGCGTTCCTGTCGGTTCGTTGTCCATGTCTGCCAGGGTGCGGACACTTCCCAGAGATTGGCAAACATTCTTGCCGCTTTGGCAAACTGGGGGCATGGCAGAGTTCGACGACGTACTCGAAGGGGTCGGTCCCCGGCTGCGCGCACTGCGCGTGGAGCGGGGCGCGACCCTGACGCAACTGGCGAAGAACACCGGCATCTCGGTCAGCACCCTGTCCCGGCTGGAATCCGGACAGCGCAAGCCCACCCTGGAACTGCTCCTGCCGCTGGCCCGCGCCCATCAGGTGCCGCTCGACGAGCTGGTCGACGCACCGGAGACGGGCGATCCGCGAGTGCGGGCGAAACCGATCAAGCGGCACGGCCGCACATTCGTCCCCCTGACCCGGCGGCCGGGCGGCGTGCAGGCGTTCAAGGTGATCGTGCCGCCGCACGACCCGCCCGAGCCGTACGAGCCGAAGGTCCACGAGGGCTACGAGTGGATCTACGTGCTGTCCGGCCGGCTGTACCTCGTCCTCGGCAACCGGGAACTCGACCTCAAGCCGGGCGAGGTCGTCGAGTTCGACACCCGCACCCCGCACGTCATCGCCAACCGCGGCGACCAACCCGTGGAGATGCTGGGGCTTTTCGGGCCCCAGGGCGAACGGATGCACGTCAGGTCGGGGGCCTGACCTGGCCCTGAGGACCACCGGGCCTGACCCGGCCGGATCGTCGCCCGGCGCCGACGACACCGACCGGGAGCCGGTGTTCGGGCAGGTCCGCGGCCGACGCCGTGCGCGTTTTCGCTCGGCCGAAGCGGCCACCGGTGCGGGCCGGCTCCTCTCCGCGACATGACCCACTGACTCGGCTGGTCCGATCGGCGACGCCGCCATCGGGAGCGATCACGCACGAGCCGTTACCGGCGACAGGCCGCATCCCACACATGAAGATCACGGTCTGAGTGGGGCACTGATCAGGAAACATTCTTGATCCGTGCGGTTGCGGTCGCCACGGCAACGGTCTTCCCGTCGGGGTCGACGAGTTCTCCAGCCAAGAAACACACCTCGTTGCCGCGTTGTGCGACACGTCCTCGGCCGACAAGACGCCCTGGGCTGGCAGGGCGGAGGAACTGGACATGGAGATCCAAGGTCGGCGCGAACTGCCCGGCGGGCAGGGTCGCGACCAGCGCCGGGCCCAGCGTGTCGTCGAGCATGGCGGCCAGGAAGCCGCCTTGAACCACCCCTGCCGGGTTCAGGAACTGTTCGCCTGCCTGAAAGGCGACCTCGATGGTCCCGTGCTCGGGATCGACGGCGATCAATTCCCAGCCCAGGGTCACCGCTGCGGCTGGTGGCGGGATTCGCCCGGCCTGAACATCCCAGAACAGGCCCTGCCCCTGCGCTTCCATGGTCATGGCGACGACCCTATGACGCGGTAGCCGTCGCCGTCTCGAGGTCGGACCCGGCCAAGAACATCACGATCTACGGCTGGAATACCAGGTATCGCCTAGTTGAGGCTGGTGTGGTTCCACCAGCCCTGGCGGCCCGCCTTGAAGCTGATCGAAGCACCGGCTCCGTCGACCTTGGCGTCGTATCTCCGGCCCTTCTTCAACGGGCTCTCCTCCACTACGCCGTGAGGGTCCGCGATCGACTCGACGGTGATGTCCGGGATCTTGGTCATGATCCCGGGGTCGATGTTCCGTGTGTCGGTGACGGTGACGACCTCGTCCCAGTTCGGCTTCTTCGCCAGCTCGTGTGCGATGTGCACCTCGTCGCCCTCGCCGAACAGGAGGTATGTGAGGTAGCGGGGGTATTCGAGGCCGCCGAGCTTGCGGAAGTACCGTACGTCCTCCGGTCTGCAAACCGCGTCGGTCTGCTGCCCGTTCAGCATTTTCTGGAATTCCCTGGAGCCGTCCGGTTTGACGACGACACGTTCCAGTCGGACCTTGAAGGTCTTGCCGTTCTTGAGATCCGCGAGCGGAAAGTGCTCCGGGGAGAAGAGGCTGTAGAAGACCCGCTCGTCCTGGTTCTTCTCCAGGTCCGCGAGATATGCGTGGCGTACGGCGTCCGTGAGGTCGAGGGTCACGATCGCCTGGAAGGCGTGTGCCTCCACGTTGTAGAGCGCGAGGTGGTAGGAGAAGATCCGTCTCTTGCCGATCAGCAGAAACCGGTGGAGGCCGTGGAGTTCTCCGCTTCGGGGATCGTTCCGGTGCTCCTTTTCCGTACTCATGGGAACTGGTCCTTTCCTGCGGTCGGTAGCGGCGTTTCGGGAGGGCGGGAGTGAAGGAGGGGATCGGTCAGGTGTGCGTGGCGCCGCGCCCAGAAGGTGCGGTGGGGCCAGCGGCTCTCCTGGGCGTGGACGACTCGGTGGCCGCGCAGATACGCGGTTCGCGTCTCCGACACCTTCCGCGCGTAGTCGGCGAGGACCGCCTCCTCGCCGATGTCCATACGGCTTGGACCGCTGCCCGTACGGTTCAGACAGGCGTCGACGGCCTCGCCCGCGCTCAACCCCGTGTAGAGGGCGGTGAGTACGCCCTGGGAGGAGAGCGGGTCGAATGCGACGGCCGCGTCCCCGGCGGCGATCCAGCCGTCCCCGTAGATCCGGTCCAGTTCGGCGGTGTGCGCGGCGACTCGGCGGGGAGGGGCGGCACTTGGGATGGACTGCTCGTGAGGGCGGACCGAGCGGGACACATGGCGGGTGGCCAGCATCCGCCGCCCGAAGTGGCGTGCCGTGTGCGCGGCGGCGGGCAGGTCGGCGTCGGTGAAGTAGGCGACCAGGCGGCCGCCCGAGGGCTGCAAGGCGGTGTACCACCACCCGTTCTCGTCGGACTCGACGAGTGAACGGCGGTCTGTGTCGCGCGAGTTCGCCTCCAGGATCGTATGGACGGCGGTCAGCCGGTCATGGATTCGTCGGCGCGCCCCGGCCCTTACGGCGATACGGGCGGCGCGGCCGGTGGCGTCGATCAACCAGCGGCAGCGCACCGCACGTTCAGCGGTCCCGGAACCGGGAACGGTACGGGCGGCTCGCAGCGACAGGGACCAGCCGCCGGGCGCCGAGCGCCGTACCGCGTGCCGCACCGCATCGCGTACCGCCGTGCCCTCGGCGACCTCTGCCCCGGCCGCACGCGAGGCGTCGCGCAACTGCCGGTCGAACAGCGGCCGTTCGAGGTGCCAGCCGTGGCCGTGCGGATCGTTGACGAAGTCCACGGCGTGCAGCTCCGCCGAGCCCCACGCCGAGAGATTGCCGTAGCAGGGCAGATGACCCCGACCGGGCACGCGTTCGGCGACACCGGTGTCCGCGACACCGAGGCCGGCAACCGGGAGGTCGGCGACACCGAGGTCCCCGAGCAGCAACCGGCCCGCGGGCACGAGGGTTTCACCCAGCTTCGGCGGGCCGGTGCCGGCGTCCGCGAGCAGGACCGTACGGCCTGCCCTCGCGAGCGTCAGCGCCGCCGCGCAGCCTGCCGGGCCGCCGCCCGCCACGACCACGTCGTAGATCCCGGCGCCGGAGTCCGTGCCCACAGCGCTCCCGGCACTCACAACGGCACCGGCGATACGAGCGCTCACAACGCATCGTGAAAGGGGTCGAGTCTCTCCAGATATCCGGCGGCGATCTCCTCCTCGCTGTAGCCGGTCGCCTCCGCGGCCTCGCTGACGGCGCGTGCGACGTGCTCGGCCTCGACCGTCTCGGGTTCGGGCCTCTCCTCGGGCCAGGTGCCCGCCGCGGCGGCCAGCACGGCCGAACCCGCCTCGGGCACCTGCAAGTTGACGAGGTTCGCCGTGTTCATCGCCTCGTCGAGCGGTGCTCCCGGGTGTGACTCGACCTGTATGCGGTCGGGGAACTTCCCGTCGCCGACGGTGTATTCGCGGACCTCGACGATCCCGAGCTTCGGCCAGTCCTTGATCATCTGGGCGCGCTGCTGGTTCATGTTCCCGTTGAGGCCGCGCAGCCAGGTCGCCCGACGTTCGAACGCCTTCTCGCGGGCGCTGTCGTCACCGTCGGACGGTGGCGTGTTGACCGTCTCGAAGTCCTCCGCCTTGAGCACGTGGTTGGGCACATGGGCAGGCCAGAAGGTCGGCAGATACGGGCTGTAGCGGGGGCCGAGGTTGGCCACCACCTCGTAGCCGGAGCGGCAGCTCGCGGTGTCGGCCTGCCATGGGGCGGCCATCCAGCGCGTGAGGTCACCGGGCCCTTGCGCGTAGAGGGGACCGTTCTTGACGGCCGCCTCCTGCGGGGTGAGCGTCGGCCCGAAGTCCGGCTCCGAGGTGCCCGGCGCGCGGTGCAGGATGCGGAAGGGCTCGGCGAACATCGTCGTATGCCTGATGGGCCAGGTGACCTCGCAGCCCGGGTGGAACGCCTCGGCGGCACAGTGTTCCAGGGCCGCGCGGTCCAGCAGTCCCGGCTGCTCCGCGACGGGTGCTTCATCGGCCACGGGGCGGGGGTGCCGCAGCGGCTCGGCCTCGAACGCGCCGTCGGCCCAGCGCTGGAGCATCCAGTCCTGCACCGGGGACAGTTTGATGTGCTGACGCACGGAGTTCGGCTTGCCGGCCATGGCGTCGCCGTAGAGCCAGGGCCACGGCAGCGGTGACTTGCCGTCGCGGCCGTAGTCGCGCAGGGCTACGTACATCTGGCGGCGCAGTTCGCGGTTGCGCTCGGAAGGGTCGGAGAGCCGTTTCCGCAACGCGGGGTCGAGGAAGAAGTTGGGGCCCTGCCGGCCGAATTGGGTCGCGAAGCCGTGGTTGACCCACTGGAGTTCGGAGAATCGCCGCAGAATCGGCTCGATGTGGTCGGCGAAAGAGATCGTCTGCGGGCGGGTCAGCGAACCGGCCTCCACGAACACGTCGAAGAGCAGATCGTAGAGGGTGCGAACGGACTTGACGCCTGGCGCGTAGTCAGGTGGGCCCACCACCACCCAGGCCGGGCTGGCGGTCAACTCCCTGCCGTCGATACTGACCTTGGCCGTCACCGGCCCGTCGGCCACATCGTCGTACCAGGTGTCGTTGTTGGCGACTCCCGTGATCGGCTTGTTCTTGTACGAGGCGGAATTCCCCCTGCCGCCGAGCACCAAGAGGCGGCCGTCGGAACGGGTGGAGATCTCCCCCAGATACACCGCCTTGCCCATGATCTTGCCGGTGTCGAACTTCTGCGCCTCGGCCGCCGAGCCGCGAACGGTCCGGCTTCCGGGGTCGATCACCAGCTTCCTACGGTCGGCACCGGCGACGTCGGCGTTCCTCCGGGCGTATTGCGTGGCCGCGAGCGTCTTCCCCTCAGGGATGTCGAGCGGCACATGGAACTGGTACCAGGCGGCCTTCTTGTTCGCCAGGTGCACCGTCCACCGGATCTCGGAGACACCCGAGTCGCCCGGCTTCAACTCCCGTACGACTTCCCCCGCGGCGTTGTAGCCGTACACCCGGAAACGTGCGGCCTGTCTGCGGATCGCTCCGGACGCGTCCTTGTACGAGCCGGGTTCCCCTGGTTCCTGATCCGGTGATTCCGGGCCGATGAAGGGTGCCTCGTCGCTGTTGCCGATGCGGGCGACGCCTATGGCCGGGTGGATCTTCACCTGCACTATTCGACCGTCCACCGAAGAGCCTTCCCTCGTGGGGCCCGAGTCCGGTCTCAAACGTAGGTTCGTGCTTTCCCTGCCGATATTCCTTGACCGCCACATGGGTTACGGCTTCGGACCACGGCGCCGCATCGGGTCCGTATCCAGGGCCCCGTGCCTACGGGCGGCCGCGCGGGGGCGGAGCGTACGCGGTGGAAACCACACGTAGGAATCGCACAGGGGATTCACACGGGGTGGGAGCGCCCACTGGCCGCAGCGGAGGGATCTGCTTCCGTGGAGACCGGGGCTTCCGTGGAGACCGGGGCTTCCGTGGAGACCGGGGCTGCGCGACAACTCCACGCCCGGCAGCCTTGAAGACGACGCACCTGCCCGGGGCGATGAAGGTGAATCAGGTGCCCGTCTTCAGAGCGCGGAAGTTCCCTGTCCCTGACGGATGATGACGACTGGTCGAAAGAGGAGGCTTCATTGCGATCACTCAGCTCGGTCCTCGTGGCGCTGACGGCGAGCGCCCTGGTGGCGTTTTCGGCGCCGACCGCGACGGCCGCTACGACGGGTGCCCGTCCGCACAGCGGAGCACAAGTGGCCGCGGGGTCGCGTCTCCTCGGGACCTGCGAGATCGGCGGCCATATCTGCGGTGAGGTCCACAACCGTGACGACCGGCACCGTCTCCTGATCACCGACCAGTGGGGAAGGCAGCACGATTCCTCGACGTGGCGGGTGCTCAAGACCGGTCAGGACGGCCCCGACGTGGGCGTGAAAGACGTCGACGGCTACTGGGTCGCCCCGGGTTGCAAGGTCAGACCGTCCGGAGAGGCGCCCGTCGGTCCGGGCTGGCACAAGGTGACGAACATCCAGAACATCCAGATCGTCGACATCGCCTGCTGACCGGCTCCCGGCGGGCGTGAGCGAGAGGCGGCTGCCGGGCCCACTGCCGCCCGGCAGGGTTCCATGACGAGTCATGAACGAGTTTTGGCGCACCGCGTCACACCGGTCTCGGTGCCGCCTGGGCGGATCGCCCCTTCCGTCAGGCGTCGGGGACCGTGTCGGCCTCGGCGCGGTTGACCAGACGGGCGATGTGCGTGGCGAGTTCGGGCCACAGCTCCCTCGGGAGGCTGTGGGCCATGCCGTCGACGGTCACAAGCTCGGCGTGCGGGATAGCGGCCGCGGTGGCCCGCCCGCCGCTGATGTCGAACAGGGGGTCGGCGGTGCCGTGCACCACCAGCGTGGGAACCCGCAGTCTCGTCAGCCGCGGCGTGAGGTCGCCTGTCGCCAGGACTGCGATGCCCTGGCGGTGGAAGCCGAGGATGTCGTAGCCACGGTCGTAGATCCGTCCGGCCTGCTTGGCTGCCGCGGCCGCGTCGAACTCGAACTTCGGCGACGCGGCGATCCGCATGGCGCGCACGTGCCACTCGACGAAGGCGTCCCGGTCCTGCGGCGGTCTTCCCAACTCGGCGAACACCGACATATCGGCCTGCCCCACGTCGGGTGCACCGGTGGTGGACATCATCGACGTCAACGAACGAACCCGGTCCGGGGCCTCCAGCGCGACCACTTGCGCGATCATCCCGCCCATCGAGGCACCTACGACGTGCACGCTGCCCAACCCCAGCACATCGAGCAGACCGATCGCGTCGCCCGCCATGTCCGACAGCGTGTAGGACGCCGTGGAGACGTCACCGGCCATCGCCGCCGTGAAATCCGGCACGGGCGCTTCGGAGAAGTGCGTAGACCGGCCGGCGTCACGATTGTCGAACCGGATCACCTGCATCCCGCGGGCCACGAGCTCCTGGCAGAACCCATCCGGCCAGTTGATCATCTGTGCACCGGCGCCCATGATCAGCAGGACCGGCGGCGTATCGAGCTCACCGAAGCGCTCGTAGGCGATCTCGATTCCTGACGGGCCGACATTCAGCGCTTTCATTTCTGGCATGGCCGCGACGGTAGCCAAGGAACGGCGGCGGAAAATCGACTCGCAGCTCGATGCTTTCCTGTTGACACGCGGGTTACGGTGAAAACGCCACTTACCGCCGAGGGCGTAGATATCGCCAGAGCTCGGCGCTCACGCATTGTGGAACGAGCACCGCGACAGAGGCCCTGCTGTCCTGTGGACAGCGCCTCCCGACGCCCCCCGGGGGCTGGGCCGAGTCGGATCAGGCGACGAGGGCGCTGGGGGCCGACGAGCGCCGACAAGCCGCCGACGATCTCATGTTGGACGACCCACGATGGATTCTGCTTCTCGTGATGCTCGCCCTCTCCCTCGCGGCCGCCGACCTGTCCCGAGTCCGAGAACAGACCGCCCCCGGCTCACGACGAACTGCCGGTCACGCCCTGTGAAAGACGCAGCGGCAGGCGTGCGATGCGGCGCCGAGAGGGCGATCATCGGGGCATGGACATCACCCTTCGCCTCGCACAGCAACCGGAAGCCGACGAGTTGCTCAGCCGCAGCCCCCTGGCCGCCATGACCGGCATGCTTCTGGACCAACAGGTGCCCATGGAGTGGGCGTTCACGGGTCCGTACACCATCGCGCAGCGCATGGGCGCGGACGACCTGGACGCGCACGTGATCGCCGCGAGCGACCCGGAGCAGTTCGCGGCGCTGCTGTCGCAGAAGCCCGCCGTGCACCGCTATCCGGGATCGATGGCCAAGCGCGTGCAGCAGCTCTGCCAGTACCTCGTCGACCACTACGACGGTGACGCGAGCGCGGTGTGGCGCGGTGTCGCCACAGGCCGCGAACTGCTGGACCGGCTCAACGACCTTCCCGGCTACGGGAAGCAGAAGTCGCAGATCTTCCTCGCGCTGCTGGGCAAGCAGATGGGCGTGACCCCGGAGGGCTGGCGGGAGGCGGCAGGCCCCTACGGCGAGCAGGACGCGCACCGTTCGGCGGCCGACATCACGGGACAGGAGTCCCTGGAGAAGGTCCGCGCCTACAAGCAGGAGGCGAAACGGGCACGGAAGAAGGCATGACGGCGGGCGGTCAGGATCGCGGCCCCTCTCCGCAACCTCCAGGATCTCGTCAGGCCCCTAGCGCGATGGCTTTCCCGTCCGCACGTCAGCACCCGCGATCCGATTCGGGCCGCTGACCGATGACTTCGGGGTCGGGCTCGTCGAAGAACGTGGCCGTTCCCGGGCTCGGCCGGTGGCCGCGGTCGTTCAGAGAACCGGCTGCCTGAGGATGGTGCGCAGACGCTCAGGTGCGACTTTGCGGAAGTCGCTGAGGTAGATCTCGTGGTGCTTGCCGTCCATGCGAAGACCATGGCCGGGGATGAACTCATGGTGCATCCGCTCGAGGACCTCGGCTTCGTCGTCGAACGACCCGATGTGCAGCGTCTGCACGCACCGGCCCTCGGACAGAGACTCAAGGCGGACGTCGCCGAGACGTACGGGAGGGGCCTTGGCTCCGGCCTGCTCGACGGCAGCCTGGAACATGCCTTGGCCGATCCAGTCAGGGACCATGAGCATCATCGTCCAGTCCCACCGAGACTTGTCACGCGAGGACGTGAAGGAGTCCATGTCCTCGGCCCACCACAGCCCCTCCAAGGGCGGGACGACGTAGTCCCGCCCGAGATCCAGCTTGCTGGCGAACTTCAACTTGTACGCCACCGGATACAGCGCTCCGAGCGCCTCGGCAAAGGCCGGTGAACTGTTCGGATCGCCGTGCCCGTCGACCATCAGATACCGCATGGCGGGCAGGTGCAGAATCCGGAACTCGCCTCGCTTAGCCCGGTAGCTGTCGAGGGTCTTCTTGAAGTCGGTCTTGTCGGTCATCGGGTACCTGGGCTCGGGCTGTGAGCCACGCCCTTTCTGCCTCCAGGAGGCTCGGTGCGTACGGCCACGCCCACCGCAGGGGCCTGCGGTGCTCAGGAGACGGGTCGACGATAGCGCTCGTACGGACGGCCCGGATCACGTTCGCGCGGCGCACGCACACGTCGAACGGACCACGTCCATCAGCACGTTCCGGGTTCCGGGTAGCGGCGAGCGCGCGCCCCTGACCGGTCGCGCGAGGAGACGTGAACCTTCTCCGTAAACGATCACCGGCGTGCTGCTGCGGGAAGCGCTGATTAGGACTAACGCGGGTGCGGTCGCAGGGTGGGCTCCACGCAGCGCGGAGGCTCAAGCCAGTCGGCGAGCGAACGCAGTGAACGGGCCAGCATCTGCCGTGAGCGACGCGGTCTGCGGGGTGCTTCGTCGGCCACGGGTGCGTCCGGCATGGCAGAACCCGCCTCGCGCATCGCATTCACGATGATCGGGCCTTCGATGGGGAACACGGAATCTCCTTCTTGCCAGTCAGCGGGATAAGCCCGGTCGTCTGCTGAACCACGTGGTGGTGTCCGTCGTCCTGTTCATGGCACGTCCTTCCTCGGGGGAGGGTCCTGCCCGTTCTCGGCCGCCGTGTAGGCGGCCACCTTCCACTCGATGAGTTCGAGATCGGCCTGGAGCTGGCGCAGGTCCGCCCGCACTCGTTCGCCGTGGGAACGCAGCAGCGCGAGCCGAGCGGCCCTGGTGGCGTCGTTGCCGCTGCGTGAGTGCCGGCTGAATTCGCGTACGGCCTCGATCGGCATCCCGGTACGGCGCAGTGCGACCAGAACGCCCAGCAGCCCGAGCGCGTCCGCGTCGAAGAGCCGCCGCCCACCCGCGTCGCGGGGCAGGTCGCCGAGCAGGCCCTCACGGTCGTAGTAGCGCAGGGTGTCCACGGTCAGCCCCGACTGCCGCGCGGCCTCACCGATGCTCACGTACCCCTGAGACGTCGTCATGGCGAGCACTCTGCAACCTGGAGTCCACTCCAGGTCAAGAGCCGGGGCGGACGGCGAGAGTCGGGGGACCGACCGCAGCGGCCGACTGCGGACGCCGCTGGACCCACGGAAGGGGGTGCGGCTACGGGTCCGCTGCTGCGTGACCACGCTGCGACGCCCGTGCAACCCGTGTCCCGCGCTTCGGCCGGCGTACGACGTGCGAATCCGGACCCGTCACGGGCTCACGGTGTGGGTGTCGGTGCCGGTGGAGGGAGAGAAGGTGGTGTCGCCGTTGTATGTGGCGGTGATGGCGTGAGGCCCGACGGACAGCCCCCTGTTGGTGACCGTTGCGACGCCGCCGACCAGTACCGCGGTGAACGTGCCACCGCCGCTTCCTCCGATCGTGACCGTGACTGTCCCGGTAGGCGTTCCCGTTGCGGGAGGCGTGGCCGTCACCGTGGCGGTGAAGGCGATGAGGCTGCCGGGGGGTGAAGGGTCGGGCGATGAGACGACCGTCGTGGTGGTCGCTCCTCGGGTCACGGTGTGGGTGCCCGCTTGGCTCGACGCGGCGAAGTCGGAGGATCCGCCGTAGTTCGCGGTGACCGTGTGCGTACCGGGGGTCTGGTTGCTGCGGGTCACGGTGGCCGTGCCGTTCACCAGAGGGGCGGTGACCGGTGTCGTGCCGTCGAAGAGGAACGTCACCGTGCCGGTGGGGGTGCCTGCTCCGGGAACGTTCGAGGTGACCGTCGCGGTGAAGGTGGCCGTCTGGCCGTAGGACGACGGGTCGGGGGCGGCGGTGACTGTGGTGGTCGTCGGGGCGCGGTTGACGGTGTGGCTGTCGGTGCCGGTGGAAGTGCGGAAGTGGGTGTCGCCGCTGTAGGCGGCGGTGACGGTGTAGGTGCCGACTGGCAGTGCGCCGGTGCTCACCGTGGCGGTCCCTGAGGCGTCGAGTGTTCCGGTCAGTGTGGGGCCGCCGCTGACGGTGAAGGTGACGGTGCCGGTGGGTGTTCCGGCTCCCGGTGCCGTGGCGGTCACTTGGGCCGTGAAGGCCGCCGTCTGGCCGAAGGAGGTGGGGTCGGGGGTGCTGACGACTGCGGTCGTGGTGGCCGCCGGATTGACGAGGTGGGTGGAAGTCCCAGTCGACGCAGCGAAGTTGGCGTCGCCGTTGTAGGCGGCGGTCACCGGAAGGCTGCCGGGCGGCAGGGAGCTGAAGGTGGCCTGTGCCGTGCCGTCAAGGGCCACCGGCACCGTGGAGGTGCCTCCTCCGGCCACGGAGAGGGTGACCGTACCCGTGGGAACTCCCGTCGCGGGAGCCACTGGAGAGACCAGCGCCGTGACGGTGACAGCCTGCCCGAAGACCGATGGGTTGGGGCCGCTGACCACGGTGGTTGTGGTGGCTGCGGAGTCGACGGTGTGGGTGCCGGTGCCGGTGGAGGTGCTGTAGTTGGTGTCTCCGGCGGCGTTGTAGGTGGCTTGGATCGTGTGGCTTCCGGCGGTGAGTGTGGGGGTGCTGACGGTGGCGGTGCCGGAGGCGTCGAGTGTTCCGGTGAGGGTGGTGGTGCCGTCGATGGTGAAGGTGACCGTGCCGGATGGCGTACCGGCGCCGGGCGGGACGGGAGCGACGGTGGCGGTGAAGGTGGCGAGCTGCCCGAACAGGGTCGGATCGGGCGAGGAGTCGACGGTCGTGGTGGTGGCTGCCGGGATGACGGTGTGGGTGTCGGAGCCGGTCGAGGCGCTGTAGTCGGTGTCGCCGCTGTAGGTGGCGGTGGCGGAGTGGGTCGCCACGCCCAGGGTGTCGAGGGTGAACTGGGCGGTCCCGGCGCCGTCGAGAGGCGCCGTGAAGGTGCCGCCACCCGTCCCGGAGACGACCAGCGTGACGGTGCCGGTCGGTGCCGGTCCCGGCTGGCTCGGGGTGACGGTGGCGGTGAAGGTGACGGGCTGTCCGAAGGCGGACGGGTCCGGGGACGAGGTGAGGGTGGTGGTGTTGGAGGGCTCGACCTCGACGGTGTGAGTGTCGTTGCCGGTCGAGGCGCTGTGATCGGGGTCGCCGTTGTAGGTGGCGGTGATCGTATGCGAGCCCAAGCCGAGGGTGCTGACGGCCAGTTGAGCCGTCCCGTTGGCGTCCAGGTTCTGGGTGAACGTGCCGCCGCCGGTGCCGGAGACGACGAAGGTGACCGTGCCGGACGGAGTTCCCGCCCCGGGGGCGATCGGTGAGACGGTCGCACTGATCGACACCGTCTGTCCCACCGCCGACGGATCAGGTGTCGGATGTCACCGTCGTCGCGGTGGCCGCCTGATTGACGGTGTGCGAGTCACTGCCGCTGGACGAGGCGAAATTGGCATCGCCGCTGTAGGTGGCGGTGACCGAATACGCGCCTGCGGGCAGTGAGTCGACCGTGAGCCGAGCGGTTCCGTCCACGGCCACGGGAACCGTCGTGCTTCCTCCGCCGCCGCTGAGAGCGAAGGTGACGGTTCCGGTGGGTGTCCCGGCGCCCGGTGCCACGGGGGCCACTTGGAGCGGTGAAGGTGACCGGCTGCCCGAAGACCGAAGGACTGGGACGAGCTGAAGACGGTGGTGGTCGTGGCCGCCTGGTCGACGGTGTGGGTGCCGGAGCCGGTGGAGGTGTTGAAGTTCGGATCACCTGCCGCGTTGTAGGTGGCCGTCACCGAATGCGTCCCCGGAACCAGGGAGTTGGTGCTCACCGACGCCGTCCCCCCGGCGAGCGTCCCGGTAAGAGTCATGCCGTCGACGGTGAAGGTGACCGTACCGGTACGGAGTACCCGTACCGGGCGCCACCGCAGCGACCGTAGCGGTGAAGGTGGCCGTTTGGCCCACGACGGTGGGGTCCGGTGCGGAGTTGACTGTTGTGACCGTGTCCGCTGGATCGACGGTGTGGGTGTCGGTCCCGCTGGAGGTGCTGAAGTTCGGATCGCCGTTGTAGGTGGCGATGCCGCTGTAGGTTCCCGCGGGGAGTTGGGCGGAGGTGACGCTGGCGACGCCGCTCGCGTCCAGCGGGACCGTGACGGTCCCGCCGCCGCTCTGGGCGAAGGTGACGGTGCCGGTGGGCGTGCCCGCTCCAGGGGCCACGGCGGTGACCGTGGCGGTGAAGGTGACCGCCTGCCCGAACACCGAAGGATCAGGCGAGGACGTCACCACGGTCGTCGTCGGAGCGGGTTGGATGGTGTGGGTGTCGCTGCCCGAAGAGGGAGCGAAGTCGGTGTCCCCGCTGTAGGTGGCGGTGGCGGAGTAGGACCCGGCCGCGAAGGTCGGGGAAGGGTGCCGGTAGCGACGCCGTTTTCGTCCAGGGGGACGGTGACGGGGTCGCCGGTGTCGCCGCTGATGGTGACGGTGCCGGTGGGCGTGCCCGCGCCCGGTGGTACGGCGGTGACCGTGGCGGTGAACGTGACCGCTTGCCCGAACGACGGAGGGGTCCGGGAAGGACGTCAGCGTCGTTGATGTCGCTGGCGCGGTTGACGGTGTGGGTGTCCGTCTGCCGGAGGACGCCGGTGTCGGTGCTGTCGCCGTTGTAGGTGCCGGTGATGGTGTATTGGCCGGGGGGGCAGCGTGTTGGCCGTGACGACGGCGATTCCGGAGGCGTCGAGTGTTCCGGTCAGTGTGGGGCCACCGCTGATTGCGAACGTGACGGTGCCGGTGGGTGTCCCGGCCCCCGGTGCGATTGCGGAGCTCACGGCGGCGAACACGGCGGTCTGTCCGAAGACTGTCGGATCGGGGGTGGTGAAGACGGTGGTGGTCGTGGCCGCCTGGTTGACCGTGTGGGTGTCGGTGCCGGAGGAACCGGCGAAGTCGGTGTCGCCGCTGTAGGCGGCGGTCACCGAATGCGACCCGGCGGCAAGCGAGTTGAGGACCAGCGTCGCCGAACCGTCCATTGCGAGGGGGACGGTCGTGGTTCCTCCCCCTCCGCCGTCGATGGTGAAGGTGACCGTGCCGGTCGGTGTACCGGCGCCCGGAGCCACGGGTGCCACTTGGGCCGTGACAGTGGCGGTCTGACCGAAGACGGACGGGTCGGGCGTGCTGGTGACTGTGGTGGTCGTGGCCGCCTGACTGACCGTGTGGGTGTCGGAGCCGGAGGAAGCGTTGAAGTTCGGATCGCCTGCGGCGTTGTAGGTGGCGGTCACCGAATGCGTGCCCGCGGGCAGGGAGTTGGTGCTCACGGACGCCGTTCCCCCGGCGAGCGTCCCGGAGAGGGTCGTGCCGCCGATGTTGAAGGTGACCGTGCCGGATGGCGTACCGGCGCCGGGTGGGACGGGAGCGACGGTGGCGGTGAAGGTGGCGAGCTGCCCGAACAGGGTCGGATCGGGCGAGGAGTCGACGGTCGTGGTGGTGGCTGCCGGGATGACGACGTGCGTGTCGGAGCCGGTCGAGGCGCTGTAGTCGGTGTCGCCGCTGTAGGTGGCGGTGGCGGAGTGGGTCGCCACGCCCAGGGTGTCGAGAGTGAACTGGGCGGTCCCGGCGCCGTCGAGAGGCGCCGTGAAGGTGCCGCCACCGGCCCCGGAGACGACCAGCGTGACGGTGCCGGTCGGTACCGGTCCCGGCTGGCTCGGGGTGACGGTGGCGGTGAAGGTGACGGGCTGCCCGAAGACGGACGGGTCCGGCGACGAGGTGAGGGTGGTGGTGTTGGAGGGCTCTACCTCGACGGTGTGGGTCGCCGTGCCGCTGGCGACGGCGTAATCCGGAGCGCCGTTGTAGGTGGCGGTGATCGTGTGCGAGCCCAAGCCGAGGCTGCTGATGGCCAGTTGAGCTGTCCCGTTGGCGTCCAGGTTCTGGGTGAACGTGCCGCCGCCGGTGCCGGAGACCACGAAGGTGACCGTGCCGGAGGGCGTACCTTGCGCCGGTGCGACCGATGCCACCGTCGCGCTGATGGTGACGACCTGCCCGGACGGGGAGGGGTCGGGAGTGTCGGTGACGGTCACGGTGGTCGCGGCCTGGTTGACGGTGTGGGTGTCCGTCCCCGTGGACGGTGCGAAGTCGGTGTCGCCGCTGTAGGCGGCGGTCACCGAATACGACCCGGCGGCAAGCGAGTCGAGGGTGAGTTGTGCCGTGCCGTCCATGTCGAGCAGGGACGGTGGTCGTTCCCCCGCCGCCGCTCAAGACGAACGTGACGGCCCCGGTCGGAGACCCGGCACCGGGGGCGACGGGCGTCACCCGGGCCGTGATGGTCGTCGGCTGCCCGAAGACGGACGGGTCGGGGTCGCTGAAGACGGAGGTCGTGGTCGCCGCCTGGTCGACGGTGTGGGTGCCGCTGCCGTCCGAGGCGAGGAACCTCGGCTCTCCCGGCGTAGGCGGCTTCGATCGTGTGGCTTCCGGCAGCGAGCGCGTCGGTGCTGACGGTGGCGGTACCGGAGGTGTCCAGGGTCGCGATGAGAGTGGTGGTGCCGTCGACGGTGAAGATGACGGTGCCCGACGGCGTACCAGCGCCGGGCGGGACGGGGGAGACCGTCGCGGTGAAGGTGACCGTCTGCCCGAACACGCACCCCCGGCGCCACCGCAGACACCGTAGCGGTGAAGGTGACCGCCTGCCCGAACACCGATGGATCAGGCGCCGAGCTGACCGTCGTCGTGGTATCCGCCGGACTGACGACATGCGTGTCACTGCCCGACGACGACGCGAAGTCGGCGTCTCCGCTGTAGGTGGCGGTGCCGCTGTACGTACCCGCGGGAAGCTCGGCGAAAGTGAAACTGGCGACACCGCTCCCATCCAGCGGCACGGTGACCGTGCCACCACTGCTCTCCGTGAAAGTCACACTCCCCGTAGGCGTGCCCGCACCCGGCGCCACCGCAGACACCGTGGCAGTGAACGTGACCGCCTGCCCGAACACCGAAGGGTCGGGGCTGGAGGCGGCGACGGTGGTCGTGGCTGCCTGGGCGACGGTGTGCGTGGCGGACCCCGTGGACGGGTTGTACGCGCTGTCGCCGTTGTAGGTGGCGGTGACGGAGTAAGCACCAGCGTGGAGGGTGCTGTCGGTGACGCGGGCCACGCCGTTCGAGTCGAGGGTCGCCGTGGCGGGCGTGCCACCGATGTCGAACGTCACGGTGCCTGTCGGGACTCCCGTCGCGGGAGCCACCGGTGAGACGACCGCGGCGAAGGTGACGGGCTGACCGAAGACCGAGGGGTCGGGCGAGGAGGTGACCGAGGTCGTGGTCGAGGCGCCGTCGACGATGTGGGTGTCGGTGCCGGTGGACGGGGCGAAGTCCGCTGATCCCTGGTAGTCCGCGGTGACCGTGTGCGTCCCGCGCGAGAGTGCGCTGGTGGTGACGGTGGCGACGCCGCCGGCGAGCCCTGCGGAGAGGGTGGGACCGCCGCTGATGGTGAAGACGACGTCGCCCGTCGGTACTCCGGCGCCCGGAGGCACTGCGGTGACGGTGGCGGTGAAGGTGACGCCCTGGCCCGGCACGGAGGGATCGGGCGAGGAGACGACCGTCGTGGCGGTCGCCGCCTTGTCGACGGTGTGGGTGTCGCTGCCGGAAGAGGGGGCGTGTTCGGTGTCACCGCTGTAGACGGCCGTGACCGTGAGATCTCCGGCGGGCAGGGCGTCGAGAGTGGTGGCGGCGGTGCCGTCCCCGGCCAGCGGCACAGTGAACGTTCCTGCGCCCTCGACGGTGAAGACGACGTCGCCCGTCGGTACTCCGGCGCCCGGAGGCACGGAGGTGACGGTGGCGGTGAAGGTGACGCCCTGGCCGAAGACCGAAGGGTCCGGGGAGGAGACGACCGCGGTGGCGGTCGCCGTCCGGTCGACGGTGTGAGTGTCGCTGCCCGCGGAGGAGGCGAAGGCGGCGTCGCCGTTGTAGGCAGCGGCGATGTTGTGGCTGCCGGTGCCGAGCGTGACGAGGCTGACGTTGGCGACACCGGACGCGTTGAGCGGCGCCGTGAACGTGCCTCCGCCGGAGCCGTCGACGGTGAAGGTGACCGTACCGGTGGGGGTCCCCGTACCGGGCGGCACAGGGGCGACGGAAGCGCTCAGCGTGACCGGTTGACCGTAGACCGAAGGGTCCGGCGTGGACGTCACGGTGGTGGTGGTCGGCTTCTTCGTCGGCGTCACGTCCTGGGTGCCGCTGGCCGTGGAGGGCAGGAAGTTGTTGCTGCCGGTGTAGATGGCGACGACGGGTTGCTGCCCGGCCGGCAGCCCGGAAACGGTGACCGTCGCCTTCCCGCTCGCGTTGAGCGGCGCGGTCATGGAAGGAAGCGCGTCGATGACGAAGGTGACCGTGCCGCCGGGTGTTCCGGCCCCCGGGGGCACCGCGGTCACGGTGGCGGTGAAGGTGACCGGTGCCCCCGGCAGGGACGGGTTGGGTGATGACGACACCTCGGTGGTCGTCGCGGCTCTGAGGACCGCGTGCCGGAACGTGCCGCTTGAGCGCGAGAACTGGGCCGAGCCGTTGTAGGTGGCGGTGACGGCGTGCGCGCCTGTCCCGAGGGAGGTCGCGGTGACGGTCGCCTTCCCGCTCGAGTCGAGAGGCACCGTGAAACTGCCGCCTCCGCTGCCGGCGATGACGAACGTGACGGTCCCTGTCGGGACGCCTTGGCCGGACAGTACGGAGGTGACCGTGGCGGTGAAGGTGACCGGCTGGCCGAAGACAGACGAGGCGGGCGAGGAGGTCACTTGGGTAAGGGTGGGTGATGCCACGATGCGCCCCTTTCGTAGTGCCGACCGCACCGTCATCACCCGGGGCGCTCACTCGACGCCGCCCCTGGGTCAGGGCTCAACACCCCTGACCTCGCCCGGAGTGGGAGCGCGAGGAGAGAACGTCTCTCCGCGCGGCGCCCGCAGGCGACGAGGTACGGGTGACCAGCGGCCAATACCATCGATGAACCCACGCCTCGCGACGGCACACCAGAGCAAAAGCGGCAATTACCTCGTATGGTGCAGCGCGCGGCATCACATTGGGGGCGAACTCGGCACTGAACAGCGCGCGTTGACACCGTTCACGCTCCGTCTTGCGTCGCCGTCCCGGATTCCATTCGTGACCGCGTCGCACGGCAACGTCGACCCGGACCAAGCCCCTGGCGGGCCCGTGTTCCAGCGATGGACCAGCTTCGGTTCCCAACCCGAAGGGGCGGGTCCCGGTTACTGGAGGTTCGGCCCTGGGGGACAGCAGGACGCGCACCGCTCGGCGGCCGACAGCTCCCGTCCCGAGTCGCCGGAGCGGCTCCGTACGTACGAGCAGCGGGTCAAGCGCGCCGAGAAGAGGGCGCAGCGGGCCGGGCGAAGCGGCCCTGAGACCCAACGTCGGCCTGTCATGGGCGACTTCGTGACGGTCTCGGTGCGGGCCGCGGGTGGGCGCCAGGCGGTCTCGCTGTGCCGACCGTGCTTGGCAATCATGCCCTTCGAGTAAAACTTTGTGAACTGATTCACAGCAAACACTTGGCCGAGTCCCTCACTCCGTGCTGAGATGCGCTCACATCCGGCTCGAAAGCTCAACGGTGCGCTTGGGAGGGCAACTGTGGCGGAAACCGCCATGTCACGTTCGGTGCAACTGAAGACCGGGGACGGCGAGCCGTCACCGGTGTTCGGTGGTGGCGCACCGCCGGTACAGCCCGGCATGGCCTCGCCGGTGGACGGCGCGGTGTGGCGATTGCGCTCACGCGGCTGCTGGGAGGACGCGGCCGCGCTGCTCGAACCGTATGCGGCGGTGGACACGGCCGCGTCGCTGCGGCGGGCCGCGCTGCTGGTCGAGCAGTGCATGTTCACCAACGACGGCTGGGACGCGGCGGAATCCGCGCTGCGCGCGGCCGAGGCCCTCGCCCAGGACGACGAGGAACGCGGCGCGGCCGCCTGCGAGCGGGGCCAACTCGCGTACACGGCAACGGTTCTGGGCGTACGCGACCGCTCCGACGAGGCCCGTGCGGCGCTCGGCAGGGCCGCGGCACTGCTGCCGCCCACGGCACGCGGACGGGCCATGCTCGACTACCGGCGCGGGCTGCTGGCCGAACACCTCAGCGACACACCGCAGTCGGCGCTCGCGGCGTATCGGCGTGCGCATGCCGCGGCGGCCGCGCTCGACGACATGCTGCTGTGCTCGTTCACCTGGCGGCATCTGGCCGGGCTCGCGCTGCGGGAGGGCGAGGTGGCGGAGGCCCGGCACGGGTTCACCGAATCGCTGCGGCTGCGCGAGGAGTTGGGCTATCTGGTGGGCATGGCCCCAGCCCTCACGGCGCTCGCGGACGTGGAGCCGGAGCCGGAGGCGACGCGGCTGCGCGAGGAAGCCGGGCGGCTGTTCCGCCTGCTGGGCGGCGTGCCCACGTGGCTGGCGGACCAACTGCCCTCTGCCTGACGGCGGTTGTGCGGTCGCGCGTTTCGGGCCTGTTGTACGGGGTGCTACGTGGCGGCGTGAGCGGACGGCGACGGCGTGCGCCGTGGCCCGTCACAGGTGGCCGTGGTGCCTCTCGCACGTACGGGTAATGACTTCGAACGCCCCCGCCTCGTAACGGACTTGGGGCCCTGACGGCACGACTCGGCAGAACGAGCTGCCCGCCCAAGGCCCCAAGGCCCAAGACCTCAAAAGGCCCCAAGCCCCAAGCCCCAAGGCCCCTCAGGCCGTCACATGTGCCCGCATCAGGCGTTCCACGGCCGCCAGATCCCGCGTACGCAGTGCGTCCAGCAGGACCATGTGGTCGGTGGCGTCCCTGAGCAGTTCCTCCGTGCACAGTGAAGGGACGGCCGGTGCGGGACGGCGCTGGGTGCGGCGCTGTATGTCGGCGGAGACGGCGACGAGTTGCCGGTTGCCCGTCAGTTCCAGCAGCGCCCGGTGGAAGGCGGAGTCGGCGTCGGCGTAGGCGGCACGGTCGCCGCCGCCGGCCACGGCCAGGGCCTCGTCGGCGTACGGACGCAGGCGCTCCCAGCACTCCGGCGGCAGAGTACGGGCGGTCTCCACCACGGGCGGGACCTCCAACAGGACACGTATCTCCGCCAGTTCGGCGAGGTCGCGCTCGTTGTACTCCGCTACGCGGAAACCGCGGTTGGGCACGGTCCTGACGGCGCCCTCGCACACCAGGCGCTGCATCGCCTCCCGTACGGGCGTCGCTGAGACACCGAGGCGTTCGGCGAGCGCGGGCGCGGAGTAGACCTGGCCCGGGGCGAGTTCGCCGGAGAGCAGTGCCTCCCGCAGGGCCGCGAGGACCTGTGCGCGCACGGAGTGCCGCTCGGGCTGCTTCGCTGCCCGGTGGCGCCGGGCGGGCCGGTCCGTCTGTGCGGAGTGGTCCGACTGCCCTGTGCTGTCCGGCCGTACGGGGTCGTCCGGCCGCACGGCGGGATCGTCCTGCCGGGGCGAGGGCGCCCGTCCGGAAGGAGGCGACTGCCGGGGCACGGGCGCCGGGCAGCAGGGCGCGCCTTCGGCGAACTCGCCGGTCCCCGCCTCCTCCCCCTGGCCGGTGCCGCCGCGCGTGCCTCGGCCGGTTGCCCCCGTGGCCTGAGGCGGCGGCGGTTCGCTGTGCACATGTTCGCCCCGTGCCACCGGGTCTTCGCCGCCCCCCGCGGAATGCTGCCGTCCGGCCGGGGCCGGACGAGGGGGGCTTGGGGTTCGGAGTGCGGGACGTCCCGTCGGTGCGGGCGCATCCGCTGCGGTCTGCTCCATGTGCCCTCCTGGTCTCGCTGAGCACCATAGGGCGGCCGGGCGCGAGATCAAACCTTCGCGTCATCGGCTAAGGTAAGGCTAACCTGTTGTTGATCCCGCAAGGTGGTGCGCAGATGGCCTTGCCCGCCCTCGCCCCGGCCCCCGCCGAGCCTGCCGCGGCTTCGCCTTTCACCGCCGCGTACACCCGGCTGACCTCGGTGTTTCCCGGGCTGCGCGTACGGGAGATCGAGCCCGGTGCGGCCCTGCCCGCCGGTCCGAAGTGGGTTCCGGCCACCCGGCTGGCCGAGGGCGGCCGGACTCTCGACGCGTTCCTCGCGCGGGACGCACAGCAGGCGCTGCGTGACTACGGCCGCCGCCCGCGCCCCGACGTCGTGGCGACGTTCGGCCTGCACCGCTATGCGTGGCCGCTGTGCCTGCTGGTGACCATCCCCTGGTTCCTGCACCGGCGGGTGCCGCGCGTCCCCGTGGGGTCGGTCGCCTGCCGCCGCACGTCCGGTGAACTGGCCGTACGCGTAGAGGAGTTCGCCTGTCTGCCGGGGGACCCGGCGGCCGGTGCCCCCGGTGCGCGCGTGGTCGACGGGGAGGAGGCGCTGCGCGCCGAGGTGCGGGCCGCGATCGCCGAGCATCTGACCCCCGTGCTCGACGCCTTCCGTCCCCGTATGCGGCGCGGGCCGAGGGCGCTGTGGGGCATGGCGACCGACGAGATCACCGAGGGGCTGTGGTATCTCGGTCATCTGCTGGGTGAGGAGGAGCGCGCCAGGCGCGAGGCCGGACTGCTGCTGCCGGGCGCGACGCTGCCTTACGCACAGGCCGCCGGATTCCGTGAACTGACCGGTCCGGACGGCGAGTTGCTGCCCACCCGCGACAGGGCGAGCTGCTGCCTCTACTACACGCTGCGCCCCGAGGACACCTGCGTCACCTGCCCCCGCACCTGCGACTCGGAACGCGTCGCGCGGCTGTCCGGGGCCCGCTGAGGAGTTCGACCCGAAACGCCCAACTCGACCGCGCTAGGCCCTCGTTGGCATGTATTCGATGTGAGTTCCCCTTTCTGCGACGGCCGTTGAGCCAGGATGCCTCGCGTCAGGGCCGGGCGTGCCCGCGTGACGGGCGGCCTCAGGCAGGCGGCGAGGGGGAAGGGGCATCGGATGACGTTGACGGATCTGCCGCTGGGCGGCGCGGCGGCGGGCGTGGCACTGCTCGCGGTCGCGGTCGCGGCGGTCGTATTGGTGGTACGGGGAAGACGCGCACGGCGGCGGGCACGCGAGGCGGACGGCGCGGGCGGCTCCGGGCGCGGCAGCGGCGGCTTCGGCGGCTCGGGCGGCGACTCCTGGGAGCAGTTGGAGCAGCGGCGCCGCCGCAAGGAGACCTTCTACGCGACGGCCGCCTACTTGCTGCTGTTCTGCTGTGCGGCGGTCGCCGCGGCGCTCTCCTTCCACGGTCTCGTCGGCTTCGGCAGACAGAACCTGCGGCTGTCGGGCGGCTGGGAGTATCTGGTGCCGTTCGGGCTGGACGGGGCGGCGATGTTCTCCGCCGTGATCGCCGTACGGGAGGCGAGCCACGGTGACGCTTCGCTCGGATCGCGGCTGCTGGTATGGGCGTTCGCGAGCGCCGCGGCCTGGTTCAACTGGGTGCACGCCCCCCGCGGTGACGCCCATGCGGGGGCGCCCGAGTTCTTCGCCGGGATGTCGCTGTCGGCTGCGATCCTCTTCGACCGTGCGCTGAAGCAGACCCGGCGTGCCGCACTTCGCGAACAGGGCCTGGTTCCGCGGCCGTTGCCGCAGATCCGCGTCGTACGGTGGCTGCGCGCACCCCGGGAGACCTTCCGCGCCTGGTCGTTGATGCTGCTGGAGGGCGTACGGACCCTCGACCAGGCCGTCGACGAGGTACGGGAGGAACGGCGGGAACACGAGCAGGAACGTCTCCGCCGCAAGGAGCAGCAGAAGCTGGACCTGGCAAGGGCGAAGGCCATGGGGAAGCAGCTACGGGGCAAGCAGTCGCGGAGGCAGCTACGCGGAAGTGGGCGCAGGGGCGCGGGAGTCGACGGTGGGACGGCGGCCACGCTCGGCGAGGTCGGTGAGCCCGGTGGCGCGGGCGGGGCAGGAGCGGCAGGCGGCGTCGGCGGGGCCCGGCCGGGGCCGGGGGCGGACGTTTCCGCCGCCGGGGCCGTGGCGGGACCGGCGCCGGGCAGCGCGGTCGCAGGCGGTCGCGGCGAGGACAGCGGGGCAGGCGCCGGTGCCGCTGCTGGTACCGGAGGTGCAGGTGCCAGTACAGCGGGGCCGCGGCTGGACTCGCTGGAGGAGAAACTCGCCGAGATCGAGCGGCAGTTCGGCTGAGCGCGCAGGCAGCGGAGCGAGGGGCGGACCCGGGACCCGGCTCGGGCAGGGGTCACGCTTCCCAGACGGCGACAGCCGTACGGTCGTCCGCGAAGCCCCGTACCCGTAGCTGCACGTCTGCCAGGAACGCGGCGAGACCCGGAGGTTCGGTCCGCTCCGACCACGACCAGGACTGCGCCAGCCGCCAGGCGAACGCGGGCTCGGCACGCAGCGGTTCGGCGAGACCCGGGCTGCACAGCAGCAGCGTGTCGCCGCGCTGGGCGACGGCCGCGCGGAAACGGAACCGCTCGGGCTCCGGCCGTACGGGCGGCGGCACCGGCGGAAGCGGCGACCCGCCGGGTGCGGGCGCGGCTGACGGTCCCGCCGTTCCCGCTGAGCCGGGTGCGGAGGCCGGGACGGAAGCGCTACGGGCGCCGGGCGAGGCGGGCGACGCGGACGAGCCGGACCCCGGCCCCGGGCCGCCGGTAAATCCGGGCCCGCCGGGGGGAGTTGACCCCCGTGGCTGCCGGTCCGCGCGCTGCTGTCGCGGCTCGGCACGTCCCACGGGGACGCTCAGCGCCGCCGGGTCGCCCAGTTCCGAGGGGTCGAGGGTGTCGACTTCCAGCGCGGAGTCCGTACCGGAGTCACCGGCGCCCTGCCCCGGCAGTCCCCCGCCCTGAACACCCGGCAGGCCCTCCGCGCCCGGGTCGTTCTCGATGTCCTGCCACTGGCCCGAGCGGAGCCTGAAGAGACCGCCGGCGCCGGCGCCGAAGAAGACACGGGTACGGCAGCGCGGGTCGGCCGACAGCAGCAGGCAGCGCAGATCCGCCGTGTACTCCTCCGGCCGCATGTCCAACGCGGCCGCCTGCGCCCGGAGTTTGCCGTAGCAGCGCTCGGTGAGCCGCTGAAGGCCGGACTTGAGCGCACCGCGCCGGTCGGCACGTATGTCCTCGGCGAGACGTGCGTGGCTGCGGCCGACGACGCTGCCGATGGACTGGCAGATCTCGCGTGCCGCACGGTGCCCGCCCGTGGCGGCCCGTCCCCCGGCGGCGACGGCGACCAGCAGCAGTGCGGACTCCCCCGAGCCGAAGCGAGCGGTCAGCAGCGCATCGCGGCGCAGCGCACCGCGGTGGCGCGCGGAGTCGCCGCGCAACGAGGCGGCGCGCAGGGTCAGTCCGCCGTAGTGGGCACCGTCGAGGACGGTGTCCGGCACGAGTTCGGAAAGGGATGCGGCGTCGGCGGCCGGGAAGGTGGCGGGCTCGGCCTCATAGGTCGGCGGCCGGTCCCCCACATGGTCCGGGCGGAGCGGAACGCCGCCGGGGCCGGAAGCTTCGCCGGAGGTCTCGTCGAGTGCTTCGCCGGAGGCCTCGGGAGATGCGCTGCCGGGTGCCGCCGGGCCGCGGCTGTCCGCTGTCGGCCCGTCGCCGCCGTCGTAAGGGGTGGCCCCGGGGCCGTCGGTCAAGTAGGCGGCGGGGCCTGCCAGTTCGGATATCGGTGGTTCGGCGGCGGCAGGTTCCGCGTTGGGGAGGGGACTGGCCGACGGCTCCTGCGGGGGCTGCGGCACATGCGGAGACTGCGGCACATGCGGCGGCTGACGGGAGAAGGTTCCGTCGGTACGGGGATCGGGGGGCGGCTCCTCGACAGGAAGAGGGCCCGGGCCGGAGCCCGAGTCCGGCCCCGGGAAGGTGCCCGGGTCCCGCTCGGGCGCGGCGCCGGCGGAGCCCCCATCACGCTCGGGCTCCGCACGCGTCTCCGCGCCGTCGTCCGGCTGCAACTCGCCCTCGGGTGCCTGCGGTTGGCCACCGTACTCCGGTCGGCCGCCGGACTCCGGTCGGCCACCGGGCTCCGGTTCCGGCTGCGTGGACCGCTTCTCGGTGGCCCTGCCCGAGCCGGTCCCCTGCCCCATCGTCCGGCGCACCGACGCGTAACGGTCGTCCAGCGTGTCCCCCGAGCGGCTGCTTCCCGTGTCCGGCGACCCGGGGTCGTACAACTGGCTCCACCAGTCGTCCTGTTGACCGGAGCGCGGGTTCCGAGGGTTCCGAGGCCACCCCTGCTGACTCATGACCATATTGTTGCCCCGCCTCCGGGGCGGTCATGACCGCTTCCCGCGCCCACTGTCCCGGGCGGGAGGACGGGCCCTGGGCAGGAGACCGGGCAGGGAGACCGAGTAGAAGATCGGGCACGAGGGCCAGGGAACGAGGCCGGGGGAACGGGCCAGGGAACGAGGCCGGGGGACGAGGTCCTGGGGCGGGGCCCTGTTCGGACCGGCGTCCGATGCGCGCCGGGGCGCCGCGTGTGAGCCTTCCGGCATGAGCGCCACGACCCGCGAACGCGGACTCAACGAAGCCGAACGCGCCTATCTGGCCACCCAGCGCCTGTGCCGCATGGCCACCGTGGACCCGTCCGGCCAGCCACAGGTCAACCCCGTGGGCTTCTTCCTCCAGGAGGACGGCACGATCCTCTCCGGCGGCCTCGACCTCGCCGCGACCAAGCGCTGGCGCAATCTGCGGACGAACCCGCGGCTCGCGCTCGTCGTCGACGATCTCGTGAGCACGGACCCATGGACGGTACGAGGCGTGGAGATCCGCGGCGAGGCCGAACTCCTCACCGGGCCTCACGACTTGGCGCCGGGCATGAGCGACGAGCTGATCCGCGTGCACCCGCGCCGGGTGCACAGCTGGGGCCTCGACGACCTCTGACAGCAGCCGAGCGGAAGGGCCGGGACCGGTCGAGGACCCGCCCGGCCACGTTCACGCCGACGCGAGGTGCCACAGGTGGTGCAGCGCGTAGGAACGCCACGGCCGCCAGGCGGCTCCGGCAGCGCCCCCGGGCCCCGCGTCTCCCGTACCGGCTCCGACGCGGGCCAGTCCATGCCGTACGCCCACGTCCCCGTCGAGGAAGACGTCCGGATCGCCGAGCGCCCGCATCCGCACATAGCCCGCCGTCCACGGACCGACGCCGCGCAGCGCCAGCAGCGAACGCTCCGCCTCGTCGCGGTCGGCGCCCGGGTCCAGGGCGACGGTGCCGTCCGCGGCCGCCTCCGCGATGCCGCGGAGCGTGGCCCGCCGCCGTTCCGGCATGCCGAGTTCGCCGAGCGGCGCGGATGCCAGCGTGTCCGCGTCCGGGAAGAGGTGGGTGAGGCCGCCGTCCGGCGAGGCGAGTGGCTTTCCGTACGCGGCGACGAGCCGCCCCGCGAGGGTGCGTGCGGCGGCGACGGTGATCTGCTGGCCCAGAACGGCCCGTACGGCGAGTTCGTGCGGATCGGCCGCGCCCGGCGAACGCAGGCCCGGCGTGGCCTCCACGAGAGGGCCCAACGCACCGTCGCCGCCGAGGCGTTCCGCGACGGCCTGCGGATCGGCGTCCAGGTCGAACAGCCGCCGGACACGCTGCACGGCCGTCGTCAGATCGCGCAGATCGGTGAGGTGCAGACGGCAGTCGAGCCAGGGCCCGCGAGAGGCCTCGTCGACCTCCGCGATCCCCGATCCATACGGCAGTCGCAGCGTGCGCCGGTAGGTGCGGTCGCCGGGTTCGCCCGTCGTCTCCTCGATGCCGGGCACCGCGCGCTGCCCGAGGAAGCCGAAGATCTGCCCGTGGGCGTAGGGGGTTCGGTGGGCGAGGCGCAGCGTGAGGCCCCGGCCGTCCAGACCCGGCTCGTGCCCCGCACCCGCACCCGCGCCCGGCCCTGGTCCCGTGCCCGAGCCGTGCCGTACGCGTGCGGCAGCGGCGGCCCGCGGGTCGTGACCGCCACGCGCCGCTGCGCCCCGCAGTGCGCTGGGTGTGCGTGCGTAGATCTCTCGGATCGTGTCGTTGAACTGCCGTACGCTCGCGAACCCCGCTGCGAAGGCGATCTCCGTGACGGGCAGCGGCGTCGTCTGGAGCAGCACCCGTGCCGTGTGCGCGCGCTGCGCACGGGCGAGGGCCACTGGGCCCGCGCCGAGTTCTGCGACGAGCTGGCGCTGCACCTGCCGCGCGCTGTAGCCGAGGCGGTCCGCCAGGCCCGCGACGCCCTCGCGGTCCACCACGCCGTCGCCGATCATGCGCATCGCACGCCCTACGAGATCGGCCCGTACGCTCCACTCCGGCGATCCCGGCACCGCGTCCGGGCGGCAGCGGCGGCACGCGCGGAAACCCGCGCGCTGTGCGGCCGCCGCCGTCGGGTAGAAGCGCGTGTTCTCACGCTTCGGCGTGACCGCGGGGCAGCTCGGACGGCAGTAGATGCCCGTCGTACGGACCCCGAGGAAGAACACGCCGTCGAAGCGCGCGTCCCGGCTGCGTACCGCCTCGTACCTGCTCTCATCAGTCATCACGCTCCAAGTGTGCGCCTGCGCCGGGCCCTCCACTCGCGGAAATCGGACACGATGCTCCGGCTCCGGGCCGCGGTCCTCACCCGGCGTCCTTCCCCCGCCGTCCGCGCCCGGCCCACAGCAGCACGAGCGCGATCAGCGCGTAAGGGACGGCCGCGAGGACGAAGAGCGTGCTGTGCGTCCACAGCTCGGAGCCCAGGCCGTATGCCGCACACACCAGCACCGAGATCACCTCTGCCCCGAATCCGGCGACCGAACTGACCGTGGCGCGGGCACGGTCGGTGACCCGGTCCTGAAGCATCGCGTCGCAAGTGACCATCGCCCACTGGAAGATGCCGAACGCGAGCGCCAGCAGCGCCACACCCATGGGGCCGCTCAGCGCGCCTGCCGCGAGCGCGAGCGCCGCCACGCCCAGCGCGGGCGCGAGCCACCGGGCGCCGCGCCCCGCGCACCAGCCGCCGCGCGGCCACACCGACCGTGACGAGCAGCATCAGCAGCGGTACGGCCGAGGCGCTTACGTCCATGGAACGGATCAGCAGCGGCACATACTCGTCGATCATCAGCGCGCCCGTCACCGCGGAGGTCAGCAGAACGGCGTCACGTGCGGGGCGTGAGGCACGCAGCTCGCCGAGCCCGGTGCGCAGCACCTGGAGAAAGCCGGGGTCGTCCGCGTCGGGTTCATGGTCGGACGGGGACGGCTCGGCGCGTGGCTCAGCGACCGGATCGGTGCCCGGAGTCGGGGCCGGATCGGTGCCCGGAGCCGGAGCCGGAGCAAGGGCCGGGCCGGGCACGAGACCCCGCTGAGGCGTCCCGGCTTCCGAGCCCTTGGGCACCGCACTCCCCGGCTCCGTACGCCCGGGTTCGGCACTCCCCCGCTCCGAACTCACGGCCTCCGAACTCCCGCGCTCCGAACTCCCGGACTTCGCACGCGACTCGGGGAACCCCCGCCCCACGAGCGCCCCGAGCAGACACACCGCGACGCTCGCCGCCCCGACCGCCGCATAGCCGCCCAGGTGCATCACGGGTCCGGCGAGCGCGGTCGCCGCCATCATCGCCGTCGTGCCCATCGCCTGCGAACGGCCCATGAAGCGGGCGTAGGAGCCTGCCGCCTCCTGTCGTTCCAGCTCCTCGTAGACAAGGGCCTGGAGGGTGCCGGAACGCAGTGAACTGCCCGCGCCCCACAGCACGAAGCCCGCCGCGAACGCCGGATACGACGGCAGCCACGTCCACATCGCGTAACCGGCGCCCGTGACCAGCGGGGCGAGGGTCAGCAGACGGCGCCGGGAGAAGAGATCCGCCCACAGTCCGGACGGAATCTCCACGACGAACGTCACGCACGACCAGATGATGAAGAGCGAGGAGATCTCGGCCGCGGACAGGCCGTGCTCGGCGAAGAGCAGGGCGTAGACCGGGTAGAGCAGGATCAGGTCTTCGAGGAACGCATAGGCGTAGAGCCGGCGGGCAAGCCGGGCCACCGCGGTGGCGGGCGCTTCCTCCACCGCGGCGCTGTCGGGGGCTGTCGGTGAGACTCAATGTCGCCAGGTCATGCGTTCAGCGTACGGGAGCGCGCTCGGCACGGCACCGGCTTTTTACGACCGCTCCCGCCCGGCTCCGGGGCGTGTCCCGCACGGCATGTCCCGCGCCGCTCCACGAACCGTCGCTCCCGCAACTCAGCGGCGCGCAGGCGTGGTCGAGGTGTCCAACTCGTAGGACCGGTCGATCAGGTCCTCCATGGCGTGCTGGAAGTCACGGCGCCGCTGTTCGCTCCACCCGGCTGCCAACTGGTCGAAGACCTGCTCCTGCCAGTGGCGGGCCTGCTTCAGCATGGACCGGCCCGCGGAGGTGAGCGAAGCCTCGCGGCGGCGGCCGTCCGCCTGCGAGGGCTCCATGGACAGGTAGCCCGCCTCGGTCGCGCTCTTGATCAGTCGCGAGGCTCCGCTCTGGTCGATGCCGATCTCGTGGGCGACGGCGTTGACCGAGGCCGCGATCCCCCGCCCCGTCAAGGCGCCGACGGCCTCTGCGACCAGTACGTGCCTGCCTTGCTCGGCCACCGCGTCGTCGCCCGCCGGAGATCTGCGCGACCAGTGCCGTACGAAGGCGAACAGAACCCGACCCGGCCCATGAGTGCTCTTGCTGCTCATTCGGTGGCCGCCATCTCGCGGCAGAGACAGGCCAGTTCGAGCGCCGACTTCAGATCGGGCAGCCGGAGAGCGGCGGTGATCTTGCCGCCCGTCACCCGGAAGACCGTCGCCACACGGGTCGGCCCTTCGCTGTCGGGCCACGTGGCGTCCTCCTCCACGGCCATGAGGCGATCGCTGACCGGATGCCACGAGCGGGGAACGAGCTTGATGCCCGAGCGCTCCACCCAGTCAGCGAACTGTTCGGGGGTGATCGGGCCCGCGCCCTTCGGCCCCAGGACGACGACCGGATCACCGACCGCCCTGGCCGACCTTTGCGGGTCGCCGTCGTTCACGCTCGCGTGCCACTCGTCTATGGCTGTTTCGAGAGTCGACTCCATGGAGCGAGTCTATGCGAAACGCATACATCTCATGGAGTCCAGGTCCAGCAGGGCTGCCGGGCTGCCGGGCTGCCGGGAGGGTCCTGCTTCGCGGCCTCAGTCGCCCGCCTCCGCCGGATCATCGGCCGCCGCCCGCCGGTCGCGGCGTTCCAGCCTCGGCAGCCGCTGAAGCAGCCCCCATGAGAACTCCGCGATCACGTCGTACGAATCCCCTGCCGCGTCCCGCGCCGTGAAGCCCAGCCGCCAGCGCGTCGGCGCCGAACCCTCAAGCGGCTGCGCGGGGTTGAAGGCACGGGCGACTTCGTCGACCGTGCAGGACCATGGGCGCAGATCCTCGACCGTACGCAGCACCGGACCCGTCGCCCCCGGCGCACGCACCAGCCATTCGGTGACGACGCCGCCGCCCGGGACGTTCAGCACCTCGAAACGCAGATCGGGCCAGAGCGGCACCGGCCACGTCAGCACCTCGCAGTCGAGGTCCCCGATGGGGCGCCGCGCGGTCTTCTCCGGCGGGCCCAGCACGGACCTGTAGCGGCCGACGGCGCTGCGCCGCCCCCGCTGTGCGTGCAGCATGGCCTGCCAGCGACGGTTGGCCTCCCTCATCTCCGCGCGCCCCGAGTCCAGCCGGGCGAGCGCCTCGTGTACGAGGTCCTGCTGGAAGTCGGCCATTCTGCGCAGCAGTACGAGCTGGAACTCGCGGGGTCCGAACGGGGTCAACTGCGATGCCCTTCGACGACGGCTGCCAGGGGCGGAGCGCTCATGGAGACAGCGAACGGACCGGCAGCGAACAGACCGGCAGCGAACGGCCCCCGGCCACGGGAGGGACGGTAGCAACCGCCCCTCCCCCGGCCGTGCGCTGCCGAGTCACCGCCCGAACAGGGAACGCTCACGGCTCACTCGGCGTTCACGGCTTGCGCCGCGGACCACGCTTGCGTTCCGCGTTGTGGCGTCCCACGGCGGACATCTCCTTGAAACGGCGCTTCTGCTCGGCCCGTAGCCGGGCGTCCGTACGGGCGGCGATGCGCGCGTTCTCCCGCAGCAGCTTGCGGTAGCTCTCCAGCCGCCGCTGCGGAAGCGAGCCGTCGTCGACCGCGGCCAGCACCGCGCAGTCGGGCTCGCTCTCATGGCGGCAGTCGTGGAAGCGGCACTCCTCGGCCAGCGCCTCGATCTCGGAGAACGTACTGCCGACGCCTGCCTCCGCGTCCCAGAGGCCGACCCCGCGAAGTCCCGGGGTGTCGATGAGCACACCGCCGCCCGCGGCCTCCGGCAGCGGGAGCAGATCCCGGGTGGTCGTGGTGTGGCGCCCCTTGCCGTCGCTGTCGCGGACGGTGCGTACGTCCTGCACGTCCTCGCCCAGCAGGGCGTTGGCCAGCGTGGACTTGCCTGCGCCGGACTGGCCCAGCAGTACGCAGGTGCCGCCCGCGAGGACGGCGCCCAGCGCTTCGAGCCCTTCGCCCCGGGCCGCGCTGACGGTCAGTACGTCCACGCCCGGCGCCGACTCCGCGGCGTCGGCGGCGAGTTGGGCCACGGTCGCGGGATCGGCCACGAGATCGGACTTGGTGAGAACGATCAGCGGGCGCGCACCGCTCGTCCAGGCGAGGGCCACGAACCGCTCCACGCGCGGCAGTTCCAGCTCGGCGGCGAGCGAGACGGCGATGAGGGCGACGTCGACGTTGGCGGCGAGGACCTGGCCCTCCGAGCGGTTGGAGGCCGTGGACCGTACGAAGGCCGTACGGCGCGGCAGCAACGCCCGTACCTCCGGCGCCCGTTCGGCTCCGGCGGGCCGAGGGCCACCAGGGCTCCCGGTTACGGACCCGTCGGGCCCGCCGGGCCGGAAGATGCCCGGCCCGGCACCGTCCGGCTCAGTACTGTCCGGCTCAGTACTGTCCGGCTCCGAACCGACGCTGAGCGCCGCCCAGTCGCCGGTGCACACGGCGCGGGTCGGATCGTCGGTGGCCACCGGCGCGGTGCTCGCGCGCACGATGCCGTCGGCGGTCACGGCGTCGCACCGGCCGCGGTCGACGCGTACGACTCGTGCCGGCACCAGGCCCTCGTCCTCGTAGGGGGCGAAAGCGTCGGCGACGCGGGTGTCCCAGCCGTAGCGGGCGAGCGGATGCGACGAGGCAGGGGAAGAGACGAGATTCATGAGGGGAACCCTTCACAAGGGCGGGCCCCTGGCTGCGAGTTCGCAGCGTGCGGCGGCGGATCAGGTCAGCCGGGGACCGCGGAGGTGGAGTGGACGTACTTCCGGATTCGGGCAGCGCCGGTCACAGAGACAGCCATCGGTCACACCTCCGCTCTTCGCTCGGCCTTCGTTCACGCGGCCTTCGTGCCTGCTTGTACGCGTGCTTGCGCGACTGCGTACTCGCACAACCGAGTACCTCGTGCCTGCTCGCCCGACGTGGCGGCCGTTGGGCCACCGCGACAGGCGCGCCCACCCTAGAGGCGCGAGCAGTCGCGCACCACCGGATTTTCCGGTGGCAGGCGGCGGGCGGCGCCGAATACCGAGGGGCGGGTGGCGGGTACCGTCTCTCGACAGGTACCTTGTGCCGCATGGTACTTGCCGGCGGAATGCACTCCGGGGTCAGCCAACTCCGGCGTGGAATCCTCCAGTTCTGCGTTCTGGCGCTGCTCCGCGACGGCGAGAAGTACGCCTTCGAGCTGGTACGGGAACTGTGCGACGCCCACGGCCTCGTGACCAGTGAGGGCACGATCTACCCGCTGCTCTCCCGGCTCCGTAAGGAGGGGTGGGTGAGCACCGTCTGGCAGGAGTCCGAGACCGGGCCGCCACGCCGCTACTACACGCTGACGGCCACGGGCCGCACGGCGCTGGAGGACTTCGCCAAGGAATGGGGGTCTTTCAAATCGACCGTCGACACTCTTCTCGGCAGTGAGGGGAAGCAACAGTGACATCCACGGGAGACCAGCTCGTCGAGGAGTATCTGCATCGTTTCGACAACGCTTCCGTGTTCCTCACGGACGAACGCCGCGCGGAGCTGAGACAGGAGATCGTCGAGCACATAGCCGCCGGCGTCGAGGAAGCCGAGGCCGCACACGCCGACGCGGTGCGCGCCGTGCTGGACCGGCTGGGCCCCCCGGCGGACATCGTGGCCTCGGAGACCGGGTCCGAATCCTCCGGCTCGACTCCCGCCGTAGGCACGGCGTCGCCCTCCCCGGGGCATCCGAAAGCCCTCTCGAAGCACCATGACGAGGGCGGGCACGTGCCAGGGGGCAGCGGCCTCGCGCCCGTCGTCCCGTCCCGGCGCCGGAGGTCGGCGCTGCTCGTCGCCGGGGCGGCGACGGTGGTCGTTCTCGGAGCGCTCGCGGTCGGGGCCTCCGCCGGGGACGCCGATTCGGGCCCCGCGTCCGTCGAGCGGTCGACGACTCCGTCGCGGAGCGATACGCCGGAGGACCGGCCGTCGGAGAGCGAGAGTACGGACCCCTTCTCCGAGGAGCCCTCTCCCGGCTCCTCCCAGACGCCTTCGCCGGAGACCACCCCGACCTCGGAGACTCCCACCCCGTCGTCTTCGTCCTCGTCGACGTAGGCCCGCCGCGGGCGGGGTCGGCCGGTCCCGCCTGCGTACGGGCCGCCGCACGGGATGGGAGAGCGAGCAGGGCCAGAGGGGCCAGGCCGCGGGTCGCGCGTAGGGCAAGGGCCCGCCCTCAGCGTGAGTCGACGGTTGCCCGTCGCGCGCCCGTCAGCGCGCCCCGCCCGTCAGCGCGTCAGCGCTTACGCCGCGACCGCAGCCGGGAGCGGATGTCGGCGTGCGGAAGGAACTTCGTCCAGCGTTCGGGGAACTCCGCCGGGGCGTCCTCCTCCAGGTCCTCCCCGCCCGTGCTCTCCGCGCTGCGCATCGCACGCCGCGCCGCTGCCGCCGCCACGACCTCGGCGGCCGCCTCCTCACGCATGCGTTCGTTCATGCGGCGGGCGGCGGCAGTCGCGACGGACGGCCACACATGGTCGATGGCGGCGTTGACGGCCGCGCCGACCAGGACGGCGAAGGCGGAGACGCCGATCCACAGCAGCACGGCGACGGGAGCGGCCAGCGAACCGTAGATCGTGGGCCCCTCAACGGTGTTGGTGATGTAGAGCCGCAGCAGCACGCTCCCCACGACCCACATCACCAGCGCCACGAGCGCACCCGGAATGTCCTCACGCCACGGCGAACGCACCGGCACCGACACGTGGTAGAGCGTGGTGAGGAAGGCCACCGACAGCAGCAGCACCGTAGGCCAGTAGAAGACGGTCACCAGCCACTGCGCCTGCGGCACCAGCCGCAGCACCGCGTCGGGACCGGCCACCATCAGCGGCAGCGCCACGGCACCGACGACCAGCGCCACGAGGTACAGCAGGAACGCCAGCAGCCGCGTCTTGACGATGCCGCGGTGCCCGTCCAGCCCGTACATCACGGTGATGGTGTCGATGAAGACGTTCACTGCACGCGACCCCGACCACAGCGCCAGCGCGAAGCCCAGCGAGATCACATCGGGCCGACCGCCCCGGATGACGTCGTCGATGAGGGGACGAGCGAGCTGCCGCACCCCGCGGTCGGAGAGCACCGCCGTCGCGGCGTTGAGGAAGTTCTGCCTGATGGAGGCGATCGTGTCGGTGCCGATCCAGGCGTCCAGATAACCCAGCAGCCCGATCAGCCCGAGCAGCAGCGGCGGAATCGAGATCAGGGTGAAGAAGGCCGCCTCGGCGGCCAGCCCCAGCACCCGGTACTCCATGCACGAGTCGACGGTGTCCTTGAGCAACAGCCACGCCATCTTGCGCTTCGGGACGTTCTGGTAGATGACGCGCGCCCTGCGGAAGCGTCCGCCCTGGCGCGGTGGGGTTTCGTCGGCTGGTTGCACCTCCTTAACGTATCTGCCATGCCAGCCTCCACTCACACCGTGACCAATCAGCCGCCGCCCCTTGTCGACTACGACATCTTCGAAGCGGACCCGGCCCTCACCGAGACGGTCGCCCGCCATGCCGCCCCCGAGCACGCCGAAGCCGTACGCGCCGAGCTGAGCGAACTGGGCCTGGGCGCCGGTTCCGCGGAGGCCCAGGAGTGGGGCAGGCAGGCCAACGAGGTGCCGCCCGTGCTCCGTACGCACGACCGCTACGGCAACCGCGTCGACGAGGTCGAGTTCCACCCCGCCTGGCACCGCCTGATGGACAGGGCCGTCGGCGCCGGGCTGACCGACGCCTGGTCACGGCCCGACGGGCAACTCCGGCGCACCGCCGGCTTCTACGTCTGGTCGCAGGTCGAGGCGGGCCACGGCTGCCCGGTGTCCATGACGCACGCGGCGGTGCCCGCGCTGCGCAGGGAGCCCGAAGTCGCCGCCGAATGGGAGCCGCTGCTCTCCTCGCACGTCTACGAGCCGGGCCTCGACCGTCCGGCACGGTCCAAGGCGGGCGCCATCGCCGGTATGGGCATGACCGAGAAGCAGGGCGGCAGCGACGTACGGGCCAACTCGACGGTCGCGGTGCCGCTCACCGGCGAGGGCGCGGGCAGCGGCGAATACGTCCTGACCGGGCACAAGTGGTTCTGCTCGGCGCCGATGTCGGATGTGTTCCTGGTGCTGGCGAAGGTGGGCGGCCCCGAAGGCCAGGAGGGTCCGGAAGGCCCGGAGGGCCAGGGGGCTCCCGAAGGCGGCGGACTGACCTGCTTCCTGGTGCCTCGCGTCCTGCCCGACGGCTCCCGCAACACCTTCCGCATCCAGCGCCTCAAGGACAAGCTCGGCAACCGCTCGAACGCATCCAGCGAGGTCGAGTTCGACGGTACGACGTGGGCCCGCCGCGTCGGCGAAGTCGGCCGAGGCGTCGCCACGATCATCGAAATGGTCGCCGCGACGCGCCTGGACTGCGTCACGGGTTCGGCCGCGCTGATGCGGCAGGCCGTCGCGCAGGCCGCCCATCACACCGCGTACCGCAGCGCGTTCGGCGGGCTGCTCGCGGACAAGCCGCTGATGCAGAACGTACTGGCGGACCTGGCGCTGGAGTCGGAGGCGGCGACGGCCCTCACCATGCGGCTCGCCTCGGCGTTCGACGCGGCGCAGGGGGACAGCGAGAACGCACAGCGGGAGCGCGCGCTGCTGCGGCTGGCCGTGCCCGCCGCCAAGTACTGGGTGACCAAACGCTGCACGCCCGTCGTCGGCGAGGCACTGGAGTGCCTGGGCGGCAACGGCTACGTCGAGGAGTCCGGGATGCCCAGGCTGCTGCGTGAGTCACCGCTCAACTCCATCTGGGAGGGCTCGGGCAACGTACAGGCCCTGGACCTGCTGCGCGCACTCCAGCGCTCACCCGAGGCACTCAACGCCTTCCTGGAGGAGATCGGCCAGGCACGCGGCACCGACCACCGCCTGGACGCCGCGGTCAAGGATCTGCTGAACGAACTCTCCGACCTCGACGGCATCGAGGCCCGCGCCCGCCGCCTCGTCGAACGCATGGCACAGGTCCTCCAGGGATCGCTACTGGTGCGGTACGCGCCCGCGGCGGTGGCCGACGCGTACTGCGCCTCGCGCCTGGGCGGCGACTGGGGCACGGCCTTCGGCACGCTCCCCCACACACTGGACCTCCGCGCGATCGCGGACAGGGCACGGCCGGGGGTGGGGTGAGATCCTTGCCCGGGGGTCGTTCCGGGGCAGTTCCGGGACTCGGTGACGTCGGTATGACCGACACGAAAACCGCCTGTACGGAAGGCAGTTGACGTAGTTGACGCCCCGTCATATTTGGCTTCACTCCTTGCTACGCTGGCGAAACTCTGCGACAGACGAGCACAGGGAGGGGTGGACCGCGTGGCGGGGGGCTACGCAGTCGAACTCGCGGCACTGAGGAAGTTAGCCAAGGATCTCGACGACTGCACAACGGAACTCGAGCACGGTCTGAACGCACTCAAGGAGATCGGCCCCAAGGGCCTCGGCTACGACTTCCTCGACGACGCCTGCGAACATTTCGGCGACAAATGGGACAACGGCCTGAACCGAATCCGCGACATCGTCGACGACGTCAAGGGCAAGGTGGGAAAGATCGGCTCGGAGTACGCCAAGAACGAGTCCGGGATCATCGAGGCTCTCAACGACGTGGGCGGTGGGAAGGAGTGACCGCGAACTCTCAGGACTGGTCGGGCCTCGGCTTCAATCCGGCCCCCGGTGCCGCCCACGTGGTCGACAACCTCGTCACGAGCATGGCCAAGCTGGTACGGCACCTGAACGAGGTGTATGCGGTCCTGGACCGCATCAAGTCCGGCAAGGACGACACCTGGACCGGCGAGGCGGCCGAGGCCTTCAAGAAGCACGTCGGCAAGCTCCCCACCTATCTCCGTGACGCGCGAGACGGCGCGGCCCAGGCCCGCAAGGCCCTGGACGGATGGCACCAGACCCTGCTGGAGAACCAGCCGAAAGCCCGCAGCCTCGAAGCCCAAGCCAAGGCCGCCCGGGCGCATTTGAACAAAGCCGAGTCCGAACACCGCGGCGCCCGTTCCAATCCCGACCTCGACCTCGCCGGCCGTACCTTCTCGGACCACGACGCGCTGGAGAGCGCCAAGCGGCGCTACAAGGCGGCAGGCGACAAGCTCGACGAGGCCGTCTCCAAGCTGAATTCGGCCCGGTCCGAGTTAGACGATCTGATCAGGCGCGCTCACGCCCTCGAAGACGACCACAAGTCCGTGGCCCACGCGAAGGAACGCGCCATCCGCGAGGCGGCCGACAGCACGGCGGACCCTGACTGGAACGACTTCAAGGACTGGTGGGGGGAGCATGGGGGCGACGTGGTCGGGGTTGCGGCGGGTGTGCTTGGCGTGGCAGCGATTTTCTGCCCGGTGCTGGCGCCCTTTGCTGTGGGGATGAGTCTGCTCGCCCTGGGACTGCACTCGTATCAGTACGCCAAAGAAGGTGCGCTGTGGCCCCCGCAGAAGAACGTGGGGAACTACATCACCCTGGGCGGTGATCTGTTGGGTGCCATTCCCGGTGCCAAGTTGGTGGGCACGGGACTGGCAACGGCTGCCCGCGAGAGTGGTGGAATCCGCGCCATGCTGTCAGGGGCGGAAGGCGCGGGCAGGATGTCCAGTATCCAGCAGGGGGTACGGGGCGGTTGGCAAGGCTTCAGGGACGGGGTGCTCGTCGGAAAGCAGGCCATCGAAGATGGAGCCCGGGAAGCCCCTTACCTCATCGACCGCACCGTGAAGCACGTAGCGCAGAAGAACCTTTGGAGTGAGTCGGTTGAGACGGCCGCCAAGCGTGGCGCCACTGCTGGGGCCACCGGAGCACTGACTGCGTCACAGGTTCCCTCTCTGTTATCCGACTCCAAACAGGCAGGGGATCTCAACACCAGCGGTGGTGCGTACGCGAACGTGATCGGTGGGATCGGCGACGGGGTGCATGGCACCTCCGCCGGTATCGCCAGTGCCCTCGGGCTCGGAGCGGTAGCACTGGGGGTCGCTCAGTGAGTATGGCGCAGAAATCAGGGACTTTGGTCCCGGTCTGGTTCTTCTCGCCCGAAGGGTTTACGCCTGTGGCTCTGGATGAGGATCCTGCTGCGCGAGCGGAGCGATTTGCCGATCTGATCAACGCTCTGTATCCGCAGGTTTCACCAGAAGAGAAGCTGCAGTTAGTAGCCAGTACCGAGCTTCTCGTGCACAGCTTGATCGAGGAAGGCGCAGTCTATCTCGCATCGTTCATGTACTCGCTTGAGGACGGGGCGGCTTGCAGCGGGATGGTGACCGCATTAATGGTCGACGGTCCACCGCCAGGAGGGGCCAGTTTCGCGGAGCGAGTTGTGCAGCAAGTCCCTGAGCGGTTTCCGGGCGACCGTGTGGACGCCGGGGTTGTGAGTCTTCCTGCGGGCAAGGCCGCCCTCATCACGAGAGATGTGATCGGCCCGTCTCCGGTAACTCTGTTGTCACCGGATGCCCCTGTCGAACCAGAGGTGCAGCGCCAGCTTGAGGCGTACCTACCTTTCCCCGACGGATCGGCCTACCTCCAGATAGCCATTGGCACGAGCGATCTGGACTACTGGCCTGACCTGCTCCCCATGTTCGGTGGGTTCCTCGCCGGGATCTCGTTTACTCCGCATGTTGCCGCATCTCACACATCCAGAAGTACGCCCGCCGCGACTGACCGTTGGGCCCGAAAGGAGTTCGGATGAATGATCGGAGTCTGGACGGCGCGACATCGCGCTTCCTGTATTTTCTCAGTTCTCAGAATGACAACTGGCGGCAGAGCGCCAGCCGGGACACACATATCGGCGTGAACGAGATTCGGATGCGCGAGTCTTCCAAGGCCCCGTTCGACGATGAACGAGCTCGACAGGTCGCTCACTCCTGGGGGTTCGAGCTCGTCGACAAGATCAAGACCTCGGGCCGCTACTACTGGAAAGTCCGCCGCATGGATGCTCCGTCCGCGGACATCATCGGCGGCCCCAAGCGCGAACTCGTGCGAGCGAATCCGGCAGCGCAAGCAGAAGCCAAGCGCGTTCTGCAGGAAACGGGCGTGAACGTCCTGGATCCCGAGGAGTGCTACCGGATCGAAGAAGAGGCGAGCAAGCAGTTGGCTTCTGCTGTCGGTGGTGCCTGGGGCGTGTCATGCCTCGGCTCGCTGACCATGGTCTTCGGAGGCTTCGGGGCCCTGTTCTTCAGTACGTTCGCCGTGTCCATACCGCTACTTGTACTCGCAGCCGCCTCCCTAGCGGGAATGATTCGGTCCAATATCTCACGGGCGCGCAACAAGAGAGAATTCAAGGAGAAACATCTTGCAAATGCCGAAGCTATCAGGCGAGTTGTGCGCGTGGCAGAGGAGGAACTGCGCGCGGGCTGGCGACCAACCCCCAACGAGAGCCTGAGTTAGCGTCGATCCTGTATGAGGCTCCGTCAGCTTTGCTGACGGAGATTTGCCCTGTCCGGGCGATCGTGCCGGAGCCTGCTCCGCTAGCCGCCCGCTGCCCTGGCTCTCACAACTCCCCGGCCCAAGGCGGGTTCGCCCCCCGCACCCCGCACACCGCCGCAGCCACGCGGGCGCCGAAGTGGAGGGCGGTGGCGACCTGTTCGGGGCGGAGGGTGTCGAGGCGGGTGCCCAGGGTTCCCGCGGCGTGGAGGGAGTGGAGGAAGCCCGCCATGAAGGAGTCGCCCGCGCCGACGGAGTCGACGACCGTCACCGGGGTTGCCGGGGCGTGCAGGCGTTCGCCGTCGAGGGAGGCGAAGACGCCGTCCGCGCCGAGGGTGATCACGACGAGGCGGGCGCCGTCGGCGTGGAAGGTATCGGCGGCCTGTTCGAGGGTGGTGCCCTCGGGGGCGAGGTGGGTGAGGTCGTCGTCGGAGAGGCGGAGGATGTCGGCGGCTGCGCACCAGCGTGGGAGGGCGCTGCGGTAGGCGGCCGGATCGACGAGCAGCGGGCGGACGTTGGGGTCGATGGAGACGGTGGCACGGTTGCGTACGTCGGAGAGCAGCGCCTCGATCTCCTCTCCGCCGGGCGGCCGTACGAGGGCGAGTGAGCCGGTGTGAAGGCACGTCAGGGGGCCGTCGGCGGCGGTGGCGAGTTCCTGCGCGGTCCACTGGAAGTCGGCGGTGTTCTCCGCGTGGAAGGAGTAGTCGGCACGGCCGTCGTCGTCGAGGTCGGCGACGGCGAGGGTGCTGGGCTCGTGCGCGGCGACCGTATGGCTCAAGTCGACGCCGGAGGTGGCCAGGTGGTCGCGGAAGAGGCGGCCGAAGACGTCGCCGGAGATGCGTCCGAGGAACCGGGTGGGGGTGGCGAGCCGGGCGAGGGCGACGGCGGTGTTGGCGGGGCCGCCGCCGGGCAGTACGTCGAGGCCGATCGCCGGGGTGCCCGCGTCCGTGGCCGGTGGACGTACGAAGGCGTCGGCGACGCACTCGCCGAGCACGGCGACGGGAGCGGCATCGGCGCCGCCGGTGTCGGCGGTGGGGGGTGGCGCGGGCATGCGGGGGCCTCACGGGGTCGGGTCGGGCACGGCTCGCGCTGGAGTCCAGCAGGAGCCCGGGGCCGTGTCAACGCGGGTACCGGGTGAACGGGCCGGAAGCGGGCGCCGCTCGGCGGACCGGCGGAGCGACGGACCGCACGGTCGTACCCGCGCCGGGCATTCTCCGGGCGGCGCCCCCCGACGCATCTGACGGGCAAGGGCGTGCACGACGAGCAGAAGCGGGCAGCGCACGGCGTGAAGCGGAAACCGCCCCGACGGCGACGATGCTCACGAGGGCGATCAGGGTCGGCTGAGGACAAGACCCGTACGGCGACCGCACATCGAGCGTCCTGGGCGCGAGGGCCCGACGCTCGTGGCGTGCGCCGAGGCCTCCGGTTTCGAGGCCCCCGGCTCCGAGCTCCCGGCCCCCACGCCCTGGCCCCTGCGCTGGGCCGTCCTCAGGTTGGTCTTGCGTCCGAACACACCTGCGTGTCCCAATTATCGGCGACGTATCGGCGACGCAGCCTGTGAGAGCGCGTTGTTGATCCGTGGAGCCCGGTCAGGCGGGCGTCGGCATCGCGAAGGGGGAGCGTGTCCAGAGGTGAGGACGTCACGATCGGTGGGCTGCTCGTGGCGGAGTACGAGCAGATCAAGAGCGAGCAGCGGTCCCGGATCGGCTTCCGCGACAATCTCCTCTACGCGACGCTCGCCTCGATGGGCGCGGTCATCGCCGCCGTAGTGCGCCGGGACGGTCAGACCGAGCTGCTGCTGTTGCTGCCGCCGGTCTCGGTGCTGCTCGGGTGGACCTATCTGGTCAACGACGAGAAGATCTCGGCCATCGGCCGCTACATACGCGAGGAACTCGCCCCGAGGCTCCTTGTGTTGACAGACGAACGAGGAGAAGGCGACGAGCGGCTCCAGCCCTTCGGCTGGGAGGTGGCTCATCGCGGCGACGCCCGCCGGGCGCCGCGCAAGTATCTGCAACTCGGCGTCGATCTGCTCACCTTCTGCGTCGCACCGGTCGCCGCCGTCGTCGTGTTCTGGGCGGCCGAGCCGAGGAGCATGGCCCTGATCGCGGTCTCCTTGGCCGAGTTGGCGGCCGTCGCCGTGCTGGCCGTGCAGATCACGGTGTACGCCGACTTACGGAAGGCGCCCCGGGAATCGCCGCCGGTCTCGTCGCCGTGATCCTCCCCGTAGTGGACGTTCGTCCCTTCTTCCCCGGCGTTCTGCCGGATTGGGCGGGTGGGTGGTAACGTCCCGTGGCTCGGGCGGAGTTGACGGGCCATCATCACCTGGGCCCTCACCTGAGCTGGGTCCGCATCGGGTGGACGCTCCGAAGAGCCCTCGCGAGCACTCGCGGTCGCAGTGCCGCGCGGCAGGGCTCCGCTCGTAGGCAGCGGACACAGAGGAACGGACGGGGACGGGGACGTTCGTGGAGGCCGAACAAGGCGGCACGGTCGTCGTACTGACCGCGCTCGACGTCGAATACCAGGCGGTGCGCGGCCACTTGGCGGGGCTCAGGGAGCAGCCGCACGACGCGGGGACGCTCTTCGAGACAGGATGGCTCAACGGCACCCCGTGGCAGGTCGCCCTGGCGGAGATCGGGGACGGCAACCAGGGCGCGGCGGTGCTCACCGAGCGGGCCATCGCGATGTTCCGACCGCGAGCGGTGTTCTTCGTCGGGGTGGCGGGCGCGCTCAGGTCCGACGAGCCGCGGCTCGGTGACGTGGTCGTGGCGACGCGCGTCCACGCCCTTCACGGAGGCAAGGAGGAGAACGGCAAGTTCCTTGCCCGGCCGAGGAGTTGGCCCGCGCCTCACGGCCTTCAACAGCTCGCCCGGCATGTCCGCCGGTCCCCCGGCTGGACCGCGTGCCTGCCGCAGCCGCCCGAAGTTGCGCCTCCCCGCGTCCATCTCAAACCCGTCGCGGCGGGCGAGGTGGTCCTCAACTCGCCCGACTCGCCGCTGAGTCGGCAGGTCTCGCCGATGAGGGAGATGCTGCGGCAGCACTACCAGGACGCCGTCGCCATCGAGATGGAGAGCGCGGGGATGGCCCAAGCCGCCCATCTCAACGACTCGTTGCCCGCCCTGACCGTCCGTGGGATCAGCGACAGGGCCGACGGCCGCAAGCACGACGCCGACGCCTCGGGCTCCCAGGAGCGAGCTGCCCGTAATGCCGCCGCGTTCGCCTTCGCGCTCATACGGAGGCTTCCGTACGGCGACGAGCGTGAGCGTCCCCGAGAGCCGCGCGGCGCCGCCCCCGCCGTACACGTCGTCGCGGCGTCCACGACGTCCACGGCGTCCACGGCGTCCACGGCGTCCACGACGAACTCGCGGGCGCCCGGCGGGTCATGGCGCGGCGGTGACGAGGTGACGATCGGCGACCGGCTCTATCTGCTGCACGACGGCCTCCTGGCGGAGTGGCCCTCCGACGACCACTCCCTGATCCACCGGCAGGCGCGGGCCGTTCAGATCGAACCGGACACCGGGTCCTCCTCACGTTACGTATGGATACGTCAGATCGAGGCGCGCCGTGACACCCCTCGTGCACGGGAGGCGGCGAAGGCGCTGGCCGCGGAGCGCGACCTGCTGAGTGCGCTGCGGCCCCGGACCGGCGGTCTGCCACGCCTCGAAGGCGACGGCCGCAGCGGCAACGACAGCGGCGCCTGGCGCTCCGGCGGCCGCAAGGCCTCGCTCGTGCTCGACTGGCCGGTGTCCAGGGCGACCCGGGTGCCCTGCGAGACCCTGCACGCCCAACTCGGCCGCGAGGGCGAGCAGTTCGACGAGTGGCGTCTGCACCGGCTGCTCACCGGCCTCATCGGCTTATGCCGCACTCTTGCCGCCCTGCACGACGAAGGTGTCGCCCATCGTGAACTCTCCCCCGCCGCGATCGTCGCTCTCGACGACGGCCGCCTGACGCTGCGCGATCTCGGGCTGGCCGCCCGTGAGCCGGAGCCCGGCGAGGGACACGGGTCGTATCAGGCTCCCGAACAGCGGCGGCGCGATGCGCGCCGTCCCGGCGCATGGACCGACGTGTACCGACTCGGCGCCGTCACCTACCACTTGACGACCGGGACCCCGCATGGCGCTGGGAGCGCGCCTGGCCGAGGGGTTCCGTTGCCCATGCGCGCCCTTGTGCCCGGCGTACCCGAGCCGGTCGATCGCGTGGTCCGCGACGCCCTGGCCCCGGACCCCACCGCGCGCCCGGATGTCCGTGCGCTCGGTGCCGCGCTGCGCGACGCACGCGGGGAACTCTTCTGAGGAGCGAGAATGCCGTTACGCACCGTCCGTCTCCCCGGTCCGGTCACTCTGGTCCCCGGCAAGCCCCTGCACAGCCGGATGCAGAGCCTGATACGCGACCATCCCGGGATGCCGCAGGGCGTTCCGCAACTGGCGGCCGATCTGAACAGCCGAGCCGACGGGGTGCCGACGACGTTCGACGAGCCCCGCGACGGCGGGGACTGGAGCCTGCTCCTCCATGGCAGGACCTATGTGGTGCGGCTCTTCCTCACCCGCCGTCAGGACGCCTACACCATCGCGTCCGTCAATCCGCTGAGAATCCGCGACCATCACCGGATCGCCCAGGGAAGCCTGCTGCTGCGGCCCGCCGGCTGGCATCCGGTCCACGAGCACCGGCAGATTCCGCCGGGCTCACAGTCGTACTGGCCGCTCCTGGTGCACGAGTGGGAGCAGCTCGGCGCGGAATCGGCGCGGGAGCGCGGCACGCCGCCGGTCACCGGCCCGCAGGCCGCCTTCCTCGACACCGTGGACGGGGTCGTCGACGCGACGCAGCGGATCACGTCCGAGGCGGCGAAGTCGACCCGGCCGTTCCCTTACCGCTCCGTGGCCTCAACCAGCGGGCAGCGGTACGGGACGCGCGCCGTCTACGAGTTCGAGCTGGCCGGGCGGCGCAGGCCCGAGGAGGGCTCGTTCGTGCAGATCAAGGGCGAGCCCGGGCAGCGGGGGCAGGTCACCCGGGTCTCGGGCCCCTCTGCCACGGTCCGCTTCGACGAGCCGGTCGACTGGCGGAACATCTCCCAGCAGGGCGAGCTGGAGGTCACCTTCAGCGACGTCGTGTACGCCAAGCAGCGCGAGGCGGTAGCGCTGCTGCGGTCGCAGCAGTCCCACAGTCCCGCCCTGCTGCCCGCGCTCGTCGACCACAGGGTCCGCGCCCTCCGCCCGGCGTCCGAAAAGCCGACCGTAGAGCTGGACGACGACCAACTCGACGCGTTCCGCAAGGCGTTGGCGGTGGAGGACATGCTGCTGGTGCTCGGCCCGCCGGGCACCGGCAAGACCCGCACGATCAGCCAGATCGCGGGCGTGGTCGCCACCCGCGGCGCGCAGGGCCCGGTGCTGGTCACCTCGCACACCAACCGCGCAGTCGACAACGTCCTGCCCCGCCTTCCGCGCGAGCTGTGCGTGCTGAGGGTCGGCAACGACGGCAAGGTCACCGAGGAGGGACGCCCGTTCCTGCTGGAGCGGCAGGCCGCCGATCTGCGCGAGGAGATCCTCAGAAGCACCGGACCGAGGAGGAACGCCTACGCCCACGTCGATGTCGCCGCCCGCTGGGCGCAGGAGCTGGACGACCGGCTGGAGAGGCTCGGCGCGCTGCTCGGCGACGAGTCGCGGGCGCGTGCCGCGCACGCCGAGGCCCGGCGGTCCGCGGGCGGTTCGGCGCAGGTCCGCGTGGACGGACTCCTCGCCGAGCGTGAGCGCGTCGATCGCGCCCTCGACAGCCGCGGGAAGCGGATCGCACGTCTCACCCGCATCCACGACGGAGCGGAGCAGCGCACCGCCGTGCGGGGAATCGGCGTGCTGCTCGGCCTGGTCGTGCGGTGGTGTGCCCGGCGCATGGCCGCCGCACGTGCCGAAGTCGAGACGCTGCGCGAGACCGAGTCCCGCGTGAGGGGCGAACTCCTCATGGCCGAGGAGGAGTTGGACACCGTCACTCGTGACGTTCCGGCCGTACGGGCAGCACGCGGGGCTGTGGAACAGGCCGAGCGCCTCAGCGGCGAGTGCCGCGCCGACGCCCTTACGGCCGCGCATGCCTGCCGGGCGGCGATACCCGCGCATGAAGCGCCTCCACCGGTCGGAGACTCGGCGGGCCCGGACGCTGCCGACGGTGAACTGGCCAGGCTGCGTACGTGGATGGCGGAGCGGCTCCCTCTGCTCGCCGCGCGGGGGCGGCTGCTCACCGACTGGCACAGGGACGTATCCGGGGAGGCCGAACAGCTCTATCCGGAACTGATCCGCTATGCGCACGTGATCGCGGCCACCGCGATCGGAACGGCATCACGGCCCGAACTGGCCGGCGTGGACTTCGACTTGGCGATCGTGGACGAGGCCGGGCAGATCGGCGTCGCCGACGCTCTCGTCCCGCTGGTGCGGGCGCGCCGCGCCGTCCTCGTCGGCGACCATCAGCAACTGCCTCCGTTCCTGGACTCCGAGGTGGAGTCCTGGGGGAAGAGCGTCGCCGACCCTTCCGTCATCGGGCTGCTGACCAGGAGCCTGCTGGAGATGCTCGTGAACGCGCTGCCGGGCACGCACATCGTGCCGCTGACCGTGCAGCGGCGCATGCCGAAGGTGATCGCCGACTTCGCGTCCACGATGTTCTACGAGGGGAATCTCCATACGGACGTGGAACGGGAGCATCAAGACCCCCTGTTCCGCAGTCCGTTGGCGTTCGTCGACACCGCCCGGCTGCCGGAGCGTGCCGGGTGGGAGAGGTCCGGCCGCGCGGACGAGAAATGGGGCCAGCGCGGCTACACCAATCCCGCGGAGGCCGCGCTTCTCACCAGGCTCGCGTTCCGCTACCACCGGAGCGGCGCGGAGTGGGCGGTGATCGTTCCCTACCGTGCGCAGGCCGCGGAGATCAGCGCGGAACTCGTCCGGCTGACGGGCGAACCGAAAACCGTAGGGCTGAACGTCGGCACCGTCGACTCCTTCCAGGGCGGCGAACGGGACGTGATCCTCTACGGGTTCACCCGCAGCAATCCGCACGGCAATGTCGGATTCCTCAAGGAACTGCGCCGCGCGAACGTCGCATTCACCCGGGCCAGGCACCAACTCGTCCTGGTGGGCGACATGGACACCCTGACCTCGGCACGCGACCGGGGTTTCCGAGAGCTGGCGGAAGCCCTGCGGGACCACTTGGCGAAGCACGGCGACATTCGTCAGTACCGGGAGATATTCGACGTCCTGACCGACGGGAGCGCCGACGCGTGAGCACGAAAACACAGACGAGGACGCGGGCGGCGAAGCGGCTGATGCCGTACCCGGAGGAGCGCGCCCTGGAACACACCGTCCACGCCATGGAAGCGGTGCCCACGCGGATCCACTCGGTGCTGCTGCCCGTGTGGTGCGTCGAGGTCGAGGCCGACGTCACCGAAGGAGAGCCGTACGAGCTGATCGACCGGTTCCTGGAGCGCGGTATCGCCGAAGCCGGGCTCGGCACCGTCGACGAACTCGCCGCGTTCTTCGCGCTCGACCCGCCGCTGGTCGGTCAGGCCGTGCGTTTTCTCACCGCGATCGGACATGTGACGGACGGGGGCGGGCGGCTGCTTCTGACCGAACTCGGCTACCGTTCCGTTCGCGACGACGTGCGCTACGTCGTCACCCGTAAGGACCGCCGGAGGCTGTACTTCGACGCTTTCGGCTCGCGTCCGCTGACCCGCCCTTACTACGACGCCCGCAAGGTCGCCTTCCTGTCCGGCGAGACGCTTCAGGAAGCGCTGGAACGGCGCGACGGCCCGCGGCTGAACATGCTGAGTCCCACCCGCGACTTCCGCCGTGAAGCACTCGTGGAACTCGCCGACAGCCCTGAACGGGACCGCTTCAATCTGCCGGGGAGGATCGACAACCCGCGAGCGCTGGAAAGCGCGGAACTGGTCTTTCTGCCCGCCTATCTGGTGCGTGCCGTCGAGCGTGGCGGCCGGGTACGGCACTTCGCCTACACACCCGCCGGCGACGAGGCCGACCCCGAGATCACGGCGGCGTGCGAAGCGGCGCCCGACGTGGTCAGCGCGCTGGAGGCGGAGGAAGTGGCCGCCGCCCGCGAGGACTTCGCGGCCCAGGCCGGGCGCTGGCTCAGCAAGAGGAACCTCGCGGACCACCGGCTTACCAGAACGGCAGACGGAGCCTGGCGGGTGTCGCTGCCCGGCAGTAGCTTCGGCGGTGACGGCTCCGTGCCGTTCGCCAAGCTCGGCTCATACGTCGTACTCGGCACGGGATTCTTTCAAGTCTGGTGCAGGGAGAAGCGCATGCGCATGCTGGCCCTCGTCGAGCGCATCAACTCGTATGCGGGCTCACGCGCCCGCCTCGACCCGGATGTGATCCGCGGCAGGATCGACGCGATCTCCCGCCAACTCGAACTCGGCACGGTCGACTTGGACACCGTGCGCCGCGCCGCGGCCGACGCGGGCAGGCGGGAGCTCGCCGCCCAGCTCTCCCGGCTTCTCTGAGGCGGACGCGGCGCCGCCCGCCCCGCCCCCGGCGCGCACACCGTCCGGTATGTATCGTCCCGTCGCAGACCACCCCCGGCGGAAAGGGACATCGCAGTGCCACGGGAGCATAGCCGCGACGGCGGCGGACACCGGGCGCACCGCGGATCTCGCGGGAGCCGCGGCGGGCCGCGCGGATTCCACAGGGACGGCGGACGCAAGGGCGGCCCGCACGGCGACGGCGAACCGTACGGCGGTGAGCCCCACGGCGGTAAGCCCCACGGCCGTGGGGCCGGACACGACGACCGCGGACACGGCGACCGGCACGACGACCGGGCCCCGCGCGGTGGGCTGGAGCAGCAGCTCGGCCGCCTCGAAGGCGCCTCGTACGGTCGTTACAAGAGCCTCGTCGGCACATGGCGGCTCCCCGGTTCGGAGGCGGGCGGCGAGACTCTTCGGCTGGTACGCGCCCAGGCCGACCCCTTCGCACCGCCGGCGCGCCTCGCGGTGCGGGTGCCCGGCGAGCAGGCCGGGTTCCCCTCACGGCTGTGGAACACCGCGGTGCGACGGCGGGCCCTCGCCGGTTTCATCGTCCGCCGGGCGGCCGAAGTCGTAGGCGGGGAACGGGCGTTGAGGATCGATGCGGGCGGCCAGGAGGTGCTGGAGCGGAGCTCGTGCCAGGTCTCGGCGGACGACGGAAGCGTCACACTGCGGTTCGGACTCGCGCTGCCCGGCAAGGGCCGCCGCATCGACTCCCGTAGCGCTCAGCGGCTGATGTGCGGGCTGGTGCCGCGGATCGCCGAGCGTGCGCTGCGCTACGAGGCGCTGGACGCCCCGGCCGTGGACGAGTTCGTGGAAGCCGTGGAGGACTCCGACGCGCTGCGCAAGGCGCTGCCCGGTCTCGGCCTGGTGGCGTTCGTCGCCGACGGCGCGGTGCTGCCACGCGGCAGCGGCGTCGACGACCGCCCGGCGAAGGGCGAGAAGGTGGTGCCCTTCTCCTCCCCCGAGGGCCTGCGGGTGACGGTCGAGGTGCCCAACGCCGGCGCCGTCAGGGGCATGGGCCTGCGGGAAGGGGTGAGCCTGGTCGTCGGCGGCGGCTTCCACGGCAAGTCCACGCTGCTGCGCGCGTTGGAGACGGGCATCTGGGACCACGTGCCGGGCGACGGGCGTGAACTGGTCGTCTCGCTCCCTGAGACGGTGAAGCTGCGTGCCGAGGACGGACGGCGGGTCGAGCGGGTCGACGTGCACGCCTTCGTCGGCCGGCTTCCCGACGGCTCGGACACCACCGACTTCTCCACCGACAACGCCTCCGGATCGACCTCCCAGGCGGCGTCCCTGTGCGAGGCCGTGGAGGCGGGCGCGCGGGTGCTGCTCATCGACGAGGACACCGCCGCGACGAACCTGATGATCCGCGACGCGCGTATGCAGTCCCTCGTCGCCAAGGAGCGGGAGCCGCTGACTCCGCTCGTGGACTCCGTACGTTCGCTCCACCGCGACCACGGTGTATCGATGGTGCTGGTGATGGGCGGCTCCGGCGACTATCTGGAGGTCGCCGACCGGGTGCTGATGATGGACGCCTACCGGCCCTCCGACGTCACCGAGCGGGCACGAGAGGTCGCGTCCGTGCCGACGGGGCGGCACGCGGAGGCGGAGACGTTCCCGCCCGTGGTGCACCGCGTCCCCGAACCGGCGTCGCTTCAGCAGGAGCCGCGAAGGCGCGGGGACGCGCCCCCTTCGGGAGGCGGAGGTCCCGCAGGCGCGGGTTCCGCAGGTCCGGGGAAGGTGCGGGCGCGCGGCACGGACGCGCTGACGTTCGGGGACTACGAGGTGGACCTGCGCTCCGTGGAGCAGATCGCCGACCCTCGGCAGGTGACGGGCATCGGTCTCGCGCTCCGACTGCTGCTGCGCCGCGGCTACTTGGACGGGGTGAACACCCTCGCGAAGGCCCTGGACCTGCTCGACGCCGAGCTGGCGGAGCGGGGCGCGGACGCGCTGCTGGCAGTGCGCGACGAGGACTTCGCGGTGCCGCGCCGCTTCGAGACGGCGGCGGCTCTCAACCGGGTACGGGGGCTGCGCGTCAGCAGAGCGGGAAGCGCCACGAGCACGAGAGCGAGCGCGGGTTGAGCGAGCACAGGTCGAGCGGGTACGAATCGGGCACGCCCACGTCGAGCGGGCGGGGGCCGAGCGGCTACGGGCCGGGCACGAACGCGACGAGGGCCGTCACCACCTGGTTCCTGGAGCAGACGGCTCCCGAGGACCTGGCCGGCGCCCGGATTCCGGAGGAGGCGTCCGGTCTCCGGATCATGCGGGCCGAGCTGCCCGAACCCGCCTTCAGCCGCTTCCTCTACGGCGAGGTCGGCCGGGACGTGGAGTGGACCGACCGGCTGCCGTGGCCGAGGGAGCGATGGATGGAGTGGCTGGAGCGTCCGGGCGTCGAGACGTGGGTGGCCTACGAGAGGGGCACTCCCGCCGGATACATCGAACTGGACGGCGCCACGAGGGACACCTCGGGGCGCGGCACCCGGCCCGGCAGCACCGTGGAGGTCTCCTATTTCGGCCTTCTGCCGGGCTTCCGCGGCAAGGGCATCGGCAAGCACCTCCTGACCTACGGCGTCGCCCGGGCCTGGGACATGGCCGAACGCTGGGAGGGGCGGAAGCCGACGGCGCGGGTGTGGTTGCACACATGCAGCAAGGACGGCCCTTACGCGCTGCGCAACTACCAGCGCCGGGGCTTCCGTGTCTTCGCCAAGGAAGTGACGAAGGAGCCGGTTCCGGTTCCGCCGTCGGCCAGGGACGGCGCCGAGGCGGAGGCCCGGCCGCCGGGACCGCAGGAACCACGGGGAACTGCCGGACCATCGGAACCGCCCGCGCCGCGCTCCGCCTCCGAGTGACCGCCGCGCTCCACCGGCCCGCACTTCGGGACCGGTCCGCACTTCGAAACGGCCCACACCTCGGCCTGTCCGAACTCCGGGACGCCATTGTCCACATCCTGGATATCGGTGGACTGCCCGTTCATCACCGTGCGACGCTTCCGTCATGTCTCGTGCTGGAATCGCCTTGGTGAGTCGACGCCACGTCGACTTCGGCCGTATGTCCAGCGCCATCTGTCGCGCGGGCTGACAGTCCCAGCACCACCGATCACGAGCCGCCCTCACCGTCGCGGGCGCGCGTACCCCTCGTAAGGACCACCGCGGTCACGCCTGCCCTCCGCCTCGCGGCGCGTGCGGCACGTACCGCCGTGCGGTCCGACGGGGGCCGCCTCGTGCACCCCCGCACCCCCGCTGACCTGTACGTCCGTACCCGTACGTCTTCGGCGAACGGCCGTGTCGTGCCGCCCGCCTGCCCGGCCGGAGACGGCGCCCGAGGACACACGAAGGACTTGAAGGACTTCCGCCATGGCCGACACCTCCAAGCGTCCCGCTTCCCCGCCGAGCCGCCGCAAGGCCGGACGCCATCGTGGCGAAGGGCAGTGGGCCGCGGGGCACTTCACTCCGCTCAACGGCAACGAGCAGACGAAGAAGGACGACGACGGTCTCAATGTGCGGACACGCATTGAGACGATCTACGCGCACCGTGGATTCGACTCGATCGACGGCGCCGATCTGCGCGGACGCATGCGCTGGTGGGGTCTGTACACCCAGCGCCGCCCCGGGATCAGCGGCGGCAAGACCGCCGTGCTGGAACCGGAGGAGCTGGACGACGAGTTCTTCATGCTGCGCGTCCGCATCGACGGCGGGCAGCTCTCGACGCGGCAGTTGCGCACCGTCGGCGAGATCTCGCAGGACTTCGCCCGCGGCACCGCGGACATCACCGACCGGCAGAACATCCAGTTCCACTGGATCCGTATCGAGGACATGCCGGAGATCTGGCGGCGGCTGGAGAGCGTCGGGCTCTCCACGACCGAGGCGTGCGGCGACACCCCGCGCGTCATCATGGGCTCACCGGTCGCCGGTATCGCCGCCGACGAGATCATCGACGGCACCCCCGCCATCGACGAGATCCACCGGCGCGTCATCGGCAACCCCGCCTATTCGAACCTTCCGCGGAAGTTCAAGACCGCGGTCTCCGGGTCGCCGCTGCTCGACGTAGCGCACGAGATCAACGACGTGGCGTTCGTCGGCGTCGAACACCCCGAACTGGGCCCGGGGTTCGACGTATGGGTCGGCGGCGGGCTGTCCACCAACCCCAAGCTGGGTGTGCGGCTCGGCGCCTGGGTGCCGCTGGAGGAGGTCGCCGACGTCCACGAGGGCGTCGTCTCCGTCTTCCGCGACTACGGCTACCGGCGGCTGCGTACCCGAGCGCGCATCAAGTTCCTCGTGGCCGACTGGGGCGCGGAGAAGTTCCGCCAGGTGCTGGAGGACGAGTACCTGCTGCGGAAGATGGCCGACGGCCCGGCGCCGAAGGCGCCCGTGGCGCAGTGGCGCGACCACATCGGCGTGCACGAACAGCGGGACGGCAACTACTACGTGGGCTTCGCGCCGCGCGTCGGGCGGATCGACGGAGGCACGCTCGCCAAGATCGCGGACCTCGCGGAGTCGCACGGCTCGGGCCGTGTCCGTACCACCGCCGAGCAGAAGATGATCGTCCTCGACGTGCCCGGGGACAGGGTGGAGTCGCTGACGGAGTCGCTTGAGGCCCTCGACCTCACGGCGCGCCCGTCGGTCTTCCGGCGCGGCACGATGGCCTGCACCGGCATCGAGTTCTGCAAGCTGGCCATCGTCGAGACGAAGGCACGAGGCTCGTCTCTGATCGACGAACTGGAGCGCAGGATGCCGCAGTTCGACGAGCCGGTCACCATCAACCTCAACGGCTGCCCCAACTCCTGCGCCCGCATCCAGGTCGCCGACATCGGCCTCAAGGGCCAGCTCGTCACCAACGCGGACGGCGAGCAGGTCGAGGGCTATCAGGTGCACCTCGGCGGCTCGCTGGGCATGGAGCCCGGCTTCGGCCGCAAGGTGCGCGGGCTGAAGGTCACCGCCGACGAACTGCCCGACTACATCGAGCGCGTGCTGCGCAACTTCCAGGAACAGCGCGAGGACGGCGAGCGCTTCGCCCAGTGGGCGGCCCGCGCGGAAGAGGGTGCCCTGAAATGAGCGAGCCTCGGCACGCGGCGTCGGCTGGACCGAGAAGCCGCGCAGCGACGAAGGAGCGAGCAGTGACGAGGGAAGCCGACGCGTCAAAGCGAGCCGAAGCTGAGCGGGGGACACAACGAGCGAGCCTCGGCACGCGGCGTCGGCTGGACCGAGAAGCCGCGCAGCGACGAAGGAGCGAGCAGTGACGAGGGAAGCCGACGCGTCAAAGCGAGCCGAAGCTGAGCGGGGGACACAACGAGCGAGCCTCGGCACGCGGCGTCGGCTGGACCGAGAAGCCGCGCAGCGACGAAGGAGCGAGCAGTGACGAGGGAAGCCGACGCGTCAAAGCGTGGCGAGGCTGAGCGGGGGACACAACGAGCGAGCCTCGGCACGCGGCGTCGGCTGGACCGAGAAGCCGCGCAGCGACGAAGGAGCGAGCAGTGACGAGGGAAGCCGACGCGTCAAAGCGTGGCGAGGCTGAGCGGGGGACACAGTGAGCGAGCGTGCCGCGCCGTTCTACTGCCCGTACTGCGGCGACGAGGATCTGCGCCCCTCGGATGCGGGTCACGGCACCTGGGAGTGCGCCTCGTGCAACAGGGCGTTCGCGCTCTCCTTCCGCGGCCTGCTGGCCGCCGGGCTGAGGCCGGGAGGCAGTGCGGACGGCGGGGCGAACGCCCGGGAAGGAGACGGCACTTCATGACCACCGTCCGGCAACAGGACTCGGCGGCGCGGCTGCGGCGGCTCGCGGAGGACGCGGGCCGTGAGCTGGAGGACGCCCCGGCGCTGGAGGTGCTCCGGTGGGCGGCCGACACCTTCGGCGACCGCTTCTGCGTCACCTCGTCCATGGAGGACGCCGTGGTGGCGCACCTGGCCTCCAGGGTCGCCCCCGGCGTCCACGTCGTATTCCTCGACACCGGCTACCACTTCCCCGAGACCATCGGTACGCGCGACGCCGTGGCCGCCGTCATGGACGTGGAGGTGATCACGCTGACGCCCCGGCAGAGCGTCGCCGAACAGGACGCCGAGTACGGGCCGAAGCTGCACGACCGGGACCCCGATCTGTGCTGTGCCATGCGGAAGGTGGCGCCGCTGGAAGAGGGGCTGCGTGCCTACGACGCGTGGGCGACGGGGCTGCGCCGCGACGAGTCGCCGACTCGCGCGGGTACTCCCGTGGTCGGCTGGGACGAGCGCAGGCAGAAGGTCAAGATCTCGCCGATCGCCCGCTGGAATCAGGCAGATGTCGACGCCTACATCGCGGAGCACGGCGTGCTGACCAATCCTCTGCTCTCTGACGGCTACGCCTCGGTGGGGTGCGCCCCGTGCACGCGGCGCGTGCTCGAAGGGGAGGACGCACGGGCCGGGCGCTGGTCGGGCAGGGGCAAGAGCGAGTGCGGGATCCATCTGTGAACGTGGACGTGAACGTGAAGGCGGACGTCGGCGCGGACGTCGGGGCGGCCCTGTGCGCGGATCTCCACGCGGACTCGCACACGGCCCCGTACGCGAACGTCGGCACGGTGAACTCCGCGGCAGAGAGCGGGAGATGACTCGGAAGATGACTGCAACGACCCCGGCGACGGCCACGGGCCCTGCCCCGGCCCCGGATGCGGCCACGGCACCGGCCACAACGCCGGCGCCGGCCGGGACTCCGGGCGCCACGGTCTGGCTCACGGGCCTGCCCAGCGCCGGCAAGACCACCATCGCGAGGGCGCTGGCCGAGCGACTCGCCGCGCGGGGCCGCCGCGTGGAGGTGCTGGACGGCGACGAGATCCGCACGTTCCTCTCCGCCGGGCTGGGCTTCTCCCGCGCGGACCGCGACCGGAACGTGCAGCGCATCGGCTTCGTCGCCGAACTGCTCGCCTCGCACGGGGTGATCGTCCTCGTACCGGTGATCGCCCCGTACGCCGACAGCCGTGCCGCGGTGCGCGAGCGCCATCAGGCCGCGGGCACCGGCTACTTGGAGGTTCATGTGGCCACGCCCGTGGAGGTGTGCTCACAGCGCGACGTGAAGGGACTGTACGCACGTCAGGCAGCCGGTGAGATCTCCGGGCTGACGGGCGTGGACGACCCGTACGAGGCGCCCGCGGAGCCGGATCTGCGGATCGAGACGCACCGGCAGGACGTCGAGGAATCCACCGCGGCGCTGAACGCGCTGCTGAGTGAGAGGGGACTGCTGTGAGGACGGCTGTCACGGCGCTTGAGGAGCGGGAGAACCCGTATGCGCTCTCGCACCTGGACGCGCTGGAGTCGGAGGGTGTGCACATCTTCCGCGAGGTGGCAGGCGAGTTCGAGCGGCCTGTGATCCTCTTCTCCGGCGGCAAGGACTCCATCGTCATGCTGCATCTGGCGCTGAAGGCCTTTCAGCCCGCGCCCGTGCCGTTCGCGCTGCTGCACGTGGACACCGGGCACAACTTCCCCGAGGTGCTCGACTACCGCGACCGCGTGGTGGCCCAGCACGGACTGCGGCTGCACGTGGCCTCCGTACAGGAGTTCATCGACCGCGGGGAGCTGAAGGAGCGCCCCGACGGCACCCGCAACCCGCTTCAGACGGTGCCGCTGCTGCACGCCATCGACTCCAACCGCTTCGACGCCGTCTTCGGCGGCGGGCGCCGCGACGAGGAGAAGGCACGCGCCAAGGAGCGCGTCTTCTCCCTGCGTGACGAGTTCGGCGGCTGGAACCCGCGCCGTCAGCGCCCCGAGCTGTGGCAGCTCTACAACGGCCGCCACGCGCCCGGCGAACATGTGCGCGTCTTCCCGCTGTCGAACTGGACCGAGCTGGACGTGTGGCAGTACATCGCCCGCGAGAAGATCGAACTGCCCGCCATCTACTACGCACATGAGCGCACCGTCTTCTCCCGCTCCGGCATGTGGCTGGCGCCGGGCGAGTGGGGCGGCCCCGGCGAGGGCGAGCGGGTGGAGCAGCGCAAGGTCCGCTACCGCACCGTCGGCGACATGTCCTGCACCGGCGCCGTCGACTCCGACGCCGACAGCATCGAGAAGGTCATCGCCGAGATCGCCGCGTCCCGGCTCACGGAGCGCGGCGCGACCCGGGCCGACGACAAGCTCTCCGAGGCCGCCATGGAGGACCGCAAGCGCGAGGGGTACTTCTGACCATGGACACTTCTGCGTTCCCTGCCGCGGACTGCGGCCCGGCGCTCGCGGCGACCTCGCTGCTGCGCTTCGCGACCGCCGGCTCCGTCGACGACGGCAAGTCCACGCTGGTGGGGCGGCTGCTGCACGACTCGAAGTCGGTGCTGGCCGACCAGTTGGAGGCCGTGGAGTCCGCCTCCCGCAGCCGCGGCCAGGACACCCCCGACCTCGCTCTGCTGACGGACGGGCTGCGTGCCGAGCGTGAGCAGGGCATCACCATCGACGTCGCCTACCGCTACTTCGCGACGCCGCGGCGGCGGTTCATCCTGGCCGACACCCCCGGTCATGTTCAGTACACGCGCAACATGGTCACCGGCGCCTCGACCGCCGAACTCGCCGTCGTCCTCGTCGACGCGCGCAACGGCGTCGTCGAACAGACCCGCAGGCACGCCGCCGTGGCCGCGCTGCTGCGCGTCCCGCACGTCGTGCTGGCGGTGAACAAGATGGACCTGGTCGACTACGACGAGGACGTCTTCGCGGGCATCGCCGAGGAGTTCACCCGCTACGCCGCCTCCCTGGGCGTACCGGAGATCACCGCCATCCCGATCTCCGCGCTCGTGGGCGACAACGTCGTGGCGCCCTCCGCCCATATGGACTGGTACGGCGGCCCGACCGTGCTGGAGCATCTGGAGACCGTCGCCGTCACCGACGACCCCAGCGACGACCCGGCCCGCTTCCCCGTGCAGTACGTCATCCGCCCGCAGACACCGGAACACCCCGACTACCGGGGCTACGCGGGCCAGATCGCCTCCGGGCTGCTGCGCGTGGGGCAGCGGGTGACGGTGCTGCCCTCGGGCCGTACCTCCACCATCGAGGGCCTGGACGTGCTGGGCCAGTCCGTGGACGTCGCCTGGGCGCCGCAGTCCGTGACGGTGCTGCTCGCCGACGAACTCGACATCTCACGCGGCGACATGATCGTGCCGTCCGACGCGGCCGTCACCGCCAGCCAGGACCTCACCGCGACCGTCTGCCACCTCCACGACACTCCCCTGACGCCCGGCGCACGGGTGCTGCTGAAGCACACCACCCGCACCGTGAAGGCCATCGTGAAGGAGATCCCGTCCCGGCTGACCCTGGACGACCTCTCCCAGCACCCCGAGCCCGGACGGCTCGTCGCCAACGACATCGGCCGCGTCGTGCTGCGCACCTCCGAGCCGCTGCCCGTCGACGCCTACGCGGACTCGCGCCGTACGGGCTCGTTCGTGCTCATCGACCCCGCGGACGGTTCGACGCTCACCGCGGGCATGGCGGGCCACGCCTTCGCGGACGCCGTACGGGACGCCGCCGGGGCCGAGAGCGGGCGGGAAGCGGACGACGACGGCTGGGACTTCTGAGGCGCAAGGCCCCAGACGCCGGTCGCCGGTCGCCGGTCGCCGGTCGCCGGTCGCCGGTCGCAGACGAACACACGAACACACAGCGCAAGACGAACGAGCAGACGCAGACCCCGACGCAGACCCAGACACAGACACAGACACTGAGACGAAACGGACGCCACCGCCATGCACGATGTGACACGGCCGCCGGCCGGCCCGGGGGCAGGGCTCCCGGGCGGGCCTGCCCTCGTGGTCGTCGCACACGGCAGCCGCGACCCCCGGCACGCCGCGACGGTGGCCGCGCTGTGCGCGCGGGTGCGCGCGCTGCGCCCCGGGCTGCGCGTGGAGGCGGCCTATCTGGACTTCAACGCCCCTTCCGTGCCACGGCTGTTGGAGAGGCTGCACGCGGAGGGCGTACACGACGTCGTCGCCCTGCCGCTGCTGCTCAGCCGCGCCTTCCACGCCAAGTCCGATCTGCCCGCCGTGCTGCACGAGGCCACCTCCAGGCTGCCGCGGCTGCGCGTACGGCAGGCGGACGTGCTCGGCCCCCACGCGCTGCTCGTCGGCGCGCTGGAGCGGCGGCTGCGGGAGGCCGGACTCGCGGCGGACCGGCGCGCCTCGACGGGCGTGGTGCTGGCCTCGGCGGGTTCCTCGGACCCGGAGGCGATCGCAGTGATCGCACAGACCGCGCGGGAGTGGCGGCGCACCGGTGGCTGGTGTGCCGTGCGTCCTGCGTTCGCCTCCGCCAGCCTCCCCCGTACCGAGGACGCGGTACGGGGGCTGCGCGCCGACGGCGTCGAGCATGTGGCGGTGGCGCCTTATGTCGTGGCGCCCGGCTATCTGCCCGACCGCATCCGCGACGGGGCGCTGCATGCGGGCGCGGACGTGCTCGCGCCGGTGCTGGGCCCGGCCCCCGAGCTGGCGTCGCTGACGGCGCTGCGGTACGACGAGGCCGCGGCACGGGGGCCGTTGGCGCTCAGCGCCTGAACCGGCCCTGAAGGGCGGGGAGTTCGGCAGGCACTCGGACCGCGACCCCCGCCCGCCGCGCTGACCGCGACCGCGCCAAGCCAAGGCGGGGCGAGGCGAGGCGACGGGGCACCGTCCACCTGGCCGCTGAGCGCGTGGCGCACTCAGCGGCGGTCAGGCGCGGACAGGAGCGGATCAGGGGCGGACCAGGGGCAAAAAGAGGGGGTGACGCGGGCCAAGGGCCCTCGCGGTCAGCGGTCTTGCGCTCCCGCTCGCCTCAACGCGCCCTCCCCGGCTCGTACTTGTAGCCGACGCGTCGGACGGTGACGATCGTGTCCCGGAACCGGCCGAGCTTGCGCCTCAGCCGGGCGATGTGCACGTCGACCGTGCGGCCGTCCCCGACATGGCTGTAGCCCCACAGGGCCCCCACCAGATGGGCGCGGCTGTGCACGCGGTGCGGATTGGCCACGAAGTGCGCCAGTAGCTCGAACTCCAGGTATGTCAGGTCGAGTTGGCGCCCGTCGACATGCGCGGTGTGCCGCTCGGGATTCACGTGGACGCCCTCGGAGCCGTAGGGCTCGGCCTGGACGGCCGGACCGCCCGCCGCGGGACGCTCCACGTGCGCATGCTGTACGTGCGCATGCTGTACGTGCGGAGGGGCTGCGGACCGGTGCTGCGCGGGCGGATGCTCCGCGGGCGGCGCCGGAGGCTGCTCCGAGGGCAGCAGCGGGCGGAACCGCGCTCTGGTGCCGTCCGCGGTGAACAGGTCCGTCACATCGGTGCCTTCGGGCACGAGCACGACGTAGCCGACCACGGGTGTCTGCTCGCCGGGCGGCGGAGCGTCACCGTCGTCGGCTTCGCGTGCGGCGGCTTCCCGTATTGCTGCGGGCTCCTCGGAAGCGGACTCGTCGACGATGCGCAGATGGCGTGCGGCGGCGGAGAGGGCGGAGGTCATCGGGGCTACTCCTTCACGGAGAGGGTTCCAGGGGCGTTCTCATGCGCGGGCACACGACCGGCACGACCACGGCACCGCACACGAATGAACGGAACCGCGCACAGCGCCGACTTGAGCCCGGCGCGGAATTGCATGACGCGCAGGTCCGAACAGCGCGGTCGACGGCGCACGTTGAATCACGCTCGTCCCGTTCCGAACCGAACCGAGACGGACCGAAGCGAATCGGAAAGGAATCGGGAGATCGAAGACCGGGGGCAGCGGACCGTGAATCGGAAAAACCGGTGGCCGGAATTCAGCCGTCATTCAGGGCAGCGGCCGATGCGGGCACCCGCCCGGCCGGTTGAGGAAAGAACCGCAGCTCGGATCGGCTCCGCGAGGGTGTGACAGAGAGCGGAGCGGAAAGCGGAGCAGGAAAAGGAAGCAGCCGGAGCGCGGCTCAGAAACCAGCGGCACAGATGGCGCTGGCATGCCGTCGCAGATCGACGTGCAGGCGCGCTACAAGGTTCGCGGACTGATTCACGGAAATGAGCATGCCAGCAGTCGCGGTACGTCGTCAATGAACAGACGGAACGTCTCGAATGGCGGATGGCACCAAGCGAGAGAACACCGGGCGAGTGAACACCGGGCTGGAAAGCACCGGGTACCCCGGAGCCGGAGAAGGACACGACCGCCCGCCGCGCTCAACGGGGAGCGCGACGGGCGGTGTTGTGCGTGCGCCGAGCCGAACTCAGCGAGTGAGCCCGAAGGTCACTTGCTGTTGACGTTCAGCAGCTCGTTCTTGGTGCCCTCGCTCGGGTTGGAGATCGCGTCCTTGGTGGCCGCGTCGCTCAGACCCTTGGCGACGTCCGCCGGCTTGGCGTCCTTGTTCTCGCCGAGGAACAGGGCGGCGGCACCCGCGACGTGCGGCGAGGCCATCGAGGTGCCCGAGAGGGTCTCGGTGGCGTCGTCGCTGGTGTTGGTCGCGGAGACGATGTCCACACCCGGGGCGTAGATGTCGACGAGCTTGCCGAAGTTGGAGAAGTCGGCCTGCTTGTCGGCGTCGTCGCTGGCCGCGACGGTCAGGGCGTCCTTCACGCGAGCCGGGGAGGCGTTGTCCGCGTCCTGGCTCTCGTTGCCCGCGGCGACGGCGAAGGTGATGCCCTTGTCGACGGCCTTCTGCACAGCGGCGTCCAGCGCCTCGTCCTTCGGGCCGCCGAGCGACATGTTGGCGACGGAGGGGCCCTTGGCGTTCTTGGTGACCCAGTCGATGCCCTTGACGACCTGCTCGGTGGTGCCGCTGCCCTGGTCGTCCAGGACGCGGACGGCCACGATGTTGGCCTTCTTGGCGACGCCGTGGTCGGTGCCGGCGATGGTGCCCGCGACGTGCGTGCCGTGGCCCTGACCGTCGTCCGCCTCGCCGCCGTCGATGGCGTCGAAGCCGGACTTCGCACGCTTGCCGAAGTCCTTGTGCGTCATGCGGACGCCGGTGTCGATGACGAACGCGGTCACGCCCTCACCGGCGCTGTCCGGGAAGGTGTACTTCTTGTCGCCCTTGGTCTCCTTCTGGTCGATGCGGTCCAGGCCCCACGACGGCGGGTTGGACTGCGTCTCGTTGACCGTGAAGGTGTGGTTCTGGACGACCTTCTCGACCTGGGAGTTGCCCGCGAGCTGACGGGCCTCCTTGGCGCTGAGGCCCTTGGCGGAGAAGCCGTTGATGGCCGAGCTGTAGGTGTTCTTGACCTTGCCGCCGTACTGGTCGGCCAGGTCGGCCCCCGCGGACTTCACGGAGTTGGCGCCCTTTGTGTCCTTCAGCATGACGATGTAGCTGCCGTCGACCGCGCCCTTGGCCTTCGTGCCGTACACGTGGCCCTCCGCGGGGGAGGCACCGGCCGGCAGCGTCAGCAGGGTCGCCGCGCCGACCACCGCCGCGGCGACACCGGTCGCCAGAGTGATGCGGCGCCGCCTTGCGGACTTCTCCGTGCTTCTGGGCGTCTTGGTTGCCATGACGAGGGTCCTCCTCGTGAGGTGTGGGGGGTTGTTTGTCACGTTTTCGCCCCGGCGCACACACAATTGATGATCCGCTACCGGGACTCGAAACACTGTCTGATTGATCCGCTCACCTCAAGCGGTATGAGCGGGTGTGACATAGACAACTTTCAAGGCCGTACGGCAAAGCGCCCTGTATCCACCCAAGTCGACCTGACGAGGCATCAGTCCGGTCAGATATCTGACCGGACTGACTCACTTGGCAACAACTCTTGGCGTGGGTCCGCCCCGGGTCCGCCGTCCGGGCCGCAGATCCGTACGGGGCGCCGTGGCACCGGAGTTCGACTCGCGGGACCGGGCCGATTCCCTGCCGTGGCCCGCCCCGGGAGCCCAAGTACCGCCCGGCGCCCCGCGGTTCAGCTCGCGAGTTCGATCAGCCGCTGCACGGTGCGCCAGTTCCGCCCGGTCATCAGCACCTTGGGGCGTACGCCCTCCAGAGCGGCCGGAAGCTTACTGTGACCCATTCCGTCCGGGAAGTAGCAGTACACGGCGCCGCCGACGTGCTCGAAGGAGTCCGGGGCGAACGCGGCGGCGTCCAAGGAGTCGAAGTGGCCCTTCTCCGGCGGGTCTTCGAGGAAGAGCACCAGCAGCTTCGCCGGGTCCAGCTCCGACGCCGGATAGGGGCAGGCGGCGGCCACCGCGCGCAGCTCCTCCGCCGTACGGATCAGACAGCGGACCTCGAAGCCGAAGCGGTCGGCGACCGCGCTCTCCAGCCGGGCGCCCGGGTCGCTGTCGCCGGTGGTGAACACCGCGTTGCCGCTCTGGAGATAGGTGCGGACGTCCGTCCACCCCAGGCCCGTCATGACGTCCCTCAACTCGGCCATGGGCACCTTCTTGTGGCCGCCCACGTTGATCCCCCGCAGTAGCGCCGCATAAGTCGTCATGGGCGGCAGCTTAGAAGAGGCGTCCGACACCCGTCGGCGAGCCGCCGCTTCACGACACCGGACGCGAGTCCGTCCAGGCGGCCTCGAACTCCTCGCGATAGGTCTGGAACAGGCCCTGCACGCCCTCGTCCTGAGGCTTCTGATGCTCCGCGCGCCGCTGTACGAGATCCCGCCCGCCGCCGCGCAGCACCAGCACCGGAGCCTCCATGCCGCGCACCCGCCGCAGATACGACTGCACCACCGCGAGGCCGTCGGCGCCGTCGCCGTCGACCATGTACGCCGAGAAGCGCGGCGTCTCGTCGAACACATGGATCTCGAAGGCGCCGGTGTCGCGCAGCCGTGCGCGCACCCGCCGCATATGGAGGATGTTCATCTCCACGGTGCGGCTCAACTCGCCCTTTTTTATGCCGAGTTCGCGTTCCCGGCGGCGTACGGCGCTGCTGGCCGGGTTGAGGAAGAGCAGCCGCAGCCGACACCCGGACGCGGCGAGGCGCACCAGCCTGCGCCCCGAGTAGTTCTGCACGAGCAGATTGAGACCTATGCCCATGGCGTCCAGCCGGCGCGCCCCGGCGAACAGATCCTCGGCCGGCAGGCTCCGCTGGAGACGCACCCGGTCGGAGTGGACCCCGACGACGTCCGCGAAGCGGTCGCCCACCAGGTCCTCCACGGCGTCGACCGGCAGCCGGTGCGCGGAGGGCGTCTCGTCCCCGGAGGCCCCGAGCATCTCCAGCAGCCGTGCGCATGTCCGCTCCGCCTGTGCGAGGACCGTCTCGGACAGCGCGCGGTTGCGGGCGACGGCGCTGCGGGCCACCTCCAGCTCGTCCAGGGCGAGTTCGACCTCGCGGCGGTCGTCGAAGTACGGCTCGAAGCAGGGCCAGTGCTGCACCATCAGCTCCCTGAGCTGCGGCAGCGTGAGGAAGCAGAGAACGTTGTCGTCGGCGGGATCGAGCAGATAGCCCTTGCGGCGGCTCACCTCCCGTACCGCCACGGCGCGCTGCACCCACTCCTGCCCGGCGGGGCCTGCGGCGGCGATGACCCACTCGTCGCCGTGCACCGGCTCGTAGATGGGCCGCAGCACGGCGGAGACGACCGCACGCAGGCGCTGTTCGACGAGATTCAGCCAGATGTACGCGCGCCCTGCCCGCCTGGCGCGGGTGCGCACCTCGGACCACGCGTCCGCGTCCCAGTCGAGGTCCGCGCCGATCTCCATGGGGCGTGCCAGTGACACCGCACCTGCCGGCGCGCCGGCGGCTTCCCCGTCACCGTCGTCGCCGCTTTCACCTGGGGGGAGCTCAAGCCCTCCCGCACCCACCCGCGCACCGCCTTCCTGACCCTGTTGAGCGATCAAGGAAGACTACTGCGGCGCCGGAAGGGCCGCACCTTGAACCCCCATCAACTTGCCCTGCCCGTACGCCCGTACGAGCGATTGCCGCCCACCGTGTCCCCCGGAGGCCCGTCCCTTTCGCGCCACCTGGGCGAGGATGCCCGGGTGCGGGCGCGGCGGCCGGCGGACGGTGCCCGAGCGAACGCCCGGAACGGCAGGAGGAGAGCATCGCATGCAGGTGTGGCCGGGGCAGGCGTACCCCCTCGGGGCGGCCTACGACGGAACCGGCACCAACTTCGCCGTCCTCTCCGAGGCGGCGGACCGCGTCGAGCTGTGCCTGCTGGACGACGGCGGCCGGGAGACGCGGGTGGAGCTGCGCGAGCACGACGGCCATGTACGGCATGCCTATCTGCCCGGGGTGGCGCCGGGGCAGCGCTACGGATTCCGGGTGCACGGCCCGTGGGACCCGGCCCGTGGGCTGCGCTGCAATCCCGCGAAGCTGCTGCTCGATCCGTACGCGAAGGCGATGAGCGGAAGCGTCGAGTGGCACGAGGCGGTCTACGGCCACCGGTTCGGCGAGCCGGAGGCGCGCAACGACCTGGACTCGGCGCCGTACACGATGACTTCGGTCGTGGTCGACCCGTACTTCGACTGGGGCGACGACCGTCCGCCGGGCACCGGCTACGAGGACACCCTCGTCTACGAGGCCCATGTGAAGGGCCTGACGATGCTTCACCCGGAGGTGCCGCCCGAACTGCGCGGCACCTACGCGGCGTTGGGGCACCCGGCGGTGACCAGCCACCTGAGGCGGCTCGGTGTCACGGCGCTGGAGCTGATGCCCGTGCACCAGTCGGTCACCGACCACCGGCTGGCCGACGCGGGCCTGGCCAACTACTGGGGCTACAACACCATCGGCTTCCTCGCCCCGCACAACGGCTACTCCTCGTCCGGCGAACTCGGCGGCCAGGTCACGGAGTTCAAGCGCGCGGTGCGCGCGCTGCACGAAGCGGGCATCGAAGTCCTGCTCGACGTCGTCTACAACCACACCGCGGAAGGCAGTCATCTCGGTCCTACCCTCTCCTTCCGAGGCCTCGACAATCCCTCGTACTACCGGCTGAGCGACGATCCGCGCTACTACACCGATACGACGGGCACGGGTAATTCACTGTTGATGCGCAGCCCCCACGTCCTTCGCCTGATCATGGACTCGCTTCGCTACTGGGTGACCGAAATGCACGTCGACGGCTTCCGCTTCGATCTGGCGGCGACGCTGGCGCGGCAGTTCGACGGGGTGGACCGCCGGTCGTCGTTCTTCGACCTCGTGCGGCAGGACCCGGTCGTCAGCCGCGTCAAGCTGATCGCCGAGCCGTGGGACGTGGGCGAGGACGGCTATCAGGCAGGCAACTTCCCTCCGCCGTGGAGCGAGTGGAACGGCCGCTACCGCGACGCAGTACGGGATCTGTGGCGCGGACAGCCGGGCACCCTCCCGGAGTTCGCGTCCCGGCTGACGGGCTCCAGCGATCTCTTCCGGCACGGCAGACGCCCGCTGGCGTCGGTCAACTTCGTCACGTGCCACGACGGTCTCACCCTGCACGACCTCGTCAGCTACGACGGCAAGCACAACGAGGCCAACGGCGAGGACGGCAGGGACGGGGAGAGCCACAACAGGTCCTGGAACTGCGGCATCGAGGGCCCCACCGGCGACCCCGACGTGCTGCGGCTGCGCCGGAGGCAGATGCGCAACCTCATCGCGACGCTGATGCTGTCGCAGGGCGTGCCGATGCTCTCCCACGGCGACGAGTTCGGCCGCACGCAGTACGGCAACAACAACGCCTACTGCCACGACGGCGAACTGACGTGGGTGCACTGGCCGTCGGCGGAGGGGGGCGATGCCGCGGAGGACGGAGACGGCGGGAGGGAGGGAGCCGCCGCACTCAGCGGCTCTCAACTCCGCCCGGAGGGCGAGCTGTTCACCTTCGTGTGCGAACTGGCCGCCCTGCGGCGAGAGCACCCCGTCTTCAGGCGGCGGCGCTTCTTCCGTGGCCCCGGAGAGGCGGCGACCATCGGCGGGAAGGACCAAGCAGAGGATCGACTCCCCCCGGGTATCGGCTGGTTCACCCCGGAGGGCCGGCCGATGACCACCGCCGACTGGCACGACGAGCACGCACGCTCCCTGGCGGTGCTCCTCGACGGCGACGCCATCTCCGAGCCGGGTCCGCGCGGGGAGCCGGTGACGGACGACTCGTTCCTGCTGCTGTTCAACGCGGCTGCCGCACCGGTGGAGTTCACCGTCCCGCTCGCTCCCGTACGTAGCGGACCACCGGAAGGGGGCTGGGACGGCGGATGGGACGGCCGGTCGTGGCAGCTTGTCGTCGACACCGCCGACGAAGTCCCCCCTTCCGCACAGCAGGGCCGTAAGCGGAAGGCAGCGGCGGGCGAGCGGATCACGCTCTCGGGCCGCAGCCTGGTGGTGCTGCGGTCCTTCAGGGACGTTGGGGCGGCTCCAGCGAAGGCGGCCGGGTCAGCGCGAGCTTGAAGCCGATCTGCCCGAACCTCACCACGTCGCCCGGCCTCACCCGCACCGAGCCCGTCACCCTGCTGCCGTTGACCCAGGTCCCGTTGCTGGACCCCAGGTCGCGAAGCTTCCAGCCGTCGTCGGTGGCGCGTAGCTGCGCATGCGTACGGGAGACGGTGAAGTGGTTGAGGCGCAGCATCGAACCCGGCGCGCGGCCTATGGAGTACGCATGCGATCCGGGCCCCGGAAGCAGCAGTTCGGGCAGCCGCTCGGACTGCCAGGCGTTGCGCAGCGTGCGCGGGAAGGAGAGCAGCCGCGCGATGCCCTCGGCGAACCAGCGGCTGCGGGGGCGCCGCGTCGGCAAGTCGTGGAGCACCGGGTGCAGTTCGCCGTGCCACTGCGCGTTGAGGATCACGTTCATGCGCCGCTCGAACGTGTTGTGCGAGATGCGCCCCTCGGCGGCTCCCTCGCGCAGCACCTCCAGAGCGCGCTCCCGTTCCGCGTCGGACAGCCGCGGTGGGTACGCACCGAACTCCAGAGATGTCATGCACAGCATTCTCAGCACGGCCAAACCCGCTGTCCAGGCCCGGCCTTGGCCAGTAGCCGAACCAGTACATCCGCTTCTGGGCCGACGACAGGGCCGGACGCCCGGAACGCGGAGCGGGGCGGAAATCGGGGGCGGAAAAGCGCCAATCCGGCCCGGCGGGGCACTTCGGCGGCAACGCGGCAGGGGCCCTCTCACCCGGCCCACTCTGATCAGCTCCGATCAGCGGCTTCAACAACCCTGAGCACAGCGGAGGCGGCAGCGGTCGCACGGAGAAAATCCGCCATAATCCCCATTTCATTTGACCAAGCATCACAAGTCTCGTGAGTATGCACCTGCCAAGACCGGCCGGGGGGAACTGGCCGGTCGCGAACCCTCAGAGGGGGGAACCGACTTGACGGGGAAGAGACCCATCAGGGCACGCGCGGCGGCCTTGGCCGCGGCCGCGGCGATGCTGTTACCGCTGGCCCTCTCGGCACCGGCCAGTGCCGACGACCAGCCGCACAAGGGCGGCAGCGACGCGATCGTCACCAAGGCGACCGAGCCGGAGAAGCTGCCCGCGGACAAGATCGAGGCCACCGACGCCACCACACAGGCACCGGGCGTCATGGCGATCGACTGCCCGGCCAACACCTACGCCTTCAACCGCACCGAGTCGTGCTCCAACACCAAGGCCCAGATCCAGTTCCTGCTCAACGGCAAGGTGCGCGGCACGGCCCAGCTCGACATCGACACGACCGCCGAACTGAACCCGCGTGACCGGCGGAAGTGGAACCAGCAGGTCGACATCACGCTCACCAGGCCGACGATCCCCGAGGCGTATCTCGTCGACGCGACCGTCAGCCTCAACTGCTCGTCCTGCACGGCCACCACGGGCGGCAGCAAGATCCTCTTCCCGGGGCAGAAGCAGACGTTCAAGATGGAGGTCTCAAGCCCCGGCAAGGACCTCGTGGTCGACACCCTGCGTCCGCAGGCCGTGCTGACCGCTCCCCGGCACGACACGGGGACCCTGGCCCTGGGGCCCGCGTTCAGGCCTCGCTGCGACAGCACGCCCCGCATCACCGACAAGCGCTACGGGGGCTGCGTCTACCCGCAGTTCACACCGACGTGGGAGATCTCCGTCGGCGATCCGAAGGTCGCCGCCGTCGGCTGGCACGTCGACTGGGCGCAGCGCAATCTGAAGACGCCGTGGGGCGTGCGCGGCAAGGGACATCCGCTGCACCGCACCACGAACCAGGCGCTCCAGAACGCCAACCGCCGGGTCGCCTGCCGTGTGCCCCGGCCGCCCAACAGCGAGGGCCAGACCTGCGACGAGTATCCGTTCGCCGCGACTCACGAGGGCGCCTCGAAGAACCCGGACTACTCCTGCCACTTCCTGAACGGCGACAACAACAGCAAGGAAGGCAGCTTCCGCAAGGCGTACCTCAACAGCCAGCGTGTACTGGAGAGGGACGCGTTCTGGGTCAAGGTCGTCAAGCCGACCGGGGTCGCACCGCCGCCGAGCCTGCTGGGCCCGGTCGGCTGCGGCCAGGACTAGGCTCGTCGCGCCCCCGCCTGCGGGGCCGCGTACAGCAGGGGGCAGGCTCCAGCCGGGGTCTGCCCCTCCTGCGTTCCCCGCGGGCCGCTGTACGCAGGGACCTGCGCGAAGTGGCCTGTACGCAAGGGCCCGGTACGCAAGAGCCTGTACGGATCGGTCCGTACAGCGGCCCGTACAGCGGCCGTTACGCTCCCGGACGCGCACCTCATCGGCCGCACGCACGGACCCGCGGACACCCGGCCCGTACGCACCCGACCCGCACCGCACCGGAAGGAACACACTCCCGTGGCGAACCTGATCGCCCGCATCACCGATCCGCGCATGTTCATCGACGCCACCACCATCGACATCCTCGACGAGGAGATGGCCGTCTTCGAACCCGACTACGCCAGGAACGGCATCCTGGACGCACGGGCCGAGGGGTCGGCGGCCGCGGTGATCTGCGCCACCGAGATCGGCGACCTGACCGTGACGGCCGAACTGTGGGACGGCGCGCCGCCGTTGGAGACCGACGGCTGGGAGGACGTCGCGGAGGTGCCGGTCCGCTGGCTCACCGACGTCATGGAGATCGGCGGAGAGGGCACGTCGCTCGACGAGGAGCCGCTGCTGCCGATCCCCGGACCGGGCGACTACCGCATCCGCGTCTCGGGGAAGAACCGCGACTACGACGACCCGCGTGCCGAGACCGACCCCGCCGAGGAGTACCTCATCCAGGTGTGGCCCTCGGAGGGCGCCCGGGACTCCGGAGTGACGCACAAGCAGACCAGCCGCATCGGCAGAAGGCGCCGCGAGGGGGCGTGAGCCGGACGCTGGCCCCCGCACGCGGGGTCCCGCGAGCGCGCGGGCCCCGGAGGAAAAGCGCGACGGGCGCCCGCGCTCCCGCAGTCGGAGCACGGACGCCCGCCCGTCAGCGCCTGTCCCGGACCGGACCGGCGGACCGGCCCGGGACGCGATGGCCGCCCGGGACGCCCGGGACGCCCTGGACAGAGCCTCGATCAAACGGCGTCGATCAGGCCAGGTCGAACCGGTCGAGGTTCATGACCTTGTCCCACGCGGCGACGAAGTCACGGGCGAACTTCTCGCCGGCGTCGTCGCATGCGTACACCTCGGCGAGCGCACGCAGCTCCGAGTTGGACCCGAAGACCAGATCGACGCGGCTGCCGGTCCACTTGACCTCGCCGGTGGCGGTGTCGCGGCCTTCGTAGATCTCGGCGGTCTCGGACGTCGGCTCCCACTGCGTGCCCATGTCGAGCAGGTTCACGAAGAAGTCGTTCGTCAGCGCGCCGGGGTTCTCGGTGAGCATGCCGAGCGACGACTTGTCGTGGTTGGCGCCGAGGACGCGCAGGCCGCCGACGAGTACCGTCATCTCGGGAGCGCTCAGCGTGAGCAGGTTCGCCCGGTCGATGAGAAGGTACTCGGCGGGAAGCCGGTTGCCCTTGCCGAGGTAGTTGCGGAAGCCGTCCGCGGTCGGCTCCATCGCCTCGAAGGACTCCACGTCGGTCTGTTCGGCCGTCGCGTCCGTACGTCCCGGAGTGAACGGCACCTCGATGTCGTAGCCGGCGTCCTTGGCCGCACGCTCGACGCCCGCGCAGCCACCGAGGACGATCAGGTCGGCGAGGGAGACCTTCTTGCCGCCGCCCTGGGCGGAGTTGAAGGACTCCTGGACCGCCTCCAGCTTGCCGAGGACCGAGGCGAGCTGGTCGGGGTTGTTGACCTCCCAGCGGTTCTGCGGCTCCAGGCGGATGCGGGCGCCGTTGGCGCCGCCGCGCTTGTCGCTGCCCCGGAACGACGAGGCGGCGGCCCAGGCGGTGGAGACCAGTTCGGCCACCGACAGCCCCGACTCCCCGATCAGGCGCTTGAGTTCGTCGACGTCCTCGGCGTCGATCAGCTCGTGGTCGACCGCGGGCACCGGGTCCTGCCAGATCAGGGTCTCGCTGGGCACCTCGGGGCCGAGGTAGCGCGCGACCGGGCCCATGTCGCGGTGCGTCAGCTTGAACCAGGCGCGGGCGAAGGCGTCCGCGAACTCATCCGGGTTCTCCAGGAAGCGCCGCGAGATCGGCTCGTAGACCGGGTCCATGCGCAGCGCGAGGTCGGTGGTCAGCATCGTCGGGGCGTGGCTCTTCGACGGGTCGTGGGCGTCGGGGACGGTGCCCTCGCCGGCGCCGTCCTTCGGCCGCCACTGGTGCGCACCGGCGGGGCTCGTGGTCAGCTCCCACTCGTAGCCGAAGAGGATCTCGAAGAAGCTGTTGTCCCACGTGGTGGGGGTGTTGGTCCAGATGCCCTCTAGGCCGCTGGTGATGGCGTCGCCTGCGACGCCGGTGCCGTGGCCGCCCTTCCAGCCGAGGCCCTGCGCCTCCAGCGGCGCGGCCTCCGGCTCGGGGCCGAGGTGGCTGTCGGGCGCGGCGCCGTGGGTCTTGCCGAAGGTGTGCCCGCCGGCGACCAGTGCGACGGTCTCCTCGTCGTTCATCGCCATGCGGCGGAACGTCTCACGGATGTCGCGGGCGGCTGCTATCGGGTCCGGATTGCCGTTGGGGCCCTCGGGGTTGACGTAGATGAGGCCCATCTGGACGGCGGCGAGCGGGTTTTCGAGTTCGCGGTCGCCGCTGTAGCGCTCGTCGCCGAGCCACGTGGTCTCCGGGCCCCAGTAGACGTCCTCGTCGGGCTCCCACACGTCCGGACGGCCGCCGGCGAAGCCGAAGGTCTCGAAGCCCATCGACTCCAGGGCGACGTTGCCCGCGAGGATCATCAGGTCCGCCCACGACAGCTTCTGGCCGTACTTCTTCTTCACGGGCCACAGCAGGCGGCGGGCCTTGTCGAGGTTGCCGTTGTCCGGCCAGCTGTTGAGGGGCGCGAAGCGCTGCTGGCCGGCACCGCCGCCGCCGCCCGGCCGTCGCTGATGCGGTACGTGCCCGCGCTGTGCCACGCCATACGGATCATGAACGGGCCGTAGTGGCCGAAGTCGGCGGGCCACCAGTCCTTGGAGTCGGTGAGCACGTCCGCGATGTCCCGCTTCACGGCGGGGAGGTCGAGGCTCTTGAACGCCTCGGCGTAGTCGAACTCCTCGTCCATGGGGTCGGATACGGGGGTGTTCTTGGCGAGGATCTTCAGGTTGAGGCGGTTCGGCCACCAGCCGCGGTTCCCACCGCCCTGTGTCGGGTGAGGGGCGCGGCCGTGCACGACCGGGCAGCCTCCTCCGGTCTCCGTGCTCGCCGTTTCGACGACTGCATCGTTGTTCTCAGACACGGAAATTCCTTCCACGTGGATCAGGGATGATCAGGAATCGGCTGCGGCGGAACAGCCTGGGCACAAGCCCGAATATGTGACCTCGGCTTCGTAGATGTCGAATCCGTGGTCGTCGGACGCGGTCAGGCAGGGGGCCTCACCGACAGCGCAGTCCACGTCGGCGACGGCCCCGCACGACCGGCATACGACGTGATGGTGGTTGTCCCCGACCCGCGCCTCGTAGCGTGCCAGCGATCCCGGCGGCTGGATGCGACGCACCAGACCGGCACTGGTCAGCGCGCGCAGCACGTCGTAGACGGCCTGGTGGGAAACCCCGCCCAACTCCTCCCGCACGGCACCGATGATCGACTCGGTCTCGGCGTGCGGATGGTCGTGCACCGCGTGGAGCACCGCCACGCGGGGCCGCGTCACACGCAGAGCGGCCCCGCGCAGCATGCGCTCGAAGTCCGAGGTCGTTGGCACGTTCGGAAGCGTGCCTCATTTTCTTGAATCAATCAAGAAAGTGCGCCGGGATCGGCTCGGGGCACCGTGGCCCCGAGCCTGCCGTCGGGCGACGCGCGGCAGGAGGGCACGTGCGAACGGGCCGACTCTCGCTGAAATGTGGCCGGTAGCGGGCTCGCCGCGCTCGCGCACACGTCCACTTCCATGACCGCCCCTCCCGGAACCTACGCATGGACACGGTGTCCAACACCGGGCGGCCCCACGACTACAGGCGCCCGGTCAGGGCGAAATCCCGTACGACAGAGAATCGCCATATCGGGGCGAATCGGTCGTATCTCCGGTATTCACTCAGCGCGGAGTTCTGCGTCGTCTCCGGGCCGCCCCGATTCCGCAGAGAGGATTTGCGCGATGCGTGACGGTAGAAGGCGTCCGATGCAGCGGACGGGGTTCCGACGCGTCGGAGTCCCGGCTGTGCTGTGCACCGCCACCGCCGGGCTGATGCTCGGCGCGCTTGCGGCGCCTGCGGCGCAGGCCGACGACGGCGAAAGCAGCGGGCCGGTGAAGATCTACAACAAGGGCTCGGGCGGGTACTTGGGCGTCTACGACGACAACCCGAATGAGAACCACGAGGTCCGTTCCCTCGTGGGCGGACGTTACTGGTCCGCCGAGGAGCACCCGGGCAGGGCCGCCCACGACTGGGTGGTGACCCGCGTCGGCGACTACCACACCCTCCGGCTCACCAAGACCAAGGACGCCAAGCCGCTGTGCCTGACCGCCAAGAGCGGCGCGGTGATGAACAGCGCGATCATCCTCAGCCCCTGCCAGGACGGCCGGGCCTCGCAGCAGTGGTCCCTCAAGGCACCGGAGTCGGGAGAGGGCGACTGGCTAAGCATCCGTCCGCGCAACGGACAAGACATGGCCATCGGAACCTTCAAACGCGAGGAGCACTGGGGCGCCTACGACAAGCTCTCCCTGAACCGCGCCAACGAGAGCTCCGACCGGCTGTGGAAGGTGCCCGGCGTGAGCGACGAGAGCGCCCCTGGCCAGGCGGAGATCAAGGGTGAGCCGAATCAGACGGCACGCAACGACTCCTTCGCGAAGCCCGCTGTCACCGTGACGAACACCGGCAGGTCCCGCATCGCCAAGCGAACCGTGACGCTCACTCCCGGCCCGGCGGGTGTCAGCTTCCCCGGGGTCGTAGAGCTGCGCGTCAAGCGGCCCGACGGCACCTCGCAGACCGTGCGGTGCACCGATACGGGCACGAAGGCCGTCTGCAACGACGTCCCGCTCGGCATCGGTCCGGGACAGACCACGCGTCTGGACACCGACGTACGCATCTCCGGTCTGAAGCAGGGCGAGATCCCCAGCCTCGGCTACGACGTGGACCGGCTCGGGCGGGCGAAGTCCGAGATGAGGGTCGTGGGCTGAACCGCCTTACGCGGACGGGTCGTCGGGTGCGACGGCCCCGGCCCCGGGCGGGCGGTCCGCCTGCCCGGGGCCGACGAGCGGGGCGGCGGCCGTACGCGCCGCGGGCGACCGCCGGACGACGCCCGGCGACGGCCAGGACCGGCCAGGACCGGCCAGGATTCAGACCACCGGCACAGGCCGGGGTGCACCGGCGGAGACCGGACTGGTACAAACCGATACAGACCGGAGAGGCAGGACCGCCGCGCGCGGCGCTCTCAGCGGGTGCTCAGCGGCTTTCCGTACTTCTGGGCCGTGGACGGGTACGGGAGGCCGAGCGTGCGAGGGGAGAAGGCCGCCGAGCCCCTGGCCGAGCCGCCGGGGAGGTACCACACGGCGCCCAGGGACGCGTTCTCGCCGGGGGACCCGGCCGTCACGTCCGGTATGCCGTCGGCGTTGAAGTCACCCGAGGCGACCGCCGCGCCGAAGGTGTCGCCCGCCTCGGCGACGCCGGGGACGCCCGACGTGTCCTGGTTCCAGGCGACGGACGTGGCAGCGCCCGCGGCGTCGAGCAGCCCCTTGGCGCCGCCGTGGAGCAGCCAGGCGGCGCCCGCCCCCGTCCTGCTTCCGATGGCCTCACCTAGAGCGCCCGCGATCAGGTCGTCGCGGCCGTCGCGGTCGACGTCGGCGGCGGCGAGGGCGGCGCCGAAGCGGTCGCCGTCCTCGGCAACGCCCGGGACGCCCGCCGTGTCCTGGTTGAGGGTCTGGGCGCGGCTGCCGAACGGGCCGCCCGCGGGGCTTCCGTAGTGGATGTGGACGCCGCCGCCCTTGGCGAGTTCTTCGGGGCCGCACGGGTCGTCGATGTTCTCGTCGGCGATCTCACGGCATTCGCCGAGCGCCAGGTCGTCGTGGCCGTCGCCGTCGAAGTCGCCGGCGGCCAAGGCCGTGACACCGGCGTTGTCCGTGTTCCAGAAGTTGGCCATCGCGGACCGGTCGGCGTCCCACTTCCACAGGCGCACGTGGGACTGCGTGTTGGGGTCGCTCTCGGTCCAGTACGCCACGGCCAGGTCCGCCGTGCCGTCGCTGTCGAAGTCGCCGGTGGCCAGGACGGGGGCGCGGCCGCCCATGGGGGCGGCGACGACGGTGGTGACCATGCTGTCCTCGCCCTGGATGACGCGGGCGACGACCTTGTCCTTGCCGCCGATCACGATCGCCTTGTTGCCGCCGCCGGTCAGGTCGGCCGCCGCGACCGATCTGCCGTACGCGGCCGACGGCGACGGCCCGGTGAGCACCGTCGACCCCGGTCCCGGCCCGCCCTTCGAGCCGCCTACGGCGGTGACCATGCCCGCGTCCGTACCGCGGTCGGTGACGTCCTCGCCCGGGACACCGGCGAGGAGTTCCGCGATGCCGTCGCCGTTGAGGTCCACCAGGGCCACGGACGCGCCGAAGCGGTCGCCCGCCTCCGGGGTGCCGGGCAGCTCGGGAGTGGCCTGGGTGATGCGGATGCTCCCGTGGGCTCCGGCGCCCTTCGGGCCGCCCCAGACGACGTTCACGTACCCGGCCTTGGCCTGACCGCCGACGGTCCCGTCCGGGACGCCGACGGCGACGTCCGCGTAGCCGTCGCCGTTGAAGTCGCTCGCGACGGTACGGGGTGCGGCAGCGGTGGCCCCGGACGGGACCACGAACCCGGCGGCGGCCACAGCGGCCGCGACGGCGCACATCAGCATGCGGCGGTTGTGTGGCACGGGGACCCCCACTCGGTCGACGGCGTGGGGGGGGTATCTGGTGTGACCGTCGAAGGGCGGAGCTGGTTGTACGGATTTCGCCGGTTCCGGTCGGCGGGCGCGGAGCTCACGGTGGGCGCCGGGTCCCGGTGGGGGCACGGGCGGGTCCCGGTGGGCGGGCGGCGCCCTCCGGTGAGGGAATGCACCGGCCCCGGACCTAGCCCTCCAGTGCCATCCGTATGCCGAGCGCCAGCAGCACCCCGCCGGAGATCTGCTCCAGGCGCCGCCGTACGCCCGCGCGGGACAGCACGCGGCGCATCCGGCCGACGAACCATACGTACATCCCGTAGTAGCCGATCTCGAAGACGGCCCAGAGCGCCGCCAGGGCCACCATCAGCGGGAGTTGGGGCGCACCGTGCGGGACGAACTGCGGCAGGAACGACATGGCGAAGACGGCGGCCTTCGGGTTGGCGAGGTTCAGCAGCAGGCCCGCGCGATAGGAGCGCCAGCCGCTGATCGCCGCCGGGCCCGGTTCGGCCGTGGCGCCCGGTTCGGCCGTGGCGCCCGGTTCGGCCGTGGCGTCGAAGCCTGCGCCCCTGCGGGCCGAGCGTATCGCCTGCACGCCGAAGACGATCAGCACGGCGGCCCCGCCGAACCGCATGATCTCGTAGGCCAGTTGGGACGCGGCGAGCAGCGCGGTCAGACCGAACGCGGCGACGACGCCCCAGGTGAAGACTCCCGTCTCGTTCCCCAGCACGGTCATGAAGCCCGAGCGGCGGCTGCGCAGCGAACTGCGCACTATCAGCACGGTGCTGGGGCCCGGCGCCATCGCGACCAGGACGCAGGCGCCGAGAAAGGACAGGAGAGTCGTGAACATGCGGGCCATCCTGGCCGGGCGCCGGGCGGGTGGCGAACCGTTTTCCGGCCGGGATCGCCTGCTTACGGCCGGATTCCCGGGGTCTCGCGGGCACCCGGAATCCCAGGATGAGGGACTTACGGGGCGAACGATCAGGTGGGGGCGACGGGTTGAGGACGGTCAGACGCCCGCACGTGACGGTCGTACCTGCCGTCCGGCCCCCGCCTCCGCAGCGTTCCCGGAGTGCCCCCCGCTCCCGGCGCTCCCCGCGTCCCGGCCCGGCAGGAACGAGGCGATCAGCAGCCCCGTGAGCGCCGCCCCCGCCGCGATGAGGAACGAGACCTGGAAGCCGCTGCGCGTGGGCACGTCGGTGCCGCCGAGCGGGATGCTCATGTGCGCCAGTACGACGCCGACGATCGCGCTCGAAGTGGAGGTGCCGATCGAACGCATCAGCGTGTTCAGCCCGTTGGCGGCGCCGGACTCCGACGGCGGCACGGCGCCGATGATCAGCGCGGGCATCGCCGCGTAGGCGATGCCGATGCCTACGCCGATCAGTACGGCGGTCACCACGACCTGCCATACGGCGTTCATCAGTACCGTGCCCGCGAGATAGGCGACGGCGAGGACCACCAGCCCCGCCATCAGCGAGACCTTGGGACCCCGGGCCGCCGAGATGCGTGCGGAGAGCGAGGAGACGAGCATCATCGAAAGCCCCATCGGCGCGACGCACATCCCCGCGACGGTCATCGTCTGCCCCAGCCCGTAGCCGGTGGAACGGGGAAGCTGGAGAAGCTGCGGCAGCACCAACGTGGCGGCGTAGAAGGCGAGTCCGACGGCGATCGAGGCCAGATTGGTCAGCAGCACCTGGCGGCGTGCCGTGCTGCGCAGATCGACCAGCGGCCTGCGTACCCGCAGCTCCATCGCTCCCCACAGCACGAACACCAGCGGCGCGGCGGCGAAGAGCCCCAGCGTCAGCCCGCTGCTCCAGCCCCAGTCGGCGCCCTTGGATATCGCGAGCAGCAGCGCCACGAGCCCTGCCGTCAGGCCGAGAGCGCCGGGTATGTCGAAGCGGCCACCGGTGCGCTGCGCGGACTCCGGTACGACGGCGAGCACCGCCAGCATCGCGAGGAGGCCCAGCCCGGCGGCGCCGAAGAAGAGCATGTGCCAGTCGGTTCGCTGAGCGGCGTACGCGGCGGCGGGCATGGCCAGCGCCCCGCCGACGCCGAGCGACGAACTCATGAACGCCATGGCCGATCCGAGCCTGTCCGGGGGCAGTTCGTCCCGCATGATGCTGATGCCCAGCGGGATGGCTCCCATAGCGAAGCCCTGCACGGCACGGCCGGTGATCATCGGTATGAGCGACGAAGTGACGCCGCACAGCAGCGAACCGGCCACCATCGCCGCGAGGCTGACGAGGATCATGCGCCGCTTGCCGTAGAGATCCCCGAGGCGCCCCATGATGGGCGTGGCGACGGCACCGGAGAGCAGCGTCACGGTGACGACCCAGGCGGCGTCGGACGTGGCGGTGTTCAGCAGTACGGGCAGCCGGGCCACCACGGGTACGAGCAGCGTCTGCATCACCGCGACTGAGATCCCGGCGAAGGCCAGCACGGGCACGACTCCCTTGCGCGCGCCCGCGGTTCGCCCGCCTGAAGCGCCACCGGAGGTGCCGTTCCCGTCTGAGACGCCGGTGCCGCCTGCGCCGGCGGGGCGGGCGGTCGCGGACGAGGCGGCACTGCTGGCCTGGGTCATGCGGACTCCGGATTCGGTACGGGAGGCGGTACGCGGTACTTGAGACGCGCGGCGTCGACGGGATGCGGCGGATGCTGGACGGGGACGAGACCTACGGCGTAAGGGACTTGCGGAATCGCGGCGGTACAGGCGGGTCGTATGGGCGGAATCGACGGTTGCGGCCGGTAACGGACGTGCGGCGGGCGGGACTTGTGTGGCGGCTGCGCAGTTCGCTCCGGCCGCCCGGACGCCGTGGCCGCGGGCGGCATCGGCACCGGAACGCCACGGCACCGGACACAGGCCCGCGCGCCGCCGCGATCTGTTGCAACGTACAAGCGAACCGCCGCGCACCGCCTGCCTATTCCGCCTGGCGGGATGAGCACCGAAGGTGCGGGGGCGTACGGGCGGCCGACCGGGTTTCCCGGCGGCCAGCGTGGGAAGTGCACGCATGACGGTGTGGTCCGTCCACCGTCTTGAACCTGCGGCCGTCCCCGCGCCCGCCCGGATTCCGGTCCGCCCCGCGGAGCACGGCGGAGGCTTCCGTTCTCACCGCGTGCGCAGACGAGGACGTACGTACGAACTCCCATCCGGAAGGCCCTTCGTGAGCGACACCATCGAAAAGCCCGCACATCCCGGCACCGAACAGGGCCGCCCGTCCAAGCGCGAAGGCCGTCGTGGTCGGCGGGGTCGTTATCGGGATCGTCGTGGGCGTCGTGGTGGTCGTGAGGATGCGGAGCCGCAGATCGCTGAGGATGATGTGCTGATCCCGGTGGCGGGGATCTTGGACATTCTCGATAACTATGCGTTCGTGCGGACGTCGGGTTATCTGCCGGGTCCCAATGATGTGTATGTGTCGTTGGCGCAGGTGCGGAAGAACGGTCTGCGTAAGGGTGATCACGTCACGGGTGCGGTGCGTCAGCCGCGTGAGGGGGAGCGGCGGGAGAAGTTCAATGCGCTGGTGCGGCTGGATTCGGTGAACGGTGCGTCGCCGGAGGGTGGTCGTGCGCGGGCGGAGTTCAACAAGCTGACGCCGTTGTATCCGCAGGAGCGGCTGCGGTTGGAGACGGAGCCGAACCGGTTGACGGCGCGGATCATCGATCTGGTGTCGCCGATCGGGAAGGGGCAGCGGGGTCTGATCGTGGCGCCGCCGAAGGCGGGGAAGACGACGGTTTTGCAGTCGATCGCGAATGCGATCACGGTGAACAACCCGGAGTGCCATCTGATGGTGGTGCTGGTCGATGAGCGGCCGGAGGAAGTCACCGATATGCAGCGGTCGGTGAAGGGTGAGGTGATCTCCTCGACCTTCGATCGTCCTGCGGAGGATCACACCACGATCGCGGAGTTGGCGATCGAGCGGGCGAAGCGGCTGGTGGAGCTGGGTCACGATGTGGTGGTGCTGCTGGACAACATCACGCGGCTGGGCCGGGCGTACAACCTGGCGGCTCCGGCGTCGGGGCGGATTCTCTCCGGTGGTGTGGATTCCACGGCGTTGTATCCGCCGAAGAAGTTCTTCGGTGCGGCGCGCAACATCGAGGACGGGGGGTCGCTGACGATTCTGGCCGCGGCGCTGGTGGAGACCGGGTCGCGGATGGATGAGGTGATCTTCGAGGAGTTCAAGGGCACCGGCAACATGGAGTTGAAGCTGGACCGGAAGCTGTCGGAGAAGCGGATCTTCCCGGCGGTGGATGTGGATGCCTCTGGTACCCGTAAGGAGGAGATCCTCATGGCGGGTGACGAGTTGCAGATCATCTGGAAGCTCCGCCGGGTGCTGCACGCCCTGGATCAGCAGCAGGCCATCGAGTTGCTGCTGGACAAGATGAAGCAGACCAAGTCCAACACCGAATTCCTCCTCCAGATCCAGAAGACCACGCCCGGCTCTTCCGACGGCGCGAACGGATCGGACTGAGGAACGGGCTGAGGGGGCGCCCGACGGCACAGGGCCGCATACGACGGGCGCCCGCCCATGAGAGGCGGGCGCCCGGCAGACGGCGACAGCGGAACCCGGGCCGGGTTCAGGACTCGGAGGGCTCCAGCCGCACCGCGATGCTGTTGATGCAGTACCGCTGGTCCGTCGGCGTCTGATAGCCCTCGCCCTCGAAGACGTGGCCCAGATGCGAGCCGCAGCGGGCGCACCGCACCTCAGTGCGGAGCATGCCCATCGAGTGGTCCTCCAGCAGCTCGACGGCGTCGGAGCCGGCCGGGTCGTAGAAGCTGGGCCAACCGCAGTGCGACTCGAACTTCGTGTCGGAGCGGAAGAGTTCCGCACCGCAGGCCCGGCAGTTGTAGACGCCGGTCGTCTTCGTGTCGGTGTACTCGCCGGTGAAGGCGGGCTCGGTGCCCGACTCACGCAGCACCCGGTACTCCTCCGGGCTGAGCTCCGCCCGCCACTGCTCTTCCGGCTTCTCGATCTCGTACGTCACGGCCGGTCGGCCTCCTTCGTCGGTCTCGGGGCTCGGTCTCGGGATTCCCCGACGGCACTCACTTCGGCAGCCGGGCGAGGATCTCGGGGCCCAGCTCCGTCACGTCACCCGCCCCCATGGTGAGAACGAGATCGCCCGGGGCCGCCATTCCCGCGACCAGGTCCACGCCCTCCGTGCCGCTCGCGGCATGCCGTACGTCGGCGCCCGCCGCACGTGCCGCGTCGATGATCAACTCGCTGGTGACGCCCGGGATCGGGTCCTCCCGCGCCGGATAGACGTCGAGGACGACGGACGCGTCGGCCAGCGCCAGGGACTCCCCCATCTCGGTGGCCAGCTCCTGTGTACGGCTGAAGAGATGCGGCTGGAAGAGGACGATGATGCGCCCGTCGCCGGCGCCGCCGCGGATCGCCTCCAGATCGGCGGTCATCTCGGTCGGGTGGTGCGCGTAGGAGTCGATGACCTGGACGCTGTTCGCCTCGCCCTTGAGCTGGAGGCGGCGGCGGACCCCGGTGTAGGTGCCCAGGGCCTTCGCCAGCTCGTCGGCCGGTACGCCCAGCTCGGAGCCGGCGACGAGGGCGGCGACGGCATTGTGCGCGTAGTGCCGTCCGGGCACGAAGACCGCGAAGCTCAGCTCCTCACCGGCGAGGCGCACGGTCGTCTGGCTGGTCAGCCCGTGCGGCGTGACGTCGAGGATGCGCACGTCCGCGTCCTCGGCCTCTCCGTAGGTGCGCACCCGCACCCGGCCCCGCTCGCGCACCCTGCGGGTCAGCTCGCGGGCGCCGTCGTGGTCGGCGCTGACGACCAGCACCCCGCCGGGGCGGATGCGGTCGGAGAAGGTCACGAACGAGTCGTAGATCTCCTCGATGGAGGCGTAGTTGGCGTGGTGGTCGAGTTCCACGTTGAGTACGACGGCCACCTCGGGCGCGTACTTGTGGAAGCTGCGGTCGGACTCGTCGGCCTCGGCGACGAAGATCTCGCCGCGGCCGTTGTGCGCGTTGGAGCCGGGCTCGTCCAGGTCGCCGCCGATCGCATACGACGGGTCGAGGCCGAGGGCGCCCAGGGCGACGGCGAGCATCGACGTCGTGGTGGTCTTGCCGTGGGTGCCGGCGACGGCCAGCGGACGGCAGGCGTCCATCAGCGCGGCCAGCGCGTCCGAGCGGTGCACGACGGGCACTCCGCGCTCCCCCGCCGCGACCAGCTCCGGGTTGTCCGGCCGGATGGCGCTGGAGACGACGACGCTGGTGGCGTCGGCCGCCAGATGCTCCGCGTCATGGCCGATGTGCACGGTCACGCCCAGGCCGCGCAGCGCGGCCGCCGTCACCGACTCCCTCGCGTCGCTGCCCTGCACCCGCGCACCGCGCTGGGCGAGGATCTTCGCGATGCCGGACATGCCCGCACCGCCGACGCCGATGAAGTGCGGGCGTGCCAGGTCCGCGGGGACCGTAGGGCTGGACAGGTCGGCTGCCATGCGGGCGCCTCCACAGGACTCGTACTCTCGCGAACGGCGCGCGCCGTGCGCCTCATGGGGCGGCACGGACGCCGCTCGGCGTCCCGTACCGCGACGTGCACCACGCGCGCTGCTCAGCCTATGCGCTGCGGGACGGCTGCCCGGCCCCCGGGCGCATGACGGCCGGCAGCCGCCCCGCGCCCGGCCGCCCCTGAGGTGTGGGCGCCCTAAGGGGTGTGGGCGAAGAGCTTCAGCACGGGCACCCCCACCTTGTGCCGCGCCCTCGTGGCCCAGTCGCGGTGGAAGAACTCCTCGACGAGGTGCGGTGCCGTCAGCACGATCACCTCGTCCGCCTTGTGCCGCTCGACCGCCTTCGTGAGCACATCCAGCGGATGGTCCTCGATGATGCTGCCCTCGGCGCGGGCTCCGGCCTCGCGCAGCATCGTCAGCGAGTGTTCGAGGGCCCGGACCGCGGGCTGCCGCGTATCGCGGTCCTCCGGTTCGCTGCCCTCGCGTACGGCCTGGTCGAACTCGCCCAGCGCGACGTCGTCCAGGGCGCGCAGCAGCCGGTCCTGGTCGCCGCGGGGCTGAATCAGTACGACGAAGGAGACAGGCTCGTCACCGTGGAGCGTCGTGACGAGTTCCACATCGTCGGACACCAGCGGCTTCTCGATCATCAGTACGGTCGTGAACACGACGGTGCCCTTCTTCAACATGGAGCCGGGGCTCCGGAGCGATCATCCTGCCAACGGTTGCCCGCGAAACGTGCAACTCACGCTCCTCAGGGCGTCCGCGGATCAGTCCGGAACGGATCTGCTTCTCCTCTCATTCCGGTGTCAATGCGCCGTCGTCCGGCGCCGGGCCGCTCCGCCGGTAGCGCGTGAACAGGAACCCGTCCTCCTCCAGTACCCCGGCCAGCGCGTACTCCACGGGCACCTCGGTCCCCGGCCCGTTCACGATCCGTGAGGCCTCACCGGAGGTGATGCGCGGCGCGACCGTGAGGCAGAGCTCGTCCAGCGCTCCGCCCGCGACGAGCTGCCCCAGCAGCCGTGGCCCGCCCTCGGTCAGCAGCCTCCGCAGTCCCCGCCCGGCCAGGGCACGGGGCAGCCGGTGCGGGTCCACCGTGGCGCCCTCACCGGCGAAGACGACCTCGGCGCCCGCCTCTCGTGCCGCCGCGACCCGGTCGGAGGGAGCGCCCGCACCGGTCACCAGCAGCGTCGGCACGAGGGGGCGGGTGAAGAGCGGCTGGGAGAAGTCCAGATCCAGCCCGGCGCTGACGACGGCCATCACCGGGACCGGGCCCTGTCCGGCCTCCGCGCGGCGCCTGGCGAAGACCTCACGTTCGTGCGGCGGCCCGTATCCCTCCTGACGTACGGTCTGCGCTCCCACCACGACCGCGTCGGCGAGCCCGCGCAGCACTCCGAAGACGCGCATGTCGGCCTTGGAGGACAGCGGCTGCGAGCGGCCGTCGTGGTAGGCGGCGCCGTCGAGTGAGGAGACCATGTTGGCGCGCAGCCAGACTCCGTCGCCGTCCGGGTCGGTGGCCGTCTCCGGGTAGGCGTAGGCGTCGGCGAGGGCTTCGATGCTCCAACGGCCGCCGCCTGGCGTGCGGGACGATTCGGGGCGGTCGTCGGCGGGCGGTGGGAACAGGCGTCGCATGGACGGCAGTGTGGCACGAGCGCCCGGACGCCCGTCCCCGGCTGCCGGGCCGCTGCGAACCCCGGCGGGCGCACGTGGAGGGCGGTCGAAGCCGTCGCCTCCGGCGGAGGTGCGCGCTTCGCCGGCCCGTAGCATGAAGGGCGTGTCCCGCTCGCCCCACTCAGCAGAATCCGCAGGCCCGGCCCGTACGGGACCGGCCGCCGCCGGACCGGCAGGTACCGCCGGACCGACAGGCGCAGCTTCCGTCCCTTCGCCGGACGCGGGGAGCGCGCCGCTCTCCCTGACCGCACGCGAGCCTCGCGTGCCCGCCGAGCGGCTCGTCGCCGAGATGGTCCCGCCGCCGCGCTTCGACTCCGTGCGCTTCGAGACGTACGTGCCGGACCCGGAACGGCCGAGTCAGGCCGAGGCCGTGCGAGAGCTGCGCTCGTTCGCCGGAGGCATCGCCCCCGACGGCCGTGACGGCGGCGGAGGCGCCAGGGGCGGCGTCCTGAAGCGCTGGTTCCGGCGCGGCGGGACCACGGCGGGCTCCCCCGGCCCCAAGGGGGTCTATCTGGACGGCGGATACGGAGTCGGCAAGACCCATCTGCTGGCCTCCCTCTGGCACGCAGCCGACGTACCGCCGGAACGCAAGGCGTTCGGCACGTTCGTCGAGCTGACCGACCTCGTGGGGGCGCTCGGCTTCCAGGAGACGGTGCGCACGCTGGGCGGCCACGACCTGCTGTGCATCGACGAGTTCGAGCTGGACGACCCCGGTGACACCGTCCTCGTCTCCAGCCTGCTGGCCCGCCTCGTCGACCGGGGAGTCGCCCTGGCGGCCACGTCCAACACGCTGCCGGGCAGGCTCGGCGAGGGCCGCTTCGCCGCCGCCGACTTCCTCCGCGAGATCCAGGGCCTCTCCGCGCACTTCCGTACGCTGCGCATCGACGGCGAGGACTACCGCCACCGGGGACTGCCCGCCGCACCCCAACCGCTCGCGGAGGACTCCGTGACGAGCGCCGCGCGGCGCACGCCCGGTGCCTCCCTCGACTCCTTCCCGGCGCTGCTTTCCCATCTGGCCGCCGTGCATCCCAGCCGCTACGGGGCGCTCGTCGACGGTCTCGGTGCCGTCTGTCTGACCGATGTCGGGCCGGTGCCGGACCAGGCGACGGCGCTGCGGCTGGTGGTGTTCGCGGACCGGCTCTACGACCGTGAGCTGCCGGTGGTGGCCTCGGGTGCGCCCCTGGACGGGCTCTTCAGCCCGGAAATGCTGGAGGGCGGCTACCGGAAGAAGTACTTCCGGGCGATCTCGCGGCTCACGTCGCTGGCGAGGGACGGGGCGCGGCTCGCACGGGGCTGAGCGCGTCCCGCGGCCCCGGGCGGGCTCCGCGACCGGAGCACCGCCGGACCGATGCCGAACCCGTGCGGGCGAGCGGGCAGGCAGTCAGGGCAGGCGGTACCCGGCCGACTCCGTACGCGCGTAGACACCGCTGTCGTGGCTAGTGCTCGTACGCCCGTCCGCATGGTAAACACACCTGGTATCTGCCCGGCCGACAGGGAGTTCCGTATGACCACACGACGTCAAGTGCTGGCAAGATCGGGCGCGTTGGGAGCAGGCATCGCCTTCTCAGGTGCCCTTTCGGAATTGTTCACGGGTACCGCCGCCGCCCAGGGCACCGGAGGTCGTTCCGGCTACGGGCCGCTGGTGGAGGACCCCGACGGCGTACTCGATCTGCCCAAGGGATTCAGCTACAAGATCCTCTCCCGCGAGGGCGACGACCTGCGTTCCGGAGAGGGCAAGGTGCCCAGCCACTGCGACGGTATGGCCGCCTTCGCCGGCCCGACCGGCCACGGCCACCGGACCGGCTCGACCTGGCTCGTACGCAATCACGAGAACCGCATGGACGCCGAGCACCGCGTCCCCGCGGTCGACGGCCTCACCTACGACCCCGCGGCGCTCGGCGGCTGCACCGTCCTCGAACTCGACCGGCACAACGAGGTCCGCCAGGAGCGCGTCGGCATCGCCGGCACCTCCACCAACTGCGCGGGCGGGCACAGCCTTTGGGACACCTGGCTGACCTGCGAGGAGACGGAGTTCAAGGCCGGCGAGGAGGGCTACACCAAGGACCACGGCTTCATCTTCGAGGTCGGCTTCCGCAACGACCGGCCCACCTCCACCGAGCCGCTGAAGGCGATGGGCCGCTTCCAGCACGAGGCCATCGCCTTCGACCCGCGCAACGGCGTGGTGTACGAGACGGAGGACGCCTTCGAGAAGCCGTTCGGGCTCTTCTACCGCTTCCTGCCCGAGAAGCCGCTCGGCGGCTACGGCTCCCTGCACGCCGGCGGCAAGCTCCAGGCGATGCGGGTGCCGGGCGTACCGGACCTGTCGGTGGTGCAGGAGCCGGGCACGAGCTTCGAGGGCATCGAGTGGATCGACGTGCCCGATCCGCTCGCGAAGGAGACCGCGATCCGCTTCCAGGACTTCGGCAAGGGCGGCATCACGCACGCCCAGAAGCTGGAGGGCTGCTACTGGGGCGGCAAGTCCGTCTACTTCGTGTCCAGTTACGCCAAGAGCGAGGAAGGCTCGAAGGCCGACCACTACGGCCAGATCTGGCGCTACGACCCGAAGCACAAGAAGCTCACGCTCGTCATCGTCTTCGGCCCCGACACGGATCTGAACCTGCCGGGCGAGGAGCCGGACAACATCTGCCTGGCGCCCAGCGGCGGGCTGATGGTCTGCGAGGACGGCGAGGGCGCGCAGCACGTCTTCGGCCTGACCAAGGAGGGCGCCGTCTATCCGATGGCGCGCGGTCGGCAGAACATCGGGACGCCCGAGGAGCCCGCGTGGGGCGAGTTCGCGGGCGTGACCTTCTCGCCGGACAACCAGACGATGTACGTCAACTGCTACGACCCGGGCACCACGTTCGCGGTGACCGGCCCCTGGCAGCACTGACCGGTCCCTCGCAGCACTGAGTACGGCGGCGGGCCGGGCACGGTGCCGAACTGCGCACGGTGCCCGGCACGTTGCGCCGAGCAGGCTCCTCCTCCGAGCACTGCACAGAACTGCGGAACTCCCCGAGCGCACAGGGGAGTTCCGCAGTTCCGCGTCCGGCGCCGGACGTTCGCGCACACCCGGCGCCGCGGGCTCTCAGGCTCTCTCCGGCGCGCGCTCAACTCCGCCTGGACGCCTGGCGGCACGCGAATCCCACCGCGATCGCCGCGACGCCCAGCGACAGCACCGCCGGAACCAGCGGCAGCGTCACCGTGCCGGTGTGGGAGCCGGTCACCAGGCCCGAGACCGCGGCGTTCGCGGGAGAACCGCCTGCGACCAGCACCAGCAGCGCCGCCAGCATGGCGGACGGCACGGCCAGGCCCGTGCTGCGCAGCACGGGCCGGTTGCACAGCGCGCCGACCGCCGTGCCGAACAGCGCGCAGGCGGCGATCGCCAGCAGTCCGGCAACGGCCGCCCGGGGCACCGGTATCGGCACATGCCCCTCCGAGCTGCTGGGGTCGCTGACGGCGACCGCGTACGCCGTGGCCACCGCGCCCAGCACACAGGCGGCGAGCAGCGCGGTGAGCACCGCGGCCAGATGGACGCGGCCAGGGCCCGCGGCGGCTGCCGTGCAGTGCCGGGCGGCTGCCGGTTCGCCGTCCACGCAGACACGTACGAACCATGCCGTGACGGGCAGCAGCGCCGCGGCCGAGTAGCCGAGCGAGTCCAGCAGCGGCCTGCCCCACTGCACGCCGACGCCCAGGAACGCCACGTAGAGCAGCAGCGGCGGCAGCCACCGCTGGGAACGTACGAGCAGTTCGGTCTGGTACGCGATCAGGGCCTTCACCGGGACGCCTCCTCGACCGCGACGGAACGGATGTGCCAGTGCCCGGCGAGCAGCCCGCGCAGCAGCGCGTCGGAGTACGGGGCGGGGGCGGTCAGCACCGTCGTGCCGTCGGGTGTCTGCTCGGTACGCGGGGAACCCGGAAGCCCGGAAGGGAGGGCGACGCCGGGCGGGCCCTCGGCCTCGATCCGTACCTGCGGCCCGGCCGCGGGCACACCGCCGTGCCCTGGCGGCACCCGGCCGTCGACCTCGTGCAGGCCGCCGCCCTCGATCCGGTACGTCACGTCGGGCGCGCCGGCCAGCCGGGCCGGGTCGTGGTCGACGAAGACGACGGTGCCGCCTTCCGCGACGCGCTCGGCGACCGAACGGTCAAGCACTGCACGGGCGTTCAGGTCGAGCCCCGTCCATGCCTCGTCGAGCACCAGCAGGCCGGGGCGGGCCATCAGCGCCTGGGCGACGGCGACCTTCTGGCTGCTGCCCTTGGACAGTTCGGCGAGGGGCGTGCGCGCGTAGGCGTCCGCGCCGAAGCACTCCAGCCATCCGCGTGCCTCGTCGGCCGCCGCGTCACGGCGCAGCCCGTGTACGCGGCCCATGCGGGTGAGGTAGCCGAGAACCGTCAACGGCATCGCCGCGGGGAAGCGTTCTGGCACATAGGCCGTCGGCGGGCGGCCGGTGATGCGGCCCGCGCTGGGTGCGTCGATCCCGGCGAGCAGCCGCAGCAGCGTGGACTTGCCGCTGCCGTTGTCGCCCTGCACGCGCACCAGTTGCCGCTCGGACAGCGAGAGGTCGACGCCGCGCAGGACCCAGCCTCCCCCCGGTCCCTTGCCGGTCCCGGAGACGCCCCCGCGCCGGCCGTAGCGGCGGCCGACTCCGTCAAGTCTCATGACAGTCGACAGTAGCCGAGGGCTGGCAGACTGGCCGGGTGACCGAGGAACGAGGGGACGTAAGTGCGGGCGCGGGGCGGGACTTGGGCGGAGGCTCGGGAGAGGCCTCGGCGCAGGGCTCGCCAGGGGGCCGGGCGTACGGCTCGGAGCCCGCGGAATCCGTGGAGCACCGACTCCCCGACCGGACACAGGAGTTCGCGCTGCCGCTGGTCGTACGGCTGGAGCGGACCGCGCCCCCGGAACGCACCGACGCTCTGGAGACGGCGGCCCGCGCGGTCCTCACCCTGCTCGCCGACGAACGCTCCTCGGACGGGGGCGAGTGGGCCGGGCGGGTGCGGATGTGGGAGGACAGCGCGATCCGCAAGGTGGTACGCCGTGCACGCGGCGCCGAGTGGCGCAGGGCGGAGGCACTGCCCGGGATCACGGTGACGGGAGGCACTGCCGAGGTCCGGGTCTTCCCGCCCGTGCCCGTGGGCGACTGGCCCGGAGACCTGGCGCGGTTGCAGGTCTCCGGCACCGAACTCACCGATGCGCGGCCGCCGTCGGCCCCGCCGGGCGGAGTGCCCGTGTTGTGGCTGGCCCCGGGTCTGGAGATGTCGGCGGGCAAGGCGATGGCGCAGGCGGCGCACGGCGCCCAACTGGCATGGTGGGAACTGCCGGACGCGGCGCGGTCGCGGTGGCGTGACGCGGGCTTCCCGCTCGCCGTACGCACGGCGGACGGCGAGGCGTCCTGGTCCCGGCTGCTTCGCGGCGGGCTTCCGGTCGTACGGGACGCGGGGTTCACCGAGATCGCGGCGGGCTCGGCGACGGTGGTGGCCGACCACAGGGCGCTGCCGACCTGAGGAGCGGCGGCGCAAGGTCGAGGTCGGTCAAGGCCGGGCCCGGAAACGCCACCTGCCTCGCCGGAACCTCAATTCCGGCTCTGAACACGCGGCAGTGTGGGTTCGTCCGCCCCTTACGTGGCAGGAGCGAGGAAGCAGGAACCGCTGTGGGCGGCCGGGCGGGCCGACGGGGAGACGAAAGACGGGGAGGGCGCGCATGGGCACGGCAGACACCCGGGTGCGGCTGGGCACCGGCATCGGCTGGCGGCCCGAGATCGCGGACGGAATCGAGGCACTGCCGGGCATCGACTGGGTCGAGGTGGTCGCGGAGAACGTCTGCCCGCATCCGGACCATCTCCCCGACGGGCTGCGGAGGCTGCGCGAACGCGGCACGACCGTCGTACCGCACGGCGTCTCCCTCGGGCTCGGCGGCGCCGAACTCCCCGACCCCGCACGGCTGTCGGCCCTCGCCGAGCGCGCCGAGGCGCTGTCCGCGCCGCTCGTCACGGAGCACATCGCCTTTGTGCGGGCAGGCGGGCCGGGCACGGACTCTCCGCGCATGGAGGCGGGCCATCTGCTGCCGGTGCCGCGTACCCGGGACGCCCTGGACGTGCTGTGCGAGAACGTACGCATCGCACAGGAGTCACTGCCCGTACCACTCGCTCTGGAGAACATCGCGGCCCTGGTGGCCTGGCCCGGCGAGGAGTTGAGCGAGGGCGACTTCCTGGCCGAGCTGGTGGAACGTACCGGCGTGCGGCTGCTCATCGACGTCGCCAACCTCCACACCAACCACGTCAACCGCGGCGAGGAGCCCCGCGCCGCGCTGGACCGGCTGCCGCTGGACGCGCTGGCGTACGTACATGTGGCGGGCGGCTTCGAACGTGACGGGGTCTGGCACGACAGCCACGGCCACCCCGTCACCCGTCCCGTCCTGGACGTGCTCGCACAGCTACGTGCCCGTACGGAGCCGCCGGGCGTGCTGCTGGAACGGGACGAGAACTTCCCGCCGTTGAACGAACTCGCCGCCGAACTGGCCGCCATACGCGAGGTGTTGGACGGCCCCGGCGACCCCGGCCCGGGGTCGCGCTCCGTCGGGCCCCGCACGGAGGAGCTGAGCGCCCATGCCCACGGCTGACGGCACGGCTGCCGCCGCCTCCGCCCGTGGCGGCACTGACGCCGCGAGGGAACGCCTCGCCCGTGCACAGAGCGGGCTGCTCGCCTCCCTCGTAGCGGGAGCGCCCGATCCGGACGGCTTCGACCGTGACCGGCTGGAGGTGCAGCGCCGCGCCCTGGCGGGCAAGCGAGCGGACGTGGTGGCGAAGGTCGCGCCCGAACTCCCCGTGATCCTGGGCGAGTCGGCATTCCGCTCGCTCTTCGTCGCATACGCACGCACCCGGCCCATGACCGGCGGCTACCGGCGTGACGCGCTGGACTTCGCCGCACACGTCCTGGACGAGGGCTCCGCGGGCGGCCGCAGGGCGAGCCGCAGGCTGCTCATGTGGTGGCGTGAGCGGTCCGGGCCGGAGCCGCTGCCGGACGGCCGGGTGCGCCGCATGCTGCACCTGACGCGGGAACGCATCCTCAGCCGCTGACCGCACGCCCGGCACCGCCCGGCACCAGGGGCCCGTACGCGCGAGGGCGCCGGTTTTCGCACGACCGCGCCCACGCTCCCCGCTTCGGGCGCATCACCCCCGACATCCCCGGTGGGTCCTTTACTTCGCCAACTCCCTTGCGCAGCATGCGAATCGCGGTCTCAGTCACACACCGCACACGGGTGCTCACTCAAGGTTCCCATCCTCAACCGGCCGCCGACCGCAGGCCGCAGGCCATTCGGCCACCACCCGCCCATCCCCGGGTGCCCGTCCGACATCACGACAGGAACGAGGCACCCCGTGCGCTCAGTCGCCTTCTACGGCACGCTCGGTGCGCTCGTCCTCAGCGCCGGTGCCGCCGTACCGTCCGGCACCGGCACCCCCACCGCACCCGGCGGTCTGCCGCTGCCGCTGCGTGAGGCACGCGAGGCCGTAGGTACGGCGGTCGCCGCCCGGGCGGCGGCGGTTACGGGCATCGACTGGGCGAGTTGCCCCGAGACGGAGGAGCTTCCCGGATACGCCGAGTGCGGAGAGGTCTCCGTCCCCGTCGACTACTCCGCCCCCCACGGCCGGAAGCTCACCCTCACCGTCAGCCGCAAACGCGCGACGGGCCCCGCCGCCGAGCGGCAAGGCCCCCTGCTCCACAACCCCGGCGGCCCCGGCGCCGACAGCATGGACTTCCCCCTCCACCCCGTCGTCCGTGCCGGAGTGTGGAAGAAGCTCAACCGCGCCTACGACTTCGTCGGTTACGCACCCCGCGGCGTCGGACGCTCCGCCCCGCTCCACTGCCGTCATCGCGAGCACACAGAGACGACGGCGGCAGAAGCCACACAGCCCGGGGGCACGAAGGGGCGGCCGGGCGAGAAGGAGGACGTGGGGCGGCCTCCGCAGGTCCCGTCCGATGCGTACAAGCGGGAACTGCGCAGACAGGCAGCCGCGTTCGCGAAGGCGTGCGCCCTTCGCAACGGCGGCGCACTCGGGCACTTCACCACGGCCGACAACGCCCGCGACCTCGACGTGCTGCGCTCCGCACTGCACCGCGAGAAGCTCGACTACCTCGGCACGTCGTACGGAGGCTATCTCGGCGCGGTGTACGCCACGCTCTTCCCCGGCCATGTGCGCCGCCTCGTACTGGACAGCGTCGTCGACCCACGCCCCGGGCGGATCTGGTACGGCGACTCCCTCGCGCAGAGCAGGGCATTGCAGCACCGCTGGGAGGACTTCACCTCGTGGACCGCCCGCCACCACTCCGTCTACGGCCTCGGGCGCGGGCCGCAGGCCGTGCAGCGCCGTTTCGGCCAGGCGCTCGCCGCATTCGACGGCGGACAGCCGGGCGGCCGGGCCTCGCGGCAAGTGCTGCGCGCCTATCTCGCCGCCGGCCGCGGCGAGGAGAGCTGGCCCCGACTCGCCCTGGCGCTCGCGGAGTTCCACAGGGGCGACCGGCGGGCGCTGAAGCGACTGGCCGCCTCCGGTCCGCGCCCCTCCACCGAGCAGGACAACAGCGACTCCGTCTACAGCGCCGTGCAGTGCTCCGAAGGGCACTGGCCCCGGACGTGGTCGCGCTGGGACCGCGACCACACCGCGATCGCCCGCGTCGCGCCCTACCTGGCGTGGGAGGGCGTGCGGGCCGATCTGCCGTGCGCGTACTGGAAGTCCAGGCCCTCGCGCCCCGTCGACGTGCATGCCTCCCCGGGAAGGCTGCCGCCCGTACTCCTGCTCGCGGCGGCCCGCGACGCCGTCACACCGTACGAGGGCGCGGTCGAGACCTGGAAGCGGCTGCCTGGCTCCTCCCTCGTCACCGAGAACGGCTCGGGCACGCACGGCGTCGCCGGAGGAAACCGCTGCGCCGACGCCCACCTCGCTGCCTATCTGCTGACGGGCGGGACCCCGGGCCGCCGGGCGGAGTGCCCCGCGCGGCCCGCGCCGAGGCCCCTGCCGGGACCCGCGAGCACCCGCCCCTGAGCCGCCGGGCCCCGAACCGCCGACTCCCCGCGTGCCAGCCCTGGTTCCTGTTCCTGCGTTCCTGTCTCCTGCGCTCCTGCGCTCCTGTCAGATCGGCTGGCCCCGCCCGGCGAGGGTCCGCGACGGGCTGGCAGCCGCCGTGCCCAGGCCGGTGGGGCCCGCCAGGCCACCGGCAGGCCGTGTCTTCAAGCACCGGCGCCGGGAGACCGTGTAGCGCTGAGTCGCCGGATATCGGGGCGGGGCGCCGAGGTACCAGGCGAGCCCGCCCGCGAGCCGTTCCTCCAGACTCGCGATATACGCGTGGACCCGGCGACGCTCACCGTCCGGCATGGCGAACTCCTCGATCACGGCCGGGACTTCCGTGCCGACGATGCGCCGGAACTCACGGGTGCGCAGTTCGACGAGGTCGCCGACGACGTCGACGGCGTCCTGGAGGGAGCAGTCCAGGAAGTCCTGTACGACCGCGACGCCGTTGTTGAGCTCCTCCTCGTGCTCGATCTCCTTGCGGTACGAGTAGACGTCGTTGCGCAGTCCCTGGATGTCGGCGGCGGCCTCACGCAACCGGCATACCGAGCGGTGCTCACGGAGGGCCGCGGGCAGGTCGCGGCCCATGGCCGACCGGCAGTACTCGGAGCCGAGTTCACCCGCTGCCGACCGGCGCCGCATCTCGACGTAGTCGACCGGATCGGGAATCCGACCGTGCAGGGTGTTGGCCAGTTCCCAAAGGGCCGAGCCGACGAACGCACAGCAGGCGTCCCGCAGACGGCGCCGGTCGGCGGGGGCGAGGTCCGGGGCGGTGCGGGCCCACACATCGGCGAGGGCGCGGTCCACGGGCCCGGCCGGAGCGGGGCCGGGGCCGCCGTCCAGCGGCATCAGATCGCGTTGGTACTCGACGTACATGCGCAGGCCCGCGTAGTCATGGCGCTTCTTGAAGGCGTCCACAAGATGGTCGTCCATCGCCCAGGCCCAAATGTCCCACTCCACGGCCGACTTGAGCTGCCGGCGGGACGCTGCGGGATTGCACAGCGCGGTGAGCACGCCGAACTCGCAGGCGTCGAAGTACGCCGCGTCCCAGGGACCTTCGGGACCGACCAGCCCCATGGCGTGCGCCCACGTCTTCGCGTGTTCGCGTGCCTCGTCGAGGTGGGGGTTGACGCGTACGGGGAACGCGGGCGCGAACTCCGGGACCAGGTAGGCGGGCACGGGCTCCGCGGTCAGCCTCATGGCACGGCCCCGCCGGCTCGCCCTCCGCCGCGGCCTCGTTGCGCAGCGAGACGGGGATACGTGCGGCCGAGGTGCCGAGGCCGCGCGGCCCTGCGGAGAACCGGCCGGAGGGTGCCTGCCCTCGCGTCTCCCCGTTCATATAGCGGCTGGAGCGCAGGTGCCATTCGTGGCCTCCGGCCTGCCAGTCCTGAAGCCCTTTGACATACGCCAGTACGCGGGCACGCTCGGCCGGGTCCAGGGCGTACTCCTCGAAGAGCGGCGGGAGTTCGGCCAGCGCGGTGTGCTCGAACTGGTGGAGCCGTGAGGTGATCAGGTCGTTCACACGCTCGGCCGCCTCCTGCAAGCCGCAGCCCAGGAAGTGGTGGAGGACCAGCACGGCGTTGTTGATCTCTCCCTCCTCCTCGGACTCCCGCTGGTAGGAGAAGATGTCGTTCCGCAGGTGCACGCCGTCGGAGAAGGCGTCCTTGAGTACGGCCAGCGGCCGGGTCCTTGAGACCTGCCGGGGGATCGGCGCGTGCATCGCGTACTCGACCAGGCCCGCCGACCACGGTGCACCGCCGACCCTGCGCCGGGTCTGGATGTACTCGACGGGATTGGGCACGCGCCCCTCGTCGATGTTGGACAGCTCCCAGATCGACTCCTCCAGCAGGTCGAGCGTGTCGGCGGTGAACCGCTCGCGCCAGTCGGCGTCCATGTCCACAGCGGTGCGCGCCCACAGGTCGGCCAGGCCGCGTTCGACGGGGTTGACCGGTTCGGGTATGCCGCCGGCGGCGGGGTCCGGCGGCATGAACGCCGACAGCCTGGCGAGGTAGCGCCGCGCGCCCGCCATGTCCCGGGTCCGTTTGAAGACCTCCAGGAAGTGGTCGTCGAAGTAGAAGACCCACACGTACCAGTCGGTGACCAGGTTCAACTCCCGGGCCGGTGCGTCGGGATGGGTGTAGGCGCACAGCAGCGCGTAGTCCATGGCGTCGAATGCGGACTCGCTCCACACCTCGGGCGTCTCCGGGTCGCGGGGCGTGCCGAGGATGCCCGTCTCGTAGGCCCAGCGCTTGGTGTGCGCCCGTGCTGTCTCCAGACCGGGATTCAGCCGGGCGGGATACGGCGTGTAGAAGACCGGCAGTTCGAACGGCTGCGGCAAGGCAGCGCCCCCTTCTCCGTGATGCCGGACGCTCCCAGCGGCCCGGCATGGGCCCGGCCCTCGCGTCCTCGTCGGCGCGGGGCCTACCCACGGCGGGCCCGGTCATGGAACGCCGGACCCGCATTCACGCGAAAGGGTGATCACGTCCGTCGACGAGCGGGGCGAAGCGGGGCCGGGAGCCGCCGAACTCCCGGCCCAGCCGGGCCTGGTCAAGGCCCTGGGGCGTCAACACACCTTCGTGGGCCGGGGGTTGGCGATCGCCACCTGGCCTGGGCAGGACCCACCGCCCCCACGGAGCGGCGGTCCGCCCTACACCAGGCCAGCCAGCAGCTCCGCGACCGGCTTGCGCCGCCCGGTGAAGAACGGCACCTCTTCCCTCACGTGCAACCGCGCCTCGGAGCCCCTCAGATGACGCATCAGGTCGACGATGCGGTGCAGTTCGTCGGCCTCGAAGGCGAGGATCCACTCGTAGTCGCCGAGGGAGAAGGCGGGCACCGTGTTGGCCCGTACGTCGGGGAAGCCGCGGGCCATCTTCCCGTGGTCGGCCAGCATGCGGCGGCGGTCCTCGTCAGGCAGCAGATACCACTCGTAGGAGCGCACGAACGGATAGACGCTCACATACGCCCTCGGCTCCTCGCCCGCCACGAACGCGGGCAGATGCGACTTGTTGAACTCGGCGGGGCGGTGCAGCGCCATGTTCGACCAGACCGGGTCCAGTGCGCGCCCGAGCCGTGTGCGGCGGAAGCGGTTGTACGCGTCCTGCAACGCGTCGGAGGACTCGGCGTGCCACCAGATCATGAGGTCGGCGTCGGCGCGCAGCCCGGAGACGTCGTAGGTGCCGCGCACCACCACGTCCTTCGCGGCGAGCTGCGCGAACAGCTCCTCGACCTCGTCCGCGAACGCGGTGCGGTCGTCGGGGAGTTCGGCACGCAGCCGGAAGACCGACCACAGGGCGTAGCGGACGACCTCGTTGAGGTCCTTGGCCTTCTTGCCCGCGTTGGGGGTCTTCTCCGGCCTGTTCGTCGAGTCGGGCTTGGCAGGCGAGTCCGGCGTCCCCGCCGGCTCCGGCTCCGGTGCAGCAGTCATGCCCCTATTCTGGCGCGCTGCCCGCGGCGGCCCGCGCCAGGGTCTGCTGGATCTCCCCCGCCGCCCGGTGGCCGCTCGCCACGCACGCCGGGATGCCGACGCCCTCGTACGCAGCTCCGCAGACCGCCAGGCCGCGGGTCTCGCCCAGCGCCTCACGGATACGGGCCACGCGGGCGGCGTGACCGACCGCGTACTGCGGCAGTCCGCCGTCCCAGCGGCTGACCCTCCGGTCGACCGGACGGGCGCGCAGCCCGAACGCGGCCTGGAGATCGCGCAGCGACAACTCGGCCAGTTCGCCGTCCTCGCGTTCCAGTACGGCCTCCTCGCCGTAGCGGCCGACCGAGGTGCGCAGCACGAACAGCTCCGGGTCCTGCGCGGCCACCCACCCCCACTTGTTGCTGGAGAAGGTCGCGGCCTTGATGCCGCGGCCCTCGACGGGCGGCACCAGAAAGCCCGTTCCGGCAGGCACCTCTTCCAGGTCCGCGCGCCGGAACGCCATTGTGATCAGCGCCATCGACGCGTATTCCACCCCGCGCAGCTCCGCCGCCGCCGCGGGCACCTCCTCCGCGAGCAGCCGTGCGGCCTGCGGGGCGGGTACGGCGAGAACGACCCCGTCGGCGTGCAGCGTCTCGCCGCCCTCGGTGACGACGAACCACCGGGCGCCGCCGCCCCGTCGGGGACCGGAACCCCCTTCCGAGCCGGAGCCGGAGCCGGTGTGGGAACCGGAGCCGGTGTGGGAGCCGGTGCCGGTGTGGGAGCCGGAGCTACGCAGGACGGCCGCAGCGGAACCGGCCTCGTCCCCGTCACCACGCGCCGAGCGCACGCTCCGTACGGGAGCGCTCGTACGGATACGCGCGCCCGCAGCGCGGCATGCGTCCGCCACCGCGCCCGGCAGCCGTCCGACACCGCCCCGTACTCCCATGAACACGGGCGACCCGCACGGCTGCGCGAGCGCCTGCTCCTGCAAGGCCCGCACTCCCTCCAGCAGCGAACTCCCGCCGCGTGCGGCCTCGTAGAGCTGCGGCACCGCGGCACGCATCGAGATCCGGTAGGCGTCGCCCGCGTACACGCCGCCGAGCAGCGGCTCGACCAGGCGGTCCACGACCTCGCGTCCCAGCCGTTCCGCCACGTACTCGCCGATCGCGGCGTCCTCCCCGATCTCGGTACGCGGCAGCACGGCGTCCTGCCCGGCGCGTGCCACGCCCTCCTCGGAGAGCAGGCCGCGCAGCGCCTCGGGGTCCCCGGGCACGCCCATCACATGGCCCTTGGGCATCGGGCACAGCTCGCCGCGCGACCAGATCGCGGCGCCCGCCGCGGCCGGTGCCCGAAGGTCCTGCCCGAGTCCCGCCTCCGTAGCGAGGTCGACGCCCTCGGTGCGGCGCGCGAGCATCGACTCGGCGCCCAGGTCGACGGCCGTGGTACCGGCGATGTCGCCGGCCAGCAGCTTTCCGCCCAGCCGCGCCGACGCCTCCAGTACGGTCACCGAGGCACCGCCCGTGGAGAGCCGCAGGGCCGCGGCGAGCCCCGAGACGCCGCCGCCGATCACGATCACATGCATGTGTCCATCGTCCCAGCGCGGGTACCGCACGGCGTAACCAGGGCAACGGACAGCGGGCGACGGGCAACGGACCGCAGGCCCGGGAGCCGGGGCGCCCGGCCCGGCGACGACGGAGGGAACAGGGATCATGGCTGCCGCACGCCGCATGGTCGTCGTCGGAGGTGACGCGGCAGGCATGACCGCCGCCTCGCAGGCCCGCCGCCACATGGGCCCGGACGAGCTGGAGATCGTCGCCTTCGAACGCGGCGCCTTCTCCTCCTACTCCGCGTGCGGCATCCCGTACTGGATCGGCGGCGACGTCGGCGAACGCGACGACCTGATCGCCCGTACACCCGAGAAGCACCGGGAGCGCGGCATCGACCTGCGGATGCACACGGAGGTGACACGCGTCGACCCGGACCGCTGCCGGGTCCTCACCCGCGAACTCCCGCCCGGCGGCGGCCCCTCCGAGGAACGCTGGAGCGACTTCGACCACCTCGTACTGGCGACGGGCGCCCGGCCGATGCGCCCGCCGCTGCCCGGCATCGACGCGGAGGGCGTGCACGGCGTGCAGTCCCTGGAGGACGGCCAGGCCCTGCTGGACGCCCTCGACCGGGCGGAAGCGCGCCGCGGCGGACCACGCCGGGCCGTGGTCGTCGGCGCGGGCTACATCGGCGTGGAGATGGCCGAGGCCCTGGTACGCCGGGACTTCGAGGTGACGGTCCTGGACCAGGCGCCGCAGCCCATGACGACCCTCGACCCGGACATGGGCGAGCTGGTGCGGGACGCGATGTGCGACATGGGCATGGAGGTCGTCACGGGCGCGGCCGTCACAGAGGTCGAGACCGGAGAGGACGGCCGTGCCCGCGCCGTCGTCACCGAGGAGACCACGTATCCGGCGGACATCGTGGTGCTCGGCCTCGGCGTCACCCCGGAGACGTCCCTCGCGCGGGAGGCCGGTCTTCCGCTCGGCGAATCCGGCGGGCTGCTGACCGATCTGGCGATGCGCGTACGCGGACGGGAGAACATCTGGGCCGGCGGCGACTGCGTCGAGGTCCTCGACCTGATCTCGGGCCGTACCCGCCACATCGCCCTCGGCACGCACGCCAACAAGCACGGCCAGGTCATCGGCGCCAACATCGGCGGCGGCTACGCCACCTTCCCCGGCGTCGTCGGCACCGCCGTCAGCAAGGTCTGCGACCTGGAGATCGCCCGTACGGGACTGCTGGAGGCGCAGGCGCGCGGGGTGGGGCTGCGGTTCGTGACGGCCACGGCCGAGGCCACCAGCCGCGCGGGCTACTTCCCCGGCAGCAGGCCGATGCGCGTGAAGATGCTCGCCGAACTCGGCACGGGACGGCTGCTCGGCACTCAGATCGTGGGACGCGAGGGCGCGGGCAAGCGCGTCGACATCGCGGCGGTCGCGCTCACCGCGGGCATGACCGTCGAGCAGATGACCTATCTCGACCTCGGCTACGCGCCGCCCTTCTCCCCCGTGTGGGACCCGGTGCTGGTGGCGGCCCGCAAGGCCACGGCGGCGGTGCGGAACGCGAGTTGACGATCGGGCGCGGCTCGACCGGCGGCTGCCCGGCCTGGCCGTTGCGAGCGGCCCGGCCGCGTGTGCGGGGCGGGATTCCCCGCCCGCCTCACCTCTCCGTCTGCTCGTGCACGTACGCGACGAGCCGCGTCAGCGCGTCCGGATCGGTCTCCGGCAGCACGCCATGCCCCAGGTTGAAGATGTGCCCCTCCAGGCCGCGCGCCGCGTCCAGCACCCGCCGGGCCTGCGCCTCGACGGCGTCACGGGGCGCGAAGAGCACCGCCGGGTCCAGGTTTCCCTGCACCGGCTTGCCCGGCCCGATGCGCCGTGCGGCCTCGTCCAGGGGTACGCGCCAGTCCGCGCCGACGACGTCGGCACCGGCCTCGCCCATGGCGCCGAGCAGTTCGCCCGTACCGACGCCGAAGTGGATGCGGGGCACGCCGTAGTGCGCGACGGACTCGAAGACCTTCGCCGACGCGGGCATCACGGAGCTTCGGTAGTCGGCCTCGGAGAGGGCCCCCGCCCAGGAGTCGAAGAGCTGCACGGCCGAGGCGCCCGCCTCGATCTGCACCTTCAGGAACGTGCCGGTGATCACCGCGAGCCGGTCCAGCAGCGCGGCCCACAGCTCAGGGTCGCCGTACATCATCGCCTTGGTGCGCTCGTGGTTGCGCGAGGGGCCACCCTCGACGAGGTAGCTGGCGAGCGTGAAGGGGGCGCCGGCGAAGCCGATGAGCGGCGTGCCGCCGAGTTCCCTCACGAGGAGCCGCACGGCCTCCGTCACGTATCCGACGTCGTCCGGCTCCAGCGGGCGAAGCCGCTCCAGATCGGCCCGCGTACGTACGGGCTGCGCGACGACCGGGCCCACGCCGGGCTTGATGTCGAGGTCCACGCCGATCGCCTTGAGCGGTACGACGATGTCGCTGAAGTAGATCGCGGCGTCGACGTGGTGGCGGCGCACGGGCTGAAGCGTGATCTCCGTGACCAGCTCGGGGCGCATGCACGAGTCGAGCATGGCGATGCCCTCACGGACCTTGCGGTACTCCGGCAGCGAGCGTCCGGCCTGCCGCATGAACCACACCGGGGTGTGCGGCACGGGCTCCCGGCGGCACGCTTTGAGGAACGCGGAGTCTTGCGGTGCGGCCGGCCGGACCGGCTGCGGCGGCTGGGGGTCGTTGACACTCACGCACCGCAGTCTCCCACGCCTCGGAGGGCCTGTTGACCGGCGAGGCGAGGCCGGGAGGCGCCGCTCCCCCGCCATCGCGGCCCCTGTTGCGCGTCGGCTGTCCGTACGCCGCCCACGAGCCGTCGGTTGTCAGCCAATCTCAAGGGCACGCCCCGAAAGCTTCCCCTCCCCGGCCACCCGCACCGGCCGCAGCGGCAGCCCCTCGCGATGCTTCAACACCCACCGCTCTTCGGCCACTTGCGAGTGTCCCTACCGGTCTGTGCCTCCCGCTCGCCCTACTCTTGCGCCCCATGGCAGCGGCGCGACCAAGGATGACGGAGGGCCCCGGCAGCTCGGGCGGCGAAAGCGAGGGCGTCCCGCTGCCTTTCCAGCATGCGGTGGCGGCACTGAACGCCGCGCACACCAGACCGGAGGTGCAGCTCTCCGCGCTGCCCGCGCCCAAGCGCCTCGCCCCGTTCTCCTGCGCGCTGTCGGCCTCGGTGACGGACCCCGCCGACGACTCCTCCGAACTGGCCGACGGCCGCTTCGTACTGCTCCACGACCCGGCGGGACAGGAGTCCTGGCAGGGCACGTTCCGCGTCGTCACGCTCGCCCGCACCGAGCTGGAGCCGGAGATGGCGGGCGACCCCCTGCTGCCCGAGGTCACCTGGTCCTGGCTGACGGGCGCCCTGGAGGCGCACTCCGCGGCGTACTCGGACTCCAGCGGCACGGTCACGCGCTCCGGGTCCTCCTATTTCGGCGGCCTCGACGAGCGTCCGCCGCAGACGGAGCTGGAGATCCGGGCGAGCTGGACGCCCCGCCCCGACGAGCAGGCCGCACCGGACGCCCTGCCGGACATGGCGCTCCATCTGACCGCGTGGTCGGAGCTGCTGTGCCAGTGCGCGGGACTGCCGCCGGAGCCGGGAGACGGAAGCTCCGTCGTCTCCCTCCCGAAGCGCCGCGGACCGCAGCCTCTCTGACGGCGGACTCCCTGACGCCTGCGTCTCGGATCGCGGCCCCTCCGACCGCGCCCAGTGCCCCTCTTCCTTGCGGCTCTTGATCACGGCGCCGGCGCCCCCTCATGGGTCTCCCCGTCGCACCGCTGCGGCGACCGTCCTGTGCCGCTCGCGCGTACCGCGTAAATCAGGCCCGACCCGGCGCCGGAAGCAGGCGTCGAGTGACTGTCCGAATCGGGAAATATCAGTCATCAATTGGTGATCTTCCCCTAAAGCGGGCCCCCTGAGCTGCCGAAGGAGTCTATGACCCTTCCACACGGAACCTCGGATCATCCCGCGCGATTACCGGAATGGTTCCGTCCGCAGCCAGCCCTCGGAGGCCCGGTGTCTGTTCTTCTTGAGCACCCCACAAGCCTGGTCGCCTACCGCCCGAACAAGCCGACGGCCATGGTCGTCGTGGCCGACCCCCGCGTCCGTTCCACCGTGACCCGACATCTGTGGGCTCTCGGCGTACGGGACGTGATCGAGGCGTCGTCGATCGCGGAGGCGCGTCCCCGAGTCGGCAACCCACGCGACATCTGCGTGGCCGACGTCCACCTCCCGGACGGTTCGGGCCTCAGCCTGCTGTCCGAGACCCGAGCAGCGGGCTGGCCGAACGGCCTGGCCCTGTCAGCCGCCGACGACATCGGCGCGGTGCGCAACGCCCTCGCGGGCGGCGTCAAGGGCTATGTCGTCACCGGCACCCGCAACAACCTCGGCGCCATGCCCACCCGGCACGGCGCGGCCCCCATCGGTGCCGCCGCCGCGCGCATGCACCGCCGCCCGGGCGGCGGTCCCGGAGGCCCCGGGCACCCCGGTGGCCAGCGGGAGCTGTCCGGACGTGAGGTCGAGGTGCTGCGGCTGGTTGCGGAGGGCCAGTCCAACAAGGCGATCGGCGTCTCGATGGGGCTCTCGGCGCTGACGGTGAAGTCCCATCTGGCACGTATCGCCCGCAAGTTGGGCACCGGCGACCGTGCGGGCATGGTCGCCGTGGCACTCCGCACGGGCATCATCCACTGATCACGAAGTTTCCCGGCCCTCCCCCTCCCCCCACGCTTCGAGGCGTCCGCAGGCGGCATGATCCGCCGGCGGGCGCCTCGCGTATATGCGCGGCGCATGGGCGACCTAGGGGCGCACCGCGCCGGGCCTTCGGCGCGGCCGGTACGCCGGGCGGTCCGCCGCCCCCGGAGGGCCCGTACGCGGCGCGGCGAGAATTCCGGTGCCATGGGCAACGGTCTGCCCGGACATCAGGACAATCACCGGCCTCGCGCAGCTACCCTTGAGCGGTGACCGACGCCCGAGAGACCGCATCAGCAAACCCCGCTAAGGCCGAAACCGAGGGCCAAGACCCTGGTCAGGCGCCGGTCCCCCTGCTCGAACCCCGTGAGGGCGTTCCACCCGTGACGAGCGACGCGGCCGCGCTCGCCGAGATCATCGCCGCCTTCGACTCGGGCAGCGGCCCGGTCGCCGTGGACGCCGAGCGGGCCTCCGGATACCGCTACGGCCAGCGGGCCTATCTCGTACAGCTACGGCGGGAGGGCGCGGGCAGCGCGCTGATCGACCCCGTGGGGTGCCCGGACCTGTCGGGGCTGTGCTCCGTACTCGCCGACTCGGAGTGGGTGCTGCACGCCGCCACCCAGGATCTGCCGTGTCTGCGTGAGATAGGCATGGTGCCCCGGCGGTTGTTCGACACCGAGCTGGCAGGGCGGCTGGCCGGGTACGCACGCGTCGGGCTCGGCGCGATGGTGGAGAATCTGCTCGGCTACGCACTGGAGAAGGGCCACTCCGCCGTCGACTGGTCCACGCGTCCGCTCCCGGAGCCGTGGCTGCACTATGCGGCCCTCGACGTCGAGCTGCTGATCGATCTGCGTGACGCGCTGGAGGAGGAGCTGGAGCGTCAGGGCAAACTCGCATGGGCGCGGCAGGAGTTCGAGGCCATCGCCACGGCGCCTCCCGCCCCGCCCCGCAAGGACCCCTGGCGGCGCACCTCCGGGATGCACAAGGTGCGGCGCCGCCGTCAGATGGCCGTCGTACGGGAGTTGTGGACGGCACGCGACAGGATCGCGCGGAAGCGGGACGTCTCCCCGGGCAAGGTGCTCTCGGACTCGGCGATCGTCGAGGCGGCGCTGGCGCTGCCGTCCGACGCGCGTGTACTCGCCGGGCTGCCGGGCTTCGGGCACCGGATAGGGCGCAAGCAGCTCGACCAGTGGCAGGCCGCCGTCGACCGGGCGAAGGAGCTGCCGGAGTCGGCCCTTCCGCAGCAGAGCCAGGCGACGAACGGGCCGCCCCCGCCGCGTTCCTGGGCCGACAAGGACCCGGCGGCTGCCGCGCGGCTCGCGGCCGCGCGGGCGGCGGTGACGGCACGGGCCGAGGAGCTGTCCATGCCGCAGGAGAATCTGCTGACGCCGGACACGGTGCGGCGTCTGTGCTGGCAGCCGCCCCGCGCCCGCACGGAGCCGGAGGTCGTCTCGGCGCTGCGGGCGCTCGGGGCGCGCGAGTGGCAGATCGAGCAGACCGCGTCGCTGCTGACCGAGGCTCTGGCGACGCCGGCGCCGTCCAAGTAGGCGCCTGCCGGGCCTCGGCGGTCGCGCCCGCCTCGTCGGAGTGACGACGGGGCGGGCGGTCTGCTGCCGGGCCTCGCACGCCGGACCGCACCGCCGGCGGGCTCGCCTCCCCCGGCCCTCGATGTGACGTGTGCCCCTCCCCGGAAACCGGCCTTGCCCCTCAGTTACCCACGGGTAGCATGGCTCTTGGGAAGCGCGCCGTACGGCGTAACTGCACCGCACCTGGAGGAGAGCCAAAGTGCCTCGTACCGCTAGGGACGTCGTCTTCGTCGACGGCGTCCGCACACCGTTCGGCAAGGCGGGCCCCAAGGGCATCTATCACGAGACCAGGGCAGACGACCTGGTCGTGAAGTGCATCCGCGAACTGCTGCGCCGTAACCCGGACTTGCCCCCGGAGCGCATCGACGAGGTGGCGATCGCCGCCACCACGCAGATCGGCGACCAGGGCCTGACCCTCGGCCGCACCGCGGGCATCCTGGCCGGGCTGCCCAACACCGTTCCCGGATACTCGATCGACCGCATGTGTGCCGGCGCGATGACGGCGGTGACGTCCACCGCCGGTTCCATCTCCTTCGGCGCGTACGACGTCGTGGTCGCGGGCGGCGTCGAGCACATGGGCCGTCACCCGATGGGTGAGGGCGTCGACCCCAACCCCCGCTTCGTATCGGAGAAGCTGGTCGACCAGTCCGCCCTGTTCATGGGCATGACGGCGGAGAACCTGCACGACCGCTTCCCGCATCTGACCAAGCAGCGCGCCGACGAGTACGCGGTGCGCAGCCAGGAGAAGGCCGCCAAGGCGTACGCCAACGGCAAGATCCAGCAGGACCTCGTACCGATCTCGGTCCGCCGCACCAACGAGGAGGGCGGGGAGACCGGCTGGGGTCTGGCCACGCAGGACGAGCCGATGCGTCCGGGCACCACCCTGGAGAGCCTCGCCGGGCTGAAGACGCCCTTCCGCGCGCACGGCCGCGTCACACCGGGCAACGCCGCGGGGCTCAACGACGGTGCCACCGCCTCGCTGATCGCCGCCGAGGACTTCGCCGAGGAGCTGGGTCTGCCGGTCAGGATGCGGCTGGTCAGCTACGCCTTCGCCGGTGTCGAGCCGGAGGTCATGGGCGTAGGGCCGGTGCCGTCCACGCAGAAGGCGCTCGCCAAGGCCGGGCTGTCGATCGACGACATCGGCCTGTTCGAGGTCAACGAGGCGTTCGCGGTGCAGGTGCTGGCGCTGCTCGACCACTACGGCATCGCCGACGACGACCCTCGCGTCAACCAGTACGGCGGCGCCATCGCCTACGGGCACCCGCTGGCCTCCTCCGGCGTGCGGCTGATGACGCAGCTTGCGCGGCAGTTCGAGGAGCAGCCGCATGTGCGCTACGGGCTGACGACGATGTGCGTCGGCTTCGGCATGGGCGGAACCGTCATCTGGGAGAACCCGAACTTCGAAGGGGCAGGCAAGTGAGCACCAACACCGCCGAGTTGCTGAAGGGCGCGGCCGAGCTGTTCCCGGACGAGGTCGTCACTCAGGCGCATGTGCGCCACCTCGAACTCCCGGGCGGCGCGGGCCGGTTCGCGCTGATCACCCTGGACAACGGCTTCGACCACACCAAGCCGACGACGTTCGGCCCGGCCTCGCTGGCCAATCTGAACGCCGCGATCGACCAGGTCGAGAAGGAGGCGAAGGACGGCGAGATCGTCGGCGTCGGCATCACCGGCAAGCCGTTCATCTTCGCCGTGGGCGCCGACCTCAAGGGCGTCGAGCTGCTGAAGGAGCGCGAGGACGCGCTCGCCATCGGGCAGGGCGGTCACGCGGTGTTCCGTCGGCTGGCCGACCTGGGCGTGCCGAGCTTCGCGTACTACAACGGCGCGGCGATGGGCGGCGGCGTCGAGGTGGGGCTGCACTGCACCTACCGCACCGTCTCGCAGGCCGTGCCAGCGTTCGGTCTGCCGGAGGTCTTCCTCGGGCTGGTGCCCGGCTGGGGCGGGTGCGCGCTGCTGCCGAACCTCATCGGCGCCGACCGTGCCGTCACGGTCATCGTCGAGAACTCCCTCAACCAGAACAAGCAGCTCAAGGGCCCGCAGGTCTACGAACTGGGCATCGCCGACGCCCTGTTCGAGGGCGCGGACTTCCTGGAGCAGTCGCTGCGCTGGACCGCTTCCGTGCTCAAGGGCGAGACCGAGGTCGTACGGGCCGAGGTCGACCGGGACGAGGCGTGGGACCAGGCCGTCGCACGCGGGCGGCAGATCGCCGACGACAAGGTGCACGGCGCTGCGCCCGCCGCCTACCGTGCGCTCGACATCGTCGCGGCGGCCAAGAGCGGCGACCTGCGTGCGGGATTCGAGGCCGAGGACAAGGCGCTCGCCGACCTGATCATGGGCGGTGAACTGCGCAGCGGCATCTACGCGTTCAACCTGGTGCAGAAGCGCGCCAAGCGGCCCGTCGGTGCTCCGGACAAGTCGCTGGCTCGTCCCGTCACCAAGGTGGGCGTCGTGGGCGCGGGTCTGATGGCCTCGCAGCTCGCGCTGCTCTTCGCGCGCCGCCTGGAGGTGCCGGTCGTACTGACCGACCTCGACCAGGAGCGGGTCGACAAGGGCGTGGGCTACGTCCACGAGGAGATCGACAAGCTGCTGCTGAAGGGCCGTGTCAACCAGGACAAGGCGAACCGGCTGAAGGCGCTGGTGACCGGATCGCTGGACAAGGCCGCCGCCTTCGGTGACGCGGACTTCGTCATCGAGGCCGTCTTCGAGGAGATGGGCCTCAAGCAGAAGATCTTCGCGGAGGTCGAGGCGGTCGTGCCGGAGCACGCCATCCTCGCCACCAACACCTCGTCGCTGTCGGTCACGGAGATGGCGTCGAAGCTCAAGCACCCCGAGCGGGTCGTCGGCTTCCACTTCTTCAACCCGGTGGCCGTGCTGCCGCTGCTGGAGATCGTACGAGCGGAGCGCACCGACGACGCGTCGCTGGCCACGGCGTTCTCCGTCGCCAAGTCCCTGAAGAAGACGGCCGTTCTGGTCAAGGACGCACCGGCGTTCGTCGTCAACCGAGTGCTGACGCGCTTCCTCGGCGAGGTGCTGCGCTCGATCGACGAGGGCACTCCGGTCGACGTCGCCGACCGCGCTCTGGCGCCGCTGGGCCTGCCCATGTCGCCGATCGTGCTGCTGGAGCTGGTCGGTCCGGCCGTCGCCCACCACGTGTCGGGCACGCTGCACGACGCGTTCCCCGACCGCTTCGGCGTCTCGGAGAACCTCGGCCGCGTCGTCGAGGCGGGCAAGCGCAACCTCTACGTACCGGGCTCCGGCAAGCCCGAGTTGGACCCGGAGGTCGAGGCGCTCTTCCAGACGGGCGATGTGCAGCTCACGGAGGAGCAGGTGCGCGAGCGGGCGCTGGACGCCATCGCCCAGGAGGTGCGCCTGATGCTCGACGAGGGTGTCGTCGCCGAGGCGCAGGACATCGACCTGTGCCTGATCACCGGCGCGGGCTGGCCCTTCCACCTGGGCGGCATCACCCCGTACCTGGACCGTGAGGGCGTCAGCGAGCGGGCCACAGGGCGCCGCTTCCTGGAGCCGGGGGTCGCGAGCGTACCGGCATAATCCCCCACGCCGACCGGCGCGCTCGCGAAGGCGCCCGTCCGCCGGCAAGTGGCCGGCGGACGGGCGCCGTTGTGCGTGCGAACAGGGCGGGAGGCCGCTACAGGCCGGGGGCGTCAGGCCGGGCGGCGAAGGCCGGGTGCACTGGATGATGGCCGGGGGACCGGCTGGGGGCAGCCGGGCGCGGATCAGGGCGCCGGGCACGGATCAGGGCGCCGGGCGCGGCGAACGGGCGTAGAGGACCGCACCGTCGACGGTGTCCACGCGTTCGTAATGGCGGGCGAGATACGCACGCAGCGTGGGCGTGTGCACGGCGCCGTACGGCTTCCCCCGCGAGTCGTCGACGATCAACTCGGGTGGCCTGCGCGCCAGTTCGCGGCGGAAATACGGCCAGGCGCCGGTCATGGCGTAGCGCTCCCCCACGCGGGCCCCGCCCCGGCCACCGCTGAAGTTGGTGAGGAAACCGGCGGTGAGGTAGCGGGAGGCGGGGGCGCGTTCGGCGAACCAGTAGCCCTCGGGATGCATGCCCCACAGCAGCACAGGCTCGGCGCGGGAGGTACGGGAGCGGACCTCGTCCGCGAGCCGCTGCTGATGGGCGAGTTCGGCGGAGGGGAAGAGCCACAGCGCCCAGCCGAGGAGACCCGCGGTCACCAGCGAGTTGAGGGCGATGGCCGCCTTCGCCGCGCGACTTGTGAGGTGGCGCAGTGCCTCTGCGGCCAACAGGGCGACGGCGGGGGTGAGTTGAAGGAAGTAGTGACCGAAGAACTGGAAGCCGACGCACACGGCCGCCGCTGAGGCCGCCAGCCAGATCCAGACGTCCGTGGTTCGGTCGCTTCCCGTGCCGGGCGCGGCAGGGGGACGAGATCCCTTGCGGGTACGGCTGCGGGCACGGACGCGGGTGCGCATCACGTAGAGCAGTGCCGCCGTCATGGGCAGGCAACCGGCAAGCAGCAGACCGCCGTTGGCGAGCGCACGCAGCAGCGCATGGCCCATCGCGCCGTCGGCCGACATGTAACTCCCGGACCCCGTGGCCGTCCAGAAGACGAAGCGTGCGGGGCCGTGGAGCAGCGCCGCCGCAAGCACGGGCAGCACGGCACCGGCCGACAGGCCCGACAGCGGCCGGCCGAGCGCGTACCGGGGCCGCATTCGCCGGGACCACAGCAGCCACAGCACGGGCACGAGCACGGCGCCGCCCGTCTGCTTGGTGAGCACCGCTCCCGCGACGGCCACGCCCGCCCACGCCCAACGGCCCCTGTCCGCACACCACATGGCCAGCACCGTCCAGGGCACCATGAAGACCTCGAACGTCGCCGCCTGCGTGTCCTCGGGAACCAGCGCGACGGAGGCCAGTACGAGGCACACTCCCGCGAACCGGCCCGCGCCCTCGCCCCAGCGGCGGCGCGCGAGCGAGGCGAGCAGCAGCGCGGACGCCAGCACCGCCAGCGACGCGGCCACCCGCAGCGGCCACAGCGACTCGTCGCCGAAGAGGGCGAACGCGGCGCGGTAGAGCCACGGCAGCAGCGGCGGCTTGCGGTCCACGACCGTCTCGTAGAGCGTGCCTCCGGCCGCCAACTGCCGTGCCTGCGTGGCGAGATATCCCTCGTCGGGGTTCCAGAGGGGGCGCGCGAAGGACGGCAGCCGCGTCACCGCGGTCAGCAGCATCAGTACGGGCAGCAGCCGGAGCCAGTACTGGCGGTCCCGTGCCGTGCCGGTCTCCACGGAGGCGCCCCCGGCGGCGGGGTTCTCGGTGGCGGCGCCGTCGCCGGGACCGTGACAGTCGTTCCCCGCCCCCGCCCCCGCCCCCGCCCCCGTCGCCGCCCGACTCCCGGACGCCGCGGGGCCCGTGGACTTCGCACTGGCCGTGGACGCCGTGGCAGGCGTGGACGTCGTACGGGTCGTGCGCTTCGTACGCGGTGGCGGCGGCATGGCACCAAAGCTAGCCGGGTACGTGGAGCCGACGCGGCGAGGGCCGGGTCCGAGCCCTCACGGGCACGGACCCGGCCCTTCGGTCCGGCTCCAAGCGGCGGCCGCGTCGGCGAACCGGCAACCGCCCTGGCTCAGTCGCCCGCGCTCAACCGACCGCGCGCAGCGACGTGTTCGGTGACGCGCACAGCCAGGCGCTCAGTCACGCGCCGCCTCCGCGGCCTCCGTCTCGTACCGGCCGTCCAGCTTCGCCACGAGACCCGTCACCTGACGGGCGATGTCCGGCGCGGTCAGCCCGATCTCGGCCATCACGTCCGCACGCGAACCGTGGTCGAGGAAGCGCTCGGGGATGCCGAAGTCACGCAGCGGCACGTCGACGTTCGCGTCGCGCAGCGACTGCGCCACGGCCGAACCCACGCCGCCCGCGCGGCCGTTGTCCTCGACGGTGACCACGACGCGGTGCTGCTCGGCCAGCGGCGCCAGCTCCTCGTCGACGGGCTTGACCCAGCGGGGGTCGACGACGGTCGTGGAGATGCCCTGCTTGTCGAGGAGGTCGGCGATCTCCAGGCACATCGGGGCGAGCGCGCCGACCGACACCAGCAGCACGTCCGGGCGCTGAACGTCGGCCGGTTTGCGCAGCACGTCCATCCTGCCCACGCGGCCGACGGCCGGAACGGCCGGTCCGACCTTGCCCTTGGAGTAGCGGACCACAGTGGGTGCGTCGTCCACCTCGACGGCCTCACGGAGCTGGAGGCGCACCTGCTCGGCGTCGCGTGGCGCGGCGAGACGCAGCCCCGGAACGCACTGGAGCACGGACATGTCCCACATGCCGTTGTGCGAGGGCCCGTCGGAGCCGGTGACGCCCGCGCGGTCGAGCACGAAGGTCACGCCGCACTTGTGCAGCGCCACATCCATCAGAAGCTGGTCGAAGGCCCGGTTGAGGAACGTCGCGTAGACGGCGAAGACGGGGTGCATGCCGCCGGTGGCGAGCCCCGCGGCCGACACGGCGGCGTGCTGCTCGGCGATGCCCACGTCGTAGACGCGCTCGGGGAACTCCTCGGCGAAACCGTGCAGTCCGACGGGGCGCATCATCGCGGCGGTGATGGCGACGATGTCCTCACGCTCACGCCCGAGCTTGACCATCTCCTCGCCGAAGACCGAAGTCCAGTCCGCGCCAGAGGACTTCACCGGCAGGCCGGTGTCGGGGTGGATGATCCCGACCTGGTGGAACTGGTCCGCCTCGTCCTCCAGCGCCGGCTGGTATCCGCGGCCCTTCTCCGTGAGGCAGTGCACGAGTACGGGTCCGCCGAAGCGCTTGGCGCGCTGGAGTGCGGACTCGACGGCGGCGAGGTCGTGGCCGTCGATGGGGCCGACGTACTTCAGGCCGAGGTCCTCGAACATGCCCTGCGGGGCGATGAAGTCCTTCAGGCCCTTCTTCGCGCCGTGCAGCGTCTCGTACAGCGGCTTGCCCACGACCGGCGTGCGGTTGAGCACCTCCTTGCCGCGGGCGAGGAAGCGCTCGTAGCCGTCCGTGGTGCGCAGCGTGGCCAGGTGGTTGGCGAGGCCGCCGATGGTCGGCGCGTAGCTTCGCTCGTTGTCGTTGACGACGATGACGAGCGGACGGTCCTTGGCGGCGGCGATGTTGTTGAGGGCTTCCCACGCCATGCCGCCGGTGAGGGCGCCGTCGCCGATGACGGCCACCACGTGGTCGTCGCTGTGGCGCAGCTCGTTGGCCTTCGCCAGGCCGTCCGCCCAGCCGAGGACCGTGGAGGCGTGGCTGTTCTCGATGACGTCGTGCTCGGACTCTGCACGCGAGGGGTAGCCCGACAGGCCGCCCTTGCTCTTGAGCTTGGCGAAGTCCTGGCGTCCGGTGAGGAGTTTGTGCACGTAGCACTGGTGGCCGGTGTCGAACAGGATGCGGTCCTTCGGGGAGTCGAACACCCGGTGGAGGGCGATGGTCAGCTCCACCACGCCCAGATTGGGACCGAGGTGACCGCCGGTCTTGGAGACGGAATCGACGAGGAAGGACCGTACCTCCCCGGCAAGCTGCTCCAACTGCTCCGGTGAGAGCTCGTCGAGGTCGCGCGGCCCCTCGACACGGGTCAGCAGATCCCACCTTCCCCGGCGCTGCGCCTTGGGGAACTCCACCGCCCCCGAACCGGGATGACGCGCCGAGCGCGGCCCCTTATCCACGGTGCCTCCTTGCCTTCGAGCGTGAGCGAGCTGTGCCGATCCGTCGAGTCTAATGTTCCGAGGGCCCCCGGGGTCTCCCGGCTGTGCGAGATCGATCACCCGTCTGGCCGCGCCGCGCCTCGGCGGAGGGCTCCCTTCCGGGGCGGAAGGCAAGTGCGGCACACCGCGCGGGAGGCGTCCGTTCCGGGGAACAAGGACGCGTGCCGCCTGCATACGGGCCAAGGTGGGTGCGTGCCGGGCGGCGCTCGCGAGGTCCGTACGCGTCGGCAGGACGTGCGTCCTGGAGCCCGGCTCGCCCGGTCCACGCACCGCCTGACGGCCGCACCCTCGACGGTGCGATCAGCGGCACGGCGATCTCCCACGACCCGTCCGGGACGATTCCAACTCCGAGTACCGTGCCCCATGTTGAGCCCGACGTCCCGGCTCAGGACTCGTCGAAAGCGACGAGTGCCATGGCGGTCTCGACGCTGTCCTCGTGCAGCACCTGACGGACGGCGGTGATCTCGACCATGCGGCCGCCGAGGTCGTGCTGGGCGGGGTACTGGACCAGGCGCGAGATCGCAGTGGCGTACTTGGCGTTCGAGCTTCGGCCCGGGAGGACGATCGACAACTCCTCCCGTGCCTGAAAGCTCTGCACCTCGACATCGCCGTGAAGAGCCGCGAGGGCCTTCTCGTCCGCCGTGACGGGGACCTTCACCAGCCAGTGCGGTCCCTCCGCGGTCACCTGCTGCTTCATTTGCTCTTCGGTCTCGGCGGCCGGGGAGCGCCACGGCGACCCCGAGACCACGGCCCCGCACGACTCCACCGTCTCGATGACTTCCTCCAGGGTGGCGGCGAGGGCGGTATCGGCGTAGTCCCAGTCGTAATAGTCACGTGCCCCGGTCTCCGGGCCGGGCACCACCTTCGACACCACGGTCATCCCGGGCACCTGGCGTATCCGCGGTTCCGGCCAGGCGGCGAGCAGCACACGTGCGTCACCGAGCGCGTTGTCCTGGATCTCCCTCCGGCGCCGCACTTCCACGCTGTGCTGCTGAAGAAGGGCGGTGGCGGTGTCCGGCTCGTCGAGCACGCGCCTGACGTCCTTGACGCTGAGTCCCGAACCGCGAAGGACGGTGACGAGCATGGCCTGTTCGACCTGGTCGAAGTTGTACGTGCGGTAGCCGGTCGCCTCGTCGACCTCGGCGGGAACGAGCAGGCCCTCGGAGTGGTAGTACCGCAGGGTTTGCGGGGGCAGTTGGCAGATGGAGCTGAAGTCGCTGATGGAGAGCATGGGACGAGATTCGGCCTTGCAGTAACCGGAGGGTCAACAATCGCCGATGTGGCATGGCCCACATCGGCGGCTTCGCCTGTGACCATCCGGCGGACACCACGCCACCGGGGCGTCGCCGTCGACGCCGCAACACCGCGGTTTGGTCCATCCTCGTCCAACTTCCCCTCGCCGAGGGAGAGTTGAGGGACGACGGGCTGAGCAGAGGGCGGGGCGCACCCCGCGGCGACGCATGCGCACATGCCGCGGGCCCCCACGGGACGTAACCCGTGGAGGCCCGGCCGCCCCGGGCCCAGAGGGGCGGTTCCAGGGCGTGGCCCTGGGTGGCCGGCGGCGGTGGCTCCGGCGAGCGGCGGGACGGCGGGCGCGGGCTCTTGTTCCCTGCCGCCGCTCCCGGCGCCCCGCCCGCGTCCCGGTGCTTACGTACGTCCCGCCGTCTTCTGCGTACGGCGCGACACCGAGTCGATGACCACCGCGGCCAGCAGGACCGCGCCCGTGATCATGTACTGGATCTCGCTCGCCATGCCGAGCAGGTTCAGGCCCTGCTGGATGGACTGGATCACGAGGATGCCCAGCAGCGCCGACCAGATCTTGCCGCGTCCGCCGAAGAGGCTGGTGCCGCCGATGACCGCCGCGGCGATGACGTTCATCAGGGTGTTGCCCGCACCGAGGCTCTTGGTGGCGCCGCCGGAGAGGCTGGCGATGAACAGGCCGCCGAAGGCCGCCAGCATTCCGGCGATGCCGAAGACGGTGATGCGTACCCGCTCCACGTTGATACCGGCACGCCGGGCGGCCTCCGCGTTGCCGCCGACCGCGAAGATCTGCCGCCCGTACGTCGTACGGCGAACGGCGAAGTCCGCGATGACCAGCACCGCGAGGAACAGCACCAGCGCCAGCGGAAGCCCCCGCGACTGGTTGAGCACGTAGGCAGCCACGAACGCGACGACCGCCATCACCGCGGTGCGCACCACGATCTCGCTCAGCGGCCGCGAGGGCAGGCGGGCAGCACGGCGACGCTTGGCGTCGACCAGCAGGGCCGCCGCGTAGGCGAGTACGGCGACCAGCGCGAGTCCGTAGGCGGCCGCGATGTCCTCGAAGTAGTAGCCGGTCAGGTCCTCGACGACGCTGCTCTCGGGGGTGTTGATGCTGCCTTCCTGGCCCATGAGCCAGATCTGGAGGCCGCTCCAGCCGAGGAATCCGGCCAGCGTCACGACGAACGCGGGCACGCCGACCTTCGCGAAGAAGAAGCCGTGCAGCGCGCCGATGAACAGGCCGGAGAGGATGGCGACGAGGACCGCCAGCCAGTCGTTGACGTGGTGGGTGACGCTGAGCACCGCCCACACCGCGGCTCCGACACCGGCGACCGAGCCGACCGACAGGTCGATCTCGCCCAGCAGCAGTACGAAGACGATGCCGGTGGCCATGATGCCCGTGCCGGCGATGTAGACGCCGATGTCGCTGACGCTGCCCGCGGAGAGGAAGTTCTCGTTCAGCGACTGGAAGATGACGGCGATGATGATCAGGCCCAGGACGACGGGCAGCGAACCGAGTTCACCGCCGCGCACCTTGCGCTTGAACTCCGTCAGATAGCCCGCGAAGCCCTGTTCGCGCACCAGCAGCCGGGGGTCGACCACGCGGTCCGCGCCGCCGTCGGCGTCGCCGTTCGCGGGCGCCGCGCCCCCGGTCTTCGCGGTCTCGGTGCCGCGCTCCTTGTCGACGGTGTCGCTCACTTCGCCGCCTCCTTCTCCGTACGGGCCTGGCGGCGGGTGACCGCGTTGTCGGAGGCGCCGGTGATCGCGGCGATGACCTCCTCGTGGGAGGTGGTGGCCACGTCGAAGACGCCGTTGTTGCGGCCGAGGCGCAGCACCGCGACACGGTCGGCGACGGCCTGCACGTCGGCCATGTTGTGACTGATGAGGATGACGGCGAGGCCGCGTTCACGCAGCCGCTCGACCAAGTCGAGTACCTGGGCGGTCTGTTCCACGCCGAGCGCGGCGGTCGGCTCGTCGAGGATGACCACCTTCGGGTCGCCGATGAGTGCGCGGGCGATCGCCACGACCTGCCGCTGTCCGCCGGAGAGCGAGGCGACGGGGATACGGACGCTGGGGATGCGGATGGAGAGCGTCTCCAGCAGCTCCATCGCACGCTTCTCCATCGCGATCTCGTCGAGCACGGACGCGTGGCGCGCCTCGTTGCCGAGGAAGAGGTTGGCGACCACGTCGAGGTTGTCGCAGAGCGCCAAGTCCTGGTAGACGGTGGCGATTCCCAGGTCCTGGGCGTCGTGCGGCCGGTTGATGGTGACCGGCCGTCCCTCCCAGTCGATGCCGCCCTCGTCGATGGGGTGGACGCCCGCGATGGTCTTCACGAGCGTCGACTTGCCGGCGCCGTTGTCGCCGACGAGGGCGATCACCTCGCCGCGCCGTACTTCCAGATCAACGTCGGTGAGTGCCTGTACGGCACCGAACCGCTTGGAGATCCCGCGCAGCGCCAGCACGGTTTCCTTCTCCACTGGGAAAACTCCGATCTCGGGATCAGGAGCCGCCCCCGCTCGTGGCGGAGGCGGCGCCCTGCGTTCGTTCAGGGGGGTTCGAAGAGAGGTGCGCGGGAGGCCGCCTCAACTGCGGCCTCCCGGCGGTCACTTCAGACCGGCGGCCTTGCAGGCCTTGGCGAACTGCGGGGTGCAGATCTGGCCGACCTCGTAGACCTTGTCCTTGAGGATCGTGTCCTTGATGTTGTCCTTGGTCACGATCTTGGCGCTGTAGAGCTGGGCCGGAACGCCCTTCTTGCTCTTGCTGTCGACCTTCTTCGGGGTGAGGGAGCCGATGTCCTTGCCCTTCAGCAGATTGACCGCGATCTCCGCGGTGGTCTCCGCCTGCGGCTTGATCGCCTTGTAGATCGTCAGCGTCTGGTCGCCCTTGATGATCCGCTGGAGACCGGCGAGTTCGGCGTCCTGGCCGCCGAGCGGGACGTCCTTGACGCCCTGCTTCTTCATGGCGGTGGAGACGCCGCCGGCCATGCCGTCGTTGGCCGCGTAGACGCCGTCGAAGCCGTCCTTGCCGAGCTTGGTGATCGCGGCGCCCATCTTCTTGTTGGCCTCGTCCGGCGACCAGTCCGGGATGTCCTGCTCGTAGACGACGTCCTTGACCTTCTTGTCCAGGACGCTGTGCGCGCCCTTCTTGAACAGCGGGGCGTTCGGGTCGGTGGGCGAGCCGTTGATCATGACGACGCGGCTGTCCTTGGCCTTGTCGCCGAGCGCCTCCACCAGGCCCTGGCCCTGGAGTTCGCCGATCTTGTAGTTGTCGTAGGAGATGTAGGCCGAGATGTCGCCCTCGGCGAGGCGGTCGTACGCGACGACCTTGACGTCCTTCTTCGCGGCGCGGTCGACCCAGGACTTGGTGGCCTGCGCGTCCACGGCGTCCAGGATGATCGTCTTGACGCCCTGCGCGATGAGCGCGTCGAACTGCTTCTTCTGAAGCTCGGAATCCTGGTTCGCGTTGTTGTACTTGACCTTGCAGTCCTTGCAGAGGGACTTGATCTTGTCGGTCATGTACGGACGGTCGAACGTCTCGTAGCGCGTGGTCTTGTTCTCCGGAAGCAGCAGACCGATGGTCTTGTCGTCGCCGCCGCCCCCGTCGCCGCCGCCCGCCTTTCCGCAGGCTGCGAGGGAAACGGCCATCGATATGGCTGCCGTACCGATGACGACGCGACGCACCTTTGCGTTCATGGGGTTCCAACCTCCCTGACGAGGCCGCGTCGTTTGCGGCCGAGGTGGTCGGAAGTCAACTCCGAGGCAACGCAAGCGTCAAGAAGTAAATCATTAACGAGACGGCAACGATGCCATCCGTTATCTGCATGAACCCAAAGGGCCACGTTGAGTGCCCGGACGGATTCGGAGCGGAGCGAAACCGCTGGGTTTCCATAGCGGTTTCCCGTCGCCCGTCGCCGACGGCCGTCGTCGATAGCCGTTGCCGTTTTTCTGTTTCGCGTTCTCGCGGGCGTTCCCGTTTCCCGGGTGTTGCCGCGTGTTCCCGTGTGCCGGGCCGTTACTCCGATTTCGTACGTCCCGTACGCGGGTCCCGTACGCCGGGGTCCGCAACCGCCCGGCGGCCGGGGCCGGTTCGTCAGACGGACGCCGCCACGGCGCCCACGGGCGCCCCGTGTCCGCCGCCCTCGCCCCTCGGCGCAGCCCGGCCGGACCGGGCCGCCGGCGCCGTCGCCGAGGTGTCCAGGAGCGTCGCGTCGCCCATCTCGCTGAGCACCAGCGCCAGTGCGCCCAGCACCTCGGCACGCCCGCCGAGGGTGCCGGGCACCACCGTCAACTGCCGTGCGGCGCTGGGGATCGCATAGCGCGCCACCGAGTCCCTGACGGGCCCCAGCACCACGTCGCCGGCCTCCGCGAGGTCGCCGCCGAGCACCACCCGGCTGGGGTTGAGCAGATTGCAGAGGTTGGCGACGCCGCTGCCGATGTGGCGGCCGAGGTCGGCGACGACTCTGCGGCAGCCCGGATCGCCCTCGCGGGCGAGCTGTACGACGCGCGCCATCGTCAGATCCGTGCCGTGGCTTGAGTACAGCAGTGGCAGTACGTAGCGGGCCGCGGTGAAGGTTTCAAGGCAGCCGCGGTTGCCGCAGCGGCAGACCGGACCCGACTCGTCGAGGGTGATGTGCCCTATCTCGCCCGCGGTTCCGCCGGGGCCACGGTAGATCTGGCCGTTGATGACGAGTCCGGCGCCCACGCCGCTCGCGACCTTGATGTACGCCAGGTCGGCGGCGCCGCGGCCGTTGCCCCACACCTGCTCGCCGAGGGCGCCGAGGTTGGCGTCGTTGTCGACGTACACCGGGACGCCGAGGCGGGCGGCCAGCTCCTCACGCGGATGTGTGCCGCTCCAGCCGGGCAGTATGGACGTCGATCCCAGCTCGCCGGTCTCCACGTCTATCGGCCCGGGAACGCCGAGGCCCACGCCGATCAGCTTCTCGCGGGCGATGCCGGTGGTGGCGATGAGCCGGTGTACGAGCTGCTCGGCGCGGTCGAAGCCCTCCGCTGCCGACGCGTCGACGTCGATCGGCTCGGCCTCCTCGGCGAGCACCTGATGCGCGAGGTTTCCCACGGCCACGCGCAGATGCGAGTGCCCGAAGTCGACGCCCACGACGGCGCCCGCGTCGCCGCTCAGCGAGACCGCACGCGCCCGGCGCCCGCCCGCCGAGGTGGGCGTGACCTGCACGGTCCCGCTCTCCTTCAGCTCACGGACGATGTTGGAGACGGTCGCCGCGGACAGCCCGGTGGTCCGGGCGATCTCCGCCTGGGTGAGCGAGCCCGCCATGCGTACCGCCCGTACGACCCGTTCGAGGTTCGCCCGGTGCAGCGAGGACTGCGACCCCGGAGTCTCCACCACTGATCCACTCCCGCCTCGACGGCCGGCGCGACCATCGGACCGTCCGCCGTACCGCGTCTTCGGGAAACGGCATGTCTCCAACACCTGAACTCCAAGCAGAGCCCGAGCGGTTCTCTCCCGTCAAGACCTTGAACGAAGTGGGCGCTCGCCGGAGAGAGTTTCGACGGAGCGTGAACGGGAGGGGATCTACTTCAGCGCACCCGCGGTCAGCCCTGCCACGACCTGCCGCTGGAAGATGATGTACGCCGCGAGCACCGGCAGCATGGCCATCACCAGACCCGCGAACAGCCCCGACCAGTCCCCCTTGTAGCCCTGGCTGGCGGCCAGTTCGACCAGCCCCTGGGTGAGCACCCGCTGATCCGGGTCGGTGTTGAGCACCGTCGGCAGCATGTACTGGTTCCACTGCCCGAGGAAGTTGAAGATCCCCACGCTGATCAGACCGGGCTTGGCCATCGGCAGCATCACCTGGAAGAACGTCCGGGTGTGCGAGGCGCCGTCGATCAGCGCAGCCTCCGCCACCGAGGTCGGCAGCGAGCGGAAGAACGAGGTCAGGAAGAAGGTGGTGAACGGCAGCGAGTAGGCGATGTACGCCAGGATCAGACCGTGCCGGGTGTTCAGCAGCCCGGTGTTGCTCATCACGTAGAAGAGCGGCACGAGGGCGAGGATGATCGGGAAGCTCATCCCGCCGATGAACAGGAAGTAGAAGAAGCGGTTCCCGGGGAAGTCGAACCGGGCCAGCACGTACGCCACCATGCTGCCCAGGAGCATGGTGCCGACCAGTGAACCGCCCACCACCAGCAGGGTGTTGAAGAAGTACTCGCTCATGTGCGCCTGGCTCCAGGCGCGCGACCAGTTGTCGAAGTTGAGCGACGTCGGAGGCGACCACGGCGAGGTGAAGATGCTCCTGTCGTCCTTGAAGGAGGTCATCACCGCCCAGAGCAGCGGCATCACCACCATCACCGCCCACAGGACGAGCATCCCGTGTGAGAAGACGTTGAGGGTTCCCCCCTCGCCGCCCTTCGCGCTCTCCTTGTCGGCGGTGCCGCGCAGCGGGTCCCGGGTGAGGGCTTTGCCCACCGTCTCGGACTCCGTCGTCTCCGGTTCCTCCGGCAGGGTTCCGGCGGTCTTCATCAGTACTCCAGCCTCTCGCGGCGACCGAGTTTCAGTACGACGGCCGCGAAGGCCAGGGTGACCACGAGCAGCGCGACGCCGATCGTGGTGGCGTAGGCGGCCTGACCGTCGCGGAACGCCTTCAGGTACACGTACAGCGGCAGCACGGTCGTGGCGTAGGCGGGACCGCCCGGACCGGTCGTCATGATCTGCACCACCGCGAACGCCTCGGCGCCCAGCGCCAGGATGCCCATGTAGATCCAGCCGGACTGCACGGTGTCCCACAGCAGGGGCAGCGTGATCCGGAAGAACGTGGTGATCCGGTCGGCGCCGTCCAGCAGCGCCGCCTCGTAGTAGTCACGCGGGATCGAGGTCATCGCGGCCGAGAACAGCACGACGAAGAAGCCGACGGTGCACCACACCATGACGGCCATCACGGCCCACAGCGCCGTCTCCGGATTCCCCAGCCACGCCGTCTTCAGCGCGGAGAGACCCACCGCGTCCAGTGCCGCGTTGAGCGAGCCGCTGCGCGGGTTGTAGGCGAAGCGGAAGAGCAGGGCGACGATGGCGATCGAGAGCACCTGCGGGAAGAAGTAGACGATCTTGTAAAAGCTGGAGCCGCGAACGCCGGAGACGGCGGAGTTCTTACGCCGCCGTCCCCCGACGTTGATCATGAAGGCGAAGAACAGCGCGAGGCTGATCGTCACCAGCGGCAGCAGCAGAAGGAACAGCAAGCTGTGTTGCAGCGACTTCCAGAAGACGTCGTCGCTGAAGAGCTTGATGTAGTTGTCGAAGCCGACCATTTCGAAGTCCGGACTGAGTCCGGTCCAGTCAGTGAACGAATAGTAGATCGACTGGACGAACGGCCAGATGACAAAGACCGTGTAGATCGTGAGGGGAACGATCAAGAACCCCACGATGAACCGGTACTTGCCGTGCTCCATTACTCACCGACTCCGATCCCCTGTACTGCTGCCGCTGATGACGCTTCTTCAGTGCTTGTAGTGCGTGATGGAGTCGTCTTCACGCGCTTCGTCGGTGAACTTCTGGGCCTTCTTCATCGCTTCGGCCGGCGTCATGCGCCCGGCCATCATCTCGCCCAGGCAGGCCACGCCGATCTTCTCCTTCTGGAGGGCCACGTACCAGTCCTGGATGCGGGGGTTGACGATGTTCTTGCCCGCCTTCTCCAGCGCGTCCACCGCCGACTTCAGGCCCGGAGGCAGGGACAGACCCTCGGTGCCGCCGTTGAAGGAAGTCAGCGAGGACACCTGCTTGGTGAAGTTCTTCGAGGACGCCTCACCGAGCATGATCCGGAGCTGCTCCATGCCGCCGGTGGGGTTCTTCGCCTTCGCCGGCACGATGAACGGCTCGCCGCCGGAGGCCCACAGCGTGCCGAAGGGCAGCTTGTCGCCGCTGTCCAGGCCGGAGGGCGCGGCGACCCGCATCTCGAAGTCCTTCGGGGTGGTCTTCTTCGCCTCGTTCTCCACCCAGGAGCCGTTCGGGATGAACAGCGCCTTGCCCTCGTTCCAGGCGGTCTGCGACTCGATGTGGTCCAGGCCGGGCGTGCCGTCGAGGACGTAGCCCTTCTTGTACAGCTCGTAGTACGCCTCCAGGGCGGCCTTGACCGCCGGCTGCTTCCAGGCGTCGGGCTCCAGGTTGTCGATCTTGTTCAGTACCTCGGGGCCGCCGATCTTGGCCATGAAGGGGTAGAGGCTGAAGGGCAGGTAGTAGGGGAACTTGCCCGCGTAGGTCCAGCCCGCCATGCCCTTCTTCTTGGCCTTCGCGCAGACCGAGAGCATGTCGTCCCAGTTCTCGGGGTATTCCACGTCGAGCTTGTCGAGCGCCTTCTGGGAGTACCAGACGCCGTAGACGGTGTAGGCGTAGTACAGAATCCACACCGGCTTGCCGTCGAACTGGCCCATCTCCACGACGCCGGGGCGCAGGGTGTCGCGCACCTTCTTGTTCGGGTCGTCGATGGAGGGCGCGTCCAGCAGCTCCGTGAGGTCGGTGAGCTGCTTCTTGCCCACCAGCACGCCCATGTCCATCTGCTCGGCGCCCGAGTTGTCGATCAGGTCCGGCGGGGTGCCGCCGTTGAAGCGGGGCTGAAGCACGGACTGGATCTTCTGGGTCGACTTCAGCTTCGTCTTGGCCTTGGGGAAGTTCTTCTCGTAGACGGCCTGGGCGTCCTTGGCGTACTTCGTGCCGAAGCCGCCGTCGAAGATGTACACCTCGAGCGGAGCGCTCTTGTTCACGCCGAGGGGGTTGTCCTTGGTCTTCTTGCCCTTGTCGACCTTGTTGTCCTCGCCGCTTCCGCTGGCGCAGGAGGTGAGCGCGCCCATTGCAGGGACGGCTATCAGGCCGGCTGCGGCTGCCTGCTTGATCAGGTCACGGCGGTTGACGTGGTTGGATCCCATGCTCAAGTCCTCGCCTTCTCCAGGACTCAGGCGGTGTTCCGGTCTCCCGAGGACTCGCCACCGGCGAAGGGCCCGACACCGCGGGTCAGTTGAAGCTGAGTTGTACGTTTCTCGCTACCGCCAGGAGCGCCGCTTCCACGGGCCCTCGTGAGGTGCCGACAGGTATAGTCCACTTGGCGTCAGCAGGGCAAGATCGAAGCAACCCTTTCGGGCAGTCTTTCCCGAGTTGAGACCTGGCGGACTTGCGCCCGTACGGCGAGAGACCCCGGCCATGGGAACACGAAGCGGCGGGTGCCGGGAGGTGTTTCCCGGCACCCGCCGCCTGTCGCCGAGGCGCTCCGCCGCGCGAGGCCCTGCCGGGCTCGCTCGCGCGGACCGGGGCCCCGGGCCGGTGCTACTTGCGCAGCAGGGAGCGCAGCACGTACTGCATGATCCCGCCGTTGCGGTAGTAGTCGGCCTCACCGGGGGTGTCGATCCGTACGGTCGCGTCGAAGGCGACGCCGGTGTCCGTGGAGACCCTGACGGTGGCGGGGATGCCGCCGTCGTTGAGCGCGGTGATCCCGGTGATGGTGAAGGTCTCCTCACCGCTCAGGCCCAGCGAATCGGCGCTCTCCCCGTCGGGGAACTGAAGGGGCAGCACACCCATGCCGATCAGGTTCGAGCGGTGGATGCGCTCGTAGGACTCGGCGACGACGGCCTTGACGCCGAGCAGCGCGGTGCCCTTCGCCGCCCAGTCGCGGGACGAGCCGGAGCCGTACTCCTTGCCCGCCAGGATGACCAGCGGTACGCCCTGCGCCTGGTAGTTCTGCGAGGCGTCGTAGATGAAGGAGACCGGAGCGTCGGGCTGGGTGAAGTCGCGGGTGTAACCACCTTCCGGCAGAGAAGAAAAGCCAGCGCCTTCGGCGATCTGGTTGCGCAGCCGGATGTTGGCGAAGGTCCCGCGGATCATGACCTCGTGGTTGCCGCGGCGCGAGCCGTAGCTGTTGAAGTCGCGGCGGGCGACGCCGTGTTCGGTGAGGTACTGCCCCGCGGGGGTGTCGGCCTTGATCGCACCGGCGGGCGAGATGTGGTCGGTGGTGACGGAGTCGCCCAGCTTGGCGAGCACGCGTGCGCCGGAGATGTCCTCGACCGGGGACGGCTCGGTGCCCATGCCCTCGAAGTACGGGGGCTTGCGCACGTACGTCGACTCCGGGTCCCACTCGAAGGTGTTGCCGGTGGGCACCGGCAGCGCCTGCCACTGTGAGTCGCCTGCGAAGACGTCCGCGTAGTCCTTGGTGAACATCTCCTGCCCGATGCAGGAGGCGACGACCTCCTCGACCTCCTGCTCGGAGGGCCACAGGTCGGCGAGATGCACCGGGTTGCCGTCCTGGTCGGTGCCGAGCGGCTCGGTGGTGATGTCGACCTTCATCGAGCCGGCGATGGCGTAGGCGACGACGAGCGGCGGGGACGCGAGGTAGTTCATCTTCACGTCGGGGTTGATCCGGCCCTCGAAGTTCCGGTTCCCGGACAGCACGGAGACCACGGCCAGGTCGTGCTCGTTGACGGCCTGCGAGATCTCCTCCGGCAGCGGGCCGGAGTTGCCGATGCAGGTCGTGCAGCCGTAGCCGACGAGGTTGAAGCCGAGCTTGTCGAGATACGGGGTGAGGCCCGCGCGGTCGTAGTAGTCCATGACGACCTGGGAGCCGGGAGCGAGGGTGGTCTTCACCCACGGCTTGCGGGTGAGGCCCTTCTCCACGGCCTTCTTCGCCAACAGCGCGGCACCGACCATGACGTACGGGTTGGAGGTGTTGGTGCAGGAGGTGATCGCGGCGACGGCGACGGCGCCGTGGTCGATCTCGTACGGGTTTCCGTCGGGGCCGGTGACCTTGACGAGCTTGGTGAGCCCGGCGTCGGGCTGCGAGCCGACGGCGGCGTGCTGCGGCTGCCCGCTGCCGTTGTCCTGGTGGCCGTAGGCCGGGGCGTCGCTGGCGGGGAACGACTCCGAACTGGCCTCGTCCACCGGGGAGGAGGCCAGCGGTGCGCCGCCCGCCGTCTTGCCCGCGTCCGGCACGTAGTCGGGCAGGTCGGCGAGGAACTGGCGCTTGGCGTCGGCGAGCGCGATGCGGTCCTGGGGGCGCTTCGGGCCTGCGATCGACGGCACGACCGTGGCCAGGTCCAGCTCCAGGTACTCGCTGTATACGGGCTCGTGGGCGGCTTCGTGCCACATGCCCTGCTCCTTGGCGTACGCCTCGACGAGCTTGAGCTGGCTCTCCGAACGGCCGGTCAGCTTCAGGTAGTTGATGGTCTCCTGGTCGATCGGGAAGATCGCGGCGGTGGAGCCGAACTCCGGCGACATGTTGCCGATGGTGGCGCGGTTGGCGAGCGGCACCGCGCCGACGCCCTCGCCGTAGAACTCCACGAACTTCCCCACGACGCCGTGCTCGCGCAGCATCTCGGTGATGGTGAGCACGAGGTCGGTGGCGGTGGTGCCGGTCGGCAGCGAGCCGGTGAGCTTGAAGCCGACGACGCGCGGGATGAGCATCGAGACCGGCTGGCCGAGCATGGCGGCCTCCGCCTCGATGCCGCCGACGCCCCAGCCGAGGACGCCGAGCCCGTTGACCATGGTGGTGTGCGAGTCGGTGCCGACGAGGGTGTCGGGGTAGGCCTGGCCGCCGCGCACCATCACCGTACGGGCGAGGTGCTCGATGTTGACCTGGTGGACGATGCCGGTGCCGGGCGGTACGACCTTGAACTCGTCGAACGCGGTCTGGCCCCAGCGCAGGAACTGGTAGCGCTCGCGGTTGCGCCCGTACTCCAACTCCACGTTCTGCGCGAAGGAGTTGGCGGTGCCGAACTTGTCGGCGATCACGGAGTGGTCGATGACCAGCTCGGCCGGGGCGAGGGGGTTGATGCGGTCCGCGTCGCCGCCCAGCTCCTTGACGGCCTCGCGCATGGTCGCCAGGTCGACGACGCACGGCACGCCCGTGAAGTCCTGCATGATCACGCGGGCGGGCGTGAACTGGATCTCCTGGCTGGGCCGGGCGTCGGGGTCCCAGCCGCCCACGGCACGGATGTGGTCGGCGGTGATGTTCGCGCCGTCCTCGGTGCGGAGGAGGTTCTCCAGCAGCACCTTCAGGCTGTACGGGAGCCGGGCGGAGCCCTCCACCTTGTCCAGCCTGAAGATCTCGTACGACTCGTCGCCCACCTGAAGCGTGCTGCGGGCGTCGAAGCTGTTCGCCGACACGACAGTCTCCTTAGTGCGTTCTTGGCGTCCGTCCCCTGGCCACGCGGCCGGAGACCCCCAGGGGGCGGGGCTCCACGGCAAGCGACGGCATGCCTGCGAGCTCTGCTCCGCTGCGGTCGTATGGGGTGCGCACGCCCTGTTGTGCGCGCGCCTGCAAGTTATCTCGATGTCGAGATAACCCTAATACACGAGCGCCGCCCGGTCATGCGGGGTGCTCACGGTTCTGACGAGGAAGCGCCCAGCGGAGAACCAGCGGGGCGGAGAACAGCGGGGCGGAGGACCAACCCGGGACGGGGACCACCGGGGCGGAGGGGCGAGCGGGCGAAGAGCGAGCCGGGCGCGAGGAGTTCAGCCTCGGGCCGGCCCCGAGACCCGCTTCTCGAACCAGTGGTGTGCGTACGGCTCGTCGTTGAAGGCGGGGACCTCCTGGAAGCCGTACGTCCGGTACAGGCCGATCGCGGCGCCGAGCGTCCTGTTGGTGTCCAGGCGCAGCACGTCACGGCCCTCCCCGGCGGCGCGCGCCTCCAGTTCGCCGAGGAAGCGGCGGCCGAGCCCGAGACGGCGGGCGCGGGGCGCGACCCACATGCGCTTGATCTCGGCCGGTGCGCCGGGCGGCAGCTTCAGACCGGCGCATCCCACGGGCTCGCCCTGTAGCCGTGCCACGAGGAACAGGCCGTGCGGAGGCCGGAGTTCACCGGCGTCGGGCAGCAGGCTGCGCGCGGGGTCGAAGCCGGTCTCGAAGCGCTCCTGCAACTCCGTGAAGTAGGAACGCAGACACTTCTGGGCGTCGGGGTGGTCCGGGTCGACGGCGTCCAGGGTGACCGTGGAGGCCGTCAGCAGCCGGTCGACCTCGGCCATCGCGGCCACCAGCCGGGCACGCTGGCCTTCGTTGAGCGGCCCCAGCAGGGACCCGGCCAGCTCGTCGCTGCGCTCGTCGAGCATGGCCCGCTCCTCGCGCCCCGCGTCGGTGAGCCGCACGGTGCGCACCCGCCGGTCGCTGGGCAGCGGCTCCACCGTCACCAGCCCGTCGTCCGCCAGGGACCGCAGCAGCCTGCTGACGTACCCCGAGTCCAGCCCGAGCCGCTCGCGCAGGCGCCGCACGTCCTGCTCCTGCTCGCCGATCTCCCAGAGCAGCCGGGCCTCGCCGATGGGACGCCCGCGGCCCAGATAGCCGTCGTGCAGCACGCCCACGCGCTCGGTGACGGTCCGGTTGAAGCTGCGTACCTGCTCTATCTGCGCTCGATCCATTCTCTGACTCTAGTCAGAGAATCAGGGTCCGAGCCAGGGGCGGGTGCGCGACCAGGGGCGTAAGGGCTCGCACAGCGGGCACTCGCCGCGAGCCGCGAGACTGGGGCCCGCGCGCCTGGCGGACGGAGGCCGGGGCCCGCACGCGGGCCGCACCGACCGGCCTCGGCTCCGCCCGCACCCGCGCCACGCCCGGCCCGCGCCACGCGCCACCGGGCCGAACTCCCTTGCCCGTACGGCCTGTCCACCACATGGACACAGGCTCGGTGCGAACTCATCTCACATGTGAGATATTCTCATCGCATGACTGATGACTACCTGGCCCGCATCGGCCAACTCATCCGCGACGCCCGTCAGCACAGAGGCTGGACACAAGTGAAACTCGCCGAGGCCCTGGGGACGAGCCAGAGCGCTGTGAACCGCATCGAGCGCGGCAACCAGAACATCAGTCTTGAGATGATCGCGCGCATCTCCGAGGCCCTAGACAGCGAGATCGTCTCGCTCGGCTACTCGGGCCCGATGCATCTGCGCGTCGTCGGCGGCCGTCGCCTGTCGGGCAGCATCGACGTCAAGACGAGCAAGAACGCTTGCGTGGCGCTGCTGTGCGCCTCACTGCTCAACTCCGGGCGTACGGTGCTGCGTCGGGTCGCCCGCATCGAAGAGGTCTTCCGGATTCTGGAGGTGCTCTCCTCCATCGGCGTCCGTGCCCGCTGGATCAACGACGGCGCCGATCTGGAGATCGTGCCCCCGGCGGAGCTGGACCTGGAGGCCATCGACGCGGACGCCGCGCGCCGCACCCGCAGCATCATCATGTTCCTCGGGCCGCTGCTGCACAGGATGGAGCAGTTCCGCATCCCCTACGCGGGCGGCTGCGACCTCGGTACGCGCACTGTGCAGCCCCACATGATCGCGCTGCGCCGCTTCGGCCTGGAGATCACCGCGACGGAAGGGCTCTACCACGCCGTGGTGGAGCGCTCGGTCACGCCCGGCGGGCCGATCGTGCTGACCGAGCGCGGGGACACCGTCACCGAGAACGCGCTGCTGGCCGCCGCACGGCACGACGGCGTCACGGTCATCCGCAACGCCTCGCCGAACTACATGGTCCAGGACCTGTGCTTCTTCCTCGAACAGCTCGGCGTGAAGGTCGAGGGCATCGGCACCACCACGCTGACCGTGCACGGCGTTCCCGAGATCGACGTCGACGTGGACTACTCCCCCTCCGAGGACCCGGTCGAGGCGATGAGCCTGCTGGCGGCGGCGGTCGTCACCGGTTCCGAACTGACCGTATGCCGCGTGCCGGTGGAGTTCCTGGAGATCGAACTCGCGGTGCTGGAGGAGATGGGCCTCGACACCGACCGGGGCCCGGAGTACGCGGCGGACAACGGCCGTACCCGCCTGGTCGATCTGACCGTGCGCCCATCGAAGCTGGAGGCGCCCGCGGACAAGATCCACCCGATGCCGTTCCCCGGCATCAACATCGACAACGTGCCGTTCTTCGCTGCCATCGCCGCAGTCGCCGAGGGCCAGACGCTCATTCACGACTGGGTCTACGACAACCGCGCCATCTACCTCACCGACCTCAACCGCCTGGGCGGCCGCCTCCAACTCCTCGACCCTCACCGGGTGTTGGTGGAGGGCCCGACGCGCTGGCGTGCGGCGGAGATGATGTGCCCGCCCGCGCTGCGGCCCGCGGTGGTGGTGCTGCTGGGAATGCTCGCCGCGGAGGGCACCTCGGTGCTGCGCAACGTCTATGTGATCAACCGCGGTTATGAGGACCTCGCGGAGCGGCTCAACGAAGTCGGCGCGCAGATCGAGACGTTCAGGGACATCTGAGCGACGGACGTCTGAGAACGACGCACGTCAGGGGCATCCCGACGGCGGAGGACACCGCCGCGTCCGTTCCGGCTCGCGAGCGCACGAGCCGGGAGGAGATGTGGCGGTTCTTCGTCAATATCCCGACGCGGGCGCCGAATCGTAGCCCGGCCCCTGTCCGGGACGGCCACAGCGGGCATAGTGGCAGTGTGTCTGTGTATCAGGTGTCATGCCCGGCGAGGACGCTGATCCTCGACGAGGAGACTCGTCTGCTGGAAGAAGGCGGGCTGGAGCCCGAACCGGCTCTGTGGTGCATGCTGGAGGTCGGCCATGCCGGCTTGCACTACACTACACGCTCGCGCAAGGATTGCAGGGGGGCAACGGAGTGCCGCCTGCCACGTTGTGGCTGCGCTGGGAAGACGCGGCCGAATTCGGCCCGTTGCGGGAGATCCTGCCGCTGCCGGCGTGCCCCGAGCGGTTCCTCTCCGGGACTCTGGAGGAGGAGGCGTGCGGCCTGCCGGAAGCGCATGTCGGGCGCCACGACTACGAGTTCGGCCCGCCGATCAGCGAGGACGACATCACAAGCGACTGGCTGTTCTGAGCTGAGCTGCCGACTCCGGAACCGTCACGTCGGAAGTCGCTTCCCACGGGAGCATCCGACGCCGGACGCTGTGCGCCGCGTACCTGTACGTGGAGAGGACGGCGCGGCACGAAGAACCTCGGCCGGGCCAGTCCTTGTTCGACTGGCCCGGCCTTGGTCTTCACGGGCCGGATGGCGGCCTTTCGCTCCGGACGAGGGCACCGGCCGTGGGGCCTGTCCGACTATCGACTGCCCAACTACCGGCGTAACTCCGTACGTTGACGAGGCGCAGGCGGGGAGTCGGCGGCGGTGGCCGAAGTGCCGGCGCCAGGCGGCTAGTTGCGGCGGCGCGGCGTCATCTCGGCCGCCCCGCCGGTCACTTCGCCTCGGCGAGCCGGACCGCGTCGGGGCCCGCCGGGAACCGCAACCGGCCGGTCGTGTCGTGCACGGCGTTCCACACCGTCTCGGCTACGTCGCTCTCCTTGGTGAACAGGTCCTGGCCCATGAAGCCGTCCAGGACCTGCTTCGCCCACGGGGCGTAGGGCGCGGGCACCGACTCGTCCACAGGCCCGCCTTCGGCCGCCCTGTTCCCGAAGTTCGTCGTCAGGCAGGCGCCCGGCTCAACGGTCTTCGCATGTACGCCGAAGGGCGCGAGTTCCAGCGCGAGGGAAGCGGTGAAGCCTTCGACGGCCGCCTTGCTCGCCTTGTAGACGGCCGTGAGCGGCATGTGGCCGAGCACCACGCTGGACGTCACGTTGACGACGACGCCGGAGCCGCGCTCGCGGAACCGGTGCAGCACCGCCTGCGTCGTGGCCATCACGCCGAACGTGTTGGTCTCGAAGACCTCCCGCACCCGGCTCATGGGGGTCCCTTCGAAGACGCCGATCGAGGGGACGCCGGCGTTGTTGACCAGGGCGTCGACGGGCCCGGCGGCCTCGAACGCGGCGGTGATGGACTCCGGTTCGGTCACGTCGAGCCGTAGGACGCGGAGCCGGTCCGACTCGGGCAGGAGGCCGGGACACGGGGTGCGCATGGTCGCGATGACGTTCCACCCCTGCTCGTGGAAGTAGCGGGCGGTCTCCCGGCCGTAGCCGGACGAGGTTCCGGTGATCAGAACGGTCTTCATGATGTGGCCCCTGCGATTGAGGTGGGATATCCACGGAGAGACAGGCACTTTCCTGCTCCGCGGAAGAACTCTTGATCCCATTGAACCACTCTGACCTGCGTAAACAGTAGAACTATCCTCGCTCTCCCTTGCACGATCCTCTCGGGGGCGCAGCAACTCAGGCCAGTACGCCCGCGGGGGCGCGTGCGGTCTTCCGCAGGCGGGCCGCGTCCCGGCTCGGCGGCTCGCCGAACTGGCGCCGGTACTCGCGGCTGAACTGCGACGGGTTGTCGTAGCCGACGCGGTGGCCGACTCCCGTGACGTCCCCGGGGTGGGTGGCGAGCAGCAGCCGGGCCTCCTGGAGCCGGATCTGCTTCTGGAACTGGATGGGACTCATCGCGGTCACCGCCTGGAAGTTGCGGTAGAAGGCGGAGACGCTCATGCCGGACAGGCGTGCCAAGTCCTCGACACGGAAGGGCTCGGCATAGTGCTCGCGAATCCAGCGCACCGCCCGTGAGACATGGCTGAGACCGCTGTCGGCGAGGCCGAGTTGGCGTACGGTCGCGCCCTGCTCGCCGGTGATGAGGCGCCACAGGATCTCGCGTTTGACCAGGGGGGCCAGTACGGCACGGTCGCGGGGCTCGTCGAGCAGGCGCAGCAGCCTGACGACCGCGTCGAGCATCGCGGGCGGAGCGTCGCTCACTGCGATCCCCGGCGGCGCGCCGGTGCCCGCTCGGGGGATGTCCCCGGGACCGGCTTGCAGCAGCAACTCGGCGACGGCGGAGGGTTCCAGGGTGAGGCCGAATCCCAGTGCCGGCTCGTCGGAGTCGGCCTGGGTGAACTGCCCGGTGACGGGAAGGTCGACGGACGCCACCAGATACTGCCCGGCGCCGTATTCATAGACCCGGTCGCCCAGGGCGAGGTGCTTGGCGCCCTGGGCGATGACCGCGAGCACGGTGCCGGACATGGAGGGCTCCGGCGGATCCGCCCGGTCGACCTTCGAGATCAGCACGCCGTCGATGGCGGTGGTCCAGTCGGGGCGTGCATGCCGGGCCAGCAGTGCGCGGAGCTCTTCGAGGTGCATACGTCCATTGCAGCACCGTCCGGCATCTGTTCCCACATCCGGGACGATCATGCAAGTTCGCGCGAGCATGGTCTCAATGTTTCGGCAGGTCAGCGCAGTTGGGCGGGATCGCCCCGGCTGCCTCGCCTACCTCGTCTCACGTTCCGCCTCGTCCAACGTTCGGCCTCGTCTCACGTTCCGCCTCCCCTTGCGTTCCGCCTCGGACCCGAGAGAACCGCAACGGGCCGCGCCGTGCGATCAGCCGAGCCCGGCTGCGTGTCGCGGCCCGACCACGGCGGGCGGTCACCGCGCGCATGCACCGGGTCGCGGTCCTCCGACGACCCCGCGTCCTCTCCCCCACTCCCTCGTAGAGTGGCCCCATGGCCTCCACAGGGGGCGGCGGTCTCCCCTCCGCATCGCAGAGCGCGGCCTCGTACGAGTTCGTCCGGGCCCCGCGGACGCTGGGCGCGATGGTGGCCTCGACCGTCGGCTACCGCTCCGAGGGCGCCGTGCCGCAGCTCCACCGGGGGCTGCCCGCCCCGTACCTCACGTTGATCTTCTCTCTCGACGGCCCTGTCGTGGGCGGCGAGAGCCCGGAGCATGCGCGGGGCGCGGACGCCTATCGCGAGGAGATCGTCGTCGGGGGTCTGCGGCAGCGGCCCGCGTACATCCTTCAGCCGGACCGCGAGGCCGGGGTGCAGCTCGCCGTGCATCCGCTTGCGGCGCGGGCGCTGTTCGGCATGCCTGCCCGAGAGTTGACGCAGACGGCCGGTCCGGGAGCGGCCGTACTGGGGCGTGCGGCCGTGGAGATCCACGAGCGGATGTGTGAACTGGGCGGCTGGCAGGAGCGCTTCGGTCTGCTGACGGCCTATCTGCGCGGGCGGGCCGAGGACCGTGGACGGCGTGCGGAGGTGCGGCCCGAGGTGGCCGAGGCGTGGCGGTGGATGGCCCGGCGTCGGGGCGCCGGTTCGCTCGATGCGATGGCACGCCATGTGGCCCTGAGCCGACGGCAGTTGACCACTCTCTTCCAGCGCGAGGTGGGCGCGGGGCCGAAGCAGATCAGCCGTCTGATGCGCTTCGAGACGGCGAAGCAGCAGGTGACATCGGCGGTCGCGGGTGGGGCGCCGCCGGACCTGTCGGCGATCGCCGCGCAGTGCGGGTTCTACGACCACTCGCATCTGGTCCGGGACTTCCGGCAGTACACGGGGCTGAGCCCGAGCGGATGGATCGGCGAAGAGCGCCGGAATATCCAAGCCGGGGGCCACCGCAACGGCGAAGAGTAGGCGCCATGGACAGCGCGACGAATACGACAGCGAACACGACGACGACAGGGACGGCCGCCGGGAACGGAGATGCCCAGGGCGCGGCTCCCGCTCCCACCGTCTGGCCGACCCTCCAGGCACGCGACGCCCACGCGCTGATCGACTTCCTCGTGGAGACGGTCGGTTTCCTGCGTACGGCCCTGCACACCGACGGCGACCGGGTCGCCCACTGCCAGCTCGACTGGCCCGAGGGCGGCGGGGTGATGCTGGGCTCGCACGATCCGGAGGCGAAATGGTGCACGCCGCCGGGCACATTCGGGTGCTACGTCGTGACGGACGACGTCGACGGCCTGTACGAGCGGCTGAGGGCGGCGGGCGTGACCGTCGTACGGGAACTCGCCGACCAGGACTACGGCAACCGCGACTTCACGATCAGCGACCCGGAGGGCAACCTCTGGTGCTTCGGCCACTACCGCGGCGAGGCCCGCCCCTGAACCCGGACCGCCGCCGGGCCTGCCATCAACTCGGCGGCGCCGCACGGGAGTTGAGCGGGGCCCGCTGTGGGAACGTCTACCGTCGACAGTCGTGCACATAGGGGTTACAAGTCGGTCAGCGGCAGTACGCTCTGCGGCGTCGGTGCACTCTCAAGATCAATCGGTGCACTTCAAGATCGTTCGAACGCACGGAGCTTGCTGATGGCGACCACATGCCCGCGTTGCGGCACGAGATCATCCGATTCGGCGGACCGCTGCACCATCTGTGGTCGCGACCTCTACAGGCTCAGGGCCCCCGCCCCGTCGAGAGAACCCCGGTCCCCTTCCTCACTCGGCGTCCGTGACATGCGTCCATGGGTGGCGCTGGCCGTCGTGATCCCCCTGGTAGGCGGCGCGGCCCTCGCGGGGTCGCTGCTGGACCGCGACGAGCGTGAGGGGCGTGCGGAGGCTCCGCACCGCACTCCCCCTCCGGCCACATCGGTGAGCCCCACGTCTTCGCCCACGCCCTCTGACACTCCGTCGCACACGAAGCCGCCGACGATTCCCCGTACTCCTCCCTCCTCGGCTCCTCCGCCCACCTCGGCGGCGCCCTCCGAGAGCGGTGACGAGGGGGGCGACTCCGGTGACGACGGCTCCGACGGGTACGGGCGCGGCTACTACTGGTGGTTCCACAACGGCCGGTATCAGTACTGGTACGGCGGCGACCACGGCCGGGGCTGGCACGGAGACGGCGACGAGGGCGGCTGGTACGACGACGGCGGGGACGGGGGCTGGCACGAAGGCGACGAGGGCGAGGGCTGGTACGGCGAGGACTGGTACGGCGAGGAGGGCTACGACGACGGCGAGGAGTCCTATGACGACGGGGACTCCTACGACGACGGCGATGACGGCGACTCATACGACGACGGAGACTCCTACGACGACGGCGACTCGTATGACGACGGCAGCGGCGACGACGGGGACTGGTGAGCAACGTCCCTGCGAATCCCGGTAGTCGACGGTCGCGGGGAGCTGGGCGGTCGCCCGCCCGGCCCCCCGGCGGCCGCGCCGGTCCTCAGCCCATGAGGAACGTGCCGCCGCCCGCGAGGGAGAAGGTGGCGGCTCGTCGACGGTCGTTGCCATAAGGGCCTTCGCCGTGGCGTTGGTCGGCCTCACCCGTAGCGAGAGCTTAGGGACGCGTCCGGTATCGGTTTCTGCATCGGTGATATGCCCTGGATATCAACGGGGGTCATCCGGCCTGGTGCCTCAGCCCGGCGAGGGCGCCAGGCATCCGGGCCCCGTCGACGGAACCGTGCATCACGGACGATCCTGGGTACACGCGCCAGATGAGTCGAATACGGCATAGCGGAACTCTCAGGCTGATCCTCGTTCTGGTGGCCGCCCTGCTGCTGCCGGTATCGGTCATGGCGCCCGGCGCCGCGGCGTCGAGCAGGGCCGACAGCGTCGGCGAGGTGGCGGCAGCGCTGCGCGAGGGCCCCGTATACGTCGACCCCCGGGCCTCTGGGCGGCTCTCGGGCGCCGACGCGAAGGACCTCACGGAGAAGATCAAGAAGGCGGACAAGCCGGTCTTCGTGGCCGTGCTGCCGAAGGCGAAGGAGTTTCCGCCCTCGACGCTGCTGCGGGATCTGCGTTCCCAGGTGGGCGACCGTGGCGTCTACGGCGTGATGCTCGGCGGCGGCTTCGCCGCGGGCGCCGACCGGTCTGTCATGTCACGAAGCGCCGTCGACGGTCTGCGCCGCTCCTCGGAGGCTCCCGGAGGGGATACGAAGGCAAAGCTCGACCGGTTCGTGGACGGTGCGACGGCGAACGCCCGAGGTGACGCACCCGCCTCCTGGGACGGCGGCCCGGGCCGCGGCACCGGCGGCGGTTTCGCATTGCTGGCGGTGCTGGCGCTGCTGGTCCTCGGCCTGGGCGGCGGCCTTCTCGTACGCAACCGGGCACGCAAGCGCGAAGCCGAGCGGCAGCGTGAGCAGTTGGAGAAGCTGCGGCCCGTGGTGGACGAGGACATCACGGCCTTCGGAGAGGAACTGGACCGCATCGGCTTCGACCCGCAGGCCCGCGACTCCGACGACGCCATGCGCAGGGACTACACCCACGCCATGGACTCCTACGACGAGGCCAAGCGGAAGATGGACGCCGCCCGCGGGCCCGGCGACGTACGACCGGTCACGGAGTCGCTGGAGGACGGGCGCTTCGCCCTGGCGACCCTGGATGCGAGACGCAGCGGCGAGCCGCTTCCGGAACGCCGGATGCCGTGCTTCTTCGACCCGCGCCACGGTCCGTCCGTGGAGGACATGCGGTGGGCGCCGCCGGGCGGTACGGAGCGGACCGTACCGGTGTGCGCCGCGGACGCGGCACGGCTGCGGGACGGCGCCGAACCGATGACACGCAACGTGGACACCCCGGAGGGCCGGCGGCCGTACTGGGAGGCCGGGCCGGTCTACGGGCCGTGGGCGGGCGGCTACTTCGGCGGCGGCATCCTGCCCGGTCTGCTGGCCGGGACGCTGCTGGGCAGCGCGATCGGGCCATGGGGTTACGGATACGGAGACGGGGGCTTCGACGGCGACTACGGGGGAGACGGGTTCGGCGACGGCGGAGGCTTCGACGGGGGCGGCGGCTTCGACGGCGGAGGCTTCGGGGGCGGGGGCGACTTCGGCGGCGGCGGCTTCTGACGGGCGGGCCGAAGGGCGGCCGGTGCCACCGGGGCGCCGAGCGGGCAGCGACGGCCCGCCGGTCCCGCGCAGCCTGGAAACCGCGCAGCCCGGAAGCCGCGCAGCCGCATGGCGCCGAGGCCGCGTGGCCCCCGAGGTCACGTAGTCCCGAGGCCGCGTACGGCATCCGGAGAGGCCGGGCCCACCCGCCGTCCCCCGTCCTTCGTTTGGCACAGGGAAACCGCCCTGCTGTTGCCGGTCTTCCGGCGCCCCCTTTGACTCGGTTGTGCGGACGCCGTACGGAGGTGGCACTGATGCTCTCGTCCCGAAATCTGTTCCGGGAGATTCTGGAGAACGACCGCTCCTTCCAGCTCTTCTGCTCGATCGCGGCCAGCGGAGAGGCCCAGGGCGGCTGGGAGAACGCACGGATCGCCGCCCTGTTGCCGGAGAGCATGAAGGACCTGGCGCCGAAGATCACCAGACACGGCGCGGACGAGGACAAGCACGGCCGGATCTTCAACGCGCTGCTGAAGAAGCGGGGGCTGGAGCCCGTGCCCGTGCCGCTGGAGACCGACTACACGATGCTGCTGGAGCGGCGCGGCATCGGTCTGGCCCACGAGAAGCTGCGCCGTGACGAGCCGCTCACCGAGCACGACGTCATCGTCTATCTGACGCACAGCCGTGTCACCGAGCAGCGTGCCTCGGACCAGATGGCGATGCTCCTCGCCAGTTGCGACGACGACAGCGAGACCGCCCGCGCCGTGAGGATGATCAGCAACGACGAGGACGCCCATCTCGCCTACTGCCACGAGGAGTTGCTGCGGCTCGTCGCACGCGGTCACGAGGCGGCGATCCGGCGGGCACTGCGCCGTACCGCGATGGCCGAGAACGTCATCCACCGCGAGGTCTCCCTCTCGGTGATGTCCCACATGGGGCGGCTGCTGGACTGGCCCGCGGTCAAGACCGTGCCCATCGCCGCGGGCATCCACACGATGTTCGCCTACGAACGCTTCGGCGGCTGGCGGCGGATGGTGAATCTGACGATGCCGGAGCAGCTCGACCCGCTGGGACAGCCCGCGCGCAGCACGGCACCCGTGGTGTGAGAGCCGACGGGCGTCGACTGCTCGACTGCCCTTCGCCGCGAGTCTGCCGGTCGTGGTGAATCGCTCAGATCCTGCTCCCCGACGCCGTGTCGGACGACATCCGCTGCGCGATGTAGATCGGGATCACGGAGAGCAGCACGAGCACGGCCGCTACGACGTTGACCACCGGGGCCTGCTGAGGGCGGGCCATGTTGGAGAAGATCCAGATGGGCAGGGTCTGGGTGCTGGGACCGGCGGTGAACGTCGTCACGATGATCTCGTCGAAGGAGAGCGCGAACGCCAGCAGGCCGCCCGCCACCAGCGCGGAGCGCACCAGCGGGAAGGTGATGTCGGCGAAGGCGCGGAAGGTGTCCGCGCCCAGGTCTGCGGCGGCCTCCTCATAGCTGCCGGGCATCCGCCGCAGCCGCGCGATCACGTTGTTGTACACGACGACGACGCAGAACGTGGCGTGGCCGACGACGACCGTGAAGAGGCCGAGCCCGACGCCGAGGGGTTCGAGCACAGTACGGAAGGCGGTGTTGAGGGCGACGCCGGTGACGATGCCGGGCAGCGCGATCGGCAGTACGACGACGAACGACAGCGCCTCACGGCCGAAGAACCGGAAGCGCTGGATGGCGAAGGCGATCAGCGTGCCCAGCACCAGCGCGGCAGCCGTCGCGCCCACGCCTGCCTTGAGGGAGGTCACCAGTGCGTGCCGGGCGCCCGCGCTGCCCCAGGCGTCCGCCCACCAGTGAAAGGTGATGCCCGGCGGCGGCCAGCTCGAACTGCGGTCCGGGTTGAGGGAGTTGACGAGGACCAGCAGGAGGGGGACGTAGATCGCCGCGAAGCCGAGCAGGGCGGCGATGCGCAGCGCGATGCGTGCGGGCCGGGAGAGTCTCATCGTCGTATGCCTTCTCCGTTTCTCATGGCTGGCTTCTCATGGCTCGCTTCTCATTGCTCGCTTCTCGGTGCCTTGTCCGAGCCGTCGGCCGTCTCGTCCGTCCGCCCCGTCAGAGGCTGCTGAGGGCGCCGGTGCGGCGTACCGCGAACAGGTAGAGCACGATGACCGCCACGGGAACGGTGCCGAGCGCCGCCGCAAGCGGCAGGTCCAGGGTGATGTTGGAGTAGATGAGGTTGCCGATGAGCTGCGTCTTGCCGCCCACGATCTGCACGGCGATGTAGTCGCCGAGGCTGAGGGAGAAGGTGAAGACGGAGCCCGCCGCGACGGACGGCAGCAGCATCGGCAGCACCACCGAGCGGAAGGTGCGCCCCGTGCGTGCGCCCAGGTCGGAGGAGGCGTCGAGGAGGCTGTCGGGTATCTGCTCCAGCCCGGTGTGGATCGGCAGGATCATGTACGGCAGCCACAGATACGTCAGTACGAGCACGGTGGCGGTCAGCCCGTAGCCGGGGCCGTCGAGGCCGAACGGCGACAGCAGCCACTCCAGCAGGCCGCCCTCGGCGAGGATGAGCCGCCACGCGTAGGCCTTGACCAGGTAACTCGCCCACAACGGCGTGAGGATGGCGACCACGAGCAGGGGCCGCCAGCGCCGCGGTGCGATGCGCGCGGTGTAGAAGGCGACGGGAAAGGCGATCACCACGCAGAGCGCGGTGACGGCGAGTGCTACGCCGACGCTGCGCAGCGCGACCTGCTGATAGACGCCGCCGGTGAGGATGGTGGTGAAGTTGTCCAGCGACCAGACCTTCACGACGTTCGAGGTGAAGGTGTCCGTGGTCCAGAACGCGGACATGAACAGTGCGGTGAGCGAGCCGAGATAGGCCAGGATCAGCCAGGTCAGCGGCGCGGAGAGCAGCAGGGACAGTTGCAGCCGGGGGCGGCGGTGGAGACGACCCGCCAGGGTCCCGGCCGGCCGCCGGGCGCTGTGCCCGGCGGCCCGCTCGGTGTCGCTCATCGGTGTCCCGTCCGTTCTAGCTCTTGATCTCGGTCCATGCCTGGACCCACTTGGCGTACGGGACGCACTCGGCGTCCTTGCGGCCGTCGAGGCACTGCTGGGTCGGCGTGGTCCAGTAGTGGACCTTCTTCCAGTAGGGCTCGTCGTTCGCGTGGTAGGTGCGGCAGTGGTTCTTGTCGGCCGTCAGCTCGCACGCCTTCGCATTGGCCGGTGCCTCGCCGAAGTACTCGGCGACCTGGGCGTTGGCTTCGGGCGAGACGATGTGGTTCAGCCATTTGTAGGCGCAGTCGGGGTGCTTGGCCTTCGAGGAGACCATCCAGGTGTCCGACCAGCCCGTCGAACCCTCCTTGGGCAGTACGGCCTTGACCTTGGCGCCCTCGTCCTGCGCGGTGTTGAGGATGACCTGCCAGGAGGTGCCGACGACGGAGTCGCCGCTCTTGAAGGCGGAGATCTCCTTGAGGTAGTCGCTCCAGTACTCGCCGATGCTGGCGTTCTGCTTCTTCAGCAGGTCCACGGAGGCGTCGAACTGCTTCTGGTCGAGGGCGTAGGGGTTCTTGATGCCCAGCGACGGCTTGTGCTTCATCAGATAGAGCGCGGCGTCCGCGATGTAGATGGGCGAGTCGTACGCGGTGACCTTGCCCTTGTGCTTCTCCGCGTCGTCGAAGACCGCGGACCAGGAGTCGGGGGCGGGCTTGACCTTCTCGGTGTTGTACATGAGGAGGTTGGCGCCACGGCCGTGCGGTATGCCGTAGGGCTTGCCGTCGACCGAGTTCCAGTCCTGGTTCTTCAACCCCTTGAAGACGTCCTTGTAGTTGGGGACGAGCTTGGTGTTGACGGGTTCGGCGTCGCCGGAGGCGATCAGGCGCAGCGAGGCGTCGCCGGAGGCCGAGACCGCGTCGTACTGCCCCGTCTTCATGAGGCTGACCATCTCGTCGGAGGAGGCGGCGGTCTTGGTGTTGACCTTGCAGCCGGTCTTCTTCTCGAACGGCGTGACCCAGTCGACCTTCGGGTCGTTGCTGCCGTCCTCGGCGTATCCGGCCCAGGCGATGAGGTTGACGGCGTTCTCGGTCTTGCCGAGCTTCTGCTGCGGCTTGAGGTCGGGCGGGTCGACGGCGCCGGGCGACGAGGACGAGGAGCCGGAGGAGCCGCAGGCTGCGGCCAGCAGCACGGCGCCCGACGCGGCGAGGACCTTGAGGGTTCGGGACATGCGCACGGAGATCTCCACTGTCGGAGGGGCGGCGAGTCGTGAGTGCGGCTGCGTGAGTCGAGGCGGACTGGGGTCGGTCGGTTCCAGTTCGGGGGTCAGGGGTCGTGAGCGCTCAACGCGCCTCGGCTACGGGGAAGTTGTGCCGGTTGTGCCACTGGAGCCTGACCCGCGTGCCGCGGAACGCGGCGACTTCCTCGGAGGAGGTCTCCAGGTTCTGCTGGACGGCGGTGAGCCGTCCCCCGGCGTCGAGGTCAACGAGGAAGCGTGTGGCGTCTCCCAGATAGACGACCTCGGCGACGGTGCCTGTGGCGGCGGTGTGATCCGGTTCGGGGTCGCCGGACCCGTCCGCCGTCTCCTTGAGCACCCGGATCTTCTCCGGGCGGACGCTGAACGTGCCCCGCTTGCCGACGACTTGCTCGGCGGTCTCCCCGGTGAGCAGGTTGGAGGTGCCGACGAAGCCCGCGACGAACGGGCTCGCGGGCCGCTCGTAGATCTCGGCGGGCGTGCCGGTCTGCTGGATGCGGCCGTCCCTGAAGACCGCCATGCGGTCGCTGAGGGTGAGGGCCTCGTCCTGGTCGTGGGTGACGAAGACGAAGGTGATGCCCACCTCCCGCTGGAGTTCCTTGAGTTCGATCTGCATCTGCTCGCGCAACTTGAGATCGAGGGCGCCCAGCGGCTCGTCCAGCAGCAGCACACGGGGGTGGCTGACGAGCGCTCGCGCCAGGGCGACCCGCTGGCGCTGGCCTCCGGAGAGCTGGGAGGGGCGGCGCTTGCCGAAGCCTTCGAGGCGGACGTTCTCCAGCGCCTCCGCTGCCCTGCGCAGCCGTTCGGCCTTGGGCACCTTGCGTATCTTCAGGCCGTAGGCGACGTTCTGCTCGACCGTCATATGCGGGAAGAGGGCGTAGTCCTGGAAGACGGTGTGCACGTCGCGCTCGAAGGGCGCGAGGTTCGTGACGTCCTTGCCGCCGAGTTCGACGGTGCCGCTCGTGGGTGTCTCGAAGCCCGCGATCATACGCAGGACCGTGGTCTTGCCCGAGCCCGACGGGCCCAGCATGGAGAAGAACTCGCCGTCGGATATGCCCAGTTCGACGTCCGCGACGGCCTCGGTCCTGCCGAACACCTTGCGCAGGTTCCGCAGTCGGACGGCGTTCCCCTCCAGTTCCTCCATGTACGGGAACCTTCCTGCCGCTGTGGACGTTGGGCGGCAGTAAATATATGAAGTCATAGTTCAAGCTTCAAGAGCGCCCGACGCCCTCTTCGGGTAAAGCCTCAGCCAACTGACAAGGTGGTGGCCGTGAGGAGAGATCAGGACGGCGCCCGAAGAACCGTCTTCACGCCGATCGGCGCACAGGCCCGCGTCGAGGCCGTGGTGCGGCGGCTCGGCGACGCCATCGAACTCGGACTGCTCGCCGACGGCGAGCAGTTGCCGGGCGAGCCCGAACTCGCGGCCCAACTCGGTGTCTCGACCGTCACGTTGCGGGAGGCGCTGATGGCACTGCGGCAGCGCGGTCTCGTCACCACCCGCAGGGGGCGCGGCGGGGGCAGCTTCGTCACGGTGCCCGAAGGGCCCGTCGAAGACAGGCTGTTGAGCCATCTGGGCGGCTGGAGCACCGAGGCGCTACGGGACCTGGGCGACCACTGGACGGCGGTCTCCGGCGCGGCGGCCCGGCTCGCCGCGCAGCGGACCGAACCCGACGACCTGCATCAACTGCACCGCTCGGTGGAGGAGTTGACGGACGCCGCCGACGCTCCGGCGCGCAGTCGGCTGCACGGCCGCTTCCATGTCGAGCTTGCCGCGGCGGCGCAGTCGGCACGGCTGACACGTGAACTGGTGGGCATACACGCCGAAGTGGGCGCGCTCATATGTCTCGTACTCGGCGACGAAAGGCACCTCAAAGACGTCTGCGATCGTCACCGCGCCGTGATCTGTGCGGTGCACGATGGTGCGGCGGAGCAAGCAAGAGCCCTTGCCGAGCAGTGCGTTCAGGTCTCCATGGGACGCCTGGTCGAACTCCGCCTCGGCACCCCCGGCGACGCCGGCGGTCCGCACACCAAGGAGGGCACCCGTGGGCAGCAGTCCTCGTCCCGCAGGAGGCGGAGCACACGTCCTTGACAACGCGGCGTCCACGGATGCGGCGCACCCGGAGTCGACGCCCACGGACACGGCGTCCGGGCACTCGGCGTCCGGGGGCGGGCCGGACAGGGAGCCGTCCGGCGACGAGTCGTCGCAGGTCCCCGGCCCGGCGGACGGTTCGCGCGGCACGTGCCCACCGGAGGCGGAGGCCGCGGCAGGTGTCCGTGACGCCCTGGAGTGCGTCTTCGACGCCGTGGCCGAGACACGTACCGAGGTCGCACGGCTCCTCGCCGACGTCGCCGACGAGGGCGGACGGCCCGCCACCGACGACCTGGCCGCCCTGCGGCCCGGACTCCAAGAGCGGCTGGCGCGGCTCGACTTGATGTCGGGCGCGGGTTTCGTGGCGGCGCCGGGGCTGCTCGCCGACGCGGACGCATGGCTGGAGTGGTGGCAGCGGGGACCGGGCGGCGACATACGGCCGCTGCTGCTGGACCTGGACCCGGAGCACTCCGCGTACTCGGACTACACCCACTGGGAGTGGTACTCGCTGGCCCGGGACACCGGGCGGCGCGCGGTCGCGGGACCGTATGTGGACTATCTCTGCTCCGACGAGTACAGCCTGACGCTGTCGGTGCCGGTGATCGTCGGCGGGCGCTTCACGGGTGTCGCGGCGGCCGATGTGTATCTGCCGGACTTCGAGGCCGCCGTCATGCCGGTGCTGCAACGCCTCCCGGGGCCCGCCTGCCTCGTCAACTCCCGTGGTCGCGTGGCGGTTTCGACGTATGCGCGCCGTCTGGCGGGTTCCCTGCTGAAGGGACCGGACTTCGCGTCGGCGATCACGCCGGGTGAGAACGGGGACGAGCGCGACGGCTGTACGGAGACGGCCCGTGAGCCCTCGGAGCACGACGGCATGAGCCTGTGGCCGTGCGGCGGCATCCCGCTGATCCTGGTGACGGGCGCCGCAGGGAGCGACGAGCCCGAGGGCTGAAGCCGAAGCCGAATGGCCGCGGGTGCCGGCCGGCGTGCCCTGCGTGGTCTCAGTCGCCTTCGTGCGCTCCCGCTCCACGGGAAGCCGTCTTCAGTAGTGCGCGCAGCGTCGACGCGTTGCGGTAGCCGACCATGGCGGCGATCCGCTCCAGGCTCAGTCCGGTCGTGCGCCGCAGGTGGTCGGCCCGCTCGACGCGGAGCCTCTGGATGAGCGCATAGGGAGTGGTGTTCAGCCGCTGCCGGACGCGGCGTTCGAGCGTACGACGTGTGGTCCCGATGGCGAGGGCGGCGTCGGTGACGGCGACGTCGCGTTCCAGATTCGACCGGACCCAGGTCTCGAAGTCGGTCACGAGCCGATCGGCGTCTGCGAGGTAGCCCAGTGCGGACTCGATGCTGCGCGCGGGCCGTTCGTCGACGAGCAGCGCGGCCGCGGTGGCGTCCGCGAGCTGTGGGCTGACCCTGGATACGAGGCTCATGGCCAGGTCGATGTGGGCGAAGGCCGCACCGGCGGTGACGATCTTCCCGTCGTGGACCACCATGCGGGACGTGTCGAGTTCCGTCTTCGGATAGCGATTCCGGAAAGTCGCGCTGAGCCACCAGCTCGTCGTGGCACGGCGGTTGTCGAGAAGACCTGACTCGGCCAGTACGAACGTGCCTGTGCACGCTGCGGCCAACTCCCGCCCGGCGAGCGACCATTCGCGCAGCATCGCGCGCAGTGCCCGGACCTCGTCGCGCATAAGGGCGTCCACGATGCCGGCGGGGCTCTTGGCGGCCAGGGCCGGGATCACCAGCGTGTCCAGGCCCGCAGTCGCGTCGTCGTCCATTTCGAGGTCGACGGGCACGAGGAGGCGGCCCGCCGTCGGGACAGGGGCACGGTCAGCCGCGACGGTCTGGGCCCGGATCGCGGGGATGTCCCGATCCACCTGCTCACGGGCGGAGTTCGCGGCCCGCAGTACGTCCAGGACGCTCGTCAGACCGGAGTCCCAGCAGCCGGGCAGCGCTATCACTCCGACATTCATGTCGCAGACACTACGGGCGGTGTCGCATTTGCTGCCTGCGCCCTCCCTACGTTGACGGCATGTCTTCCACAGAAACGATCCTCACCCCGGCGGCGACCGCATGAGCTCCAAGATCGTCGTCGAGCAGGACGGCCCCGTGCTGACGATCGCCGTCAACCGGCCGGAGAAGGCGAACGCGATCGACGCCGACGTCATCGCCGGACTCTCCCATGCCTACGCGCAGTTGTCGGACGACCCCTCGTCGAGAGTCGCGGTGCTGCACAGCCTGGGCGACGACTTCACCGGCGGCCTCGACCTCGCCTCGCTCGCCCCGCGACTGGCCACGGGCGGAGACGGCATCCTCCCGGAGGACGGCCGCGACCCCTGGGGCATGTACGGCGAGCCCGCGACGAAGCCCGTGGTCGCCGCCGTCCACGGTCGCTGCTTCACGGCAGGCCTCGAACTCGTCCTCAGCGCGGACATCTGCGTAGCCGCCGACGACACCGTCTTCGGGCAGCAGGAGGTCACGCGCGGAATCGTCGCCCTCGGCGGGGCGACCATACGGCTGCCGCGCAGAGCGGGCTGGGGCAACGCGATGCGTTATCTCCTGACCGGCGATCTGTTCGATGCCGCGGACGCGCTGCGCTTCGGCATCGTGCAGGAAGTCGTCCCGCGCGGCGAGCAGTTCGAGTGTGCGATGGCCATCGCCCGCCGGATCGCCGAGCAGGCGCCACTCGCCGTCCAGGCCACGCTGGCCGACGCCCGCCCCGCCCTCGCACGGCCGGTCGCCGAGTCGGCCGCAAGCCTGCGCGGCGACGTGGGTCCCGGCCTGTTCGCCACCGCCGATGCCCGCGAAGGCATCGACGCGATGATCGAACGCCGCCCACCCGTGTTCACCGGCACCTGACAGGAGCAGGCCCATGCATGCCGTGACGACGGCATCGAGGTGTCTCACCATGACCGACAACGGGCTCTGTCTCCCCGGGCTCGGTGCCGCGGCGGTGCTCGGGAACTGACGGACGACGAGTAGGCGCGGCCCGGCGCCGCATCCGGGGTCCCGCCGCAGGGCGGGCGGTGGAGCGATCACCGGACGGTGATCGACGGATCTTGTTCCGGACCCGTGGCGGGACTCTCCGGAGCGGCTCGGACCTCGTTCCGGAACGATCAGTTAGGCGCCCACCGAAGTGTCGGGGGCGCACCATGGCCGTATGGAGCGAGCAGGACGCACAGCACGAGCACCCTCCGGACGAGCGGCCTCAAGACGAGCGCATGGGCGCGAGCGGGGCGCGGGGCCCGAGCGCAGCGGGCAGCGGCTGGCGGAGCTGGCCGGGCTGCTCGCGGACCCCACGCGTGCCTCGATCTGTCTGGCGCTCCAGGACGGAAGGGCCTGGACGGCGGGCGAGCTGGCGCGGACGGCGCGGGTGACGGCGGCGACGGTGAGCGGCCATCTGGACAAGCTCGTCGCGGGCGGGCTGCTGACGGAGGTACGGCAGGGGCGGCACCGCTATGTGCACATCTCCGGGCCCCAGGTCTCCCAGCTCATCGAGGATCTGGCCGCGCACGCCGGGCCGCCGCCCGCGCCGCGTGGCCTGCGTGCCGCCTCGGCGAGCGCAGCGATGGCCAGGGCCCGTACCTGCTACGACCATCTGGCGGGCTCCCTGGGCGTCGGCGTCACTGACGCACTGCTGGAACGGGGGCTGCTCCAGCAGTCGACGGGCTTCTCCGTGACCGACGAGGGGCTGGAGTGGTTCGGGGCCCTGGGCATCGACCTGGCGCCGCGGCCCGGCAGCCGCCGCCCGATGGCACGCTCCTGCGTGGACTGGACGGAACGCCGCCCGCACCTGGCGGGCCGTGCGGGTGCCGCTCTGTGTACGTATGCGCTACGGGAGCGGTGGTGCGAACGCATCGGCAGCGCAAGGGCGTTGAGGGTCACGGACCGGGGCCGCGACGCGCTGGCGGAGCTGCTGGGCATGCGGACGGAGGCACCGCGATGAGCGCGGACGAGGACGGCCGGGCGCACCGCGGACCCGTCGGGGACGACAGCCACGGCGGCAGAGCAGGCGGCAGGCCCGACAACAGGCAGGGCGGCACGCAGGACAGCAGGGCCGAGGCGTTCAGGGCGCTGCATCACGGCGAGCGTCCGCTGCTGCTGCCCAACGCCTGGGACCACGCCTCGGCCGCCGCCCTGCACCGGCGCGGCTTTCCCGCGATCGGTACGACGAGCCTTGGTGTCGCGGCAGCGGCGGGGCTGCCCGACGGTGCGGGCGCCGCACGCGACGAGACGCTCGCCTTGGCTCGGGGCCTGGCACGCCTGCCGGTGCCGGTGAGCGTCGACATCGGGGGCGGCTTCAGTGACGACCCGGGCGAAGTCGCCGCGCTGGGCGTGGAGTTGGAGCGGGCGGGTGTCGCGGGTGTGAACATCGAGGACGGAAGGCCAGACGGCACTCTCGCCGATCCCGCCCGCCAGACGGCGAAGATCACCGCGCTGAAGGAGGCAGCGCCGGGCCTCTTCGTCAACGCCCGTACCGACACGCACTGGCTGGGCGTGGACGCGACGCTCACCGGGGCGCTGCACCGATGCAGCGCGTATGCCGCGGCGGGCGCCGACTGCCTCTTCGTGCCGGGGATGGTGGAGCACGGCGAAATCGCCGCGCTGGCAGGCGAGTTGGCACCTGCACCACTGAACGTCCTGTTCTCACCGGCGCATTGTTCGTACGGGGAACTCGCCGGTGCCGGCGTCGCCCGCGTCAGCCTCGGGTCGCTGCTCTTCCGTACCGCGCTGCGTAACGCGGTCGATCTGGCCTGCTCGATCGCGGAGCCGGACGAGCTGCCAGCGGCGGCCTCGCCCTTGCCGCCGTCCTGGTCGCCGTCCTTGCCGTCGTCCTGGTCGCCGTCCTGGTCGCCGTCCTTGCCGTCGTCCTCGCCGGTGCCCGTGCCCGTGCCGGGCTACGCCGAAGTGCAGGGCCTGCACGAGGAGTTCAGGCCTCGGCGCTGAACGGGTCCGCCCTCTCCACCGGCCTGCCCGCCCATGGGTGTGTGCGTCAGGCGAGTGCCCGGGCGACGAGCCGTGCCGTCTTCGCCAGCAGCGGATAGTCAGGCTCGGCGTCCGCGGACTTCTTGGTGGTGAGGACCGCCAGTACCACCGGCTTGCGTTCGCGTGCGGTCCAGGCGATGCCTACGTCGTTGTTGGTGCCGTATGCGCCGGAGCCGGTCTTCTCCGCGACGGTCCACTCCTCGGGAAGCCCCGCTCGCAAGCTGCGGTCGCCGGTGGTGTTGCCGCGCAGCCAGGCAGTCAACTGCCGCCGCCCGGACCGGTCGAGGGCGTCGCCGAGCGTCAGACGCATATATGTCCGTGCGACGGCCCGCGGCGAGGTGGTGTCCGTCTTCCGCCATGGCTCCGCCGAGTTCAGCTCGGTCTCCGTCCGGTCGAGGCGTGTGACCTCGTCGCCGAGGGAGCGGCAGAAGCGGGTGATCGCGGCGGGGCCGCCGAGTTCGCGCAGCAGCAGATTCGCGGCGGTGTTGTCGCTGAACCTGACGGCGGCGTCGCAGAGTTGTCCGAGAGTCATGCCCTGGTCGAGGTGTTTCCGGTTACCGGTGACCGGCGAGTGCTCCACGAGGTCGGACTTCGAGTAGCGCACCCGCTCGGCGAGTACGTCGCCACCGCCGTCGGCGTCCCCCTCGCGTTCTCCGCCTCTCAGCAGCGCCGCCGCGGCGAGCGGCTTCCAGGTGGAGCACAGGGGGAAACGTTCGTCCGAGCGGTGCCGCACCGTCCTGCCGCTGTGCGTGTCGTGCGCGAACACCCCTACGCGGGCGGAGTGTTCATTCTCCAGCCGCCGCAGCGGACCGGTGATGTCCTCGACGTGCGCTCCCCCGCCGGACGGCTGACCGTCCTCTCCCGTGGCGGCGGTGCAGGCGGCAGTCAGTACGCCCGCCGCCCCCGCGGCGAGCATCGAGCGACGCGAGGGACCCTTCAGCGGCACGCTCAACTCGCAGCCCTTCCACGACGGTTCGCTACGGACCTCTCAGTGGATCACGAACTCCGCCCGTACACGGACGGTTTCGGTCACAACGGGCCGACTCCCCCGCTCTCGCCCGTAAGTTCTTGCGTGGCCACCACAAGAGAGGGAAAGATGCGCGGAGGCCGGGCCGTCGGGGCGCTGAACGAACGCCCGCCCCGGCCGCCGAGTCCGGTTCGTAGGGCCGAGGGGCGGGGGCCACGGCATCTCGCGGCGGCCTGCCCACGGGGGGTGAAGTGCCGTGGCGTCGTTGATTCCGCCGCTGCCCAAGATCGAAACGCTGATCGACGCGCTCGAGCAGCTCATCAAGCTGCCCCCGGGCAGGCGCGGTCCGTCTCCGCTGGTGATGCTCAGCCAGCCCGACGACGCGCGGGAGGCCGAGCTGATCGCCGACGGGCTGTGCGCCCGACTCCGCGTCGGCGGCCGTGCCCGTGTCCCTTACGCACAGGTCGCGGGTGCGCCGTCGGGCCCCCGCAGCGAGCGGATCGGCGATCTCTTCCAGAAGCTGGAGCAGGAGCTGGAGCGCAACCGGCCCGGAGGCTTCGGCAAGCTGCGGCTGCCCCGCTTCACACTGATGTGCAGCGTCGTGGAGACAGACCTCGCGGAACGCCAGAACGCCGTGCAGGCAAGGGAGTTACGCGATCGCTGCTTCGCCGAGCGGCGCAAGGACTCCAACTTCCTGAAGGCGCTGGAGAAGGTCAGCGGCGGCGACCAGGCACCCACGGGCATCCCGGCGTTCCTCTGGTACTGGACGCGCCAGCCGCTGTTCAACGTGCTGCCGCGCTGGCTGTACGGACGGCTACAGGAACGCCGTATGACGCACAAGGGAAGCTGGTACCGGCAGTGGACGGACCTGCCGAAGGGCACGGGCTTCTTCCAGGACGCGTCGCGGTTCGCGGGCACCGCACCGGTGCTCGGCCCCGAGGCGGGTGTGCTCGCGGGCCTGGCGGACGCCATGGCGGAGGAGCAGGAGACGGCTCAGGAGCGCGAGGAGCGGCTGGACCGCACCACGGGTCTGCTGCTGAGGGCGCTTCTGGAGGATCTGGAGGCGGCGTTCCGGCGGCCCAGGCTCTCCCCCTGGGGGCGGCGCCGTAAGAGCCGGTTCGTGATCGTGCTCCCGCAGGCCGGCGAGTACCCGGAGTGGAGGGAGCGGCTGCTGGCGGAGTTCCCCGGCGCCGTCGAGGAGACGGGCAGCACGAGCGTGGTGCTCGTCTGCACGGAACGCTCCGGCGACTTCGGCGGCGAGCGCGCCGAGAGCTTCACCGAGGCCGCCATCACGCTGAGGTCCTGGAAGGAGATGTCGGGGCGCGGCGGTGCCCGGGTCGTGCGGGTCCGTGTGGAGGGCGAGCCGAACGACGCCGCCGCCACCCGCTGGCTCGGCCGCAATCCGGAGATCTATCCGGAGCGGATCTACTCGGACGGTGCTCCGCTCGCGGAGGCCGCGCTCAGCACCGTGCTCGTCCTGGCCTTGCTGGGCGGCGCAGGCGTCTGGGGCGTCAACAAGGTGCTCGACGACACCAGCACCCGGTGCATCGGCCCGGCGGTGGCCAAGGCCGGGACGCCGCAGGCCGGCCGCGTCCGCAACGACTGGGAACCGTACGAGGTGTACAAGGAGTCGCTGGACCTGCTGAAGGAGAACAACCGGGCAGCGGAGCGCGCGGAGAAGCAAGGCGCGATCGTGCGGACCGTGGTCTATCTGGGCGTGCCGGTCGAGCCCGACTCCGGAGACGAGGCCATGTACAGCGGCGCGATTCCCGAACTGCGGGGCGTCGCCCTCGCCCAGCGGGAGCTCAACGGCGAGGCGGCCCGCGACGCCGACAACAAGGTCAGGCTGAAGGTGGAACGGCTCGACGCCGGCGACCGTTTCTCCAAAGCCCCCGCCGTCGCCCGTGAGTTGGTGGACGAGATGAGGTCGCAGAAGCCGGAGAAGCGGGAGGAGATCCTCGGCGTGGTGGGCCTCGGGCAGAGCCGCCAGGACACCATGGAGGCCCGCGACATCCTCGGCGACGCGGGTCTGCCGATGCTCGGGACGGTGGCTACCGCCGAGAGGATGCAGGGGCACAAGTACTACCGGCAGGTCGCCCCCGACAACAGGCGCGAGGCGCGCATCTCGGCGGACTTCGCCCGGCACGGCAACATCGTGAAGACGGGGCCCGAGACCTGCGCACCCGCCGAGAAGGCCATCGTGATCGCGGACCCGTCCGACGAGTACAGCAGCAATCTCAGCGACCGGTTCCGCCGTGAGTTCGGCAAGCGCGACACCCGCACCCTCTGGTACACGCCCGACACCGACAGCGCGAACCGCGACACGGGCGGCAGTGACGACGTCAACTGGGCCGACTCGTCACGCGACTTGGCGGAACAGGTGTGCTCGCGGCTGCACAGGAAGAAGCCGCGCACCGTCGTGTTCTGGGCGGCGCGGGCAAACGAGTTCGGCGCGTTCCTCAACGACTTCGACAAGCTGACCGACTGCGACAAGGTGCACGTCCTGGGAGGGAACGACCTCACCAACTCCGTCGTGGACCAGCAGGAGCCGAGCAAGAAGCACCCCGGAGCTCGCCTCTACTACGCCGCGCACGCCCTGCCCGCGAGTCGCCCCCGCAACAACGGTGCCAAGGTCTTCCACAACATCTATCTGGAGGAGTTCGGCAAGGACCACTGGAGCAACGACGGCCGTACGGCGCTGTCCTGGGACGCCATGTACGTCCTCTCCGAGGCGGTCAACACGGCTCTTCAGAACTCCGACCGAACGGAGCTGACCCGGGCCGCGGTGCGGGACAACATCATCGAGCCCATGAAGCTGCGGGGTGCTACGGGCTGGCTGACTTTCGGCGAGGGCGATCCGGTCCCGCGCGACAAGCGGCTGCTGATCCTGCACGACACGCCTCACGGCGCGGAGGTCTCGCTGGACTGCGGGCTGTGGGACGCCGACAAGGAGCGCAAGAAGTGGGGGACGAAGGAGGAGTTCAGGTGTCCGCGGGACGGGGCGCCGTGACGGGGCGCGGCAGCCTGACGGGGGCGCGCAGCGCCGATCGCGATGCACCCGGTCGGTCCGGGTCGCGCCCGGATGTCGCCGCAGCCCACGCAGGCGTGATGGACGGGACCCGCGGCACTGTCACACGTTGCCGCTACGCTCCAGCATGACGACACAGGCCGCAGAGTCAGGGGCGAGCAGGGCTCCGCTGATCCCCCAGCCCGCGTTGACGCGCGAAGCGCTGCGCGAGGCTGTGCGCTACATCAAGCCGCTCAACCTGAGCCAGTACGACCGCGAGCTGGGCGAAGCTTTCGACCAAGCCGTCCGTACGGAATCCATCGGCTGGACGCAGGGGTTCCTGATCAAGTGGGCGACGTTCATCGCCGTCGAGCGCTGGCCGGAGCGTGCCGCGGACTTGCGTGCGGCCGAGCAGGTCACCGCTGATCCGTCGGCATCGGAAGAGCAGATCCGCGAGGCCCAGACTCGAATCAGCCGCATCCTGGCCGACGCCGAGCGAGAAATCGAACGGTGACCGGCGAAGACACCTGGCAGTACGAGTTCGTTCCTGACGAGGCGTTCGTCGCCGACGGGCTCCCTCCAGAAGGCAAAAGCGAACGGGAGGGCGTCGTCCGAGGATTGCTCGACCCTGGCTCAGCTGCGCCTGGAGGCCGGGAACGACTACGACGAACAGAACCCCAGGCGGCTCCGGTCGGTCAGCACTGACCGACTGATCGTCTGGTACCAGAAGTTCGAGTACCGCAAGAGGATCTACGTGGTCCGCGTGAGCTGGTTCGGCTGACGACAGCGGAGGTCGGCGCCCCGTCACGCCACCGGCACCCGCTACGGCAGCACCGCGATGCCGTCCAGTTCCACCATCGCCTCCTCGTCCCACAGCCGGGTCACGCCGACGACCGCCATCGCCGGATAGTCGCGGTGCGCGTGGCGGCGCCAGACGGCACCCAGTTGGCGGGCCTCGGCACGGTAGGCGGCCACGTCGGTCGCGTAGACGGTGACGCGCGTCAGATCGGCAGGGGTGCCTCCCGAAGCGGCAAGCGCCGTGAGCAGGTTGGTCAGCGCCTGCTCGAACTGGGCGGTGAGCGTGGCGCCGACGACCTTGCCCTCCGCGTCCAGCGCGGTCTGTCCGGCGAGGAAGACGATGCGCGAGCCGGTGGCCGTCACGGCGTGGGAGAAGCCCGTCGGCGGGGAGAGTTCGGGCGGATTGGTGCGCCGCAGGCGAGGTTCGTGCCCGTGCGGGCCGGGCTCGGCGTCCGCACGGTTCCCGGCACGTTCGCCGTCCCGGTCGTGGGCGGCGGTGCCGTCAGGGTTCTCGTCGGGCTCGGTCACTTGTACAGCTCCTTCGCGATGACCGAGCGCTGCACTTCACTCGCTCCTTCGTAGATACGGGGCGCGCGGACCTCGCGGTAGAGGTGTTCGAGTAGATGGCCCCGCTGGAGGGCGGCTGCGCCATGGATCTGCACGGCGGTGTCGACGGCCTGCTGGGCGGTCTCCGTGGCGAGCAGTTTCGCCATGGCCGCGCGGCGTGCGATGTCCTCCTCGCCCCGGTCGTAGGCCGCCGCAGCGGCGTAGACGAGCAGCCGTGCGGCCTCGACTCGCGTCGCCGTCTCCGCCAACTGGTGTGAGACGGCCTGGAGTTCGCGCAGGGTGCCACCGAACGCCTCGCGTGCGCCCGCGTGTCGCACGGCCGCGTCCAGCGCGGCCTGCGCCATGCCCGTGGCGAAGGCGCCGACGCTCGGACGGAAGAGGTTCAGCGTGCGCATCGCCACGCGGAAGCCTCCGTCGACCTCGCCGAGCAGATCGTCACGCGAGACGGGCACCCCGTCGAAGGTGACCGTGCCGATCGGATGCGGGGAGAGCATCTCCAGTGGTTCGCCGCCGAGTCCGGGCCGCCCGGCCGGTACGAGGAACGCGGTGACGCCGCGCGAGCCCGCGCCCTGTGACGTACGGGCGAAGACGGTGAACACGTCGGCGTGCGGTGCGTTGGAGATCCAGGTCTTGGTGCCGGTGAGACGCCAGCCGTGCCCTTCCCCTTCGTCGTCCGGCTCGGCGCGCAGGGCGAGGGCCGCGGCGTCGCTCCCCGCGCCCGGCTCGCTGAGCGCGAATGCGGCCACGGCGCGGCCCGAGGTGACCTCGCCCAGCCAGCGTGCGCGCTGGGCGTCCGTACCGGCGAGGGCGAGCGGCCCCGCGCCCAGCCCCTGAAGGGCGAGAGCCGTCTCGGCCTCGGTGCACGAGTACGCCAGCGACTCCCGCAGCAGACACAGGTCGAGGGCGCTCGCGGGGCGCCCGTCGGGCGCGAACAGCCGCCCGAGCAGGCCGAGTTCGCCGAGGGCGGCGAGCAACGGGCGGTTGATGCTGCCTTCCTCGCCCGCCTCGGCGAGCGGACGCAGCTCACGGGCCCCCAGCTCCCGTAGCTCCTCGCACCATGCGTGCTGCTCGGGGTCGAGCGCGAACGCGGGCATCTGCGGGCCTCCTCCTGCTCATGACGGCGGCGGTCACGCGGCCGCCCCTGATCCTCTATCGCGGACCGTTGACTGTCGTCACCAACACGTTACGCTCAACGGCACACCGGCGACACCGGCCACGGCACACCCCCGAGGGGGCCCGCGATGCAACTGAGCCCGTCCGCGCACGTCGACACCTTCACCCGCGACAGCCTGCCCCCGAGCGAGGAATGGCCGCAGCTCCGCTTCGACCGGCCCGAGTTGCACTACCCGGCCCGCCTCAACTGCGGGGTCGAGCTGCTGGACGTCTCGGCCGAACGTTACGGCGCGGACCGTCCCGCCTTCCGCGCCGACGACGGCGAGTGCTGGAGCTATGGCGAACTGCGCGCCCGCGTCGACCGGATCGCCCACGTACTCACCGGCGTGCTGGGCGTGGTCCCCGGCAACCGTGTGCTGCTGCGCGGCCCCAACTCCCCCCATCTGGCGGCCTGCTGGCTCGCGGTGATGAAGGCGGGGGCGGTGGCCGTGACCGTACTGGCGGCACAGCGGGCCCACGAGCTGCGCAAGGTGTGCGACATGGGACGGATCAGCCACGCGCTGTGCGACGCGGGCGCGTTGGATGAGCTGGAGAAGGCGGAGATACCCGGGCTGCGGCTCACGCCCTTCGGCGGCGACGGCCCCGGGGACCTGCTGGCGCTGTGCGAGTCGCAGCCCGACCGCTACGAGGCGGTCCGGACCGCTGCCGACGACGTCGCCATGATCGCCTTCACCTCCGGTACGACGGGGCGGCCCAAGGGCTGCGTCCACTTCCACCGCGATGTGCTGGCCGTGGCCGACACCTTCTCCGCGCACGTGCTGCGCCCCACGCCCGACGACCTCTTCGCGGGCAGCCCTCCGCTGGGCTTCACCTTCGGGCTGGGCGGACTGGTGATCTTCCCGCTGCGGGCCGGCGCCGCCGCCCTGCTGGGGCAGTGGAACGGGCCCGAGCAGATGCTCGCGGCAGTCGAACGGCACCGTGTGAGCGTGCTGTTCACCGCACCGACCGCCTATCGCGGGATGCTCTCCAAGCTCGGCGACGCCTCCGCACCGGCACCTGCGGGACGGGCCCGCCCGTATGACATCTCCTCGCTGCGCCGCTGTGTCTCCGCCGGGGAGAACCTGCCCGCCGCCACCTACGAGGCGTGGCTGGAGAGAACCGGCCTGCGGATGATCAACGGCATCGGCGCGACGGAGATGCTGCACATCTTCGTCTCCGCCGCCGACGACGACGCCCGCCCGGGGACGACCGGTGTGGCCGTGCCGGGCTTCGAGGCCCGGGTGGTGCACAGGGACGGCGACGGACTCCTCACGCCGGTGCCGGACGGCGAGCCGGGCCTGCTGGCCGTACGCGGTCCCGTCGGCTGCCGCTATCTCGCGGACCCCCGGCAGCGCGAGTACGTATGCGACGGCTGGAACCTGACCGGCGACACCTACATACGCGACGCCGACGGCTACTTCCGTTACGTGGCACGCGCCGACGACATGATCGTCTCGGCGGGCTACAACATCGCCGGCCCCGAGGTCGAGGAGGCCCTGCTGCGCCATCCCGCCGTGGCGGAGGCCGCCGTGGTGGGACGCCCCGACGAGCGGCGCGGCCAGATCGTCGTGGCACACGTGGTGCTGCGCGAGGACGAGGGGGATGCGGCCGGGCCGGGCGCCGTGACGGCGGACGTGCTGCGGGAGTTCGTCACCGGACAGCTCAGCCCGTACAAGTGCCCGCGCGAGTTCGTCTTCGCCGATTCGCTGCCGCGCACGCCCACGGGAAAGCTCCAGCGGTACGTACTGCGCGAGGCGGGCGCGGCGACGGCGAGAGAGGCGACGGGGACACGGTCGGGAACAGGGCCCGAGGCGGGGACCGGAACCGGGGCCGCCGCCGAGGCAGGGTCCGCCGGGCGGCCGGAACCGGGCGCGCAGACCCCTGACGGGCAGCCCGCCTAGAGTGACCGCGTGAATCAGCAGCCCCCGCTTCCCGGCCGTCGCCGGGGTCGCTCATCCTCACCTTCTACGGCGCTTACGGGCGTGCCTTCCCCGGCAGTACGGTGCCGATCGCCGCGCTGATCCAGCTCCTGGGCGCAGTGGGCGTCGACGCACCGTCCGTGCGGTCCGCCGTGTCCCGGCTCAAGCGGCGCGGACTGCTCACCGCGGACCGTCCGGGCAGCAAGGCCGCCGGGTACGCGCCCTCGGCGGCCGGGCGTGAACTGCTCGACGACGGCGACCGGCGCGTCTACGCCCGCACCGTGCCGGACGGCCGCTGGCTGCTGGCCGTCTTCTCCGTGCCGGAGAGCGAGCGGGGCCGCCGCCACATACTCCGCTCCCGGCTGGCCCGCCTCGGCTTCGGCAACGCCGCGCCCGGAATCTGGATCGCGCCGTCCCATCTGGAGGAGGAGACCCGTCACAGCCTGGGGCGGCTCGGTCTCACCCCGTACGTGGACCTCTTCGCGGGGACGCACGAGGGCTTCGAGCCGACGGCGGACGCGGTGGCGCGCTGGTGGGACCTGCCGTCGCTGGCGGCGCTGCACCGGGCGTTCCTGGACGTGCACGAGCCGGTGCTGCGCGCCTGGTCACGGCGGCGCGACGCGTCGCCCGAGGAGGCGTACCGGGACTATCTCCCCGCGCTCGACGCATGGCGGCGCCTGCCGTACGCGGACCCGGGGCTGCCGCCTTCGCTGCTACCGGCGGACTGGCCGGGCGAGCGCTCGGCGGAGGTCTTCTTCGCGCTGCACGAGAGGCTGCGCGAGCCGGGACGCGAGTACGCGGTGAAGTTCGCGCAGGGATGAGCGGGTTGGGGCCGCCGCGCAGGGCGCCGGGTGGGCGTCCCGGCAGACGCATGGCGGCCCGTGAACACCGCTGAGCCCCGTGAACCGCGGTGAGTCCTGTGAGCCCCGTGCACCCCGCTGAGCCCTGTGAGCCCCGCCGGGCGCGGACTCCCGCCGGGCTCGTCGCCGCAATACCCTTGAGGTGTGTACGCACAACGGCGCAGGCGCTATTTCGTGCTGATGACGACATGCCTGGTGCTCTTCGTCAGCGCCTGGAGCTTCGTGCGCCTGATCTCGGTCCCCGCCGCCGTCGGGCTGTGCGTCGCGGCGCTCGTGATCCCGCCGATCGCCGCCATCGTGGGCAACCGCCGCGGCCCCGACGACCGCTGGTTCGACGAGGACTGGAACCCCGACCGCGACACCTACCGCCGATGACGCCCGCGGCGGTCCCGGCGCTGCCCGGCCGTCTACCGCTGCCATCCGCCCGCGCTACAGCGTGAGCCTCGGCTTCGGCGCGTCCGTACGTCCCGTCGGCGGTTTGCGGCTGCCCGCACGGTAGGGCAGCGGCCAGGGCGCCCCGGGCCCCTCGTAGCCCTGGTCGGCCGCGGCGTGCAGCGTCCAGTGCGGGTCGTAGAGGTGCGGACGTCCCAGCGCGCACAGGTCGGCGCGGCCCGCGAGCAGCAGCGAATTCACGTCGTCCCACGAGGAGATGGCGCCCACGGCGATGACGGGGACGCCGAGGGTGTTGCGGATGCGGTCCGCGTACGGGGTCTGGTAGGAGCGTCCGAAGTCCGGCCGCTCGTCGGCGACGACCTGCCCGGTGGAGACGTCGATGGCGTCCGCACCGTGGTCGCGGAAGGCGGCGGCGACGCCCAGCGCCTCCTGCGGGGTGATGCCTCCCTCCGCCCAGTCGGTGGCGGACACCCGTACCGTCATCGGCCGCTGCCGCGGCCACACTTCGCGTACCGCGTCGAAGACCTCCAGCGGGAAGCGGAGGCGTCCCTCGATGCCGCCGCCGTATTCGTCGGTGCGGCGGTTCGTCAGCGGTGAGAGGAAGCTGGAGAGCAAGTAGCCGTGGGCGCAGTGCAGTTCGAGCAGGTCGAACCCGGCGCGTGCGGCCCGGCGGGCCGATTCGGCGAACTCCTCGCGTATGGCGGCCATTTCGGCGGCGGTCAGGGCGTGCGGCACCTGGTTGACGCCTTCGCGGTACGGCAGCGGCGAGGGCGCCACGACCGGCCAGTTGCCCTCCGGCAGCGGCTCGTCGATGCCTTCCCACATCAGCCGTGTCGAGCCCTTGCGGCCGGAGTGGCCGAGCTGCACGCCGATCGCGGTCCCGGGCGACTGCGCGTGCACGAAGTCCGTGACGCGGCTCCACGCCGACTCCTGCGCTCCGGTCCAAAGTCCCGTACAGCCGGGCGTGATCCGGCCCTCGGGCGAGACGCAGACCATCTCCGTCATCACGAGTCCGGCGCCGCCCAGCGCACGCGCGCCGAGGTGTACGAGGTGGAAGTCGCCGGGGATTCCCGCGCAGTCGGGGCCCTCCTCGGCGGAGTACATGTCCATCGCGGAGACGACGACCCTGTTGCGCAGCGTCAGTCCACGCAGCCGGAAGGGTGTGAACATCGGCGGCGTACCGTCCTCGATCTCCGCCTCCGCCTCCACTCCCGCCACGAAACCGGGGTCGCGCAGCCGCAGATTGTCGTGGGTGACCCGGCGGCTGCGGGTGAGCAGATTGAACGCGAACTGCCGTGGCGGCTGGCCGACATAGGTGGCCAGGTCCTCGAACCACTCCAGACTTCCGCGTGCCGCACGCTGCGTCGAGAGGACGACCGGCCGGCGCTCCTCCTCGTACGCCGCGAGCGCCGAGGGCAGGTCCGGCTGCTCCTCGACGCATGCGGCCAGCGCCAGGGCGTCCTCCACGGCGAGCTTGGTGCCGGAGCCGATGGAGAAGTGCGCGGTGTGCGCGGCGTCGCCCAGCAGCACCACGTTCCCGTGCGACCAGCGCTCGTTGACGACCGTACGGAAGGCGATCCACTGCGAGTTGTTGCCGCGCAGCGGCCTGCCGCCGAGGGTCTCGGGGAAGAGCTTCGCGCACTGCTCGGCCGAAGCGCGCTCGTCCATGCCGTCGAACCCGGCGGCGCGCCAGACCTCTTCGCGTGTCTCGACGATGACGGTCGAGGCGCCCGGCCCGGCTTCGCCTGCCGACTCGTAGGGATAGGCGTGCAGTTGGAGCACGCCGTGCTCGGTCTCGGCGATCTCGAAGCGGAAGGCGTCGAGTGCGAAGTCGGCGGCGAGCCAGATGTAGCGGCAGCGGTGCTCGGTCACCTTGGGCCGGAAGGCGTCGGCGAAGGCGTCGCGGGTGGTGGAGTGCACGCCGTCGGCGGCCACCACCAGGTCGTGTACGGCGGCCAGTTCGGCCGCGGGCGGCGCCTCGCAGCGGAAGCGCAGGTCCACGCCCAGTTCGCGGCAGCGCTCGTGGAGCACGGCCAGCAGCCGGCTGGCGGCCCAGCGCGGCGAAGCCGTGGCCGCCGGAGGTGAGGGTGCTGCCGCGGTGGACGATGTCGATGTCGTCCCAGCGCACGAACTCCCGCTGGAGCGCGGCGTATACGGCCGGGTCGGCGTGTTCGATGCCGCCGAGCGTCTCGTCGGACAGCACGACGCCGAAGCCGAACGTGTCGTCGGGGGCGTTGCGTTCGTACACGGTGACGCTTCGGGAGGGGTCGAGACGCTTGAGCAGCGCGGCAGCGTAGAGACCGCCGGGTCCGCCCCCGATCACGGCGACGCGCATCCCGCCGGTGCCGGATGCGGCGTGCGGCCCGCTCATCTCACTTCCCCCGCCACTTCGGCGAGCGCTTCTCCGTGAACGACGCGTGGAACTCGGCGTAGTCCTCGCTGTGCATCAGCAGCGCCTGCGTCGAGGCGTCCATCTCCACGGCGGCCGACAGCGGCAGATCCAGCTCGGCCGTGAGCAGCGCCTTGGTCTGGGCGTGTGCGAGCGCGGGGCCGTCGGCGAGGGTGCGGGCCAGTTCGGCGGCGGCGGAGTGCGCCTGCCCTTCCTCGGTCAACTTGCTGATGAGACCGATGCGTTCGGCCTCCGGGGCCCTTACGGGCTCCCCCAGCATCAGGATGCGGGTGGCGTGGCCCAGGCCGACCACGCGGGGCAGCAGATACGCGGCGCCCATGTCGCCACCGGAGAGACCGACCTTCGTGAACAGGAACGAGAAGCGCGCCGTGGGGTCGGCGACGCGGAAGTCGGAGGCCAGCGCGAGCACGGCGCCCGCGCCCGCCGCGACCCCGTGCACCGCGGCGACGACGGGGAACGGCGCCTCCCGCAGCGCCCTCACGACCTGGCCCGTCATGCGGTTGAAGTCCAGAAGCTGGGCGGTGTCCGTGTCGAGGGTCGCGCCGATGATCTCCTCGACGTCGCCGCCGGAGCAGAAGCCGCGCCCCTCCCCCGCGAGCACCAGCGCACGCGCCCGTCGCTCCCGCGCCAACTCGGCCAGCAGATCGCGCAGATCGGCGTACGCGCCGAAGGTGAGGGCGTTCAGCCGCTCGGGCCGGGCGAGGGTGACGGTGACGACGCCGTCGTCCTCCGTGACCTTGATGTGCTGCCACTCCTCGGTGGCGCGGGCCGATCCGGTGTACGGGCTCATGGGTGGGGGCCTCCTCCACGGCGTTGCCGGCACCGTGAACGTATCACCGGTTCGTGACTGCCGTCACGGGTGCGCGATAGACACCGGGCGGGGACGGACCGCCGAGACGGGCCGGGCGACCGGCCGGACCGTCCGGCTGCGACGGCCGTGAACTGCCGCAAGGCCGACCGGCTAGCGTTGTGGCCGGTCACGCGAGGGGCCCGGCTGCGAAAGGGACTGGCTGATGGAGTTCGATCCGCTGATACTCGCGCTGCTGGCTCTCTTCGGGCTGGCGGGCGGCATCGGCATCACCGCGGTGGGCCCCGGCGGAGTGCTGCCCACCATCGGGATGTTCCTGCTGACGGGGCTCTCCCCCTCCGGGGTCGCCGGGACGGCCATCGCAACGCACATCGCCACCGGCGCCCTCGGCACGGCCGCCTACACCCGCTCCGGTCAGCTACGTGATCCCCGTACGCGCCGTATCGCGCTGGTGCTGTCGACGGCCGCGCTCGTCGGCTCCCCGCTGGGCGTCTTCTTCAACACCCTTGCCGACGGGCGGGTGTTCGCGATCCTGCTCGCGATCGCGGTCGCCACGACGGGGATACTGGTGTGGCTGCGGGAACGCCGTACGGCGGGGACGGCGGACGCGGCCCGAGCAGCCGACTCCGGTGGTGGGCCGACGAGTTCGGACCCCGGGACGGGCAGCGGCGCGGGGAGCGGCACCGGGCCCGCGAGCCTGTCTCCCGTCACAACCGCCGCCCTCGGGCTGCTGGTCGCCGTCGCCGCGGGGCTCTTCGGCCTCGGCGGCCCGATGCTGAGCGTTCCCCTGCTGGTGATCGCCGGACTGCCGCTGCTGCCCGCGCTGGCCGCCGCGCAGGCACAGTCCGTCGTCATCGCGAGCGTGGGGACCGTGGCCTATCTGGTGCACGGCTCGGTCGACTGGGCGCTCGCCGTCCTCGTCGGCGTCCCCGAGCTGGCGGGCGTGATGATCGGCTGGAAGATCGCCCACGCGGTGCCCACCCGTAAGCTCAAGTACGCGCTGGCGGGAACCCTGTTGGCACTCGCGCCCTATCTGGCGCTGCACGGATGACCGTGTGCGCGGAGCCTCAACGGGCCCACGCCCGGCGGGCCTTCGTACACCCGGCGGGTTCTCAGTAGCCGGGCCGTCCGTGATTCTCACCGGCGAGCGTCGCGACGAGCAGCGCCTTGATCGTGTGCATCCGGTTCTCCGCCTCGTCGAAGACGACGGAATGTTGGGCCGATTCGAAGACCTCGTCCGTGACCTCCAGGGAGTCCAGGCCGTGCCGCTCGTGGATCTCCCGTCCCACCGCCGTGCCCAGGTCGTGGAAGGCGGGCAGGCAGTGCATGAACTTCACCTCCGGGTTGCCCGTGGCCCGCAGTACGTCCATGGTCACGGCGTAGGGACGCAGCAGCGCGATGCGCTCGTCCCACACCTCCTTGGGCTCCCCCATCGACACCCAGACGTCGGTGGCCACGAAGTCCGCGCCCCGCACGCCCTCTTCGACCTGCTCAGTGAGGGATATGCGCGCCCCCGTACGTGCGGCGAGGCCGCGCGCACGTGTGACGACGGGCTCCTCGGGCCACAGTGCGCGCGGGGCGACGATGCGCACGTCCATGCCGAGCAGCGCGCCGGTGACGAGATAGGAGTTGCCCATGTTGTTGCGGGCGTCGCCGAGGTAGGCGAAGGCGGTGGCGTCGAGGGGCTTGGCGCAGTGCTCGGTCATGGTCAGCACGTCGGCGAGCATCTGCGTGGGGTGCCAGTCGTCGGTCAGTCCGTTGTAGACGGGGACCCCGGCGTAGGCGGCCAGTTCCTCCACGACGGCCTGGCCGCTGCCCCGGTACTCGATGCCGTCGTACATCCGCCCCAGCACCCGCGCGGTGTCCCGTACGGACTCCTTGTGCCCTAGCTGCGAGCCGCCCGGGTCGAGATAGGTGGTGCCCGCGCCCTGGTCGGCGGCGGCGACCTCGAAGGCGCAGCGGGTGCGGGTGGAGGTCTTCTCGAAGACCAGCGCGATGGTGCGGCCCCGCAGCCGCTGCGGCTCGGCGCCCGCCTTCTTGGCCACCTTCAGTTCGGCGGCCAGGTCGATCAGGTGACGGAACTCCTCGGGGGAGAAGTCCAGTTCCTTGAGGAAGTGGCGGCCCGTGAGGTCTGTCGCCATGAGGGAGGGCTCCTAGGTCGCTGGCAGGTGCTGAGCTGACTGACGTCCGACCATGGAATTCTATACCGACGCCCGAATCTCTATACAGGACGGTCCCTTGCGCCCTCGGCGCTCGCCATGACCGCCGTGCACGGTCGCCCGGCCGTGCTCAGACCGGGTCCCTCTCCACGGGGCAGCTCATGCACCGGGGTCCGCCCCGGCCGCGGCCCAGCTCGCTGCCGGGGATCTCCAGCACCTCGACGCCCTGCTTGCGCAGATGCGTGTTCGTGGTGACGTTGCGCTCGTAGGCGAGCACGACGCCCGGCTCGACGGCCAGCACGTTGCACCCGTCGTCCCACTGCTCGCGCTCGGCGGAGTGCACGTCCTGGGTGGCCGTGAGGACACGGACGTGGTCCAGGCCCAGGGCGGCCGCGATCGCCCGGTGCATGTGCTCCGGCGGATGGTCCGTGACCTTCAGCTCGTTGACGCTGCCGCCGGGCTCGATGGTGTACGAGCGGAGCATGCCCAGCCCCTCGTACTGGGTGAAGGTGTCGCCGTCGACCATCGTCATCACGGTGTCCAGATGCATGAACGCCCGACGCTTCGGCATGTCCAGCGCGACGATCGTACGGGCCGAGCCCGCCGCGAACAGGCCGCGCGCCAGCATCTCCACGGCCTGCGGGGTGGTGCGCTCGCTCATCCCGATCAGCACCGCGCCCGAGCCGATGACCAGCACGTCTCCGCCCTCGATCGTGGACGGATATGCGCCCTGGCCCTCCGACCACACGTTGAACGCGGGGCTGTCAGGACCGGCGAACAGCGGGTGATGGTGGTAGATCGCCTCGAAGTGGACGGTCTCGCGCTGGCGGGCGGGCCAGCGCATCGCGTTGATCGAGACGCCGTCGTAGACCCAGGCCGAGGTGTCGCGGGTGAAGAGGTGGTTGGGCAGCGGGGCGAGCAGGAAGTCGTCGAGGTCCATCACATGGAAGCGGACGGAGGCGGGCTCCTCGTAGCCCTCCAGGAACTCGCGCTTGGTCATGCCCCCGACCAGCGCCTCGGTCAGATCCTTCGTCGGCAACCGGTCGAAGGCGGCGCGGAGATGGGCCGTGGCGAGCGGCCCGTACTCGTTCTCGTGGAAGACGCGGTCCAGTACGAGCGCGCGGGCCGAGGGGATGTCGAGGGTCTCGGCCAGCAGGTCGCCGAAGAGGTGCACCGCGATGCCGCGGTCGCGCAAGGCGTCCGCGAGGGCGTCGTGCTCCTGGCGGGCACGGCGGACCCACAGCACGTCGTCGAAGAGGAGGTCGTCCTTGTTCGTCGGCGTGAGGCGCTTCAGCTCCAGGTCGGGGCGGTGCAGGATGACGCGGCGCAGCCGTCCGGCCTCTGAGTCGACATGGAATCCCATGCCTCCATCCTCTCCGAGGTCGACGTGACGCGCGTAGTGTTTGCGGAAGCTCCAGCGCACGGGCCAGGCTCAGGGGGCCTCGCCCCTGCCATGGGCGCTACGTCGCCGGCCGGGGCGTAAGCCTCAGCGCTGCCGCAGGGACGGCTCGTTCGCCAGCCCTGCGATGAGGTCCGGGCCCACTCGGCAGCAGCCGCCGATCAGCCGGGCGCCGTCCGCCGCCCAGCCCCCGGCCAGATCCGCCGACCAGGAGACGGGACCCTGCCAGGCGCCGCCGGGAAGCCCGGCGCCCGCATCGCGGTCGCCGCCGGTTCCCCGGTCGCGGTCGTCCGGACGGTCGCGGGGGCCGCGGTCGCCGGCCCAGCGTTCGCCGCTGTCCGGATAGACGACCACGGGCTTCCCCGTGACCTCCGCCGCCGTACGGACCGCACGGCCCGCGTCGGCCGGCGCACAGCAGTTGACGCCGACGGCCGCCACCTGCTCCTCCCCGGCCGCCGCCTCGAAGGCTTCCGCGAGTGGTTGACCGGCCCGGGTGCGGTCGCCTTCCACCGTGTAGCTCAGCCACACCGGCACGCCGCAGCCTGCCGCCGCCCGCAGCAGTGCCTCGGCCTCCTCGGCGTCGGGGACGGTCTCCAGCGCCAGCACGTCCGGTTCGGCCTCCGCCAGCGCCTCGATCCTCGGGCGGTGGAAGGCGGCCAGCTCCCGCACGGTCAGTCCGTAACGGCCGCGGTACTCGCCGCCGTCCGCGCGGACCGCGCCGTAAGGGCCGACCGAGGCCGCCACCCACACCGGGTGCTCGCCCGCCGCCGCGCGGGCCAGAGCGACGCTGCGGCGGAAGAGCGCCGCCGCCTCGCGCCGTCCCGTACCCGCCCGTGCGAAGCCCTCGAAGGACGCCTGATAGCTGGCGGTGATGAGCACCCTGGCGCCCGCGCGCACATAGGCGGCGTGCGCCGCCTCGACCCGCCGGGGCTCGTCACGCAGCAGCCGCGCGGTCCACAACTCGCCGGAGAGATCGCCCCCTTGGGCCTCCAGCTCGTTGGAGAGCCCGCCGTCCAGTACGAGCGGCCCGCGCGCCAGCGCGGTGCTCAGCGGCACGGCGGGCCGGGTCACGAGAGCTGTGTCCGTACCTGTTCGGAGATCAGCCGCAGGTGGTCCAGGTCGTGCAGGTCGAGGATCTGGAGGTAGATACGGGAGGAACCGGCCTGCTCGTAGCGGCCGATCTTGTCCACGACCTCGGCGGGCGAACCGGCCAGGCCGTGCTCCTTCAGCTCCTCCACATCCCGTCCGATGGCCGCGGCCCGGCGTGCGGTCTCGGCGTCGTCCTTGCCCACGCACGCCACCAGCGCGTTGGACAGGACGATGTCGTCCGCCGTGCGGCCCGCCTTCTCGGCCGCCGCGCGCACCCTCGCGAACTGCTGCTCGCTGTCCTCGACGGATGCGAAGGGGATGTTGAACTCGTCGGCGAAGCGTGCCGCGAGAGCGGGCGTACGGACCTTGCCGTGACCGCCTACGAGCACCGGCACCCTGGACTGCACGGGCTTGGGCAGCGCGGGCGAGTCCGTGAGCGTGTAATACCTGCCGTCGTAGCCGAACTTCTCGCCGGCGGGGGTCGACCAGAGCCCGGTGACGATCTCCAACTGCTCTTCGAGCCGCCCGAACTTCTCCTTCGGGAACGGGATTCCGTATGCGGTGTGCTCCTGCTCGAACCACCCCGTGCCCAGGCCGAGTTCGACCCGTCCGCCCGACATCGCGTCGACCTGGGCGACCTGGATGGCCAGCGGGCCCGGCAGCCGGAACGTGGCGGCGCTCATCAGCGTGCCGAGCCTGATGCGGCTCGTCTCACGGGCCAGCCCTGCGAGGGTGATCCAGGCGTCGGTGGGGCCCGGCAGGCCGTCCCCGTCTCCCATGGCCAGATAGTGGTCGGACCGGTAGAAGGCGTCGAAGTCCAGCTCCTCCGCGGCCTTCGCGACGCTCAGCAGCGTCTCGTAGCTCGCTCCCTGCTGTGGTTCGGTGAATACGCGCAGCCTCATGACGACCATCCTGCCTCAACGGATGCACTTCCCTTCAGGAGCGGGCGGGCCCTCAGAAGCGAGCAGGCCGCTCACCCGTCGTATCCCGTGCGATGTCCCCGTGTTCGTCTCCCCGTGTCCGCTTCCCCGTGGCCTGCCTCGCGCGGCACCGCGTCGCGCTGGTCCGATTCCGCGCCCGGCGGGCGCATCGGCGCTGTCCCCTCAAGCGGCCGGGCCGTGCTCATGCGCCTCCAGCCTGCGCAGAATGCCCGACACCCGGTCCTCCGACTCGTCGGCGGCGTCGATGGCCTCGATGCACTGCCAGTACAGCCCTTCCTCGCGTGCGGTGACGGCCACCAGCACCAGGGCCACGCCCGTCTCCGCCAGCAGTCCGCTCAGGTCGGACAGCGCGCACTTCGGGTCCTGGATCTGGGAGAGCCGGTCCGCACGCGCCTCGCGCGACTCGCTGATACGCATCCCGGAACCGGTGCCCGAGCGGCGCGCCTGGGTGCCCGCCTCGCTCAGGCCGAGCGCCTCGCTGCGCACCGACTGCGGGCCGTACGCCGCGAGATGACTCCCGATCGCGCCCGCGAGCGCTTGCACCTGCCATGATTCGGCGACGATCTCTTCCACGGACTCGCACTCGGCGAGCGCGTGCCGGGTGGCCTTGATGAGATGCACCGCATCCAACTACGCCACCTCCCTCCACAAGTCACTACGGAGAGTGACTTCCAATAGGCATGTAAGCCGGGGTAATTGAGGTCAATCCGGACATACTGCCTGGCGCGAATAACTTCGTCACTTCATAGAGTGACCGGTTCCGGGTACCGGGAAACGCTTCTCATTCCGTTCGATCTTCGCGGCAAGCGCTTTCAGCACATCGATCCCCAGCACTTCGCAGAACTGGAGCAGATACGAGAGGACATCGGCGACTTCGTCCTCGACGCGGCGCGCGGACTCGGGGCACTCCATCACCCCGGCCGACTCCTCAGGCGTCAGCCACTGGAAGATCTCGACGAGTTCGGACGCCTCGACGCTCAGCGCGGCGGCCAGATTCTTCGGCGTGTGGTACTGCCCCCAGTCGCGTGCGGCGGCGAACTCCGCGAGCCTGGCCTGGAGGCGGGCCACGGACTCGGGCGGGTCCGGTTCGCCGGAACGGCCAGAGGGAGCGGACGGCGAGGAGGCGGAGGACGGGGAGGACGGCGAAGAAGGCGCGGGGAATTCACTCACCCCCCAGGTCTACCAGGGACACTCCCGGGTGCCGCGCCGCCTCCTTCCCAGCACACCCCGCATCGCCCACCGCGGCCAGCAGCCGCACATGCCCCCGCTTCCCCATCCGCACCGCAAGCGCGATCAGTTCGGCCGTCTGTCGAGCGTCCAGACCGCGGTCGAGACCATCGGCCAGCACCGTCAGCGCCTGGCGCGCGGGAAGCACCTCCTGCGCGGGGTCCATCGACAGCACACCGGGGCCCGTGAGCAGCACCAGAGAGAGGGCCGCGTAGCGCAACTCCCCGTCGCCCAGCCACTCCAGGGGCGTACGGACCTCGCGCTGCATGCGGGCGGGGGCAGGGTCCGACGGGCGGGCAGGGACGCCGACGGGGGCGGTGCCGACGGCACTTCGGCCCGTACCGCCGTGGCGGACCACCACCGCGCGCACGCGTCCCCTGTCGCCCGCCTCGTGCGAGACGTCGGCGATCAGATCGGCGACCGGGCCCGCGCACCCGGCACGCAGGGCGTCCACGAGATGGCCGTGCCGCACGGAGCACTCCGTACGCGTACGGCGCCGCACGGCCGCCAGGTTGTCGCAGCCGCCGCGCAGCAGGGTGTCGGCGGCGGGTACCGGGTCGCGCATGGTCTCCGGGCGCGGGTCGCAGGCGAAGACGGAGCGCAGCGCCACCACCACCTGCTCGGCGGCGGCCAGCACCCGCCGCTCCTCCTCGGTGCCGCCCGCAACTCGCAGCGGCAGCAGGGCCGTTGCGAGCCGGTCGGCGGGCAGGCGCGCCCGCGTGGTGCGTCCGGCCCCGGCGCTGTGCCACTCGGCGCGGACGGCGGGGCGTGCGTCGTCGCGCAGAGCGGTCCTCAGCAGCGTACGGCCGCCGCTCAGCGACAGGCGCTCACCGGCGACGAGCAGCCGGGGCTCTGCCTGCACCGCGAGGTCGAACCGCACGGCGCCGGCGGGGCCTTCGACGGTGCAGCCGAGGCGGAAGCCGCGCCGTCCCTCGCTGTCGGGGTGCGAATCCTGCGGCACGCATGCGCTCGCGCCTCCGCACGCCGGGCCGAAGACCTCGCCCAGCGCCTCGCCGCCGCCGAGCCGGGCGAGCGCCTCATACGCCTCCAGCGCGGCCGACTTGCCGCTGCCGCCGGGCCCGCGAAGCAGGGTGACCGGGGCGAGCGGGACGGTGCGGTCGCGCAGTGTGCGGAACGCGGCCAGATGCAGTGCGGTCACGACGGGGGCGGGCAACCGGCCCTCGGCGGCGGCCCGTTGGGACGGCGGCTGGGCGGCCGGGGTCGCGTCCGTGCTGTCCCCGGTGCGGTTCCTCGTGACGTGCATGCCGGGAAGGTAAGCGGTGCGGGGGCAGCGGAACCGTTCCACTGAGCCGGTCCTCCCCCGAAAGAGCGACGCATGAGGGGCAGCGTCGACGCCGGGAGCGCTCGTTGGTTGCGAACGTGAAGCAAAGCGGCGTCAGTTGGGGAGTGACGGCGGGCGGCGGACTGCGTGAGGGGACGGTGAAGGCTCTTCACGGCAGGCAGCGGGACCGGACCAGAGGCAGGACGCCCGCGCTCGCGTGGCACCGCCCGAAGCCGCCGCCCGCACACCGGAATCGCGTAAGCAATTTCGATCAGGCAGCCCGGTGAAAACGGAAAGAAAATCCGCCCGCATTGCCGGTATTGCGACCTGGAATGGATCACCGAAACATGATCGGAAAGCATCGCGTTTATCGAACCGTGATCCAAAAATTACGTGCCCGGACGTATCCACGCGCGTGAGGCTGCTGCTATTCCTGAGTTGTTCCGTTCTCATCCCCCACCTTCGGAGAAGACAACTTCATGCGCTCGTTGAAGCTGCTGTTCGCCGCATTGCTCGCGATGGTGGCCATAGCCTTCGTCGCTCCGGGTTCGCAGGCTGCCGCGGGCAAATACGTGGCTCTCGGCGATTCCTATACCGTCGCTGTAGGAACGAAGACCTACGACAATCCGGACGACGCCTGCCGCCGTGGCCCCACCTCGTACCCGAGGCTGTGGGCCGCCGCCCACCAGGAGGTCGCATTCGTCGAGGCGGCATGCTCCGGCGCGACCACGGCCGACGTGATGAACACGCAGATCGGCCAGCTCACACCGGATACGTCACTCGTCACGTTGCAGATCGGCGGCAACGACGTCGGATTCGTCGACGTGCTGAAGAACTGCATCCTCACCGCGGACGACGCCGACTGCATAGCAGGCGTCGACGCGGCCAAGGCGGCAGCGGCCAGCACCCTGTCACCCGCGCTTTCCAAGACGTACTCCGCAGTGCGCGCGGCTGCACCGTCCGCGAAAGTCATCGTCGTCGGATATCCGCGGCTTTACACAATTGGAGGTGACTGCGGCATTCTCGGCCTCAGCGACAAGGAGCGGTCCGCGCTGAACTCCGCGGCCGACACGCTCGCCGAGATCATGGCCACGCGCTCGAAGGAAGCCGGATTCCAGTTCCTGGACGCACGACCGGTTTTCGACCCGCACACCATCTGCTCGGGCAACGACGAATGGGTCACCAGCCTCGAGTGGGACAAACTGAACGAGTCCTACCACCCGAATGTCGAAGGCCACCGGGACGGCTACCTCGCCGCGCTCAACCCGCTCATGGGCTGACCGTCCGGCACATACACCCCTGGCGGGGAGGAGAAGGGCGTCCGTCGTGCTCGGCGGACGCCCTTCACCCGTCGTGGCACGGATGCCGGTGGCACGAATGTGAAGGCCCCGAGTCCCCTGCGCGGTAAGGAAGTTGCTGCTGCGAGCGAAGATCAGCGACGCGGTGGGACGCCGGGAGCGGGGCCGCGCTCCGGCGCACGCGCCGCGTGGTCCTCGGGTACGCCCCGTACACCGCCGGAGGCCTCACCCGGGCCGCCGGGTGCGGTCGCCGGAACGGTCCCCGGCGCGGGCGGCGGCGGTGGCGGGCCCGGCCGTCGGCCGGCGGCGGCACCGTTCGGGCGGTTGAAGGCGTCCCAGCCGCCGCCGTCGCGGGGCGCGGCCGGGGCCGACGCGGACGGTCGGGGAGGTGCCGGCGGCGTCGGCTGTGGCGGTGCTGCCTGCGTGGGCGGCGCCGCCGGGGCCGGCTGTGCGGGTGTCCGTGCGTGCCCTTGTCCTCCCTGCCCCTGGGACGGCGCGTGGCCTGCGCCCTGCCGTGCCTCGCCCGGGGCGGCACCACCCGGTGCACCGCTCGGCGCACGACGGGGCCCACCGCCCTGTCTCCCGCTGTGCCCACCGCCGGCAGCGCCGGTCGCGGTACCGCCCCCCGCGGCACCGCCCGAACTCGCGCTCTGCGCACCGGAGTCGGCGTCTCCCTCGCCCACGAGCATCTGGGACGAGGCGAGTTCGCGGTAGAGACCGTCGCGCTTCACCAGCTCCTCGTGGCTGCCGAGCGCACGTATCTCGCCGTGCTCCATCACCACGATCTGGTCGACGTGGGTCACCGTGGACAGCCGGTGCGCGATGAGGATGACGGTGCAGCGCTGTGCCGCCTGGTCGACGGCCTCACGCAGCGCCTGCTCGTTGCGCGCGTCGAGCTGAGCCGTGGCCTCGTCCAGCAGCAGCACCTCCGGCTTGCGCAGCAACGCCCTTGCGATGGCGAGGCGTTGACGTTCACCGCCCGAGAGGGAGACACCGCGGTTGCCGACCTCCGTACGAAGGCCGTCGGGCAGGCGCTCGATCAGCGCGTCCAGACGTGTCACGCGAAGCGCCTCGGCGATGTCGGCCTCGGAGGCGTTCGTGGCCGAGTACTTGAGGTTGTCCTCCAGCGTTCCCGCCATCACCGGGGAGTCCTGCTCGACGTATGCGATGCGGCGGCGCACCTCCGCACGGCGCATGGTCTCGATGTCGACGCCGTCGATGATGATCTGGCCCGCGGAAGGGTCGTAGAAGCGCTGGAGCAGCGCGAACATGGTGGTCTTCCCGGCGCCGGAGAGCCCGACGAGGGCGGTCTGCGTGCCGCCGGGAATGGTGTACGAGATGCCCTTCAACGCGGTGCCGCGGCCCGGGTAGGAGAAGCGCACGTCGCGGAACTCGATGGTCGGCGGCCTGCGGATGCCTGCGGCGCGTGCGCCGACGACTTGCAGCTTCATCGTCGAGGCGGGGTTGCCCTGCGGTCCCTCGTCACCGGCGTAACCGTTCGCATGGCCGTTGCGGGCGCCGTCGACCGGGCCTTCCCCATGGCCGTTCGTCTGCCCGTTCGCGGGCCTGCCGGGGCGCGGGTGCTTCGGCAGCGCCGTCGGCTCCGGCGGCTCCTCGTCGACGTCCGCCTCGACCGCCATCCGCTTGATCTGCTCGATGCGCCCTACGGCGCCCAGTCCCTGCTGGAGCATGCCCAGCCCGGCGACGAGGGAGCCGATGGGGCTGGCCAGATAGAAGACGTACAGCAGGAACGCGATGAGCTGCGGCGTCTCCAGATCGCCGGAGGCGACCAGCGCACCGCCGACACCGAGCACCGCGAGGAACGCCGCCTGGATGGAGACCCCGGAGAGGATCTTGACGAGCGCCACATAGCGGGCACCGACCAGCCCCGCCCTGTAGGCACCGTCGATGGCCCGGTCGGCGACCTCGGTCTCCCGGTCCTCCGCGCCGTTGGCCTTCACCGTGCGGGCAGCGCCGAGCGTACGGTCGAGCGCCGAGCCCACCGCGCCTATCGACTCCTGCGCGCGGGCGACGGCCTTGCGGATGCGCGGCAGGATGCCGCCCATGATCAGGCCGACGGCCATCAGCACCCCGACCGTCACACCGAGCAGCGGCAGATGGACCACGCCCATCAGCACCCCGGGGCACCTGCGATGCTGAGAACGCCGTTGGCGATCATGATGAGGCCCTCGGTGGCGGCGTTCTGCAACAGCGTGCTGTCGGAGGTGACGCGGGCGATGAGGTCGCCCGGCGGACGCCGGTCCAACTCCGGTACGCGCAGCCTGATCAGACGGAACACCAGGTCCTGCCGTACGCGCCGCACGACGCGCTCCGACGTGCGCTGCTGCCACCACGACTGGAGCCCGGTCAGCCCGGCGCCCGCGACCACCAGCGCACCGAGCAGGATGACCGGCCCCTTGACGTCCCCTCCGTCCGCGAGGGAGGAGAGGACGTCCTGCGCCACGAGCGGCTGCATCAGGCCGGCGCCGCTGGAGGTGAGCACGAGCAGCAGCGTCGCGAACAGGACGAGGCGGTGAGGACGGGCGTACCCCATCAGCACACGCAGCGGCGCACGCTTGCGGTGGTCGATGCGCAGCACGCTCGCCCTCGGGTCCCCGGGCCGTTCGGGCGCGGCCGGGTACTGCTGGGCGGGCCGGGTACTGCGGGGCCTGGGGCTGCGAGCCCTGGAAGAACCCGAAGGGCTCGTGGGTTCCGGGAGCCGTCGTCATGTGAGTTCCTACACGCTGGTCGCTGGTCGGTCGCCGTCGGACGGAGGTCAGCCTGCTGCCTGGTAGTTCGCCGGCTGCGCGGCGATACGGCCGAGGTGGTCGGCGGCGGCCGGGGCGCCTCCTGCGTCGCGGAGGGAGCGGCCGATCTCCTCGGCCGCGGCCCGGTGGCCACGCGCCGGATCGAGCACCGCTTCGACCGCGGCGCCCAGCCGGGCCGCGTCGACCCGGTTGAAGCGGACCCGCACTCCCGCGCCCGCGTCGACGACCTGGCCGGAGACGATCGGCTGGTCGTCGCGGATCGGCGCCAGGACGAGCGGAAGGCCGTGCCACAGCGATTCGCACACGGTGTTGTGGCCGCCGTGGCAGACGACGGCGTCGATGTGGCCGAGCAGTTCGAGCTGCGGCACGTATTCGCGCACCAACAGCCCGCACTCCTCGCGTAGTTGGGCGGTGCGCTGCTCGTCGAGCAGTCCGCCGGGGTCGACGACCACGCCCTGCACGCTCTCGCGCATCGTCTCCAGCGCGGCGACCGCCTCCCCGAGGAAGCGCCCGCCCGCGTCCACGTTGGCCGTGCCCAGCGTCACCAGCACCTTGCGGCGGTTCGGGTCCAACTCCTCGTAGGGGAAGGCGCATTGGGAGGTACGGGGGGCGATCGCGGGCCCCACGAGATGCACGCCGTCCCAGGGCAGCGGGTCGGGCCCGAGCAGGGCGCGTCCGGTGAAGGCGATGATGCCGTGCGGTGAGAAGCGTGGGTCGTCGCTGCGTCGTACGTCGCCGAAGCGCTCCCGCAGCGAGGCGAAGATGCCCTTCAGCCAGGCGTCGACCTTCGGCATCGACGAGAGCGGATCGGTGAGTTCGGCGGAGGTCGTCACCGATGTGACGTAGGGGATGCCGTGCCGCTCGGCGACGAGCGCACCGGCGACCGCGTGCTGGTCGGCGACAACCACATCGGGCCCGAAGTCGCGGATCGCGGTGTCGACCCCGGGCGCCATCAGTGCCGCCAGAGGTGCGAAGAACTCCTCCCACAGGAAGCGGAACGCGGCGGGCCCGATCAGTTCCGGCGGCCTGCGCAGCCCGGCGTCGGGCATCTGCGTCTCGTGGACCTCGGCGCCGTCTCCGGCCAGGCGCCGGATCTGGTCGCCGTACCCGGCCCAGGCCACGCGGTGGCCCCGGCGGTCGAGTTCGGCGGCGACCCCCAGCAGCGGGTTGGTGTGCCCGACCAGCGGGGGGACGACGAAGAGGAAGCGAGTCATCGCAGGGCCTCTGCCAGTTCGTGCCCGGACAGGTGCTGCTGCCCTGCCGATGCGGACCGTGCCGGGGCCGTGCGCTGTGCCGGTACGTGCCCCGGCACATGGTGGTCGCGTATCCACTCCAGCAGCAGGTCGCGAGTCTCCTTGGTGCGCTCCACCAGTACGGAGTGGCCCTGGTCGGGGAGCACGACGGTGCGGCATCGCTCCCACACCTTCTCGAACAGGGGGACTTGGGCGACCAGCCCCGACTCCTCACCGAAGACCGCCAGCACGGGGCAGGTGATCGCCGACAGATCGTCGTCGATGATCCGTCCGCTCCACACCTCGTCGCCCAGCGTGGTGGAGTTGAGGATCTTGCACGCGATCCGCGAGAGGCGGGCGGTCTGCGCGCCGCGGTTCTCCTTGATCCAGTCGATGACCTCCTCGTGGACCAACTGCTCCTTGGCGAGGGCCAGTCCCTCGGCCATGTGCCGGGTCCACCGCTGCACCGGGGGCTCGGCCTCGATCAGGGTGAGCGTCGCGATGCGTTCCGGATACCAGGCGGCCGCGCCCGCGGCGACCGTCCCTCCGAAGGAGTTGCCCACCACGTGGACCCGCCGCCGCTCGCCGAGCGCGTCGAGCAGCGCCACCATGTCGTCGACGAAGCACTCCACCTGATAGCCCGTCGAGGGCCGTTCGCTGCGGCCGTGCCCGCGCAGGTCGTACATGATCACGTCGATGCCCGCTGCCGCGAAGGCGGGACCGAGCGTGAAGTAGTAGCTGGCCAGGCTGTCGGTCAGCAGCCCGTGCACGAACACCACGACGGGCGGCTCCCCTTGCTGCCCCTCCAGCTTCGCCGCGGGCAGGCGCTGCACATGCGTGGTGATGTCCCCGGTACGGATCTTCATCCGGTATCAGCCTGCTTCCGTGGCGCGCAGCGACGCGACGACGTAGTCCACGAGCTGCCCGACGGTGAGCGCGATGATCTCGTCGAGTTCCAGGTCGGCGACGAACTCGGCGAAGTTGACGCGGTCGCCGTAGTGCTCGCGCAGCGAGCCGGACAGCGACACGAGGTCGATGCTCTCCAGCTCCAGATCGTCGTGGAAGGTGGTCTCCATTCCGATCTCGGCCTCGTCGAAGCCGTACTCCTCGAGCAGTTCGCGCAGCATGCCGGCGATGTCCGCCAGCACGGCCGCCGGATCGGTTCCGACCTGCGCCGCGTCGTGCGGCTGCGCAGGTGCGAACCCGGTCGCGTCAGTGGTCATCTCGCACTCCTGATTCGTCGTAGCCGGCCGCCCAGGCGACCACATAGCGCCGCTCGGGCAGGCCCGGCGGATTCGATGTTTCCCGGACCCGCACCTCGTACGAGTCGCCCCCGTGGCGTACTCGGAGCCGGCCGCTTTCCGCCTCGACCACCTCGTAGTCGGACGGGCGCCCCCGCAGACCGGTGCCGCGCAGCTTCGCGACGGCCTCCTTCGCCGCCCAGAAACGTGTGAACCAGACCTCCTCGCTCCCGGAGTCCCCCGAACTGCCGGGCTCCCCCGAACTGCCGGGCTCCCCCGAACTGCCGGGCTCCGCAGGCTTCTCGGCGTCCTCTCCCATGGGCCCGCTCCCCGACAGGCCCCGCAGCAGGGCGAGTTCGTCCGGCCCGCAGGCCGCTTCGAGGGTCGCGGGCGGACGGGCGGTGATCTCCTCCACGTCGATGCCGCAGGGGCCGCGCCGTGCGATGGCGACGCCGCACTCGCCCCGGTGCGCTATGGAGACCGTCAAGTCCCCCACGGTGCGCCCGTGCACGCCCCGTACGAAGGGCCTGCCCTCGTCGTCGTTGTGCACGGAGATCTCCGCCGGATAGACGTCTCCCTCGCCCTCGGACCACAGCAGCCCGCGCACGGCGTCCTTGGCGGCGATGCGCCCGAGCAGGAACTGCCTTCTGCGTACGGGCGGCAGGGCCGCGTACCCCTCGCGCTCCGCGGCGCCGAGCATGTTGCGCATGATCAGCTCACGCGTCGCCAGGTCGGGCCAGCGCTCGTGCACCTGCGACCAGCCCTCGGGCCGCTGGGCGGAGAGCGTGTTGGCGCCGGGGAAGCGGTCGACGGCGCGGATGCCGGGATCGGTGTCGAAGCGCCGGTCGGTCCAGCCGTTCAACTCGGCCCATACGCGGCCCTCGTGGAGGAGCTGCATGTCGGCGGTGAGCGTGCTGTCGGTGACGCCGGTGATGCGGATCGAACACGTCAGACGCTCGCCTACGCCGGGCTCCGGGCCGTGGAAGCGTATGCGGTCGATGCTCACCGGGAAGACCGTGGTGCGTTCGGTGAGCGTCGCCATGATCCAGTAGCCCAGTAGCTGGCCGACGTTGTCCAGCAGCGAGCCGGGCGCCTCCGGGGCGGTGAGCACCCCGCGGACGTGCCGCTCGCCGATGGCCGTCAGTTCGCTCACGCCCTGGAAGCGCGGGCCGTGGAACATCCAGCGCTCCGTGTAGAGCTGCTCGGCGCGCATCCTCGGGCGACGTTCGGCGGAGGGGTCCACCGGCCATGGCGCGGGCCGGGCGTCCCCCCGGACGGAGTCCGGGGAAGCTTCGTACCCCGGGGCGAGTACGACGACCGCGCGGGAGGAGCCCGTCAGCTCCACCTCCACCTCGCCGGGCGCGAGGCGGCGTACCGCGACCGGCACATCGCGGGCGGGCACGGCCTCGATCCACTTCAGCAGCCGCACCTCGCGCAGCCCGACCGCGCGCATCCCGGGCACGGCCCGCTCGGCGATCTCCATGATGTGCTTGACCACCGTGGTGGCGGGCACGATCGGCCAGCGGTCGGCGACCTCGGGCCAGCCCGGACGCTGCCGGAAGAAGCAGTGGTCGAGCAGGTACGGCATCTCCTCGACGCCGACGCGCAGCACCGACGGCACCGAAGGCGCGGCGGGCGGCGGCCACTCGTTGCGCGGCACCACCGGAGGCGCGCCGATCGGCTGCGGGCCGACGGGCGGATGGGCGTCGTCGGCGGGGCGCCGCGGCCTGGGCACATGGCGTATGGGCCGTACGGGACGCGCACATCGGCGGGCACCGGCGTCGAGCACGTCGGCCGCGGCGGAGGCCGTGTCGCCGAGGAGCGCGGCGAGTTCGGCGGCCAACTGGTCGCGGGCGCTCACCTGGTCGAGCCGGGCGACGGAGGCGGCGGGTGCCGACTCGGCGGGCGTGGCCGGGGCCGACGGGTTCGCCGGCTGGGCCGGATCGGACATGCCCTGCCCCGAGGTTCCCGACGGGGCGGCACCGGAGAGGCTGCCGCGTATCCGCTCGGGCAGCGACACCAGGGCGCCGTTGAGGTCGAGGCGCATTCCGGGCCGTGCCGTGGACGTACGCCGGGACGCCGGGGTACGTGCCCCGCCGGCGGCCGGTGCTCCGGTGTCCAGCAGCGGCCGTACATCGGGTTCGGCGCCCTCCACCCACAGCGCGGTGACGACGCGGCGTAGCTGGGCGATGCCGTCCCGGGTGCCCGCGTGCGCGGAGACGACGAGACGGTCGCACCCGGCGAGGGTGTCGTCGATGAGGGAGCCGAGCTGCCCGGCGCCGAGCTGGATGAACGCACGGTGGCCCGCGTCGTACATGGCCAGGATCATCTGCCGGAAGCGCACGGGCTCCAGCAGATGCCGTACGAACAACTCCCGTATCTCGTCCGGGTCCTCGGGATAGGGCGAGGCCGTGGTGGCCGACCAGACGGGGGTGGTCTGCGGATGCAGCCGGTAGGTCTCCGCGGCACCGCGGATCGGGCCGAGGTACGGGGCGAGCATCGGCGTGTGGAAGCCGGAGCGGAACGGCAGCACCTGCCCGATCACACCCCGGGACCGCATGCGCAGCACGATCGCCTCGACTGCCTCCTCGGGGCCGCAGATCATCGACTGGTTGGGGGCGTTGTCGTGGGAGAGCACCACGTCACTGCGTCCGTGAAGCTCCTCCAGCACCTGCTCGGCGGGCATGCCCAGAACGCCGAAGACGGCGCCGGGCACTCGCAGCGCGTCCGGGTCGAACTGCGCGAGGAACGCGTCGACTTCGTCGGCGGCGTGGATTCCGCCGGCCGCCATCGCCGTCCACTCCCCCACGCTGTGGCCCGCGACCGCGTCGGGTACGACGGCCAGGCCGCGCAGCGCCGCGTCGAGGATCCTGCCGAGCTGGAAGACGGCCGCGCCGTGCCGCCCCACGTCGCCGACCTCGGCGTCCTCGCCGAGGGAGAAGTCCAGCCCGAACCGCTCGGCCAGTCCTTCGACCCGCGGCTCGAACTCGGCCTCCAGACCCGGGAAGACGAACGCCGTACGGCCGCCCGCGGCGCCGAGTATCGGGCGCGGGCTGAACCACACGTCGCTGCGTCCCGGCCAGGGAAGCCCCTTGGCCACTGCCTTGCGTGCCAGCTTCAGCCTGCGGGCCGTGGGGTCGACGATGCCGAGGCGGCAGGGTGCGCTGACGGAGTCGCGCTCGTCGAGCCCGGCGGCGAGCACCGAGGCGTCGTCCTGGTCGAGCAGGTCGGCGAGCGTCTGAGGACCGTCGGCGGCGAGGCGCAGCACACGCTCCGGTTCGGCGACGGCGGCCACGGGCGCGGTCGCCGCGACAGCGTTCTCCGCCGCGGGCTCGGTCCCGGACGCGGGCTCCTTCGAGCCCTGCCGGGCGGCGGCCGTGCCGGCGCCCAGGCCCTTCGCCGTCGCGGGGGCCGCCGGGCGCATCGCCGGCTGCTCCAGTACGACATGGGCGTTGATGCCGCCGAAGCCGAAGGCGTTCACACCGGCCCTGCGGGGCTCTCCGTCCTCCGGGTCCTCCCAGGGGCGTGCCTCGGCGAGCGGCGCGAAACGCGTACGGGCGAGCGCCGGATGCGGGTCGTCGCAGTGCAGCGTCGGTGGCAGCACTCCGTGGTGGACGGCGAGCGCCGCCTTGATGAGCCCGGCGACACCGGCGGCCGGCATCGTGTGACCGATCATCGACTTGACGGAGCCGATGACGGCACGGCCCGCCCCGTCGCCGTTCGCGGAGCCCTTCCCGGGGTGCTGCCCCGGGCGGTTCCGCTGGCCGTCCCCGGCGCCGAACACCTCTGCCAGCGTGGTCAGTTCGGCCTCGTCGCCCGCGGGCGTGGCGGTGCCGTGCGCCTCCAGCAGGCCGATGGCGCCGGGAGCGAGCGGGTCGAGACCGGCGGCCTCCCACGCCTGCCGCACCGCACGCACCTGACCCCCGGGGTCCGGGTTGAACAGGCTGGCGGAGCGGCCGTCGCTGGCCACGCCGGTGCCGCGCACGACGGCGTAGACGCGGTCGCCGTCGCGTTCGGCGTCCTCCAGCCGCTTGAGCACCACGACCCCGGTGCCCTCACCGATGAGGACGCCGTCCGCGCCGCGGTGCAGCGGGCGTATCCGCTCGCTGCGCGAGAGCGCCCCGAGCTGGCTGAAGACCGACCACAGGGTGATGTCGTGGCAGTGGTGGACGCCCCCGGCGAGCATGATGTCGCAGCGTCCCGCGTCGAGTTCGCGTACGGCGTGGTCGACGGCCACGAGCGACGAGGCGCACGCGGCGTCGACGGTGTAGGCGGGGCCGCGCAGGTCGAGCCGGTTGGCGATCCGCGAGGCCGCGAGGTTCGGCACGAGTCCGATCGCCGACTCCGGTGCCTCGGGCCCGAGTTGCTCCGCGAACGCCGAACGCACCTCCTCCAGCCTGTCCTCGCCGAGCTCGGGTACGAGTTCGCGGAGCGTGCGCACGACCTGGTTGCTGGTGCGCACCCGCTGGTCGAGCCGTACCAGGCCAGGGGTGAGATAGCCGCCCCTGCCCAGTACGACCCCTGCCCGCTGCCGGTCGCCCGGCAGCACTCCCTCCCCGCCCGCGTCCTCGATGGAGCGGTGTGCCACATCGAGGGCGATGAGCTGGTCGGGCTCGGTCCCGGGAACCGAGTTGGGCATGATGCCGAACCGCATCAGGTCGAACTCGGCGGTGTCGTCGATGAATCCGCCGCGCCGGCAGTACACGCGGTCTGCGCGCCGTGGTCCTCCCCGGACTCCGTCCGGGGGACCCCCAGGCCGCGTAGAACTCCCCGTCCCAGCGGCCCTCGGGCACCTCGGTGATCGCGTCGACGCCGCCGACGATGTTCTTCCAGTAGCGGTCCAGATCGCCGGCGCCCGGGAAGAGAGCGGCCATGCCGACGATCGCGACCGGTGTGCGGGGGCTGTTCACCGCCGTCACCATCCCGATGCAGCGGCTACGACCGCGTGCACCGTCGGCGCTCCCCAGGCGAGTTCGCGCAGCAGGCTCAGCGGACCCTCCTCGGGGTCGATGAGCTTGATGCCGCGGGCCGCGTAGGAGCGCATCAGCTCCGGGGTGACCATGCCGCCGCCGGTGCCGCCCTGTGCGGCGGGGGCCCAGGGGCCCCAGTGGACGGTCAGGCCGCGGCGGTCCTCCGTGGACCAGCGCCTGCCCAGCTCCTCCAGGGCGTCGTTGGCGGCCGCGTAGTCGGCCTGCCCCCTGTTGCCCAGCGCGCCCGCGATGCTGCCGAACAGCACGGCGAAGCGCGGCGATTCGGGCAGCGCGCCCAGCGCGTCGAGCAGTACGCGTGCGCCGTCGGCCTTGGTGGAGAAGACCCGGCGGAAGGACTCCGGCGACTTCTCCGCGATCAGCTTGTCCTCGATGACGCCTGCCGCGTAGACGACTCCGTCGAGCCTGCCGTGCTCGGCGTGGATCTCCTTCACCGCGGCCCGTACGGCCTCCTCGTCGAGGGCGTCGACGGAGCGGTAGTGGGCGTGGCTGCCCGACTCCCGGAGGGCGGCGAGGGTTTCGCGTACCTCCCGTTCGGCGAGCACGGCGGCGACCGCCCGCTCGATCTCGGCGGGCGAGGTCATGCCCGAGCCGATGAAGGCGGCACGCAGCTCGTCACGTCCGGCAGCGGAGGCCGTCGCCGGGTCCTCGGACTGCGGGGGCACGGGGGTGCGGCCCAGCAGTTCGATACGGCAGCGGCTCGCGGCGGCGACCGTACGGGCGAAGCGTGCGGTGATGCCGCGGGCGCCGCCGACCAGCAGCAGGACCGCGTCACGGTCGAGCCCGGCGGCGGCGGCCTCGGCGACGCCGTCGCCCGCGGGTCCGGCGCCGGTGGCGGCGACCGCGCCCAGGTCGGTGGGCGTGAGCTTCAGCGCGCGGCGGCGTCCGCCGTCGGCGAGTACGACGGACTCGCCTTCCGTGGCGCCGAGTTCGGCGACGAGCAGACCGGCGACGGTCTCGGGGTCGTCGTCGGCGCCCACCTCGACGAGGGTCGCGACGGTCTCCTCGTACTCGCGGGAGACGCTGCGGAAGAAGCCCCGCAGGCCGGACGCGGCGCCTTGGGCGCGGCGGTCGGCGGCGAGCAGGCGCTTCGGCGCCGCGGCGAGAACGCCCTGGTAGAGGGGGAAGTTGTCGGGGAGCGTGGTGTCGGGCGACTCCAGGGCGTGCAGATCGATGACGATCTCGCCCAACTGCTCGGGGAGGCGCTGCCCGTCGGGCACGGTCTGCGGCAGGGCGCCCGCCTCCCGCAGCCGTTCGGCGACGAGGGTGCCCAGGGCGCCGCCGCCGAGTACGGTGACGGCGGTGCCTTCCGGCAGGGAGGGCGCGGGCAGTGCGGGCAGTTCGGTCTCGGTGAACTCCAGCCGCTGCGGGGCCACTACGAGGGGTTCGCCGTCGGGGGTCACGAGGGCGGTGCCTTCGGGGGCGGCGGACGGGGCTGCGGGTGCCGTGTCGGGGGCCGCGGGCGCCGGGGCGGGCGGGGCGCCGGGCTCCTTGCCGGGTGCGGCTCCGCCGAGGCGGTCGACGAGGAGTTCGGCTATGCCGGAAGCCGTGCGGGCGGAACTCAGCTCCTCCACATCGGCGTCGGCGCCGACGGGCAGACCCAGCCGCACCGCCAACTCACCGGCGATCTCAGCCCTCTTGATCGAATCCACACTCAGATCCGCCTCCAGATCCAAGCCCGGCTCGATCATCTCCACCGGATAACCCGTACGCTCCGCCACCACCGACAACACCGACTCCAACACCGACTCGACCGACAACACAGCCGAACCAGCACCAGCAGAAGCAGAGTCGGCAGAAGCCGCAACAGAAGCGGAAGCCGCGGAGGGATCGGCGGACGCCGAGGAGCCGAGCGCCGAGACGAGGAGTTCGGCGATACCGGCGGCGGTGCGGGCGGAACTCAGCTCCTCCACATCGGCGTCGGCGCCGACGGGCAGACCCAGCCGCACCGCCAACTCACCGGCGATCTCAGCCCTCTTGATCGAATCCACACTCAGATCCGCCTCCAGATCCAAGCCCGGCTCGATCATCTCCACCGGATAACCCGTACGCTCCGCCACCACCGACAACACCGACTCCAACACCGACTCGACCGACAACACAGCCGAACCAGCACCAGCAGAAGCAGAGTCGGCAGAAGCCGCAACAGAAGCGGAAGCCGCGGAGGGATCGGCGAAGGCCGGAACGGAAGCGGAAGCAGCAGCAGGCGCGGCAGCGGCGGACGCCTGAGCGGCGGCGCCCGTCCCCGCCGCGGCGGAGCGCGCGGAAGGCAGGCCGATGTCGGTGGGGAGGGCGGACGGCAGCGCCGGCGAACCGGCGGCGGAAGCGGGGGGAAGTTCGGCGGCTCCCAGATAGCGCAGCAGCACGTCTCGCTGTGCGGTGACCATCTCCCTGCTGGTGCGCAGGAATTCGGCGATGAGAGCGTCCGGACCGGACAGCGCGGGGCCGTCCTGGGTGGGGGGTTCCGGCACGATCAGCTCCGTGACTGGGCGTGGGGGACGAAGGGCGTTGGGCGGGATGGAACCGTCGGCGAGACGGATGAGCTGACCGTCCACGGTCCAGCCGGCGGGCTTGCCGGGGGTGGCGCTCTCCGGATCGACGGCGTCCCGCCCCTGGTAGAGCTTTCCGGTACGCACGTCTGCGCCGGCGACGGCGAGTTGTGCGACACCGGCGAGAAAACCGTACAGTCCCCCGCGCCTGGCGTCCTCAAGTGTGACCGTACTGTGTGGGCGATCTCCGAGGATCGCGGAGACGAGCCTCGTGAGGACCTTCCCGGGGCCCACTTCAGTGAAGACGCGTGCTCCGGCGGCGTACATGGACTCGATCTGCTCCGCGAAGCGGACCGGCGACCCGATCTGCCCGGCGAGACCTGCGCGCACCGCATGGGGGTCGGTGTCGTAGGGCTCGGCCGTGCTGTTGGCCCAGACGGGAAGCCGGGGGGCGTGTACGTCCATGGACTGGAGCGTCCGTGCGAAGTCGTCCGCGGCGCCTGCCACCAGGGGGCTGTGGAAGGCGCACGCCACCTGGAGCGGCTTCGCCGACAGACCCGCGTCCCGGAGACGGCCGACTGCCTTGGTGACGGCCTCCGTCGGCCCCGAGATCACGGTCTGCTTAGGGGAGTTGCGGTTGGCGGTGACGACTTCGCCGTCCAGGCCGGCGAGCGCCAGCACCTCGTCGACCTTCTCGGGCAGCGCGGTGACGGCGGCCATGGCACCGGCGTCGCCGTCGTCGGGTATCTGCGCGAGTATCGCCTCCGCGCGGGCGGCGCTCGCGGTGAGCACGTCCGCGGGTGAGAGGGCTCCGGCCACGCCGAGGGCGACGAGTTCGCCGTAGCTGTGCCCGGCCGCCATGGCGGGACGGATGCCGAGGGAGGCGAGCAGGTCCGCCGCGGCGAGTTCGACGATGCCGAGGGCGGGCTGGGCGACGGCGGTGTCGGTGATGCGGGCGAGCTGTGCGTCGGCGGTGGCCTTGTCGTACGCGGTCGGCGGATACAGCGCGTCCGCCCAGCGCCTGCCGAGCTGGAGATGGCGCTGGAGTTCGGGGAAGGCGACGAAGAGGTCGGCGAGCATGCCGGGCCGCTGGCTGCCCTGCCCGGGGAAGAGGAAGGCGATGGCGCCGTCCGTGGCAGCGCGTTCACCGCCGCCGGCGCCTCCCGCCGCGTAGATGCCCGCAGCCGGGTCGTGTACGCCGTCGGCTGCGCGGCGCAGCAGGCCCGGGAGTTCCTCGACGCTCTGTGCGAGGAGCGCGATGCGCACGGGCTCGCCGCGTACGGCGGCGGAGTCGCTGACGCGGGCGGCGCCCCGTGCGTAGTCCCGCAGCCGCCAGCCACCGCCGCGGCCTTGGGACTTGCGCTGTCCGTCCTGCTCGGTCTTCTCCAGCAGTCGCCGTACGGCGCGCTGCGCGGAAGCGTCGTCCCGGCCGCGGAAGGTGAACAGCTCGACGGGCCACTCGTCGCTGGAGTGCACGCAGGGCGCCTGGTCGTAGGCGCGCAGCACGGCGTGGAAGTTGGTGCCGCCGAAGCCGAATGCGCTTACACCCGCGACACGTTCGGCCGGCTCGGCGGCCCACGGCCTGGCCGCCGAGTGGAAGAAGAACGGGCTGCTGTCCTTGTCCCAGGCGGCGTTGGGCTGCTCGATGTGCAGCGTCGGCGGCTTGACGCCGTGGTAGAGCGCGAGCGTCGTCTTGATGAGCCCGGCGAGGCCCGCGGCGCACTTGGTGTGCCCTATCTGCGACTTCACCGATCCGATGGCGCAGCTTCCGGGGGCCGCTCCCGCCTCGGTGAACACCTCGGTGAGCGTGGCCAGTTCAGTACGGTCGCCGACGACGGTGCCCGTGCCGTGCGCCTCGATCAGCCCGATCTGGGCCGGTGAGACGCCCGCGTTGCGGTAGGCGCGGGTGAGCGCGGCGCGCTGGCCCTCGGGGCGGGGCGCGGTCAGGCCGAGGGCCCGCCCGTCGCTGGCGCTGCCGACGCCGTCGATCACCGCGTAGACCCTGTCGCCGTCACGTTCGGCGTCGGCGAGGCGCTTGAGCACCACGCAGCCGACGCCCTCGCCGAGGGCGATTCCGTCGGCGTCGCCGTCGAACGTCGAGGAGCGGCCGGTCGGCGACAGGGCGTGCACGGAGGAGAACAGCAGATAGTCGTTGATGCCGTTGTGCAGGTCGGCGCCGCCGCACAGCACCAGATCGCTGGTGCCGGTGACGAGTTCCTTGCAGGCGACGTCGACGGCGGTCAGCGAGGAGGCGCAGGCCGCGTCCACGGTGTAGTTGGCGCCGCCGAGGTTGAGGCGGTTGGCGATGCGCCCGGCGATGACGTTGGCGAGCACGCCGGGGAAGGAGTCCTCCGTGAGACGCGGAAGCTGCTCGTCGAGGGCGTCGGGCAGCTCTCCGCCGAGATACGACGGCAGTACGGTTCGCAGCACGCTGGCGTTGGACAGATCACTGCCCGCCTCGGCGCCGAAGACCACTGACGTACGGGCGTGGCCGCCGGTGCGCCCCTCGTAGCCCGCGTCGGCCAGTGCGCGTCTTGCGGCCTCCAGCGCGAGGAGCTGTACGGGCTCGATGCTGGCCAGCGATGCCGGCGGGATGCCGAAGGCCAGCGGGTCGAAGGGGATTTCGGGCAGGAAGCCGCCCCAGCGGGACGGGGTGCGCTCGCCCTCGCCGTCGGGCGCGTAGTACAGCTCCGTGTCCCAGCGCTCCTCCGGCACCTCGGTGACGCAGTCCTTGCCGGCGAGGACGTTGGCCCAGAACGCGGCGAGGTCCTCGGCGCCGGGGAACATGCCCGCCATGCCGACGATCGCGATGCGCAGTGGCTCGGCCGCGCCCTCCTCCTCGTCCGATCCGCCGTGGGCGAGGCCGAGTTCGCCGCGCAGCCGCCGGGCGCGCTCCCGCAGCCGTGCGGCGGCACGCTCGCCGACGGAGTCGTGGAGGGCTTCGACGGTCGTGACGTCGCGGCGCAGCACACAGACCTCTCCGGCCATGAACATGCCCTCGGCGCCCTGGCGTTGCTCGTCCACGCCGCGCAGCTCCGGGCCCACGCGTTCGATGCCCTTGCTGGCGACGCGCAGCCTGCCGACGTTGAACTTCTCAAGCTGCTCCCACACCTCACGCTCGGGCACCCCGGCCTCTCGCAACTGCTGCTTGAGGGAGGCGAAGTCGGAGGTGAAGGCGCTGTGCGCGCATCGGGTGGCGTGTCCTGGTGCGGTCTCCAGCAGATCGGTGCGTTCTGCGGCCACGACCTGCTGCTGGAAGCGGGGAAGGATGGCCCCTGCGGCTACGGCCTCTTGGGTGAAGAGGTAGGCGGTGCCCATCAGTACGCCGGTGGCGACCCCGGCACGGGTGAGCGGTGCGGCCAGGGCGGCGACCATGGAGGCGGAGCGTTCGTCGTGCACGCCGCCGGCGAAGAGGACGGTGATCTCACCGGCGGCGCCGGGTCTCTCCCTGCCCGCCCCCGGATGTCCCACGAACTCCAGCAGGATCTCGGCCTGCGCCTCCCACAGCGGGAAGCTGTTGCGCGGCCCGACGTGGCCGCCGCACTCGGCGCCCTCGAAGATGAACTTGCGGGCGCCGGCGGCGAGGAACTGCCGCAGCAGCCCCGGCGACGGCACGTGCAGGAAGGTGGAGATCCCTTCCGCCTCCAGCGCCGCGGCCTGCGCGGGACGGCCGCCCGCGATGATCGCGTGCGTGGGCCGGATCTGCCGTACGACCTCCAGTTGTGCCGCCCGTATCTCCTCGTCGGCGAAGCCGAGGACTCCCACGCCCCAAGGGGCGTCTCCCAGCGCGGACTTGGTCTCCTCCAGCATCGTCCTGGTCTGGGCGGGCCCTGCGAGGGCCAGAGCGAGGAAGGGCAGCGCACCGCCCGCGGCGACGGCGGCGGCGAACTCCGCCTGGTCGCTTACGCGTGTCATGGGGCCCTGGGCCACGGGCAGCCGGGTGCCGAGCGCGACGGCCCCGGGGGCGCCGGGGCCCAGCGCGGTGGCGGCGTCGTCGTCCTCGACGGCGGCGGCCACGGCGTCCCTCATGCCCCTGATCACCTCGGAGACGGTGCTCCAGCGGCGCGCGAACGAGGCGGCGAGGAAGGCGTCCTGTCCGACGGGGAGGAACTGGGTGCGCAGATCGTCGCCGCCGATGCGGGATGCGAACTCCGCGGCGTCCTCGGGCAGTTCGGGTACGCCCGGCCCGCGCCTGCGCAGCACGCGCATGCCGTGGTGGACGACGGTCTCGGAGCCGTCGAGCCCGGCGAGGGCGTCGGCGGTCTCCAACGGCAGCCCGGCCTCGTCCAGCAGCGCGAGCTGGGTGTCGAGCACGACGCCCTCGGCTCCGCCGACGACGGCCGCGGCGGCGGTGTGCGGGCCGATGCCTCCGCAGGCCCATACGGGGATGTCGTGCGGCAGCCCGCCGGGCAGTTCGCTGCCGCGGTCCGCGAGCACCCGCTGAAGCAGGACGAACGTGCTCAACTCACCGGTGCGTCCGCCGCTTTCGGTTCCCCTGACGATCAGCCCCTGCGCCCCCGCGGCGGCGGCACGGCGCGCCTCGTCCAGCCCCGTGGCCTCGACGAGGACGCGCCGGCCGCCGAACTCCTCCGGCGTCCTTGAGGGATCGGCCAGCAGCACGGTCCCCACGGACGCGGGAAGATCGGCGTCGGTGACGGGGCAGCCGGGGCGGATGCGGACGCCGAACGGGCGCGCCGTCCAGCGTTCCGTGCACTCGAGATGCCCGGCGGCCTCGCGCGACGCGCCGTCGCCGACGGGCAGTTCCAGCACCCCGAGTGCGCCCGCGGCGCACGCGGCGGCGGTCAGCCGTGGTGACGGGCGGTGCACGGGGTTGATCGCGATGACCGGATTCGATCGCGAGGACACGTCGGACGCGTCCGTATCCAGCATCCTCATGGGTTCTCCCGACTGCACGATCGACTTCCGTGAGCTGACCATGCGTAGTAGACGGGACGGTTTTTATGCGGTCAACCAGCGGCTGTCCGCCTGCTCGTCACTCTCCGTCAACTACCGAAGAGGCGTATGCGAACGGGCATTTCGCCCTCCGCGGTACAGCGAGCCGGGCCTTGACACACACGTCACAAAGACGAAACGCAATGGTCTATTACGTTTGTCATGGCCATGTAACCGTCCGCTTATGTGCCTCACAGGGACTGTGCGGCAGATCACAGCATTGAAGCGGGCATTTCCGGAACCGTTCGGCGGCCTGTACGGACCACGCCGGCGGCAGGAGGTCGGCCCTGCCCGTGGCCCGGCACCGGTGACGCCGCGGCGGCTTCCGGTTGTCCCGCGATTGTGCACCAGATTCCGGCCTCGTCGGCCGTCGTTGAGCAAACACGCGCTCCGGTGCGCACATCCGGGACCCGCGCCCCGTCACCCGCTGTGGACAGCGGCGCCGACGGGCCCGGCGAGGGAGGCGACGAATGGGACGGCCGCGACGCTCGCGCACGACTCCGTGAACGTGCGCCCGGCGGCCGGCGCGAGCGCGGCGGCGGACGGGCCCGGCTCTGTGCGTCTGCTCGATCTCACCCTCGGACAAGGGCAGTTGGCGGTCACGGTGCCTCCTCGGCGACGGTCCCCGGTGGGGGTCGGAAACGTCTACGCGCGGAGAAAGTACGCCTTGATACTCGTGAGTCACAAGAGACGGACACACAATGGCAAGTACCTGCCACGGATTCGTGTGTACAGGCGAGCACCAGATGCGAATTCAACCGCTTGACGGGGTCGAAGCATACGTTTTCGGCCGTCGATGCGGCATCCGGCCACGCTTCCCGGCTGGTTCGATCCTCAACCACCCACTGTTTTCCGCCTCTTCGTACGCGGGGCTCGACAGCGGGGCGGTACGGCGCTAGGCGGGGGCGGCGCGGGGCGCCCGGGAGGTCCGTGATGGCCAGGGTGGCCGAAGCGGGACGGGGATGTGTGATGCGGGAGGCGTGCACTCCTTCAGTGAGCGCGCGAACGAGCCCCGGCAGAAACAAGGTCCTGCCTCGTCCGCGCACGTTGAAGGAGCACCACATGCACACGATCGACCGCAACTCCCCCGTACGCGACAGGCGTTCCCGGTGGCTGACGGCAGCGATGACGGTGGCCGCCATCGCCTCCGGCGGCATCGCCGCCGCAGTCCCCGCTGCCGCAGCGGAAGCGCCGACCGCCGCCGCCAAGGCTGACGCGTCGGCAAAGGCTCCGCTCAACTGCCCCTCGGCAGGGTGCCATCGAGCCGTCAAGGGGAAAACGTGCTCGGTCGTCCGTACTCCGTGGCACTCGACGGACGCGGTCACGCACTCGTCGCTGACGGCGGCGAAGGACCTCGGCCAGATGGATGAGATCGCTCTTGCAGGGTCCTCGAAGGCATTCGTCGCGGGCAACACCAGCCACAACCTGTGGGAGGTCGACCTCGACTCCGGGGACAAGCATCCGGTAGCCACAGGAATGGGTTACCCGATCGGAGTGGCGCGCGACGGGCGCGGCAGCATCTACGTCACCGACCTGGACAAGAAGATGCTGTGGCGCGTCAAGGACTTGAGCGAACGGGAATCCCGCCCCGGGCCCGACGACGCCTCCGCCGAGTGGCGATGCGAAGGTCGACCCCAAGCCGGTCCCCAACATCTCGACGACGGCGGGCGGGAACGCCACGCCGCGGATCAACGTCACGAACACCGGCGACAAGCGCATCGACAAGCAGGACATCACCCTCAAGTTGGGCCCCGAGGGCGTGAAATGGGGCTACAACGTCGTCTACCAGGACCGCGACGGCAACCTCGTCAAGACGCCCTGCCATGTCGTCGACGGCGACTCCGGAACCTCGGTGTGCCCGGACGTCCCCCTCGACCTCGACCCTGGCCAGAGCACCGAACTGCGCACCGAGGTCGGCACGGACAAGTCCCTCAAGCCCGGTGACATGCCGTCCATCACCTGGCAGATCGGCGACAAGAGCGCGAAGACCGACTGGCTCATGAAGTAGCCCTGCCCTCCTCACATCTGGGCCCCAACAGCCCCCTCCCGAGCGCCAGATCCCCCGCCGAACACCGTCGTACGGTCGCGGAAGAGCCATCGAGCCCGACCCCCGGGCCCCGGCCCGACAAGTTCCGGCCGGGGACCGGGCGCCGTCTCCCCGAGGACGGAACGGCAGCCTCGCTGCGAACGACGGCGCGTCGTCGGGCGGTTGGGTGCCCAGAACTACGCGGCTCTCAGAAGCTCGACCCATCGGGGTGACGAGTTCGGTCCGTGGCGCGATCGTGGTGGGGCGCATCGGGCATGCGCAGGGCGAGGAGGGCGATGTCGTCGTGGCCGTTGCCGGGGTGCTGGTCGGCGAGGGTCCGGCACAGTTCGTCCAGCGGCAGGTGGGTGCTGCGTTCGGCGATCGCGGCGAGGGAGGCCAGGCCCACGTCGAGGGACTCGCCGGGCCGTTCGATGAGCCCGTCGGTGAAGAAGACCACGGTGGCGCCTTCGGGCAGGGAACGGGTGCTGGCGAAGCGGGGCCGGCCTGGCTCGACGCCAAGCGGCAGGCCGGGCTCGGTATGCAGGAACTCGGCCGCGCCGACGGGGGTGAGCAGCAGAGGCGGGAGATGGCCTGCGCTGCTCCACCGCAGGCGCCAGCCGTCGCTGCCCGGCTCGATGCAGGCCACGCATGCGGTGGTGACGGGGCTCTCGTTGATCGCGTGCAGCGTTCGGTCGAGTGTGGCCAGCACCGAGCCGGGTGCGGCGGGCTGTTCGTAGAGCAAGGCGCGCAGCATGTTGCGGATCTGGGCCATCGCGGCGGCGGCTTGCAGGCTGTGCCCGGCGACGTCGCCGATGACGGCACCGACGGCGCCGCCGGGCAGCGGCAGGGCGTCGTACCAGTCACCGCCCAACTGCTCGGCGGCGGGCCGGTATACGACGGCCGCCTGGAGGGGCGCCAAGTCCGGCAGCGTCGGCAGCAGCAGCCGCTGGAAGGCGAGCCATCGGGACGTGACGTCCCGCAGGGATACGACACGCAGCGCAGCACCGTTCGCGGTGGTCGCGCTGACGCGCATCTCGACAACTCTTACGCCGCCTCCGGGCTGCGTCAGCTCCACGTCTGTCGACTGGCCGGCCACGATCGGGAAGCCGAACGGGGCGTCCAGCAGATCATGGGCGGGGCGGCCGAAGAGCTCCATGGCGGCTGGGTTGCACAGTCGGACGATCCCCTGACCGTCCACGGCGATGACGCCGTCAGCGGACGCGGAGATGACCAGGTCGATGAGGTCGCCTCCCAGCCCCCTGGCCCCGGCTCCGGGGTCGTCTCTCGTCATGAGGAGGTGCGCCGCTCAGATGTCATCACCGATGACGCCCGGCCCCGGTGGCGCGTCCAAGCCGACGGCTTCCATTTCATCGAGGGTGGTTACCGGGGCGCCGACATGCATGCCGCCGGAGTCGATGGTGACCTGGCGCACGGCCTCGTCGTGGGCAGAGCCGCGGTTTTGCACGACGGCTACGGTGCGCTTGATCATCCCGGCCGCCTGGAAGTACCGCAGTGCGATGGTGACGTCGGTGAGGCTGGCCAGTTCGCGCGCGATCGAAGGTGTCTGCACTGGTGTGAAGCGGCTGACGGGCGCGGAGGTGAACAGCGTGGTGATGCGGTGCTCGCGGACGACCGCGCCCAGTGCGATCACCAGGTCCAGCAGCGCCCTCGGTGTAGCGATGCGTTCCAGTGCGGACAGGGTGTCGATGACCAGGCGCTCGGGCTGGAAATCCATCACGGCCCGCCTGATCCGGATGAAGTAGTCCTCCAAGGAGGCCACTTCCGGGTAGTCGCACACCACCTCCAGCTGGCCGCGTTTCTCCATGGCCTCCAGGTCGATTCCCCAGCCGGAGGCGTTGCGCCTCATCTGCTCGCGGGTCTCGTCGAAGGTGAATCCCAAGCAGCGCTCCCCTGCTGTGACACCGGCCTCCAGGAACTTCAGACTGGTCAGCGTCTTGCCGGACCCGGAGGGCCCCGACAGCAGCACGACAGCGTCCCGGTAGAACCCGCCGCCGCACATCCGATCCAGTCCGGAATTGCCGGAGGACACGCGGGTACTGGAGGCCGGCGCGGACGGCATACCGAGGAAAGCGAGGGGGATGACGACGAACCCTTCGCGCGGGTCGATGGTGAACAGCCATTCCCCCGTGCGGTGCGGGGCACCCCGGAGCTTGACGATCTCGACCGTCCGGCGCCGACGCTCCTGAAACAGCACGTTGCGCAGGACGATCACGTTGTCGACGACGAACTCCTCGACTCTGTACCGGGATACGCCGTCGTACTCACTGTTCCGCTCGGCTGTGATGATCGAGGTGACCCCTAGCGAGTTCAGCGAGGAAGCGACCCTGTAGCTCTCCCGGCGGACGATCCCGGTGTCGGTGAACCGGGCGAACACAGCCCCCAGCGAGTCCAGTACCACACGGGAGGCGTCGATCCGCCGGACAGCGTGCTCGATGCGGGACGTCAGCGCGCCGAAATCGTAGGCTCCGACGACGGCGGCTTCCTCGTCCTTGCTTTCGGCGGCGTCGACGAACACCCACTTCCCCTCGGCTTCCCACTGCTCGATCGGAAAGCCCAGCGAGGTGAAGTTGCGCCGGATCGCCTCCGGTGGCTCCTCGAAAGTGACGAACACCCCTGTCTGACCGTTCCTCGCGATCCCGCGGGCGAGGAACTCCCCCGCGAAGATCGTCTTACCGCTGCCGGTCGTGCCGGTGACCAGGGTCGGCCTGCCTGCCGGCAGCCCGCCGATCGCCACCTGGTCGAACCCGTTGATCCCAGTGGGAACCCGTTCGATCGCGTCGCCGTCAGTCATCGCCGGCCTCCTTCCCCATCCGGGCGTCCTTCGGCTCATCCGGCAGGCCCAGCGCGGACGCGACCCTCGGCGGATCGGACAGGTCCCCGATCACCCGCACCTGCGGCAGCGGCAGCAGCCTGACCACAGTCGGCGTGGCCAGAATCCGCTGCTCCTCTGCCAGCCCGGGCCGCGCCACCACATCCACCACTTCCACCTCGTAGCCGTCCGGCAGCCGCGCCCCGGCCAAGGCACGCAGATTCGACTCGGCGGCGCTGGACCGCTCCGACTGCCCAGCCACGTACAGGCAGAACGCGTAACCCGCTGTCACCTGTCCGACCTCCCCGATCGCCCGGAACACGCAGGCGTCCCCGCCCGGTCACCACCACCCACAACACGGCCCCGCCCCGACCGGGCTCCAGTGACGTCCATCCAGGCACCTGCCCTTCCAGTCCGGGTAGCCCTCGGGAGCTCACCAGAAAGACACATCGCGCAACCCGACGCAGGCGCGCCAGCGCCTGCCGAGCCTCCCAGTTCCCCTCCCGTCCTTCGACATGACGGAGGCGCCACGAGAACCGACCGCAGGCGGGCAGCACTGCCTCACAACGTCACACCGCGTGCCGCCGGGCGCGAGCCGGGGGGCCGAACGGGTTCAGCAGGTCCCTGACGCCGCGGCACTCGTCGGTGTGCGGGCCGTCGCCAAGACTCAGCGCCCCCGTTCAGCCCCATCCGGCCACACCACGTCGACGGGAAGGCCCGCGGCGCGTGCCATGGCCACCACGTCGGCCGTACCGCCTCCCTTGCCCGACGGCGGCTGCCCGTCCCAGACCGCCATGAGCCGGTCGGCGCGCTCCAACAGCACGGCGTCGGCGGCCTCGTAAGCCTGCCTGTTCGCGGTCTCGTGCGGCATCACCAGCACCTCACGCGCGGCGGCGTGAAGCCGGTCGAACGTCGGCGCGTGATCCGGCTTCACCTTCGCCTGCCGGTAGTCCGCACTCGGTACCACTACGACGAGTCGGCCGCCCACCGCGAGCACCGCCTCGGCGAACAGCGAGTCCGAACCCCTGGCGATGCACGAAACCCCGGTCAACTGCGCGGGGTCGTAGCCCGCCAGGCGCTTCTCAAGCTCGGCCCGCACGGCGGGCCCGGCCGCATGGGAGAGGTCCATGTGCCCGGTCACGGCGATGGTGGTCACTCGCTGTTCTCCCTTGGCCGGTCATGTCAGCGGGAGGTTCGCCAGCATCACGGCGAACAACGGGGAATCGGGGAACGGTTGGCGTTCGCCCACCTTGCGGTAGCCCCACGATTCGTACAGGGCCTGCACTTTCGGATGCGTGACATCGACCAGCAGAACAGCGAGATCGGCGTCCTGGGCGTCCATCAACTCCCGGTGCAGTCGTTCGGCTGCACCTGTCTTCCGCCACTTCTCGCGCACCATCAACTCGGAGAAGGCGAATGTCCGCGTCTTCTTCGGCTCCGACGTCAGGTGCTCTCGCCACCACTCCCGCCCCGACTCGGCCGGTGCGCCGTACGCGAAGCCTGCGGGCCGGTCGTCGCTGTCGTAGGCGATGACACATGAGAACCCGGGGCGACCGCCCCAGTGATCAACGAACCAGGGGAACTTCTGGTTGAATTCGTCGTCCATTTCCGCCGCGTAGACCTCGTTGTGTACGCCGATCAGCGTCTGCCGGATCTGCGGCAGATCCTCGCGGGCGAAGTGGCGCAGCTCCAACACGCTGGCAGTCATTGCTTGCGGCTCCATTCGGATCGATAGCGGTCGATCCAGTCTCGTGTGGCCGAGGCCTTCGGCGCAGTTGCGATCAAGTCACGCTGAAAGTCGCCAAGCAGCGATCGCATCCGACCGGGAATTGAGTCGCCTTCCATGAGGGCGAAGACGTCACCTGCGGTTTCGCACGCTTGCTCCACATCTCGCTGATGAACCTGTGTCAGCGCAAGTTGCACTGTCGCGAGGGCACGGTTGCGGCGGAACTGCCGTGGAATGGCGGCCAGTGCCTGGTGCGAGGCCGCCTCCGCGTGTACTGGATCGCCGAGACGGTCGTGCACGATCGCGCTGATCGCCAGCAGTTCAGCCCGTCCGTAAAAGGCAATCCAACTTGGTCGTGGGGCGCCTTTCACGGCCTTGTTCAACGCTTCCTTGGCATGCCCGAGAGAAAGCAAGGCGGCTTGCCGCTCCTCGCAGTTGGCGTGTCCGATGGCCGTCCGAGCGTGCGCAAGCGAGGCGAACAGCGGGTCCCGGCGTGCGACCGCTGTTGCCTGCGCCGCCCGGCCGGAGTCAACTGCCTCGGTGTGACGCTGTTGTTGGCGAGCGAGCATCGCGAAGACATTCCACACGTCCAGTTCAGCGATCGAGTCACGAGCCAACCTCGCCATGTACAAGGCCCTGTTCAGATGTTCCCTCGCGCGTTCCAACTGCCTTGCGTCTACCGCCGACCAGGCTGCCGCCGTCGTGTACTCGGCCGCGACGCTGAACAAGCGCTTACGGATGCGCTGTGAGGCCGCCTTGTGCTGTTTCTCCATAGCGCTAGACGCTCCCTTGAGCGCGGCCCGTTCCAGCGCTTCGTGCCCTCCCTTGGACGCGTCTAAGACAGTCAGGTCGTCCAGCCCGGCACGGAGCCGCATCACGTCCGTAGTGCCCACGGCGAAGGGCCGCGCAGCAACCAGCGGCGTGGCAGCGGCTGTTGCGCCGGTCGTCGCCGTGATGAAAGAGCGACGGTGCACAGGGTCCTCCTGCTGTGCCGGGGATGCTGGAGCGCGGCACCGCGGGACGAATCCCAGGTCCGTCGCGGGGCATCCCGTGACGGACTGTAGCGCCGCACGTTGGGCGGCCTGCGGCCACTGGTTCTCGCCGGAGAGCCACCGGAACACGGTGCGCTCGGAGGTCTTCCCGTCCCGTCCGGTGAGTTCTCGTAATGCGTCGTTGACCAGGTCGGACAGCCCCTGTGCTGTGACTTCGTGTTCGCTCATCCAGGCGGCCAGTGCTCGATTGCGGGTGCGCGCCATGTGCTCACCGTAAGGCGATACAACCAATACGGAAAGTAAAGAAGTAATCAACTCGTCATGGTGTGTGAACACAGGGTGTGCGCGCTTCGCCATTCCGGAGCGCATACGCCACTGCGTTGAGTGGTGGACACAAGTTCCGAACCGCTCGGAGGCTCCCCGTGAACGCACAACTCCACCCGCTCCGTGAACCGGCCGCCGGGACAGATGCCGGATTGCCGGATACGGAAGAACCCCGCATGCCCAACCCGCCGACCCCGAATCCCGCAGCCGCCAAGCCACTTCGCCGCCCGACCGTGGTGCCCTTCATCGCGCGTTGGAGCGCAGAGGATCAAGCACCGCGTCCCCAGGTCGTCGAACGCAAAGGCCGCATCGCCTTCGTGCACGAACGCCGCTACGACCGCGACGCCCACGGCGTCCTGTGGGACCGCGTCCCCTTCCAACCCGGCAAAGGCGTACCGCAGTTCGGCCGCCTCCACCCGCTTCGGCAGCGCAACGCCATGGAGTTGCTGCTCTGCCACGTCTGCGGCGACCCCGCCGACCGCGACCCCGACGGCGTCCTCTGGCTCCTCGCCGAAGCACTCGATCCCGCCGCCGGCCCGGGACCCGGCGGCATCGTCACCGAACACCCGCCCGTCTGCCTGCCGTGCGCGCACATCGCCGTACGCGAATGCCCGCGGCTGCGGGCCGGGTTCACCGCCGTACGAGTGCGCGCAGTCGAACAGGCAGGCGTCTGCGGCGCGTTGTACCGCCCGGGCTCCCCGCGCCCCGTCCCCGTCGACGCCGTCTCCGTCACCTTCGACAACCCCGCCATCGGCTGGGTCCGCGCGGGCAAACTCCTCCTCCGCCTCACCGACTACCGGCTCGTCGATCTCGGCCATAAGGAGACCCGTCCGTCCAAGCCCTTGTCTAAACCGATTTAAACGGGGCAGGGTGCGAGCCTTCCCAACCGGCGCCCACAGACGAGGACTTGCCGCAGCCATGAATCAGCCCACGCCCGAAGGGTCCAGGTCGCCGTACGGGCCCGGCGCCCCCGGCCTCTCCCGCAGAGGACTGCTCGCCCTCGGCGCCGTACCACCGGTCTGGTCCCTGCTCGGCGCACCGGCCACGCGGGCAGCGGCAGCGGACGGCCCGCCGTACGGCCCTACGAACCGCACCCCGCTCGCCAACACCGCCCACCTCGAATTCCTCGGCGACACGGTGGAGCCGCGTCCCGTTCCCGGGCACGACACCTACCGGCTGCGTGAGGAGCCCGCGCTCGGCGCGCTGTGGACGTACGCCGAGCGCCGTGCGGACGGCTCGTACCGGCGTATCGGCGGCGGCAAGCTGGACCCGGAGACAGGGCACTACGCCCAGGGCGCCTACAACGCCGACGACATGGCGCGCGCCGCCGTCGTCCAGCTGCGCCACTGGCGGCTGACGGGCTCAGCGCGCTCACGGCGCTCCGCACGCCAACTGCTGCGCGGCGTCTGCTACTTGCAGACCACCACCGGCCCGCACGCCGGCAACGTCGTGCTGTGGCAGCAGGCCGACGGCACCCTCACCCGCAGCGCCTACCCGCCGGAGAAGCCCGACCCCTCCGACTCCGGCCCTTCGTACTGGCTGGCCCGCCTCGTATGGGCGCTCGGCGAGGGCTACGAGTCGTTCCGTCATGAGGAGCCCGCCTTCGGCGCGTTCCTGCGCAACCGGCTCGAACTGGGCCTCACCGCGCTGGAACGCGATGTGCTGTCCCGGTACGGGACGTGGGAGACCGCCGACGGGCACCGCGTGCCGGGATGGCTCATCACCCGTGGCGCGGACGCCACTTCGGAGGCGTTGCTGGGGCTCGCCGCCTATATCCGGGCAGGAGGCGGCGACCGTGCCCGCACCGCGGCGGCCCGTTTCGCGGAGGCGGTCGCGGCTATGGCGTCCGGTCGTCCCGGGCAGTGGCCCCATGGCGCGCTGCTGCCCGGCGCCGCGTCGCGCTCCCAATGGCACGCGTGGGGTGCGCAGATGCCCACCGCGCTCGCCGCCGCCGCGGACGCGCTGGGCCGTCCCGCACTGCTGCGCCCGGCCCTCGCGGACACGGCGGGCTTCACTCCCGAGCTGCTGACGGCAGGCGGCTGCGACAACGGCTGGGGCCCCGCGCCCGTCGACCGCAGCCAGATCGCCTACGGCGTCGACTCACGGCTGCGGGCGCTGCTCGCCGTGGCGGACGGCGGCGGCGCGCCCGGCCTCTATCCGCTGGCGGCGCTCACCGCTGCCTGGTATTTCGGTGCGAACGCCGCGGGCGAGGCGGTCTACGACCCGGACACCGGCGTCACCTTCGACGGGATCTCCCCGGACGGCGTGATCAACCGCAACTCCGGTGCGGAGTCCACGATTCACGGGCTGCTGTCGATGCTCGCGCTGGACTCGCTCGCGGACGGCCCGCCGCCCGGGAGCGGCATGGCGGACTCGCCTGCCGACCACGCACGTGCCGCCGTGGATCTCGGGGGTGCGATGCGGCGGGACGGGCTGCGCGTACTGGAGGCGGAGAAGGCCGAGTCGGCGGGCGCCGCGCAGGTGGTGCGGCCCTCCTCGCCCGCCACGGGCGAGTCCGAGTACAGCGGAGGCGCCTATGCCGCGCTGCGCGAGGGCGGCTCCCTGGCGTGGACGCTGCCGGACGGCGAGGGGCCGCTGCTCGCCTCGCCGGTGGTGAATCTCGTCGACGACCGTAACGCGGGCAGGACCGTGTGGAACGGAGCCCTCGACTCCCCTCGCCGCGCGACGAGTTCGGGCTCGGCGTCCGTCGACCACGGCACCGGCGGCGAACAGGGCGTCTCCGCCGTGCCGGGCGCGCTGCTTCCGGTGGCGCTCCCGGGCGCCTTCCGGCCCGGCGGGGTGCTGCGGGCCGAGGCGAAGGACGTGGGAGAGCGTCCGCTGCGGGTGGATGCGGTGCTCGTAAGGCCCGTGGTGGCGCGTCTGCTGCTGTCCGGTGCGTACGGATCTCTGGGCCTGCTGCACAACGGTGACGGCGCACCGCACTCGGCCACCGTGTCGCTGCCGGGGCAGGGCGACGTCACCGTCGAGCTGTACGACGTACGAGCGCGGCTCGTCGGCCGCCGTGCGCTGACCGGGAACGAGTCCCGTGTCCAAGTCACCGTCCCCGCCCACGGGTTCGCCGTCGTACGGCGCCGGGCGCGCACACGGGAGTGAACGCGTACGAGAGGTGAGAGCCGGGAGGGAGCCCTGGTGCATCGGGGGCTGCCCCCTCCCGTGTCGGCACTCAAGCGTGTGGGGCGATCTCGGCCGCGGTCAGGTCCGCGAGTCGCTGTGCGGTGTCGAAGTGCGGGGTGAGTCGCGTCTTGGTCATGGCGAAGGAGGTGCAGGTGGCGGTATCGGCATAGACGTAGCTGCCGCCGCCACCGACCCAGCCGAACGTGGTGGGTGTCTCGTCCGGCCGCGTACCGATGCGGCCGAGTGGATAGCCCAGCGCCAGCCGCGCATGGTTGCCGAAGACCTGGTCGGTGCCGTCGAAGGCCACCGCCGTCAACTCCTCGAGCTGGTCCGCGTCGATGAGCCGGCCGTCGAGGACCGCGGCGTTCATGGCGGCGATTCCCCGCGCGGTGAAGGTGCCGACCGAGGGGATGTCCGCTTGCAGGATGTCGTGGCTGTTGCCCATCGCCGCGGTCGGTTGCATCTCCCAGGGCGCGAGAACGGCATCGCCGTCAGGCGGGGCGGCCGGGGGCGGTGCGGCGTCTTCGAGTCGTGCCAGCCGGGCAAGGTCGGTTCGGGGCACGCCGAAGTACAGCTCACCGTCGAGGCCCAGGGGCGCGGTGATCCACTCGTGCAGGAGCTGCCGCATCGGTCTGCCCGTGGCCCGGCGTGCTACTTCGCCGACGAGGAAGCCGAAGGTGAACGAGTGGTACCCGGTCTCGGCCCCGGGCCGCCACCGCGGTTCGGCTCCGGCGATCGCGGTGCAGACCCGCGACCAGTCGGTCAGGTCGGCAGGGCCGACTCCACGAGGCATCGCCGGGACGCCGGCCGAGTGTGTCAGCACGTGCCGTAGCGTCGTCGCCTCCTTGCCGTGGGCCGCGAACTCCGGCCACAGGTCGACGAGTTGCGTGTCGTATCCGACGGCGCCCGTCCTGACGAGCAGGTGGGCGATCAGCGATGTCATGACCTTGCCGGAGGAGAAGCTGAAGAACGGGGTCTTCGAGGTCGCCATCCGCCCGGTCCGGCTGTCGGCGGCACCGGCGACGGCGTCGACGACAAGAGCACCGTGGTGGTAGACGGCAACCTGCAAGCCGGATTCGGCTCCGGTATCGACGAGTTCGTCGAGGACGCTCTGGATCTTGCGCTGGAGTGAGAGCGTCGTCGTCATGGGCTCGGCCACGTGTAGCGAGTCTGGCTGGACGTCGGCAGCTTGCCGAACGCGAATCCGACAGTCGGCGCGACTCGGTACAGCCTCGTGGCGCCGGCGATGACCGAGTCGCCCAACCCATACCAGGCCCCCTCGGGACTGGTCAGATGCGTGCCGTATTTACGCTCGAAGTCCGCGACGGCCTGTTCACGCTCGGAGCGCCCGTCCACTTCGGATGCGACCCCCTCGATGACGACGTCCACACCCGTCAAGGCGTTGGTGCCAGTCGTCAGCACACAGCGGGGATTGCGCTCCAGATTCCGCGCCTTTCGCTCCTGGCCACCCGTGGTGAAGCACATGCCGCCCAGACTCCAGACCCCCAGCAACGGCGTCACGTGCGGTCGCCCGTCAGGCCGCACCGTGGAGAGCCAGAACACCTCCGCCTCACCGAGGACCGCCAACGCCGATGCCCACGGCGTCGCTTGCGCTCCCGGAGAGGAGAACGGCCCCAGCACGGCATCCGGTTCAGCGGCGAACATGTCACATCCTTGGGTCGACGAGGCACACTCGCCCGGCGGGCGCCGGTGAAGCAGCGCCGGCAAACCGGCCCAGCATGCCCCGGTAGGTGTGGTGTCAGGTGCGTCTTGATGCCGACCCGGACCCGCCGGGAAACTCATCGGTCTGCGCGCGCATCGGCCCGTGACCGCCCGCCTCTCACCAACCGCCCAGCAGTTGCGGCACGGCCTTCAGCCGCCCTCACGCCGCCGCGCGCCGCCCCGTACCGCACGGGCCACCAGACACAGCGCCGAGACGGCGAACAGCGCCGCGGTGACCAGCAGCCAGCGCCCCAGAAAGACACCAGGTTCCAGACCGGTGTACGAGGCGTAGTGGCCGACCCTGTCGAGGATGAGCGGATACCAGACGAGCAGCAGCACCAGCGAGACGAAGGCGGGCACCCGCACGTAGTTGACCTGCTCCCGCCATGCCGCCGCGTCGCGTGTACGGGCTCTCGAAGTACGTACGGGAGCTGCGCGCAGGGCGCGGTCGGCGAGGGAGTAGAGCGGCACCAGTACGAGGTCGTGCAGCACGGCCGCGCCCACGAACCACAGCACGACGCCCAGCGGATGCCCGTCCAGCAGCCGGATACCGGCGTAGGCGGCGAGCGCGAACGAGCAGAGCACCAGCAGCAGATGGAGCGGCGAGGCCCCGTAGCGCGCCCGCAGCCGCAGTCCGGGACCGGCTTCCTGCTCGTCCCGCCTCATGACCGTGCTCCGAAGGTGAGACGGGTGACCCACTTGGTGTTGTTGACGCCGGGATTGGCCGGGACGATGACCCGCGCTGGATATCCGTGGTCGGGTGAGAGATCCGCGCCGTTGACGCGCAGGGCGAGCAGCGAGCGCGGGTCGCGCACCTGGTTGTCGCGCAGGCCCGCCGAACCGAACGAGCCGCCGCGTTGCGCCGATTCGACGAAGACGTCCGGTGCTTCGTCCTCGCTCAGGCCCACCAGGGCGGCCAGCGTCCTCAGCCGTACGCCGCTCCACTGCTGGTCCTCCGTGGACCAGCCCTCCACGCAGGCGATGGGCAGCGCGGCGGTGTGCTGCGGCAGGTCCAGAAGCTGCTGCCGGGTGAGTACCTTCTCCTGTCCCCCGGCGCGTACCGTCAGCCGCCAGCGGTCGCCGATGTCTGAGGCGCGGATGCCGCGGGCCCGTGCGGTCTTGTTGATCTGGAAGCCGTTGGGGCCGGGCGCCGGGTCGGTGTGCCGCGGGGCCAGCACCGCCGTCTCCCGAAGCGAGCCGCCGACGCTCTGACCCGCGGTCACCGCGAACAGCACGAGCGAGCCCGCGCCCACCATGCCCAGGGCGCCGCGTCTCGACATCGTCGCGGGCGCGGGTTCGGGGGCCACCAGACCGGTCGGGTCGGCCACTTGGGACTCCGGTTCGGTGCGGCGTGCGGGCGTGCGCAGCTCGGCACGGAGGTCCCGGCTGCGCAGCGCACGCACCATGACGGGGATGCGGAAGGCGATGTGGACGACGAAGGCGCCGATGAAGACCCACGCTCCGTAGAAGTGCAGGGTGTAGAAGGAGCCGGGGAAGACGTAGTCGAGCTGCACGTCCAGCAGGCCGGTGGCGAACTCGAAGAGCGCGCCGCCCACGAGCAGCAGCAGCGACAGCCGTTCCAGGGCGTGGCCCAGGGACCGTACCGGCGGCCAGGTGAACAGCTTCGGCACGACCGACCACAGCTTCGCCAGCAGCACCGGAACCAGTACGACCCCGAGGGTGACGTGTACGCCCTGGTTGAGGCGGTAGAGCCACGGCGGGTCGGTCGGCCAGGGGAAGAGATAGAAGCCGAGCCAGCCCTTGTCGGGGGTCTTGTCGTTGGGCGGCCCGAGGCCCGGGTTGTAGGCGGCGTAGGAGAGCAGTCCCGTCACGAACAGCACGGTGATTCCGACGAGCAGCACCAGCCCGAACACCGAGGTCAGCCATGGTCCGCGCAGCGGGCTGCGCCAGAAGGCGGGGCGGGTGGGTCCCGGCGGCGGCCGGTGCCGGGACGCGTTCGCCGGGCGGGAGTTCCCCGCGGGTCCGCCGCTGCGCGGCGGCAGTTCGCCACCGTGCGGCGGGGGTTCGTCGCCATGGGGCGGGGGTTCGTCGCCATGGGCCGGGGGTTCGTCGGCGTGGGGCAGGGGTTCGTCGCCCCGCGCCCGCGCGGGGTCGCCGCCTCGCGCCGGGGGCTTGCCGCCCCGCTCCGGGGTTCCGTCGCCGTTCGCCGGGTGGTCGTCGGCCTGCATCCCATCCTCCGCGGTGCCACGAGGGCCGGGCGGCCCGTCGGCTCGACGCTAGGGCGCGGGCCGTGCCGTGGCGGGGAAGGCGGACGGCACGTCACCGGACCGTTCGAACTTCGATCCGCCGGGCGGGGATCTCGGGCCGAGGGGGCGTCAGTTGAGACCGTGCGGCGTCGGTACTGCCGACGGGCGTGGGTACGGCCGAGAGGCGTCAGCTCGGCTGCCAGGCCCGGACGAGGTCCTCCGGACCCCAGCTCGCCGCGAGCGGCAGGCCGTCCTCCACGCCGCACCGTGACACGGCCACCAGCGGGGTGTCCTCCGTGGTGCCGGGAACGGCGGCCGCGTCGCGGACCAGCGCCTCGTACTCGCGCCGCCCGAACGCCTGCGTCTCCAGCCACTTCACCGAACCCGCGAAGTGCACGTGTGCGGCGACGGGTTCGCGGTCCGCGCCGACCAGATCCACCTCGGGGTTGTTCTGCCGGTTCCACCAGCCGCCCACGGCCTCCGTCCCGGGCCAGGCGCGCGGCGCCAGGCGCAGCAGCGACTCCCTTATGAAGGGCTCGATCGCCCGGCCGCGCCACGTCGTCCAGGAACGCTCGATGCGTTCCAGGGCCAGATCGCCTCGGCCGCGTTCGATGAGGGGGATGCTGCGCTGGAGGAAGGCGAGCCAGAACCGCAGATACGGGTCTGCCACGCGGTAGCGCTTGTTCTTGCTGTCCGGTTTGACGGAGAGCGGGAGGTCGACGGCCACGACCCGCTTGCTCTGGAGCGTGTTCAGCAGCGGCGAGAGCGTTCCCGACGGGAGCGCGCCGGTACCGCCGGCCTGTGCGGCGATGGCGCCGAACGTCCGCTCGCCGCTGCCGATCGCCTCCAGCACCGCCCGCGACCGCGACGCCTCGGGGAACTCTCCCAGCAGCGTGAGTTCGCCCGCGGCGAGCAGCGGCGAGAGGGGGTTGGCGACCGACTCCCGCAGGAAGTCCGTACGGCTCGCTCCCCGCCGCCAGGACTGGACGATCTCCGGGAAGCCTCCCGTGATCAGTGACGCGTCCACCGCGTCGGCGGCGTCCAGTCCGGTCATCGACCGTACGTCGGCCACGTTCAGCGGCTGCACGGTCATCTTCGCCGCCCTGCCGAAGAAGGGACGGCCGTAGGACTGGAGCGCCTCCATCGTCGACATGTCGCTGCCGACCAGCAGCAGCAGCACCGGTTTCGCGGAGAGGTGCCGGTCCCAGACGGTCTGGAGGGCGCCCTCGAACTCCTGGTCCTGCTCGACCAGCCACGGCACTTCGTCGATCACCGCGATGCTCGGGGTGCCGTCGGGGACGGCCAGCGCCAGGGAGCGCAGCGCCTGGTTCCAGTCGCCCGCGCGCAGGCCGGACACCAGCTCGGCGCCGGGCAGCGCCGACTGGGCCAGGGCGGCGGTGAAGTCGTCCCACTCGGCCGCGGGGTTGCGCCCCCGTGTCGCCTGGAAGACCACGTAGGGCGCACCGGAACGGTCGCAGAACTCCTGGGCCAGCCTCGACTTCCCGACCCTCCGGCGGCCCGTCATGATCACGGCCCTTCCCCGGGTGGGTCCGGTGGCGTCCGCGACGATCCCGAACTCCCGTGCCAGCAGGTCGAGATCCGCGCTGCGGCCGTGAAACTCCATGGGAACCCTCCGGGACGTCGAGGACAGGGCAGGTGGCGGGGCGGACACAGTCCGGACACACCCACCCGGACACCCACCCGGAACGATAAAGGTAGACGCAATCTTACTTAGATCACGTCTACCTTTGCTCGCTCTTACTTCGTGCATGCATACGTTGCCGGCTCACCCTGCCCGTTCCCACGGCGCTGCCGTCCCGGGCCGCCGCCCTCGCCTCCGCCACGCCACCAGGCCCGCCGCCCCGGCCGCGGCCCCCGCGAGCGCCCCCGACACCAGCGCCGGGCGCCGGGCGAGCGCCGCCTGCGGGGAGCGCGCATGTGCCCTGTCGTCGAAGACGCCGTGCGCCCCGTGATCGGTGCCGGGGGCGGCGTCGGCCGGGTGCCAGAGGTTTCCCTCGCGTGTCTCCTGCCGCAGCCCCCGCTCCTGCTGCGAGTCGAAGCCGGTACGTGCCAGATAGCGGTCCAGCAGGGCGGGTGCCGCCTTGTTCGCGAGGACCGTCGCCAGCGTCGAGGCCCCCACGTAGTACTGCTTGCGCCGTGGCCGGTCCGCGGCGTGCAGCACGGCACGGGCGGCGACCTCCGGCTGGTAGACCGGCGGCACCGGCTGGGGATGATCCGGCAGCCGGGAGCGGACCCAGGAGAACTGCGGGGTGTTGACCGCGGGCATCTGCACGACGGTGATGTGGACACGGCTGCGCCGGTGCCGCAGCTCCGTACGGATGCTCGACGTGAACCCGTTGACGGCGTGCTTCGCCCCGCAGTAGGCCGACTGCAACGGCACGGACCGGTCCCCGAGCGCCGAGCCGACCTGCACCACGGTCCCGTGGTCCCTCGGCACCATCCGCTTCAGCGCCGCTCTCGTACCGTTCACGAAGCCCAGATACGTCACATCCGTGACGCGGGCGTACTCGTCGGGCTCGATCTCGGTGAACGGCGCGAAGACGGAGGTGAAGGCCGAGTTGACCCATACGTCGATCGGCCCCAGCGCCTCCTCCGCCGCCTCGGCCGCGTGCTCCACCTGACGGTGGTCGGCCACGTCCGCACGCAGCGGCAGCGCACGGGCGCCGCTCTCCTCGACCTCGTCCGCGGCGGCCTGTAGTCCTGCCCAGCCGCGGGCGATCAGCGCCACGTCCGCTCCCCGTGCCCCGAACATGCGCGCGGTCGCACGGCCGATGCCCGCGCTCGCTCCGGTGATCACGACCGTGAGAGCCATGCTGCTCCACCCTCTTCCGTCTCCGCCTGAGTGCGCCGCCCTGTTCCCGCACCGCCCGCCTCGCGGGCGCTCACGTACGCCGCCTTCCGCTGTGCCCGTCTCCGGAGGCCAGAACCGCCGCGCTCTCCAGCAGCAGTGCGTGTACGAACGCCTGCGGGAGGTTGCCCCGTAGCTGGCGCTGGACGATGTCGTACTCCTCCGAGTACAGGCCCGCCGCCCCGCAGGCCGCGCGATTGCGTTCGAACCACCGGTACGCCTCCACCTCGTGGCCCTGCTGGTGCTCGGCGAGCGCCATGACGAACCCGCAGAGCAGGAAGGCTCCTTCGGCTTCCCGCAGGGGCCGCTCGTCGTGGCGGAAACGGTAGGCGAAGTGGCCGTCGGTCAGCTTCCGCGCATAGGTGCGCAGGGTCGCCCGCGTACGGGGGTCGTCGCCCGGCAGGGCGCCGCGCAGCGGCGGCAGCAGCAGCGCCGCGTCCGGCGCGGGGTCGTCCGGCGCACGCTGCCAGTGGCCGTCCGGGTGCAGCGCCTCGGCGGCGGCGTCGGCGGTGACGGCGTCGGCGAGAGCCTCCCATTCGCGGGCGCGGCCGGCGTACGGCCCGTGCGGTGCCACTGCGGCGATGCGGCGAAGTCCCGCCGCGCAGACGAGCCTGCTGTGCGTCCAGGCGCGCGGCTCCAACTCCCATATCCCCGCGTCCGGTTCATGCCTTCTGCGGGCGACGGCCCCGGCGGCGATCGCGGCCGCGTGCCAGCCGTCGGCGTCGAGGCGTCCGTGGCGTGCGGCAGCGGCGAGAAGCAGCAACGCCTCGCCGAAGGCGTCGAGTTGGAACTGGCCTCCGGCTCGGTTGCCGATCCGGTCGTAGCCGCCGGGATAGCCGGGCAGGCCGAGCCGCCGCTGAGCGGGCACAGAGTCTCCGTCGACGGTGTAGGCGGGCGCCATGCGCGGGCCGTCCGCGTGCAGCCGTGCGGTGACGAACCGGGCCGCGTCGTCGAGGAGTTCGTGAGGGCCCGCCGCCGCCACGGCCTGCCCCGCGATGGACTGGTCGCGGACCCACACATAGCGGTAGTCGTAGTCGCGTCCCTCCTCGGCGCGTTCGGGCAGGCTCGTGGTGGCCGCCGCGACCATGCCGCCGCCTCCGGTCATTCCGCGCAGCAGTGCGTACGCCTGCCTGGCGTCGCCGGGAGCTGCGGTGTGGTCCAGCGGCGGGACAGTATGCGCCCAGGCGGCCTCGGTGCTCTCCCACACGCGGGAGGCAGAGGGCGGTGCGGAGTGCGGCGCGCCTGTGCCGATCTCAAGGACGAGGTCGTGGCGGGTCCCGGCGCCAAGGTCCAGCTCCGCGGTCAACTCGGCGCCGTCCGCGTGCCGTTCGCGCAGCACGGCGTTCTCGCATCCCGACCACCGCAGACGCAGCGGCCCGGTGCGTCCGTGCCACACTCCGTCCTGGTCGCGCGAGACCTCCCGCAGCGGCTCCCTGCCGTATGCGGCGCGAGGACGCAGACGGACCGTCACATGGGCGGGGCCCTCCCTCGCCAGGATGCGGCGCAGCAGCACCAGCCGTCCGGGCTCGCCGGGGAACGCCAGCGCCTCGCGGCACTCGACGATGCCGTGCTCGGTGATCCAGCGGCTGCGCCAGATGAGCGAGCCCGTCTCGTAGTGCCCGCCGGGCACGAACCGGCCCTTCGGTGTCACCGCGTAGACACCGGAGCCGCCGATGAGGGTCGAGAAGACGGCGCCGTCGTGCCAGCGCGGAGCGCACAGCCAGCAGATCTCGCCGCTCTGGCCGATCAGGGCGCCACGCTCGCCGTCGGCGATGAAGGCGTAGTCGCGCAGTGCTCGCGGCGGATCGTCAAGTGGCATGGAATGTGCGGGGTGTTCGGGCTGACCCGTACGCTCCGGTGGTTCGGGGAGCAGACCCGTCATGCTGGTGCGCCTCTTCCGCTGCGTTCTTGTCTCCTCACGTCCTCGTCTCCGTGTGTCCTCGTCTCCGTGTGTCCTCGTCTCCGTGTGTCCTCGTCTCCTCACGTCCATGTCCCACGCGTGACCCCCCCTCCGCATGGGTCCCCCTGACGGCCGTACTGCCCGTAAGGCCCGTAAGGCGCCGCGGGCCGTCAACCGGTGCGAGATCGACGGGCCTCGTACGCGCGCAGCTCCAGGCCGAGCCCGGGTGCCCCGCCCTGCTCGCCCGGTCGCAGCGTCCCGCCGCCGGGATCGAGGGTGTCGCCGAAGAGCTGTTCCTCGATCCGTACGTGGTCGTGGAACCACTCCAGATGCCGCAGGTTCGGGACCGACGCGGCGGCGTGCGCGTGTACGTGGGGCGCGCAATGCCCGGAGATCTCCAGCCCGTTCGCCTCGGCGAGCGCCGCGGCACGCAGCCACACGGTGATGCCTCCGCAGCGCGTGGCGTCGGCCTGGAGGCAGTCGACCGCACCGGCCTCGATCAGTTGCCTGAAGGAGTGGGTCGTCCAGCCGTATTCGCCCGCGGCCACGTCGGGGGCCACAGCCGCACGCACCTGCGCCAGCCCGTCCGTATCGTCCGAGGAGACCGGCTCCTCGAACCAGGTGACGCCCTCCGCGTCAAGGTGGGCGGCGACACGGACCGACTGCTTACGGGAGTAGGCGCCGTTGGCGTCGGCGTACAGCTCCGTGCCCGCGCCGACGCTCGCCCGTGCCCGCGTCACGCGCGCACGGTCACGCTCCTCGGCCGCGCCCCGCGACTCACCGATCTTGATTTTGACGCGGGGAATGCCCGACTCCTCGACCCAGGAACGCAGTTGACTGTCCTGCTGTTCGCGGCCGTACCTGGTGAAGCCGCCGCTGCCGTACACGGGGACGTCTTCGCGTGCCGCGCCGAGGAGGCTTACGAGGGGCAGTTCCAGCAGCCGGGCCTTGAGGTCCCACAGCGCGATGTCCACGGCCGAGATGGCGCAGGCGATCAGGCCGGGGCGGCCGGAGTTGCGTACCGCACGGCTCATCGCCTCGTTGGCGGCGGGGACGTCCCATGCGCTTCCGCCGCGTACCAGTCCGGCGAGCTGCTCCCGTACGACCTGTGCCACGGCGGGGGCGCCGTAGGTCCAGCCGAGGCCGGTCACGGCGCCGGAGCGGACCCTCACGAGGACGAGGGTCGTCGCGTCCCAGGCCAGCGTGCCGTCGGCTTCGGGCACATCGGTCGGGACGGTGTGCACGGTCGCCTCGACCGCCTCGACGCGGGGCCCGTCCGCCGCCGGGGTGCGCTCCGTCCGACGACCGCCCGTGGAGGGCCCGTTCATACGAAGGTCCCGAGGGCGGTCGTGCCGGGACCCGTCGCGGGCGCCCCGGCGCTCGTCGGGCGTGGCCGGGGTGGTCGTCGTGCTGGGCGCGGTCGGCCTGCCCGTGTGGTCGCCGCTCGTCATCGCCGTCCTCCCCGGGGTCGCGAGCGCCGCCGGCGCCGCGCCGGGCGGACGGCGCTCTTCCGCAGAGCACCGGCCACGCCGGACGCGGCCGCGAGGCCCGCGACCGCGGCTGCTGCTCCCGCGACTCCTGCGGCCAGCCTGCGGTCACGCGCGGGGACTTCGGGCCGTTCGGCGAGCTTCTCGGGGCGGTCCCCGGGGAGCGGGCCGTCCAGTGCGAGGGCCAGCACCTCGGCGAGGTGCAGCGCGCCGCGCCCGGTGCCGCCCTGTTCGATCTGCGTACGGCAACTGAAGCCGTCGGCGAGGAGCAGATGCCCGGCAGGGGCCTGCCGCATCGCGGGCAGGACGCCCAACTCGCCGACGGTCCGGGAGAGTTCGCTGTGGCCCCGTTCGAAGCCGAAGTTCCCGGCGAGCCCGCAGCAGCCCTCGTCGAGGACGTCGGCGTGGATGCCGGCACGCCGCATCAGTTCACGGTGCGGCCCGTCGGCCAGCACGGCGTGCTGATGGCAGTGGGTCTGTACGACGGCGGAACGGGCCACGTCGGGCGGCCGCCACTCCCCCGCCCGGTTCACGAGCAGTTCCGCGAAAGTCGCCGACTGCCGTGCCAGACGGGCCACCTGCTCGTCCTGCGGCATCAACTCCGGCGCATCGGAACGCAGTACCGCCGCACAGGAGGGTTCGAGGACGACGACGGGGGTGCCCGCCTCGATCCACGGCCCCAGCACCTCCAGCGTGCGGCGCAACGCACGCTTCGCCGTGGCCAGTTGGCCCGTGGAGATCCACGTCAGACCGCAGCAGACGGCACGTCGCGGCACGGCCACCCGGAACCCGGCGTCCTCCAGCACGCATACCGCCGACTTCGCCACGGACGGATGGAAGTGGTTGCTGAAGGTGTCGGGCCACAGCACCACCGCACGCGGATCACCGGGCTCCGGCTCAGGGCGTCCCGCGTCGCGCGCTCGCCACCATTCGGTGAAGGTCTCCCGCGCGAAGACCGGCGCCTCACGGTCGGCGGCGACTCCCGCCGCCCGCTTGCCTGTTCGGGCCAGGACCGGCGCGTACAGCGCGGCGTTCAGCGCCCTCGGGGCAAGACGGGAGGCCCGCGCCCACAGCGGCAGCCAGCCGAGCGAGTAGTGCGCTGCGGGCCGCAGCCTGCGCGCGTAGTGGTGGGAGAGGAACTCGGCCTTGTACGTGGCCATGTCGACCTCGACGGGGCAGTCGGACTTGCAGCCCTTGCATGCGAGGCACAGGTCGAGCGCGTCACGTACCTCGGTCGAGCGCCAGCCGTTCCGCACGGGCGAATCGGCGTGCCCGCCCAGCATTTCGAAGAGCAGCCTGGCCCGGCCGCGCGTGGAGTGCTCCTCCTCCCCCGTCGCCCGGTACGAAGGACACATCACTCCGCCCGACTGCGACCGGCAGTTGCCCACACCCACGCAGCGCATCACCGCGCCGGTGAACGAGCCGCCGTCGCCGGGATAACCGAAGTGCGTCCCGTGGGCGGCCGGTTGCCATTGCGGACCGAGTCGCAGGTTCTCGTCGACGCCGTACGGGCCGGAGCGCGGACCGGGACCCGAACCAGGGGCGGCGCTCGTAGCGGGCACGGCATCCGTGGCGGGAGCGGCATCCGTGGCGGGAGCGCGGGCGACGAGCTTGCCCGGGTTCATACGGTCGCCGGGGTCGAAGAGCGCCTTGACCTCGCCGAACGCGGCCATCAGCCGCGTTCCGAACATCCGCGGCAGCAGCTCGCCCCTCGACTGCCCGTCGCCGTGCTCACCGGAGAGCGAACCGCCGTAGGACACCGCCAGATCGGCCGCCCTCGTCACGAACTCCCGGAAGGCGGCGACGCCTTGGGCGCTCTTGAGGTCGAAGGGGATGCGGGTGTGCACACAGCCCTGGCCGAAGTGCCCGTAGAGCGAGGGGTGCCCGTAGTCGAACTCCGCGAACAGGCCCTTCAGTTCACGCAGATAGTCCCCGAGTCGTTCCGGCGGCACCGCCGAGTCCTCCCAGCCCTCCCAGGTCTCACGGCCGTCGGGAGGCCGGGCCGTCACCCCGAGGCCCGCCTCGCGTGCCTTGAGCATGCGCTGTTCGCGCGCCGGATCGTCGGAGAAGGCCACAGAGCGGTCGCCGGGCCGTCGTCCCACGGCGTCGAGCAACCGGCGGGCCTGACCGTCGGCGTCCTCGGGGCTGTCGCCCGCGAACAGCACCAGCAGCCAGCTCTCGCCCTCCGGGAACTCGCGCAGGGAGTCCAGGTGCGTGCCCTCCTCGCGCATGAGCCGCGCCATCCGCCCGTCCAGAGCCTCCAGTTGGGCCGGGGCGCAGTGCCGCAGCAGACCCGGCACGTCGTCGGCCGCCGCGCAGATGTCGTCGTAGCCGAGCACCAGGGTGGCCTCGGCCTTCGGCACCGGCACCAGGTCCAGCTCGGCGTGGAGCACGGTGACGAGGGTGCCCTCGCTGCCGACGAGGGCCTTGGCGAGGTCGAAGCCGTTCTCGGGGAGCAGCGAGTCGAGGTTGTAGCCGGAGACCCTGCGCGGAATGCGGGGGAATCCCAGCCTCACCTCGGCCATGTCGCGGTCGGTGATCCTTCGCAGACCCGGTGGATCTCGGCAAGGCGCCCGCCGCCGGACACGGCCTCCTCGTACTCCACGGGCGAGGTCGGCCCCACCCAGCAGCGCAGGCCGTCGTAGGTGAGGATCTCCAGTCGCCGGACGTTGTCGGCGGTCTTGCCGTACGCCTGTGCCGAGGCGCCGCAGGAGTTGTTGCCGATCATCCCGCCGAGCGAGCAGTGGCTGTGGGTGGACGGCGCCGGGCCGAACTTCAGCCCGTAGGGCCTCAGCCGGGCGTTCAGCTCGTCCAGCACGATGCCGGGTTCCACTACGCACGTACGGCGTTCGGCGTCGACGGAGACGAGCCCGTGGCAGTACTTCGTCCAGTCGACCACGACGGCGGTGTTGGTGCACTGCCCGGCGAGGCTGGTGCCGCCGCCGCGGGAGAGCAGGGGGGCGCCGAACTCGGCGCACACGGCGACGGTTCCGGCCCCCGCGTCCACGCTGCGCGGCACGACCACGCCGATCGGCACCTGACGGTAGTTCGAGCCGTCCGTCGCGTAGGCGCCACGGCTGCCCGCGTCGAAGCGCACCTCGGCGTCGACGCGTGCGCGGAGCGCCTTCTCAAGGGCGGCCACGTCCAGCGGTCCGCCGCCGCGCCCGGCGTCCTGGCCGGTGCGCTCCTGCGTACGGCGTGCCCACCCCGAAGCCCCTTTCACACGGATCGATCCCAGCCCCCAGGTCACCGCGTGGCTCGGCCGGAAACGCCGCGGCCGGGCAATAAGTCGGTCAATGAGCCGCCGCACAGGCGTGGCATGACCACAGGCGTGGCACGGCCGCCCGTACGCATGACGCCGGCCCGCGCACCCTTGGCGGGATGCACGGGCCGGCGCCGCGTTCATCGGGGGACGTGCCCCGGTCGTGCCGTGGTGAGAGGCGTCAGATGATGCTCACTCCGTACGCGCTCAGTGCCTCGGTGACCGGCTGGAAGAACGTCGTACCGCCGGACGAGCAGTTGCCGCTGCCGCCGGAGGTCATACCGAGGGCGGTGCTGCCCGCGAAGAGCGAACCGCCGCTGTCGCCGGGCTCGGCGCAGACGTTGGTCTGGATGAGACCGGAGACGATGCCGTCGGGGCCGTAGTCGACGGTCGCGTTCAGGCCGGTGACGGTGCCGCCGTGCACGCCCGTCGTGCTGCCGCTGCGCTGCACGGACTGGCCGACGGAGGCGTTTCCGGCGCCGGTGATCTCCTGGTACGAGCCGTTGTAGAGGTAGACCCTGCCGTCGGCGGCGTTCGGGTCGGAGTGGCGGATGATGCCGTAGTCGTTGCCGGGGAAGCTGCTGCCGGCCGTAGTGCCGATCGACCAGGTGCTGCCGATGTTGGTGCAGTGACCGGCCGTCAGGGCGTACTTGGTGCCGTTTCCGTCCTGCACGTTGAAGCCGAGAGAGCAGCGGGCGCCGCCCGTGGTGATGGCCTCGCCTCCGGCTATGAGCTTGGTGAACTTGCCGGGGGTGCGCTTGATCTCGTAGGCACCGGCGTTGACGCCGGCTTCCTTCTTGACCTTGGCGAGGTCGGCCTTGGAGACCGTGCTGTCCACCGTCACGACGACCTTGTCGGCCTTCTTGTCGGTGTACCAGGCGACGCCGCCGATGTGAGCGGTGCGCAGAGCCTTGCTCGCGTCGCTGAGCGCGGCGGAGCTGAACTCGGTGGGGGCCGGCTCGGCAGCGGAGGCACCGCTCGCCGGGAGGGCGAGCGCCGCGGCGACCGCGAAGCCGGATGTCACTGCGATCAGCCTCACGCGTCTCGCAAAGGTGCGATGGGGGGTGGTGCGCGTGATCCTCACTGATTCCTCCAGTAGGAGAACGGGGGCCCCTTGGGGTGGTGGGCCCGTTGGGCGCAGCCGGGAGCGCACGACGAGGGGAACGCCGTGTCCCTGACAAGCGCTGGATGGAATGCTTGCCCAGGCATACGGTCCACGCAAGACGCTGTTTCAAAGTTCAAAAAGTGAAAGATGCACGTGGGGACGAAATGTCACTTTGATCCATGCGATAAGGGGAGAAGCGGACACCTGCCAGGCGGCGGCCCTCGTGCCGGGGGCGCTCAACGCCGGGGCGGGGAGGGGCAGTTGGCGGCCTCTGGCGAGCCGCGCCGGACGTGGCCGGGCGGGGCCGCTGCTTTCCGCTCGCCCTCTTTCTCTCGTCACGCGTCGCCCTCGGGCCGCTCGTCAAGTGCCGCCCGCACCTTGATCTTTCTGCGCCGATTCCTCGCCGTGCTCCTGCTGCGCCGATTCCGCGCACTGCTCGGTCCGCGCCGGTTCCGCGCGCTGCTCGGTCCGCGCCCATTCCGCGCGCTGCTCGATCCGCGCCGGTTCCGCGCACTGCTCGATCCGCGCCTGCTCGACCAGCTCCCGGTAGGCGCCCTCCTCCGCGCCCGCTCCCGAGAGCGGGAGCAGCGATACGGACCAGGGCACCGGGCACGGCGGAGCGCGGCCGGGGTCCGGACAGACAAGCCCGGTGATCCGCTCCTTGATCTCCTCCGCCTGCTGCTGCGTGGCGTACAGCCCCAGCCGTACCTCCCACACGCCGGGCTCATCGGGCACCGTCCACCACCCTTCTGACGCCGGCCGCCCATCGCGTCCGACTCGTACACGTCGTAGGCGACGCTGGCAGCGGCCTGGGCGGCGATCAACGCACCACGGGCGGAATCGGGGCGATCTGAGGGGTGCCCCTAGGGTCCGGCTACTGCCAGGCCGGGAGGGGGCCCGGTTCGCGGGGTCCAAGACGGCCTCCGCAGCGGCATGTTCATGCACAATGACCGGATGGCTGACAAGGACGGGGAGAGCGCTCCGGCGAGCGGCGGCAACTCCACGACGGGCATCGTCATCGGCATCGTGATCGGTTCGGTGATCGGGGCGCTCATGTTCGACGACATCGCCATCGGTATCGCGTTCGGGCTGCCCCTCGGAATCGCGATCGGCATGCTGGGGCAGTCCCGCCGCAAGCCCCCTGAGACCTCCGCCGAAGAGGGCTGACCGGCCGCCCGCCGGGCTGGTTCCGGTTCCCGTTCCGGTCTCGATCGCGGCGCCGACTCCGATTCCTGTTCCTGTTCCTGTTCCTGTTCCTGTTCCGCAGGCTGAGTTGAACCACACAGTCGATCCGGATACGTACTGTCCGCCCGTGGCAAGGCCCTCGCACGGTCGCTTCCGGACGCCCCCCGTACAGGCCCCTGCCGCTGCGACCCGGGATCAGGTGTCCCCGGACAGCGTCTCCCAGTGGTCCGCCAGCCCCGTCAACTCCCGCATCAGACGGCTGCGTTCCGCGCCCGGCGCGTAGTGCTTCAGCAGCCGCTCGTCCAGGGCCCGCACACGGTCCTCGGCCTCCCGCAGGGCGCGCTCGCCCTCGTCCGTGAGATAGAGAAGCTTGCGGCGGCCGTCGTCGGCGGCGGTACGGCGGACTATCAGCCCGCGCTTCTCCAGGCGCCGTGCGACATCGGCCATCGTCGACGTGTCCAGCGCCACCGCCGAGGCCATGGCGCTCTGGTCGTGGCCCGGAGCGGCGTCCACGGCGGTGAGCACCGCGAACTGCGGGCCGGTCAGCGTCGGGTCGACGCTGCGTACCCATGCCGCGAGATACGCCTGGTAGAGACGGCGGACCTGATATCCGGGAGCGGCGAGCAGCGCCGCGGGCGGGGCGGCCATGCCGGAGGCCTGTGTGGTTTTGTCAGCCATGGGGCCACTAAAGCACGGCGTTGCGAAGGCACGACCGGCACCTCCCGGGCCCGCCGCCGCACCCCTTCCACCGCCCCTGACGGACCGGTACCCGCCCTGGCTCCGTACCGCTGACGGCCCCTCTCCCTCACCCGGAAGCCCGGCCGTACGGCCCGCCACCGCGTGTGAACGCCACGCTCCGAGGGGACCCGGCATGCCGCCGCGCCGGAAGTCACGCACCGGCAGTCGGCACCGACAGCCACACACCATCAGTCACGCGCCCGGGAGTCAGGAGAAGCGTGTGGAAGACGACGGGACCGACCGCGAACAGCTCCGTGTGGACCGGGAACTCTCCCGGCAGGACAACCGGCGTCTGCGTGCCCTCAAGCTGACGGGCGTCGCCGTGTTCGTGGTGGGAATCGCCACGCTGGCAGGGATCGCCGTAGGAGTCACGGGCAAGGGCGGCAGCGAATCGACGCAGGAGAGGCCGGTCGTCACAGGGCCGCGTCGCGCGCCCGCGACCCTCACCGTCTACGAGGACTTCCGCTGCCGCGGCTGCCGCGACTTCGAGGAGCGCTTCGGAAGGACCGTCGAGGACCTGCAACGCTCCGGGCGCCTCAGGACCGAGCACCATCTGGTCGCCCGAATCGACGACACCCGCGGCGGACACGGCTCCGTGCGCGCGGCCGAGGCGGCGCTCTGCGCCCTCGACGAGCACAAGTTCACGCCGTACCGGAGAGTGCTCTACGACGGTCAGCCGCCGGAGCGGAAGGACACCTTCGCGGAGCGTGAGCATCTGCTGCGGCTGGCCGAGAAGGTGCCGGGCCTGTCGACCCGTGAGTTCGAGAAGTGCGTACGCCACGGCCTCCAAGCGGGGCGTGCCGACCGTATGAACGCCGCCTACGCCGACTCGCGCCACGCCGCGCCCCCGCTGGTCCTCCTCGACGGCAAGAGGCTCGACGTGGCGCGGGACGGCGGCGGCCTGACGCCACGTGAGCTGCGCAAGTCCGTGGAGGGGAAGCGGAGTTGACGCGGCGGAGGCGCCACAAGCGACGCAGAGCGCCGCAGGGCTCGCGGCGGTACCCATGGGAACCGCGGACGCGAGGACATGCGTTGCCCTACCGTCGACAGCGACGAGGGACGGGGACGCATGACGCGCAGTGGGACGGCGCTCGGTGGGGCGACACGCGGCCGGACGGAGCCGTGCAGCGGGGCAGGGCCGTGCAGCCGGACAAGGCCGTGCACGGGTCCGGAACGCCGGGGCGGCGAGCGCTCGCCGCGCCACGGCGACGCGGAGTGAGCCCGTGGAGTCCACGGGCCCGGAGCGCTTCCGTATCGCCGCCGTGCACGGCACCAGACAGGGCAGCGGCTATCTGCTGACTCCCCGGCTCGTCCTCACCGCCGGCCACGTCGTCGTCAACCGCTACCTTGCGAAGGTGACCGCCCTCGGCGGCGTCGGCGAGGTCGAGTGCCGGGTGATCTGGATACGGCACGACCGCGAGTGCGACGCGGCGCTGCTGCTCGCCAAGGCTGATCTGCATCCGCCGGAGATCTGCGAGCAGTTGGAGCAGACGTCCGTGCCCTGGGGTATGCCGCTGGCTCTGGAGACGATGGAGTCCTGCCAGGCGATCGGCTTTCCACGGGTGCAGCGCGGGGACGAGGACGAGCTGGACACGGAGCAGGTCGTGGGCACGTTCAAGCCCGGGTCGCGGATGGTCCGTGCGCGGTATGTGCTCGACAGCCCGCATGCCCCGCCCGCTCCGGTACGTGAAGGGGAGTCCCCCTGGGCGGGCATGTCCGGTGCGGCGCTGTTCACCAAGGGGGCGATCATCGGCGTGGTGGTGGCCGACCCGCACGGCTGGCAGCACGGACGGCTCGAAGCGGTGCGCAGCAGGGTGCTCTTCGACGATCCGGACTTCGTGGAGCATCTGGTGAGGCACACCGGGCACCAGCCCACGGTGGTCGAGTTCTCCGGTTCCGAGCACAATCCGCATGCCGAGTTCGAGCGCCGCTATGCCGCCTACGTAGCCGAGTACTACAGCGAACTGACCATCTTCGGCCTCGACTTCAGCCGTCAGGAGCACGCCCAGTGGCCCCTGGACACGGCGTATCTGAGCCTGGAGCTGGCGCCCCACCAGACCCGTGAGCACGGCTTCGGCGGTCCCGCCGACAGGTCCTCGTACGAGGGGCCCGCAGGCGGGCGCAAACGCGTCGAGTCGGCGTTCTCCCGTGAGACGCGCATCCTGCTGCGGGGACTCGCCGGTTCCGGCAAGACGACGCTCGTGCAGTGGCTCGCGGTGACCGCCGCGCGGCAGGACTTCCCCGTGGGCCTCGGCCACTTCCAGGGGTGCGTGCCGTTCGTGCTTCCCCTCAGATCGCTGGCGAGGCGTGAATCGCTGCCGCAGCCACAGGAGTTCCTCTCGGCGGTCGGCAATCCGCTCGGCGCACAGCAGCCCGACGGCTGGGCCGACCAGGTGCTGCACTCCGGGCGCGGGCTGCTGCTCATCGACGGCGTGGACGAGGTGCCGGAACGGGACCGGGAACGCACCCAGCAGTGGCTCAAGGGCCTCATCACCCTCTACCGGGACTGCATCTACCTGGTGACCACACGCCCCTCCGCGGTCGTCGACGGCTGGCTGTACCACCAGGACTTCACCGAGCTGAACCTGTTGCCGATGAACCGCCAGGACGTCACGGCGTTTCTCGACCGCTGGCACCACGCCGCCGCCGAGACCGCCCAACGCCCCGAGGAAAAAGCCCGGTTGGAGACGTACCGCACTCAACTGGCCGATGTGCTGCCCCGTAAGGCGGACTTGGCGAGGCTGGCCACCAACCCCCTGATGTGCGCCATGATCTGCGCGCTCAACCGCGACCGGGACTCGTATCTGCCGCAGAACAGGCTGGAGCTGTACAGGGCGGCACTGAGCATGCTGCTGGTGCGGCGCGACGTGCAGCGCGTGCTGCTCCACCCCGAGGGGCCCCGTGAGAGCAGCAGCCAGGAGGCGCTGCGCCACGACGAGGACGCACAGCGGCTGCTGCTCCAGGACCTGGCCTACTGGATGATCCGCAACGGCCATGTCGAGGTGGGCCGTCCGGAAGCGCTCAACATCGTTGCGCAGACGCTGCGTTCGATGCCGCAGATCGCACCGCCCGAGAAGGCCGACGAGGTGCTGGAACATCTGCTGCAACGCTGCGGCCTGCTGCGCGCCCCCTCGCCGGACACCCTGGAGTTCGTACACCGCACCTTCCAGGACTATCTCGGTGCCAAGGCCGCCGTGGAGGGCCAGGACCTCAATCTGGTGGCCGCGCACGCCCACGAGCCGCAGTGGGAGGACGTGGTGCGCATGGCGATCGGCCACGCTCGCGCGGGCGAACGCGCCGTGCTGCTGCGGCGTCTGCTGGAGCTGGGCGACGCCGCCGTTCATCCCCAGCGCGAACGTCTCCACCTGCTGGCGGCTGCCTGCCTCGAACACGCCACGTCTCTCGCCGCCGAGGTACGCGCCGAGGTCGAGGCTCGGGCGGCGGCCCTGGTGCCGCCGCGGAATCTGGCCGAGGCGGAGATGCTGGCCGAGACGGGCACGGTCGCGCTCGACCTGATGCCGCCGCCCGAGGCCCTGACCGCGGCGCAGGCCCGTCCCGTGGCCCACACCGCGCGGCTGCTGGGCGGCGAGCACGCCTTCCAGGTGCTGCGCAGCTTCCGCGAGAGCACGGACCCGGCCGTACGGCAGGAACTCGCCGAAGCCTGGGACAAGTTCGACCCCCGCACCTACGCGGAGGACATCCTCGACCACATGCCGCTGGACGGCGTGCAGCTCACCGTCGCCGGTCCGGAACAGCTTTCCGCGCTGAGCGCGATCGGCCGCGTCCCGGCGCTGCGCTGCGTGGGCGACTTCACGGCGGAGGACCTGTCACCGGCGCTACGGCGCGCAGAGCCGCGGGAGTTGACCCTGGAGGCCGACGACAGGCTGCCGGATCTGGAGTTCCTGCCGGAGTGCGTGCCGGGCCTGACCGCGCTGTGCCTGTCCGACTGCGGCGGCCTGGTGGACTACGAGGCGCTGCCCCGGCTCGGCCTCGGCTCGCTGACGTTGCAGGACATGCCGAGCGGGCCCGACCTCACGCCGCTACAGGACATCGGCGGTCTGCGGCAGGCCGCGTTCATGTGGCACCGCCGGGGTCCGGCACGACGGCTGTCGATCGCGGACGTGCCGTTCACCTCCGACCTGGAGGGGCTCTCCTTCGGTGGCAACCTCAGCCTCCAGGACCTGCACGGCCTCATCCGCTGGCAGCGCCTGGCCGCCCTGAACCTGGGCGACGCTCCCGTACCGGCGAAGGAGCTCGGCGTCCTCGGGCTGCTCCCCGCACTGCACACGGTCATGCTGACCACCGTGGGCCTGTGCCGGGCTGAGGGCGACCGCACCGTACCGCTGACGGGCGTCACCGAGGCGACGGTCGAGACATATGAGAGCCGTCCCCGCTGCACGACGGAGATGCTGCGGCGCATGTTCCCGTCCCTGCGGAAGCTGCGCCTGCACATCGCGGCGGGGCGCAGAACGGCGAGTGTGGACCTCTCCGCGCTCGCCGGTGTCCCGGACCTCCAGGTCGGCATCAGTACGCCCGCCCGGGAGTTGGGCGTCACAGGCACCAAGCACCTGCCGGATGACTCGGTCACCCTGCTGCCGAGGGGCAGCAGCAGATCCCGGGCACGCCCAAGCCGGTGTTCAGCTGGCGGCGCCGCGGCGACAGGAGCGGGTGACGTACCGTCGGGCGGTACTTCGGAAGTGGTAGTGCGGGACGGTTACTTCGGCGGTTGCGCTTCGGAACGGGCCGCAACTGGTCGGGCTGGTAGGGACTGGTCGGGACTTGCACTTCGGAAGTAGTACTTCGGTGTTGACGAGCTACGGGGGAGATGCCGTGCCGGACTTCGAGAGCGTCGAACTGGCCGCCGCCGTACGGGCGGTGAGGGACGAGCTCGTACGCGCCTCGGCCGACGCCGAGGGAGAGACCGTGCGCTTCGACGTCGGTGAGATCGAGATGGAGTTCGCGGTGGAACTCCGCCATGACGCGGGCGCCAAGGGAGGCTTCAAGGCGTGGGTCGTCAGCGCGGACACCGACGCGAGAACGTCCCGTGCCCGCACCCACCGGGTGGCCTTCACCCTCACTCCGAGGAACGCCGCAACGGGCCGTGGAGTGGAGATCGGCGCCGACTCCCCTGGAAACACAAGGGACTTCGGGTCGGTGTCGGCGGGAGGGGCGAGGCGCGGGCTTCGTACGGACGGGTCCGCCGAGCACGACGCCCGTACGGACGGGTCGCCCGGGGACGGCCGCTGACGCGTCGCCACACGGCGGGGTAGCCGGGAGCGCGGAGACCGCAGCCGGCCCCCCGGGGCGGTGCCTGGCGCCGGTTCGCAGACCGGGCACGGCGGCGTTCAGGGAGCGCCCGGACCCCGTCCACACCGGGCGGTGAGACCGCCGTAGGGCCTGCCGTCCTTCCCCGGCTCCCGTGCCCCGGGGAAGGACGGCGAGCGACGAGCGGCTACCGGCGGACCGGCGCGAGCGCCGCCGTTCGGCAGACGTGCATGAGCCGTCCTTCTCCCGTCCGGCTCCGGCTCAATCTCCGGCTCCGGCTCAATCTCAGCCTCAGTCCAACTTGCCGTCGTAGTCCGGCAGTTTGAAGGTCTTCTCCGCGTGCCCGCCGACCATGTCGGTCGGGGTGTTGCCGATGTTGGCGATGATCTTGTAGCCCTTGGACTCGATCTCGGCGCGCTTGGCGGTCTTGTACTTGCTGACCTCGTCGAAGATGTCGGGCAGGTCCCGTACGTACAGACCGGCGATCGGGAAGCCCTCCTTCTCCAGGTTGTCCTTGGTGAGCGAGTAGATGATGCCGGGGCGTGCCGTGACGAAGTAGACGGCCACACCACGGGAGTCGGCGTAGCGGGCGAGGTCCAGGGTCTGCTGGACGGCGGGGGTCGGCAGCTCCCAGACGGGGTGGAAGGCCGTCTCCAGCGAGGTGTTGTCGATGTCGAGGACGATCGCCATCTTCTCGCTCGCCCCCTTGGAGATACGGTCCTCCAGATACGGGCGGGCCTCGTCCGTCACGGCGCTGACATCGCGCTTCCAGGTCTCGTAGTCGACATCCGCGAGGACGCCGTGGCGGTCCCCCGAGTGACGGGGGCGAAGAGCGGGCGCCGTGGTGGTCGCGGCCGAAGTGGTGTGCGCCGCCGACTGCTTGCTGTCCGTCGCGGTGGACTTGGCAGGGACCGTGGGGGTGGCGGTGGCGGGCGCGACACCGACCGCGGTCACCGTCGCGACGGTCGCGACGGCAGCGGAGACCGCTATCCGTGTTGTCCATTTGCGTCCATGCATGGGGGGTAACTCCTGGGTCGCAGAGTCGACATGGGCTGGCAGGGGCCGCCGCCGGACCCCGGCGGGCGACTCGTGTCATGTTCGCGTCTCATCATGGACGGCGGGCGAAGTTCCGGCTACCGATCGGTAGTGACGAGATGTTCCGCGCCACCGAACCGGCAGGCGGAACGGACCACTTGGGCCCCGGCCCGCGCCCCGCGCCCCGCGCCTCGAACAGTCACCGACCGAACCGGCGATGACATCCGGCTGCGTGGGAGTCATGTGGAGCCGCGCCGGACCAGGGCAAGAACCCGCACGGCGGGATGGCTCGAAATCGCCCCAGGCGGTCTTGCGTTCAACCGAATCAGGGGCATCAATTAGGCATCGCGTGACTGACCTGCAAGCCAGACACCGCGGCGCCCCGGAGTGCGGCCTGAGCCGCGGACCGTTCGCGCTCCCGGAGACCGCGGCACGCAACGGCACCCCCACACCGTCCCCCGTGTCAGACGTGACGCGACGACTGCGGTGGTCATGCAACTCCCCCACAACGGAAGGCACTTCCATGGGACGCAGCAGATCAGCCCTGGGAACAGCACTGGGAACGGCCGTACTCGCGGCGGGCGCGATCGCGTTCGCCCCGGCCGCGTCCGCGGTGGACCCGACGACGGCGACCGTCTCGGCCGACTGCGGCAGCGCGGGCTCCGGCGAGGCGAAGCTCACCGCCACTCAGGACGGCACCGCCGCCACGATCACGCTCACCTCCTCGGCGGTGAAGGCGCCGATCGACGTGGAGGCGGGGTCGGTCGAGACCACGCTCACCCTCTCCAAGAACGGCAGCGACACCGCGACCTTCACGGGCAAGTCCAACCCGGCGATGTCCGCGGGCGACGACGTCGACTCCGGCCCGCTGAACGGAACCGTCGCCGCGGGCGACGTCATGGAGGCGAAGTCCGTGAAGATCGTCATCTTCGGGACCATCACGGTGAACTGCACCGCCACCTCGGCCCAGTCGCCGGGCCCGTTCACCTTCTGAGCACCTGAGCACCTGAGCACCTGAGCACCTGAGCACCTGAGCAAGCGAACCACCGTCCGCGCGGCGGTGCGGAGGGCTCCCTCCGTGCCGCCGCCGGACACCCCATGCCGTACCGCGCCGACGGCAGCCACAGCGCGATGGGTCGGTTCTCCCTCGGCGGGAACATCGGCTTCGCCGCCGCGCCCCTGGTGGGCCGACGGCTCGGATTCCGGGACCGTCCCCTCGCGGTAGACGTTTGCCCCGGCGTGCCCGAGGCACCCCGGGCCGAGCGGGTACGGGCGAAGTGCGAGCGGCACGTACCAGCGGACGTAAACCGAGGACCCAGATCGAGGGACGCAGATCGAGGGACGCAGATCGAGGGACGCAGATCGAGCCCCAGACCAGAGGACACGGGCCAGAAGATCCAAGAGACACAGCCCAGAAGACGCGGGCCGGAGAGGGTGAGCGCGGTGGCGACGACGCCAGGCGCACAGGACGATGCCGACGCCGCCGCGGACGCCTGGCTCCCACGCCGTCCGCGGGACGCCGACGGGCGTGAGCGCCGCCGGGTGGTGATCGACCCCGGCGGTCCCGTCCTCGTCGAGGGACCCGTGGAGGTGGAACTCGGCGACGGCCGCACGGTCTGCTCGGACCGCTTCATGGTCGCCCTGTGTGCGTGCAGGCGCAGCCGTGACTATCCCTGGTGCGACACCAGCCACCGTCGCCACTCGCGTGCCCGCCGCTCCGAGCCGACATCGGAAGCGGCGGCCGATCCCCGGGACGGCTCACCCCGGGACGGCTCCGGCTCCGACTCCGGGTCGGGCTCCAGCTCGGGCTCCAGCTCCGGCTCGGGCTCGGGCTCGGGCTCGGGCTCCGGCTCGGGCTCCGGCTCAGACGGCGAGCGGGCGCCGCAGTGAACTGACGCCCCTGTCCCACGAGTCGGAGAGATGTCCGGCCAGGCGCTCCTCCAGAAGTCCGGTCGCCTGGATCCCGAGGGTCACGTCGGCGGCGAGTTCAGGTTCCCCGGCGAGCAGCCCGCCCACCACGTCGCGGCGCATCACCTGTTCGTGTACGGCATCGGCCTCGACGTGCTCGGTGTAGAAGAAGACGCAGTCCTCGTGGGCGCCCATACGTTCCAGTGCCGCGGCCAGGCGCCGGGCGCTCGGCGCGGTGGTCGTCTCCGCCGCGGCGAAGTGGCCCACGAGCGCACCTCGCAGCGAACGGTGCAGCCCGAAGAGCGACATCATGTTGACGACGGCCAGCGCTGGTGCCGGAACGTCTTCCAGATAGTGCAGATAGCCGCTGTCGAGTCCCGCCCCGTCCAGCAGATCCGCGAACAGCCGGGAGTGCACCCGCTGTTCGCGTCCCGCTCCGAACTCGTCGTACTCCACCGCGACCAGCGCGGCCTTGGCCGCTCCCCTCAGCCGCGGAACGACCCAGACGTGCGGGTCGGCCTCCTTGAGGTGGTAGACCGAGCGGTGCACCAGGAACTCCCGCATCTGCCACCACTCCCCGCTCTCCGCGAGCCTGCGGGAGACGCCGGAGCCTCCGGGGGGCTCCACCAGCAGCGCGTCCAGCTCCCGTGTCACATCGCTTCCTCCGGGTACGGAGGTACGCAGCCCGTTCAGGAACGTCCGCTCCAAGTGGCCGCGCAGACGCAGCAGTTCGGGGTCCCACTCCCAGCCGGGGTCTACGCCGCGCCAGCCCTGGTAGTGCAGCTCGTAGCAGAGGTGCAGGGCCAGTTGCAGGTCCTCGCCGAAGGGGTCGATTCCGCCGCCGGGCCATTCGGCCCCCTCGCCCGGGTCGCCTGCTTCGCCCGAGTCGCCGGGTGCGGGGAGGTGTCTCCCTGCGGCGGGGCCATGCGGCGCCGCCAGGGCGTCCAGCACCGCCCGGGACAACGGGCCGCGCGGCTGCGGCAGTTCGGCCGGGCCGCCGGGGCCTGTCGGTTTGGGCACGGGGGCCGCGGCGGAGGCGGCGGCAGTTGCGGCGACGCTCGTCATGGCTCCCTCCTGGAGACGGAGACGGTCGGCGTTCGGTCCGGCGACAGTGCCTCGTCCACGGGGCGTACGGCCTCTTCGGCGAGCCGCCCCAGCAGCGCGCGGTGGCCGCGTGCCGCGGCGGCACGCTGACGCTCCGCTCCGGTGCCCGCCTCCGTGAGCCGCCCGAGCAGCCGCTGTACGCGCTCCAGATCGCCGGACTCCTCCAGAGCGGGCGTCACTTGGCGGATCAGTTCGTACAGGAGCCTCGTCGCGGGGACGGTGCGTTCACGCCGCAGGTCGACAGCGTCCCCGTCCAGACCGTGGCGTGCGGCGTTCCACACGGCGGCAGCGGCGAGCTGGTCCCGTACGGGCGGTGCCTCGATGCCGCGCTCCAGTTCCTCGACGGCGGTGGTTACGAGGGCACGCGAGAGCGCCGCCTGCAAGACGGCCTCGTCCACGGTCGCGGCGGCGTCGGCGACGCGGAACTCGACGGTGGGGAAGCACTCCGAGGGCCTCACGAGCCAGAAGGTCTGCCGGGCGTCGGCGAGCGTCCCGCAGGCCACCAGCCGGTTCAGTTCCTCGTCGTAGTCGGCCGCGGTAGCGAAGTGCGGCGGGACGCCGGAGCCGGGGAAGCGGGACTGCATGACCATGCGCCAGCTTCCGTAGCCGGTGTCGAGGCCGTGGTGGAAGGGGGAGTTGACGGACAGGGCGAGCAGCGTCGGCAGCCAGTGACGCAGCCGGCCGACCACGGCCACGGCCGTCTCCCGGTCCGGCACCCGCACATGGACCTGGCAGCCGCACGCCTCGTAGTCGGAGACGACGCCCGCGTAGATGTCGCGGATCTCCTCGTAGCGCGTTCCGCGTGTGAGCTGCGCGGGGCCCGCCGTGTGGGCGGGGGCGCCGGTGGGCAGGACCACCAGCCCCAGCCGCCGGGCCTCCTCCGCCAGGCGGCGCCTGCCCGTGCTCAACTGCCCGGCGAGTTCGGACAGTTGCGTGCAGATCCCGGACGTCGTCTCGACCTGGCTGGCCATGAGTTCGTGCTTGAACTCGGTGCCGTCCGAGGCCCTACCGCGTCGCAGCTCTTCGAGGACGCGCTCCGCGGCCGGTACGGGGAAGCCGGTCATGGGATCGGCGAGCAGGAACTCCTCCTCCACTCCCACGGTGACCGGGGGGCCGGGCGCGGCGCCCGTCGCGGACGGCGCCGGGGCCTCGCCGGTCGCGCTTGCCGGGGAGGCCGGGGACTCCGGGGAGGCCACCGGGCGCAGCGTGGCGGCCCGGGAAGCGGGGGAGCCATCCGCCATCGGTTCCTCCTTGAACGGCTACGGCGCCGCCGGACGCGTGCGACGCGGAAGCACGAGGCGCGGGCCTGAAGAGCCGGGTCCGGGTCCAGGTACGGCTCCGGGTCCGGGTCCGGTGCGAGTACGTCCCGTACCGCTGCCGCAGCTCGGCGCCTCCGCCACGGACTGCTTACGCGGGGATTGCCTGCGCACGCCCCGTCGAGTGCGCTGTCGGTTGCCCATCGATTGCCCTGTCGAGGTAGCCGCCCGCGGCTGGGCCAAACGTGTGCCCGCACACCCCCGGGTCACCGGCCCGCGGCTCCTTCGGGGGCCCACGACTGGCAGCGCGCGATGCCCCGCCGTAGACAGGCGTTGTGAGTGAGTACAAACCGTTCCGCCCTGGAGAGGTCGTCCCACAGAGCGGCATCTACGGCTGCGACTGCGGCAGCCGGCACCGCTGGAGCACCGATGTACGGGGCCACCGCTTCCCGCCGCTGCCCGCGGGCTGCACGGGGAGCTGCTGGACGCTGACCACCGAGACTCATCCGATCTCCGGAAAGGCCGTCTAGCAGCGGAGAAGGGCCGCAGGACGTTCGGTCCCGGCCCTGGCTCGGCCAGGCCCGTTCCCGGCCCCGGCGGCCGGGTCCCGGCTGAGCCTCGGCGCGGTTTCACGGCCGTCCGCCGAGGAACACGGCGGTCGTGTGGCTGCTGAGACCGCCCGGGGTGTACGTACCCCAGGGCGACACCAGACTCCTGCTGGAGGCTCTGCGCGGCACGACGGTCCCCCGTGACGCCCGCATGCTCGACGTGTGCACGGGCACCGGCGTGGTCGCTCTCGCGGGCGCACGCATGGGCGCCGCGGAAGTGCATGCAGTGGACCTCTCGGCCCGTGCGGCGATGGCGGCACGCCTGAACGCCCGCATGCGGGGACTGCGCGTCACCGTGCACCGGGGCGACTTCCTCGACCACCCGTCGGGCCGCTTCGACCTCGTCACGGCCAATCCGCCGTACGTCCCCAGCCCGGTACCGCGACGGCATCGTGGCCCGGGTCGCGGTCCCGTCACGGGCCGTACGGCCGGCGGCGAGCGCGCAGGGGGCAGCGGCGGCAGCCGCGCCTGCGACGGCGGCGACGACGGACGCGAGCATCTCGACCGGCTCTGCCTGCGGGCACCGCAACTACTCGCCGAGGGCGGCACGTTGCTGGTCGTGCACTCGGACATGTGCGGAACGGAGCGGACGCTGGCGCTGCTGCGCGAGGCCGGCCTGAAGGCCGCGGTCACGGCCCGCGGCAGGCAGCCGTTCGGGCCGCTGCTGAGGGCACGGGCGGGATGGCTGGAGCGGCGCGGGCTGATCGCTCCGGGCGAGCGCGAGGAGGAGCTGGTCGTCGTCCGTGCGGACGCCCCCGCGTCCGGCCGGGCTTCCGGCTCCGCTTCCGCGCCCGCTCCCGGACGCTGAGCGGCCCGGCCCCTGCTCGTGGGCCCGACCGTCACCGCCGTGGGGCGTCCTTCGCGGCGCGGGCCGCTCCCCGACGGGCATGACGCCTGCGCAGCCGTGCGGGCAGCACGTACCAGCAGCAGACGAACCACACCATGACGGCACCGGCGAGGATCTCGGCCAGCAGGCCGCCCAGTACGACGTGGAGGATGAGCAGCAGGGTGCAGCCGACCGTCAGGGCCAGCAGCACCATGCCGCACATCATCAACCGGGCGGCGCTCTCGACCACTTCGTCCTTCATGCGCTGCCCGGACAGGAAACGGTGGATGGAGACGGGAGCGATGAGCGCCGCCGTCGCACCGGCACCCACGACGACCGTGAGCGTGTAGACGCCGCGGTCGAAGGTGCCGAGACCGGCGAAGCGCGGGGTGAACGCGACGCTCAGCAGGAATCCGAAGAGGATCTGCACGCCGGTCTGGGCGACCCGGGTCTCCTGAAGGATCTCCTGCCACTGGCGGTTCACACGCTCGGTCGCGCTCTCGACCGGCCCGTCCTTCTCGACGGGCCCCACGCGCCGCACTCCGCCGCTGCCGTCGGCAGGTCCGGTTTCGCCCGTCGCTCCCAACTCCGTACCTCCGTCTGCGTCCTCTGGCGTGTGCACGGCCTCAGTTCGCGGCGGCCCCGGGGCCGGTGCGGTGGGTCATGCGGCGGCGAGCCTGCTGTGGTGTTCCCGCTCGGCGCCGGTCTGGCCGGCCTGGCTGTCTTGGCTGTCTTGGCTGTCTTCCCGCGCGAGATCCGCATCGACTTCCCGCTGAAGCCGCTCACACGTACGGCTGATCAACCGCGACACATGCATCTGCGAAATCCCCAGCCGATCCGCGATCTTCGTCTGCGTCATATCGCAGAAGAACCGCAAATACAGAATCCGCCGCTCACGCTCCGGCAACCGCCGCAACCTCGGCGCCACCGACTCCCGATACACCACCCGGTCAAACCCCGGCTCACCACACCCCAACGTATCCACCAGCGAATACCCGTCATCCGACCCCGGCAACTCAGCATCCAAGGACAACGTGCTGAAACTCTCCAACGCCTCCAACCCCACCAGCACATCCTCCTCCGACAACCCGCAGAACTCCGCGATCTCACCCACCGACGGACCACGCTCACCCGACACCAGAGCCAACTCACGCCGCGCCGACCGCACCCGATTCCGCAACTCCTGCACCCGCCGCGGCACATGCACCCCCCACATATGATCCCGGAAATGCCGCTTGACCTCCCCCACGATCGTCGGCACCGCAAAACTCTCAAACGCACACCCCCGCCCCGGATCGAAACGACCCACCGCCTTCACCAGACCCAACGCCGCCACCTGACGCAGATCCTCCAAAGACTCCCCCCGATTACGGAAACGCAACGCCAACCGCTCCGCCATCGGCATCCACGCCCGCACCACCTCCTGCCGCAACTCCTCCTTCTCACGCCCCTCAGGCAACGACGCGATCCGACGGAATTCAGCAGCAGTATCCGGCGCATCATCATGCGAATGACGCGCACCACCGGAAACCACAGAAGACACCATCAACGCTCAACCTCCCCAACGACGGCTGCCGAACAGCAACACCGCAGGAGAGGCACAAGCGGAAACAGACCCCAAAACCAAGGCCCGAGCGGACACACACGTCCCACTCCCGCGGCTGTGCCTTCTTGCCGAAGCACTCGACCCACCGAATGCCCGAGTTGTCAACGGCCAAACGTGTCAAGGCCGTACCGATCCGCGTGCGAGAGCGGCCGCATCCGGGACCCCGTATGCGAGATCCCGGACGCGGTCTGCGGAATTCGCACCCTCGTAACGCCCGGCCGCCCCGATCACTTGTCGCAGCGGCGGTTCACACGTGGTCCCGTGGAATCGTCAGGTCCCAATTTCGCGACCGCACACGGTGGTTGTCCTCGTATGCGTCCATGGTGGCGTGCAGATAGAAGTTCGACGCGTCGGAGGTCAGCACGGTGTGCGTGTTGGTGTGCACGTCCCAGTCGCCGCGGGCGAAGCCCATGACCCAGTCGATCTCGCCGCGCACCGAGCCGAAGTCGTCGCCGGTCCAGACGTAGCGCTCGCGGGCGTTCCGGGTCACGTTCAGGTCGATGTCCTCCATGTGCATGATGCCCAGGTCCTTCACGACCTCCAGCGCCGAGCGGTAGCCGACGAGGTCACGCGAGACCGTCCAGCGCTGTTCGCCCGGCATGACCACGGTGCTCGACAGCGGCGGCGCGCCCTCCGGTTCGCCGAAGAGCGGCGTCGGAAGGTCGTCGGGCTCGCCGATCGAGCGGATCGGAAGCTCCAGCTCGCTCTCCTCCGGGTGCACGGTCAGCCGTACGGGCTCGGGCGGCGGCCAGGCCAGCGGCCAGTACGACGTGGACAGCGCGATCCGGATGCGGTGGCCGGCGGGGAACGCCTGCGCCACGCCGTTGAGCTGGACGTGCACCCGCCGGCGGCGGCCGGCCTCAAGCGGCCGGGGCTCGGCATGGCCGTCGCGATGGGTGAGGTTGAGCAGCCCGTAGGTGGCCCTGGTGGCGCGGCCGTCCGGCGCCACGTCGGAGAGCCGCACCGCCAGCATCGCCAGCGGCCGGTCCACCTCCAGCGTCGCCCGCAGCACCGGCCCGCCCAGGATCTCGCAGCGTTCCGCCAGCGGCTCGCTCTCGAAGACGAGCGAACCGCCGTCCTCCTCACGCTGGTCGTAGGGCAGATCCGGAGGCGCGTTGTACGAGCACCACTTGCCGGCGAACTGGCCCACCGACAGCGGGGATTCGACGCTCAGCGGAGGCGAGTTCAGCAGTTCGCCGGGCCGCCCGATGCGGTGCTCCCCCAGCGGGTGCCCGACGCGGCACACATGCGGCGAGAGCCAGCCGGGCTCGCCCACCCAGCGCCCGGGGCGTTCGTCGTAGGCGGTGGACGGCGGCATGCTCTCCTGCATCCACGTGCAGAGCATCGGGCCGTCCATCACGCCGTTGTCCTCGTCCTTGAGCCAGTGGTCCCACCAGCGCACGAGTTCCTGGAGGAAGCCGATGGCGGGGCCCGGGACGCCGAGGTGGGGATACTTGTGCGACCAGGGGCCGATCAGTCCCCTGCGGGGCACCTTCAGCCGCTCCATCAGCCGGAAGACGGCGTTGGAGTAGCCGTCGGCCCATCCGCTGACGGCGAGCACCGGGCACTCGACGTCCGAGTAGTCCTCGCAGACCGAGCCGTGCCGCCAATAGTCGTCGCGGCGCTGGTGGTTCAGCCACTCGGCCAGCCAGGGCTCCATTCCGTCGAGCCGCTCGTACCACATCTCCCGCCAGCCGGGGCCGACGATCTGGGGGTCGGGCGGGCAGGAGGTGTAGGCGAACATCGTCGACGCCCACGACAGGTTGTCCGTCAGCAGGCACCCGCCCATGTAGTGCACGTCGTCGGCGTAGCGGTCGTCGCTACAGCAGAGCGCCGCGATCGCGCCGAGGCCCGGGGGGCGGCGGGCAGCGAGCTGAAGGGCGTTGAAGCCGCCCCACGAGATGCCCATCATGCCGGTGCGGCCGTTGCACCACGGCTGGGCGGCCATCCATGCCAGTACGTCCTCGCCGTCCCTGAACTCCTGTTCAAGGTACTCGTCGTCGAGCACGCCCTCGGAGTCGCCGCTGCCCCGCAGGTCCACCCGTACACAGGCGTAGCCGTGCCCGGCGATGTACGGGTGGTTGATCGAGTCGCGGCGGGCGGTCAGATCTCGTTTGCGGTACGGGATCAGCTCCAGGATGGCCGGTACCGGGTCCGTGTCGGAGGCGACGGGACGCCATATCCGCCCGGCGAGACGGGTTCCGTCCCGCGTGGGAATCCAGACGTGCTCCTCCTCCTTGACGGCCTGCGGCCCGGCACTGACCTCCTTGATTCCCGGGGTCTTCACGCACTCTCCTGATCGTCGAGTTCGAACGGCAGCAGTTCCACGCAGCGTCGGTACTTCTCTTCCAGCCCCTGCTCGTCGTCGGCCCCGATGTACAGGGCCGCCAGCTCGTAGCTGTAGCTGTCCTGCATCGGCAGTCCGGACAGCCGCCCGCCCTCCTTGGCGACGATGTCGATGATGGTTCCGGGCACCTCCCGCTCGACCCTGGCGATGTCGTCGGGGCCGGGGGTGCTCCGTACGTATGCGTCGGAGAAGCGCCGCAGGAACCACTTGCCGGCGATGCGGTACGGGCCCTCCCGGTACGGCAGCCGGGGGTCACGGCCGAGCCCGAGGCTGACCATGCAGTGATGGTTGGGCAGGCCGTCGACGTACTCGAAGAGCGGGGCGTGCGACTGGGAGAGCCTGGGGTTGACCTCCACGATGTCGATGCGGTCCCGCTCGGGGTCCCAGAAGTACTCGATGTTGAACGTCGAGTGGTCCAGGCCCATTTGGAGAGCGACGCGGCGGGAGACCTCGATCAGCCGCTCGGCGACCTCGGGGGGCACCGACGACGGGTACTGGTAGCGCAGGAAGCTCGACGTGCCCGGATACAGCACGGAGTCGACCACTCCGTAGACATGGGCGGTGCCGTCGAGGCAGTAGCCCTCCACGGTCAGCTCGTGGCCGTGGGCCTCCTCCTCCGCGAGAGCGGCCTGGCCTCCGGCCTCCTCGATCACCGGGGGCAGGTCGAGGAGCGAGAGCACCTGGTCGAACGCCTTCCCCACTCCCGGTACGCCGTCCCGGATGCGGGCGGCGGCCTCCGCGAACTGCTCCGCGTCGTCCACCTGGAAGGCCAGTTCGGAGGAGCGGGACTTCACCGGCTTGAGCCACATCGGGAAGTCCAGCGCCGGCGGCGGCGACGGGTCTTCGAGATCCACGAGGGCGAACGCGGGGTGCGCGTCGCACACCTTCCGCTGTTCGAGCCTGCTCCAGTACTTGTGCTCGCACTTGACGACGGACTCCAGCGACGCCGAGGGCAGCCCGTGGCGTTCGCACAGCAGCGGCACCATCGAACTCACCGGAAAGTCCCAGTAGCCCACGATCGCGTCGATCGGCCCGTCGAACGCCGCCAGCCTGCTCTCGGCCTCCTCCAGCAGTCCGCGCATCGGCACCGTGCCGCCGCTCTGTAGTTCCTCACGGCCGAGCAGCCCATGGAAGCGGTACGCGGACTGATGAGGCAGGTCGTGCAGAAGCTCACGGTTGCGCTCGTCCAGTCCGAGTACGAAAACGTTCACCGGCCTTGCGGACATGGCCTCCGGGTAACCGCGAGGGCGTGCGTTAGTCCGGACGGTACGGTCCGGGGGCGGACGGCCGGTGCGCGGCGGGACCGGTGGGGACGGACGGTCCGGAAGGAGTCGGCTGGCGGGCGGCGGGCGGCGCCGACGTGTCCCCCGGCGCCAGAGATCAGCCAGGTCGGGGGCGGGGGCCGCCACCTCCGGCACCGGCGACGGCGACGGATACGACGCCGACGCCGGGAAGATCGCGGATCAGCCGGGAGCAGGGCGTGCCATTGCCCGTCGGGGCTTGCCGGGGCCTGTCGGGGCCTGTCGCTGCTCCCGGCGTCCTGGCGGGGACCCTCGGCGTACTCGCCTTCGCCGCCCCCGACGTCACCGTCAGTACCCCTTCACCTCGGGCCATGCCAACTCGAAGCCCTGCCGCACCAGTTCGGCCTGGAAGTCCGCCAGCAGCCCAGGAGTGCCGTGCACCTGGTGCGGCTCCACGTTCCGCGTCAGACAGTGCGCGGCCAGGGCTCCGGCCGCCTCCCCGGCGTTCCACTCGACGGGATGCAGCCGGTAGCAGCCGGTGGTGATGTGGGTGGTGCCGATGTTCTTCGCCGCGGGCAGCAGATTGCGCATCCTCACGGGCAGCAGCGCGCCCAGCGGTATCCGGAACGGCAGGCAGCCCACATCGATGTAGTTCCGGCCGCCGGTGGAGGGGTGCAGATCGATGCGGTAGCTGCCGACGCCGACGGAGTCCTCGTGCGGGGTGGCTCCTCGCTCCCCGCGCAGCGCGAGCGACACGTCGTTCTCTGTGACGGTCGTGACCGCCTCGATGCGGCGCGATTCGCGTATGTAGGGGGCCATGGCGAGACCGTCGCGGGTGCCGGTGACGTCGGGGCGCAGCCGCAGCCCGGGGAAGCCGGTGCCGCCGTCGGCACGCGGGGCCTCCGTCTGCATCCAGTACAGCAGGCTGAGCGAGAGCTGTCCGGCCTGCTCGATGTGGCGGGACGCCTCCGCCTCGTCCACCTCGACGACGTTGCCCAGCCAGTAGTCGTTCATGGGCCAGTTGACGAGCGTGACGTCGGAGTCGAAGGCGCCCGCCGCATGGTTGTTGCGGCTCACGATGCGGCGGAAGAGCCACAGGGGCTTGTCGCCGCGGTCCTCGCACTGGTCGGGGGAGAGCGGGCCGTCGGGCTCGGCGGGATTGGGGTCGAAGGTGCGCTCGAAGGGAAGCAGCGTCGCGGGGTCGGGTGCCGTCCAGCCCAGCAGCGGGCCCGGCCAGAAGTCCGGGCGGTAGTCGCGCCAGAAGCCGTAGCCGTCGGGTCGGTCGATCACGTGGTTCTCGCCCGCCCTGTGGTCGAGGGCGAAGCAGACGGTGATCCCCTGCATGTCGGCGGGGTCGGCGACAGCGGGCGCGGAGGGCTCGCCGTGCTGCTCATGGCTCTCGGCTCCGGTGATGTACTCGGTGCCGGTCAGCGGCAGCAGGTCCCCGCCCTCCGTGGCGTCGAGTACGTAGTCGGCGGTGACGGTCACGGAGACGCCGGGCTCAGTGCCGGTGCCGGTGCCGGGTGTGCCGGGTGTGGCGGGCGTGACGGAGGCGACGGGTGTGACGGTGCCGGTCTCCCGCAGCTCCACCGCCCGTACGGCGTCGCCGTCGGTGTGCGCGGCGGCGGGCGCGTACCCCAGCAGCACGGTGAGCCTGCCCGACGCCCGGTACGGGGCGAGCATCGCCTCGATGACCGCGAGGGCGACCCTCGGTTCATGGCAGAGCTTGCTGACCCGTCCCGCGCCCGGGTTGAGGCTGCGGTCGGCGCGTGCGGCCGGAGTCAGCGGGTAGTTGCGCCGGTAGTAGTCGCGGACGCCTTCCCGCCACTGCCGGTAGGAGGCGGTGCAGCCGAACTGCTCGATCCACGGGTGCTCGTCCGGCGGCACGGCCTGGCTGGTCGACTGGCCTCCCAGCCAGGCGGTCGGTTCGCTGAGCACGGCGGTACGGCCCGCACGGCACACGGCGAGAGCCGCGGCCACGCCTCCCAGTCCGCCGCCCACGACGAGGACGTCGCATCCAACCTCGGTCACGTTCCCTGCCTCTCGGGTCGGTCTCCGGCGCGCGAGCCGGTACGTACACATGCGGGCGCGGGCGGACGGACGGGCGCCTCGGCCCGGCGGCCCAGCGCCCTTACGACACCGTCTGCCATCATCGAAGAGCCGGTCCAGGGCTGGTCAAGGGCTGGTCAGGCCCGGCGCCACGGCGGCGCCAAGGCCCGGACGTCTACGGGAGGTTCGCACGGTGAGCAGCACCGAGACCGATCCGTCGGAGATCCTCTGCGCTCCGGGCGGCGGGCCACGCACGCATATGGAGGTCCTCACCGCGCGGGACGTGCCACTGGGCGGTCCGAGAGCGATGACGGTGCGGCGCACCCTGCCGCAGCGGGCCCGGACCCTGATCGGCGCATGGTGCTTCGCCGACCACTACGGGCCCGACGACGTGTCCGTGACGGGCGGCATGGACGTCGCCCCGCATCCGCACACGGGTCTTCAGACGGTGAGCTGGCTCTTCGAGGGCGAGATCGAGCACCGCGACAGTCTCGGCACGCATGCCCTCGTACGGCCCGGCGAGCTGAACCTCATGACCGGCGGCCTCGGAATCAGCCACTCCGAGGTCTCCACGGAACGCACCGCCGTTCTGCACGGTGTGCAGCTCTGGGTGGCCCTGCCCGGTGAACACCGGTACACCGCACGGGACTTCCACCACCACGTGCCGCGGCCGGTGCCGCTCGACGGCGGCGAAGCCAGGGTCTTCCTCGGGGCGCTGGCGGGCGAGGTCTCACCCGTGCCGGTCTTCAGCCCGCTGCTCGGAGCCGAAGTCACCCTGGAGCCGGGGGCGTCCACCACCCTTGCGGTCGACCCCGGCTTCGAGCACGGCCTGCTGGTCGATCTCGGCGACGTCGAGGCCGCCGGAACCGTGCTGCGCCCGCGTCAACTCGGCTACCTGGGGCCGGGAAACGCGTCGCTGACGCTCACGAACACCACCGACGCGACGGCCCGCGCGGTTCTGCTCGGCGGCACTCCGTTCGAGGAGGAGATCGTGATGTGGTGGAACTTCGTCGCCCGCAGCCACGAGGAGATCCTTCAGGCACGGGAGGAGTGGCAGCGCTCCGCCGACAGGTTCGGCAGCGTGGAAGGCTACGACGGTGACCGGCTGCCCGCCCCGGCCGCGCCGATCACCACGCTCAGACCGCGCAGCAATCCGCGCCGCCGGGGCTGAACTCCGGGAGCGCGGCGGCAGACGCCGCCGCCCCGGCCGGCAGTCGAATGTCCGGCCGGGTCTCGGGCGGGCGGCATTCGGCCCTGTCAGACCGGCTCGATCGAGCCGGGATCGACGTCCCGGCATTTGTGTGCCCGCCGCACATTCAGCGAACGATTCATCGCTCCTCCAGGCCGCCGTTTCCTCGTTCTTCCAGCATTCTTGAAATGTTTGTCCAGCCTGTCGGGGGTGTGATGTCGTCGGGTCAAGAGGACGGCCAACAGGCGGTCCGGAAACCCGAGTTGGGGGAAGTCATGTCTGCGACGTCTCTTTCCGAGCGGCTCGCCGGAAACGGAATGCAGCAGCATCTGCACGCCGAGGCGACCGCCGTCGAGGAGGCCTGTGTGCCTCGCTACGAGTCCTGCGCCTGGGACTCGCAGTGCTGCCACGGGCTGATCTGCGAGTGGTTCCACTGCTACTTGCAGGGCTGACGCTCCGCAGGTGAACCGGTCCCGCCGGGGCGACGGCAGTACGCCGTGCGCCCCGGCGGGGTCCGCCGGCGGGGAGGGACCGGGCATTCCCTTCCCGGTTCTCACGGGGACGCATTGGGGGCAGGGAAATGCTGGGACTCTGGAAGGCCGCGCGCAGCGCGCGGGAATTCGTGGAATCGTCGCGCCGCGACGGCGGAACCTACGAGCTGAATTGGCCACCGCTGCAAGGGAGTACCCGTGGATCGGCGAGGGGCGCGCCGCTCGCGGTCGCCCGGCTGCGGATCGCGGAAAGACTGCTGATGGGTTTTCTCGACCCGGTCGAGGACGCGTTGTTCATCACCCACGGGCTTCGTTCGCTTGGCTTTCCCGCCTCGTTCCATCTGGGACGTGAGACGGCGCCCACGGTCGCACCCGGCGGCTTCTACGCGTGGACGCAGTGCGGCAGTGCCGTGCTGACCACGTCGCTGCCGGTACGGGAGGAGTACACCGAGGTGCTGAGTACGGGCGGAAGGGAAGCACTGTGCTGAACGTCGTGACCGCCGAAGGGGACGGCGCGGTGCACTGCACGCCGCCGCGGCAGCGGACCGGGGTGACCGGGGTGACGGTGGAGGCCGGCTCACACGCGGCTTCACCCTCACCCGCGGCGGACTCGGCGCGGGCGACGTCTTCTACCGCCTGGCGCCCGGCCGCCTCGAATGGAGCGAGAACGCGCGGGACTTCACGGACGGCACCGGCCGGGACGTGCCGGGCGCGGGCACCCTGCTGGCGCTGGTGCACGGCCTGGCACCGCCGCCGGACGCCACGTCCCTGCCCGGGGTGCGGCGCCTGTCCCTGGGCGCCTCGGTGAGCGTACGGGCCGACGGCGCCGGAGTCACCAGGCGGCGGCCCGCGCTCCCGCAGGAGCCTCCTGGGCTGCTGAGCGCCGTCGCCGACGTGCTGGACGGCATCCCCGGCGGCTATGCGATCGCCTACGGCGGAGGGCTTTCGTCGGCCTTCGTGGCCGTGGCCGCGCTGAGCGCGGGACACCGGCCGCCGCTGATGCACGCGGAGTTGGGCCTGCCCGGCGAGCGGCCCGCACTCGCCGCCGTGCCGGGGCTCGACGTACAGCGGGTGCCGCTCGACGTGTACGGGCTGCTGGACCACCACAGCGTGCCCCTCGGCGGACTGACGCCCCCGCTGCCGGACGTGGTCTTCCCGCGCAGGATCGCGGCGGCCCTCACCGAGGCCGCCGGGCGTCCGCTCGTCTCGGCGGCGCTGCTGGAGGACCTGACGGCGGCGAAGCTCCCGGACGTACCGAGGGGCCGTCGCGACTGGCGGCTGCTGACATGCGAGCCGTTCCATCTCTCCGGTGTGCTCTCCGGGTTGGAGGAGGCCGCCGCGCTGCTGGAGCAGGGCGTCGTGCGCAGCGACAAGCCCGCCCCGGACGCGCCCGCGGACGCTCAGCCGCCGGACGCGCCCCCGCCGGTTCCACTGGGCCGCAGGGATCTGCCGGGCATGACGGCCGAGGGACGTGTGGCGCTACAGACCGTCCAGCAGGCGTCGTTGTCCGTGTGGAAGGACCATCTGGACTTCCTGGGTCCGCTGCTGGGCCGGGCCGACGCGGGCGTGACCGAGCGGGTCGCCTGGGACGGGACGGTCTTCCCGGCCACCGATCCGACGGTGCTGGCGGCGATGGAGGCCGTCCCCGCCGAGCGGCTGGGCCGCATCTCACGCGGAGTCTTCCGCAACAACAGGCCGTTGACGGGTGCGGTGGCCCGCCACCGGCTGCGCGGGCTGCGCCGTGCCTCGTCCTCCTACGACCTGCGCCTGGCAGCCGCCGCGTATCTGCACCGGGAGAGCGCGAAGGTCGTCGCCGAGCTGGAACGGGAGAGCGCACTCGCCGACATGGGGCTCATCGAGGCGGACACCGTGACGGGTCTGCTGCGGCAGAGCCCCGGCCGCACGGACCAGGCGCTGCCGCTGCTGCGACTGCTGTGGATCGACCGATGGCTGAAGGGCTGACTCCGATGACTCCTGCGTCTTCTCATCCGTCGTCACAGTCGCCCTCGGCGTCACCGTCGCCCCCGGCACCGTCAGCGTCACCGTCGTCTCCGTCCTCGTCGCCGCCTCCGGCCGCCGCGAAGGGCCTGGCGCTCGCCCCGGACGTACGGCTGACGTGGCTTCCGTACGGCGGTGCGGTGCTGCTGCACGGCAGGACGCTCGCGCTCGCCGAGTGCGACGAGCGTGACGCCGCGCTGCTGGGGCGGCTGCTGGCCGGAGAACGCCCCGATCCGGACGACCCCGAGGCACTGCGGGTGGTCCGCGACCTGATGGATTCCCGGTGGCTCCAGGTCACCGACGTCGCGAAGTGAGGTCCCATGCCATCCCGAATTCCGCAGGCCGCGCTTGCCGCCCTCGCCGGACCGCTGATCGCGGGCGGAGCGGCGAAGCTCCTCACGCCGGCGGACCGCCTGGCGTGGCCGTTCCGTTCCGGGCCGCTGCGCGCTCCGCGCGGTCCGAAGCTCGCAGGCGGTGCCGAACTCGCCGCCGCCGCCGGGCTCGTGCTGCTTCCCGGCCGGGCGGCTCCGGCCGCCGCGCTTGCTGCCTACGGCACGCTGACCGCCGTCGCACAGTCCCTGCACGGCGAGCGCTGTGCCTGCTTCGGCGCGGCGCGGCTGGCGACCGTGGGCCGTGCACACGTGGGAGCCAACGCGGCGGGAGCCGCCGTCGCCGCGGCGCTGCTCGCTCCCCGGCTGCCCGCCCGGCCACGGCTGCGCGGCACGGTCGCGGCGGTGGCCGCCGCGGCCACGGCCGCCGGAGTGCTCGTCGCCGACCGCCGCAGGGCGAAGGCGGAGCAGGAGGCCGCCGCGGAGGCCGCGGCCGGATGCGACAGCACGGTCGCCGGTGTACGGCTCTATGTGTCGGCCAACTGCCCCGCGTGCCGTGCGCTCAGGCAGCTCATCGGCGAGATGGAGCCCGCGCGCCGGGAACGCGTCGAGACGAACGTCGTCGAGGGCGGCAGCGAACTGCCCCCGGACATGGCCGAGATGTCGGTGCCCGCCGCCGTGCCGGTCGACGGCTCCGGCGAGGCCGTGTGCACTCCGGTGTCCGGCATCGGTGCGGTCAAGGCGCTGATCGACACCATCGTGATCACCGCACGGGATGTGCCGCATGCCGCCTGACACGCTCACGGCGGCGGGGGCGACGGCGACACCGGGAGCACCGGGGGCGGCGGGGGCGCTTGCGGTTCGGCCAAGTTCCGCGACCGCGGACGAGCCTCGCGAACTCGACCGGGAGACCGTGCACTTCGGCCCCGGCCTGACCATGTGGGCCGTGCTGCGCCACGCCCGGCAGCCGTCCGTGGACGAGTACCACCCGGCGAGTGAGCACTGGCGGGACCTGATCGTCGACCCCGTGCTCGGCGGCGTCGCCCCGGCCCGCGCCCGGCATGCCCGCGTCACCGTCGGCGGCGCCCGTAGGGCACGGCCATGGGAGCTGCCGGTGCGCACGCTGCTCGCCGCGGGGCTGGCCTGGCACCCCCGGCTGCCGATTCTCGCGGGGCTCGTACAGCGGAACGGAGCCCTGCATCCGTGGACCGCCGACTACGCCGACGAGCGGCTGACCGTCTATGAGGAGGTACGGGCGGCCTTGTCGCTGTCGTGCCGCCGCCCGGGGCTGCCCACGTTCGCCTGGTGCGCGGACGGTGAACTCGCCCTGCTGACCCGGCCCTTCGCCGAGCGGGGCCGCCCCCCGATGGACGGCGCGGACGACCTGAACGACCCGCACGACCCGCGCGACGCGGACGATCCGCACGGAGCAGCGGTGAATCAGTGGTCGCCGGTGGTGTACGAGGCGGAGGGCCCACGCCATGTCGCCTTCCTCCCGGGCCTCGGCGAACTGCGGCGCATCGCGGGGGCGTCCGTCTCGCTGCTCCACCCGGCGACCGGCGTGCTGCGCACCCTCACCCCGCCCCTGCTGGTGGGCGGGCTCGCGCCCTCGCCCGACGGCAGCCGTCTGCTCGTCGAGCACGCCACCGCCGCACACGGCGAACCGGTCCCGGCTCCCCGCTCCGGCGACGGGCTCGGCTGGTCGCGGGCCGTGCTGCCGGCCGACGACGGCGAAGCGGAATGGACGCCCGTACCGGCGAGCACCCGCTGGGCGCACGGCCTCGGCCACACCCTCGCGGCGGCCTCCGAACGCGCGGAGGGGACCGTCGTCGAGGTGCGCAACGCCCCTGCCGCAGAGGTGACTTCCCCCATACGGGACGACGCAGCCGACACATCGGGGCTCTCACCGAGGACGTCCGCCGCACGGGCCGTCCCCACGCCGGGCGTCAGTCCCGTACCCGTATCCGCCGCAGATGCTTCCCGCACCGGCGAACTGCCCGCCGCACACCGGCTTTCGCTGCCGCACGGAGACGACGATCCGCCGCGATGGTGGGCGTGTGTGACCGTAAGCGGCGGACCGGTGGTGCTCAGTCGGCACCGTGCAGGACTGCTGACCGCCGCGAGCGCCGCGAGGCCCGGGACGGATTCCCCCGCAGACCGGCTCCTTCGCCTACCGGACGGACTCGAACGGCTCGGCCCCTTCGCCACCGAGTACGAAGGCGGCGTCGTCGTCCAGTGCGTACGGGAGGGGCGCGCGGGTTTCCTCGTCGTCGATCCGGCGCGGGGCTCGGCACGCACCGTGCTGGAACCCCCGCCCGAACTCCCGCCCGGCGAAGGGGGGCCGGCGCTGGAGTCCGCCCGCGCGAGCGCCGACGGCGACGGTCCGCCCCGTCTCGTCGTCTGCCGAGGCGGCCGATTCCGCTGCCATGAACTGCACGACGGACTGTTGAAAACGGTGGACGCTCCCGTTCCGGAGAAGCTGATCGCAGCGGGCCCCGCACCGACGGCGCCGAAGCCGCCCGCGCTCGGCCTTCCCCCCGCCCGCGGCGGCGTGAGCGCACGGCTGTCACCGCTCCCCCACCGCACGGACAGGGCAGGCACCGGCCGCGAAGGCACCGATCCGGAATGCGGCGACCCGGCAGGCACCGGCCCAGAAGGCGCCGACGACCCTGTCACGACAGGGCAGTTGCTGTGGCTCCATGTACGCCGTGCGGAACCGGGGGACAGCGGCACCGGCGCGTCCGCCGAGGCCGTGCCGCATCTGACGGACCTGCGAGCACCGGCCGCGCTGCTCGACCTCCCCCTTCACTGGCCCGACGGCGCACGCGCGGAGGAGCTGAGGCAGCAGATCGTCCACGGCGTCGAGCAGGCGGTGACCGCGCTGCGCGGTACCCATGGGCGTACCGGTCCCGTGATCGTGGGCGGGCACAGCTTCGCCGCCACGGTCGCACTCGTCGCGCTGGCACACTGCCCGGATCTCGCCGGTGCCGTCGCCCACAGCGGCTGCTACAACCGGACGCTCACCCCGGAGGGCTTCCAGTACGAGCGCCGAAGCTACTGGCAAGTCCCCGGTCTGTACCGGGCGTTCAGCGCCCTGGACTTCGCCGGGCGACTGTCGCGGCCGGTGCTGCTGGTGCACGGCTGCGACGACACCAATCCCTCGACGCCGCCGGACCAGGCAGTCGGGCTGTACCGGGCGGTGGTCGCGACGGGCGGACGGGCCCGCCTCGTCCTCCTCCCCCGCGAGGGACACACCTTCCGTCACCGGGAGAGCCTCACGACGGTGACCTCGGAGCACGAGGCGTGGCTGAGGACCTGCGCCGCCGCCTCCGCCGCCCGTACCGGAGAACCGGTCGGCGGACAGGTCGGCGGACACGTCGGCGGATAGGGAGGGACTTACCGATGAGGCGAGACGCCCGGGAGAACCGTACGGACGCTGCCGGTCATACGAGCGCCGCGGCCCGTGAGGACGGCACGGACGAGAGCGAACGCCGGGTCACGGCACGCGAGTTGATCCAGGCGTGTGCGTTCATCGTGCGCGCGGCCTGGCAGGCGGACCGCAGGCGCCTGTGCGGCGTCGTCGCGGTGCAGTTGCTTACAGCCGTCGGCATGGGCGTACTGGTGCTGGTGCTGCGGGACACCCTCGGCACGGCGTTCTCCGTCGGCGGCAAGGGCCGCAGCGCCGAGGACGGGCTGATCGCCTCGCTGTGCGGGCTGGTGGTGCTGGCCTCCGCCGGCGGGGTGCTGCGTACCGTCTCCTCCGGATGGCAGCGGGTGCTGACGGTGAAGGTCGACCGGCACATCATGGCGGGGGTGCTGCGCAGCGCCGCCCGTTCGGAACTCGCGCTCTTCGAGGACCCCGCCTTCCACGACCGGCTCAAGAGGGCGGTGTTCGCGTCCCGTTCACAGCCGGTGGTGGTGGTGACGGCGCTGATCGGCGCCGTACAGGCCCTGCTGAGCATGGCCGCCGTCTCCGCCGCGTTCGCCGTGATGGCCTGGTGGTTGCTGCCCTTCACGGCACTGTCCGTACTGCCCGTGCTGAAGGCCGCCCGCGACGAACGCAACGCCGACTACCGGCTGCACGGGCGCCTGGCCGAGGGCAGGCGGGTGCGCGAGTATCTGGAGCAGCTTCTCGCGGGCCAGGACGCGGCCAAGGAGATCCGGGCCCTCGGGCTGGGAGACACGCTCCAGGACAGGTGGGAAGGCCGCTACGCCGAGGAGATCGCCTCCACCACGGACATGCAGAGCCGCCACACGCGGCGCAAGGCGGTCGCCAGGCTCCTCGGGGACGCGGTGTTCGTGTCGGTGGTGGCCGCGATGTGGTGGACGGTCCGCAGCGGCGGAGTCCAACTGCCCACCGCTCTCGCCGCGACCGGCGCTCTGCTCATGCTCGCGACCCGGGTCCAGATGCTCGGCTACGTGCTGAACAACATCGGCGCCTCGGCGGCCTATATGAAGGACGTCAGGGTCTTCACGGCGGACGGCACGGACACCGGCGGCACGCGCCCCGATGCCTCTTCCGCGTTCTGTCATCCGTCCGGTTTCCGTCAACTGCGCGCCGAGAAGCTGACGTTCAGCTATCCCGGGTCTGCCGGGCCCGCGCTGCGCGAGGTGTCGGTGGAGCTGGGCGCCGGTGAGGTGATCGCCGTCGTCGGAGCCAACGGCTCCGGCAAGTCCACGCTGGCGAAGCTGCTTGCGGGCCTGTACGAGCCGGACGGCGGCCGTCTGCTGTGGGACGGGCGGAGCGTGCCCCGCCCCGCGGAGCTGCGCGCGGCCAGTGCCGTCGTCTTCCAGGACTTCGTACGCTTCAAGATGACCGTCCGCGACAACATCGCCTTCGGGCGCCCCGGTTCACCGGCCGACCCGGAGGCGGTGGCCGCCGCGGCGGCCGACGCGGGCGCGGGCGGTGTCGTGGCGGCGCTGCCGCGGGGCTATGAGACGGTCCTCAGCAAGGAGTTCACCGGTGGCGCCGATCTGTCGCTGGGACAGTGGCAGCGGCTGGCCCTGGCGCGGGCCTTCTACCGGGACGCTCCGTTCGTGATCCTGGACGAGCCGACCGCGTCCCTCGACCCGCAGGCGGAGGCCGACCTCTTCCGGCACATCCGGCGCCTGTTCGCGGGCCGCACGGTGCTGGTGATCTCGCACCGCTTCTCCAACGTCCGTGCCGCGGACCGCATTTACGTCATGGACTCCGGCAGGGTGACCGAGCACGGCAGCCATGAGGAGCTGATGGCGAGCGACGGGACCTATGCCCGCCTCTTCCGCTTGCAGGCCGACGCCTACCAGGAGCGGGGCGACCGCAGGGCCCGTGAAGCCCCCGGCGGGGAGGCCCCTCGGGGGGAGACCTCCGGGGGTGCGGCGGCCGTGGCGACGCTGCCGTAGAACCGGGCAGAGCCGGGCGGGCCCCGGCAGAAGCCCGGCTCAACCCGCCAGAAGGCGCCCAGAACCCGCCCGCGGCGGCCGCGGCCTCCGAGCCGCGGCCGCCGCAGATTCCGTTGCCGGCGCGCCGGGCTCAGGACGCGAGCACTCCGAGCAGGCTCTCTCCCCGCCGCGTCAGCAGCAGACGCACCTGTTGTCCCTGGCGTCGGCGCCGCACGAGACCGGCGGCCTCAAGCTGCTTGCAGTGGTGGGTCACCGCGCCGGGCGCGCAGCCCAGCAGCGCCGAGATCTCACCCATCGTGGGACGGTGGTGCGCGTGCCGCAGCACTCGTGCCCTCACGGCGCCCAGAACCGTCTCCAGCGGGGCCGCCCCGCGCCCGTCGGCGGGCTTCCCCAGCGTCGTCAACTCCCGTAGTCCGGGCACGGGATAGCCGATCCAGGCAGGTCCACCCCCTTCCATGCCGACTGCGCAGGCGTCGGCCCCGGAGAGCAACGGCACCATCAGCAGCCGCTGTTCGGGCCTTCCGCCCGCGAGGGGGCGGTGGCCGCCCGGCAGGAGCAGCCCCTCGGCGGTGTAGCCGATCCGCGGCCCCAGACGGGTGAGGACCGCCTCCAGGGTTCCGGTGACGGAGGCGATGCCGACGCGTTCGGCCTCCACCTCCAGCAGATGCCGGGTCCGCCGCCACATCGGCGTGAACGACGCCCAGATGCGCCCTGCCGCCTCCACGTACCCGCGTACGAACGGACCGGGCCGGTCGAGCACCCGCTGCCATACGGCGGGCATCCGGGACGGGAACCGCCGCATCAGGTCCGCCGCGAGCCGGGCGGGAGCGAGTGCCGCGATCCGCTCGAGCTGCACGGGGACTTCGTCCGTGTCGAGCGGCTGCGGCGAGAGGCTGTCCGGAAGCCACAGCCTGCCGCTCTCGCACGCGGGACGCAGCGCCCTCGCCGCCGCCGGAGGGCACGCACGCCGTGCCGCCGCCCTCCACGGTTCGGGCACGCCCTGGGCCACCGTCCCCAGGGCGTCCGCCAGCAGTGACACGACGGTCGCCAGCGGCTGGCTCCCCACCGACACCCTGAGCTCGTCGAGCGGTCCCAGCTTCAGCACCGATCCGTTCATCTCTCCCCCGTATCTCCCGAGCGCCCGCCTTCGGCCGGGCGGCAAGACGCCGGGCGGCAAGACGGGCCTTCGTCATCAGCCGTACCAGAGCCGCGTTGTTCACTTTCACAACCGGCGCCCGTAACAACATGAACCGAACAACGACGGTGCAAATCCGGCGACTTGGCGAACCGACCGGCCAGTCGGACACCTATCAGGCAACGCTTCGTCGACGATCGTGTCCGTGCGGCGCTACAACTCGCGGTCCTCGCGTGCCTTCCGAAACGAGGGGCCGCGGGCGGCGTCCCATGTCAGGGGGCCGGTTTCCGGGGGAGACGGCCCGCGCCGTACCGCGGCCACGGCCGGGGGCCGCGCCCATACGAACCGTTCACGGGCCAGGGGGAGAAATGCCACGGAGAGAACGGCCGCTCGCGCCGGGAGACGGTGCGCTGCTGAGATTCGCAGCGGACCTGCGCAGGCTGCGCCAGGAGGCGGGTAACCCGCCGTACCGCACGCTCTCGAACCGCGCCCACTTCTCCATCGCCGCGCTGTCGGGAGCCGCCGCCGGAAAGCGTCTTCCCTCCCTTGAGGTGACGCTGGCGTACGTGAAGGGCTGCGGCGGCGACACCGGGGAGTGGGAGCGCCGCTGGCACGACGTCGCGGCGGAACTCGCCGCCGAGGCGGCGGCGGAGGCAGCCGCGAACGCCGAGTCCGAGGGCGGCGACGCAACGGGCGGTGCATCGGCGGGCGAAGGCGACAGCGGATGCGAGGGCGCGGCGGGGGGTCAACGCGCCCCCTACGCCGGGCTGTCGGCGTTCCAGCCGGACGACGCCGAGTGGTTCTTCGGCCGGGAGGAACTCGTCGAGGACCTGGTCCGGCGCGTCGACAAACAGCGGATCGTGGCCGTCTTCGGCGCCTCCGGCGCCGGCAAGTCGTCGCTGCTGCGTGCCGGTCTGCTGCCGCGTCTGCGGTCTCAGTCGCGGACAGTGCTGCTGTTCACCCCGGGGCCGCACCCTCTGGAGGAACTGGCGATCCTCCTGGCCGGTCCCTCCCGTTACACGCCCGGGACGCTCTGCGCGGAGTTCGGCGCTGAGCCGCGCAATGTGCACCGCACCGTGCGGCGGATCACCGCCGAGGGCCCGCCGGACGCCGAAGTCGTCCTCGTCGTCGACCAGTTCGAGGAGATCTTCACGGTGTGCCGCACCGCGGAGGAGCGGCGCCGGTTCGTCTCGGCACTGGTCTTCGCCGCGTCCACCGCGAAGAGCCGGTGCCGGGTGGTACTGGGCGTACGGGCCGACTTCTACGCGCACTGCGCCGAGGAACCCGAACTCGTCGAGGCCCTTCGCGACGCGCAGCTCACCGTCGGCCCCATGAACGCCGACGAGCTGCACCGTGCCATCGTGCGCCCGGCGGCCCGCGTGGGATGCCGCGTGGAGGGGCGTCTGCTCAGCCATCTGGTCGCGCACGCCCAAGGCCAGGCGGCGGTACTGCCGTTGCTGTCGCACGTGCTGCTGGAGACCTGGCGGCGGCGCCGCGGCAATCAGCTCACCCTCGCGGGCTTCCGCGCGGCCGGAGGGGTCGAGGGCTCGCTGACGCAGACGGCGGAGGCGTTCCACGCCTCGCTCGATCCACGGCAGCAGGCAGTCGCCCGGCAGCTCTTCCTGCGTCTCACCGCGCTCGGCGACGGCACCGAGGACACCGGGCGCCGCATCAGCCGCGGCGAGCTGGACGCGGACGAGGACACCGCGACCGTGCTCGAACGGGCCGCCGAGGCACGGCTGATCACTCTCGACGGCGACCGCGTCGAGCTCGCCCACGAGGCTCTCATCCGCGTCTGGCCACGGCTTCGGGGCTGGCTGACCGGCAGCCGCAGATCGCTGCGGATCCACCGGCAGCTCACCGAGGCCGCCGAGGAGTGGGAGTCGCTGGGCCGCGACCCCGATCTTCTCTACCGGGGTTCACGGCTGGCTCTCGGCCGTGACGCGACGGGTTCGGGCCTCGGACTCACCGCGAGGGAACGGGAGTTCCTGGATGCGGCCTCGGCCGCGGAGGCAGCCGAGGCCGCGGCGGCGCAGCGACGTTCGCGCCGGCTGCGGCTGCTCGTCGCGACGCTCGCGGTTCTGCTGGCGCTCACCACCGCCATGACCGTGTACGCGATGCGCGTCGGCGACGAGGCCGCCAGGCAGCGCAACAGCGCCGTCGCGCTGAGCGCCGCGGGCGAGGCGGCCGGTCTCGTCGGTGAGAAGCCGGGCCTCGCCGTCCAAGTCGCCCTGGCCGCCTATCGGCTGGAGCCTGGGCGCGCCACCCGCGACACGCTGCTGAGCACGCTCATGCCGTCCTGGGACGGGCACCGCGGTGCGGTCCTCGCGGTGGCCGCCGGTCCCGGCAGGGGCACCGCCGTCACGGCCGGTGCGGATCACGCCGTACGGCTGTGGGACGTACACCGCCCCCGCGACCCCGAGCTGCTCTCCACGGTCGGCGAGCACGACGGCGGCGTGTACGCGGTGGCGATGCGTCCCGGAGGCGACGTGCTGGCCACCGCGGACCGCACCGTGCGGATGTGGGACGTGACCGACCCCCGGCACCCGAGGCTGCTTTCGGAGAGCGGCGGGCACACCGGCGCCGTCCGCTCCCTGGCGTTCTCCCCCGACGGCCGGACCCTCGTCAGCGCGAGCAACGACGGTACGGCGCGGCTGTGGGACACCCGCGATCCGCGGCGCCCCGGGCGCGAGGCCGTGCTGCGGGGTCACGAAGGCGCAGTGCGTTCCGCCGCGTTCGGCGGTGGCGGAAGGCTGCTGGCCACCGGGGGCGACGACGGCGACCTGCGGCTGTGGGACACCCGCGATCCGGACAAGCCGAAGCGGGTGGCGCGGCTGCGAGCGCACCGGCTCGGCGTCTTCTCCGCAGCGTTCAGCCCACGCGACGACGTGCTCGCCACCGGCGGAGGGGGCGGCAGCCCGTTACGGCTGTGGGACGTCGGCGATCCGCGGAAGCCGCGGCTGCTCGCCTCCCCGGCCGGTCACAGCGATGTCGTCGGCGCCGTCGCCTTCAGCCCGGACGGGCGGCGGCTCGCCTCCGGCAGCGACGACCGCACGGTGCGCACCTGGGACGTACGGGACGCGCATCGTCCGCGCGGCACCGCCACGTTGAGCGGCTACACCACGGCCGTCGCCGCCCTCCGCTACTCCGCGGACGGACGCGCCCTGGTCACCGGTGTGTTCGACGGGAAGGTACGGCTGCTGCCGTCGGACCGGCGCCGAGTCATCGCGGAAGCCTGCGGCGTGCGGCGCAAGGCGATCTCCAGATCGGCGTGGCAGCAGCGGCTGTCGGGCGTTCCCTACGACCCTCCGTGCCGCTGAGGGACGCCGCCCGCCCCGGCGTGCGCCCGTCGTCGGGCGCACAGCGGGCGGCTCCCCGGCCGGGGTCAACGCGACTTCCGCGCCAGGGAGTCCACCTCCGGCGAGGTGAGGGCCCTGCCGAATGCCTGTACGTCGTCGACGGTGCCGTCGAGCCCCTGGAAGAACTGGTTGTTCGACAGTCCCCGGCCCACGACGAAGTCGCCCTCGGTGTCGAAGTCGTCCTCGCGGCCGACGGTCTGGACGCGCCGGCCGTCGACGTACAGGCGGACCTGGTCGTCCGTGTCGTCGTAGATGCCCGTCAGATGCGTCCACTCGCCCGCCTCGACCCCGGAGGCGGAGACGGCGGCGTCCGCGTCGCCCTCCGCGACGCCGGTGTCCTCCTCCGGCAGCCGCATCTCCCACCTGGTCTCTTCGGCGTCGTAGCGGAGCATGAACGCGCTGGCGTCGTCGCCGTCCTGGCTCACGACCGTCTGCGAGACGTCCGTACGGTCCAGCTTGACCCGCGCCGACACGGAGAAGCTCTCGCTGGTGTCGACCAGGGCGCCGTCCGACGCCACGAACTGCTCGCCGTCGAACTCCAGCCCGCCGCTCTTGGTAGGCGTCGGGCGAGAGGCACCGAAGAGGGTGCCGACCTGGTTGTTGCCCGAGCTGTCGGCCGTCAGCCCGTCCCCGTCGACATCGTCGAAGAGCCACTCCACCGCCGCGGAGGCGACGGCCGGCCGTTCGGAACGGGTCGGTTCGGGTTTCGGCGGCCGGGGCTTCGGCGACTCGGTCCTGCCCGCGCTCTTCGACGCCGTCGGCCTGGCCTTCGTGCTGGAGGGCTTGGGCGACGGGGACTTGGAGGACGACGGCGACGCCTCAGCGGGCTGCGGCGACGCCTGTTCCTTGCTCTGCGGCTCCTTGTCCGAACCGAAGTCCACACCGAACGCGAAAGCGGCGGCCACGGCACAGACGCCGGCGACCGCCGCACCACGTACGGCCAGATCGGTGCGCCGTCTGCCCTTCATGCTCGCGCCGCCCGCGGCACCGGCCGCCGCATGGCGGCCCTTGCCCGCTGCCGTGCCGGTGACCGGGGGGCTCGCCGCTGCGAATGCGCCCGGGAGGGGGACGGGCGCAGTCTCGTGAGGCGGCAGGGCGGGGACCGGCATGGGAGGAGCGGGCAGTCCGGGCGGGTCGTAGGCGAACGTGAAGCCCGGTGCTGCCTCGTCTGGCATGAGGCCGGGCCGTGCGCTCTCGTCGATCTCGCGGGCGGCGTACTCGGCACCGGCCCAGGGCAGCAGCGCCTGCGCCACCAGCGCACCGCAGTCGCGCCGTACCCGGGAGAGGTCGGCGACGGCCTGTGAGCAGCGCGGGCAGCGGTCCAGATGCGGAGCGAGCTGCGACGCTATGTCGAGGGACCCGGCGTCCGCGTAGGCGAGCACCAGCACATGGAAGCGGCGGCACTCCTGATGCATGCCGTCCCGCAGCAGCCTGGCGTAGGAGTTGTAGAGGTCCTCCTGCGCACGGCCGGAGAGCACGTAGACGTCGCCGGGGCCCGAGCCGATCAGCCGTCCGGTGAACGCGGCGTCGTCACGCTCGACGGCCTGGTGCCACAGAACTGCCTGGCTGTGGTGGGGAAGTCCGGCGAAGGCGAGCGCCACGAACGAGGGGCGCCGGTAGTAGGCCGTCGCGGTGTTGCCCAGCATCACCGGGCCGTTGGCGTCGATCCACGCGGTCAGCTGCGGGTCCAGCTCCGTGCGCTGGTGTCCGCGCGTCCAGCCGGAGGCCGCGCGCAGCACCGAGGAGAGGACGCAGGGGCGTACGGCCCCGGTGGCGCTGCCGTCCACCCGCTCCCGTAGCGCCTCCTCCCACGCCTGGTACGCCAACTGCTCGGCCGCCGTGGGGTGTGCGGCGCAGGTGGCTGCGAAGGCGCGCACCGCGTGGAAGTGCCTCTGCTCCAGCTCGTGAAGCGCGTGAAAGGAAGCATCACCTCCTTCCCGTACGAGACGGAGAAGTTCAGGGTCTCTCAGATCTCTGCAATTCATCCTCTTCCCCCGATCAACTCCCGGCGGTTCACCGCGTCTCCGTCGCCGGTCGCAGGATGACGGGGTCGCGACATGGCGCTCGGGGCGCGGGTTCGACACCGGGCTGTGTGTCGATGTCATGGGCGGTCGAGCACAAGTCCAGCGCAATCACGCCTCGAACGCCATAGCCAGAGCAGCCCTGTGACCGGCCGGATCGTGCGGCCGAGGAGGTTGGTGGCGAGTGGTGGCGTTTCGTCCGCCCGGCTTTCTCGGACCCGTTTCGAACGCGGTCGGCGAGATTGACATCCAGGTGAGTAATAAGGCCGGGGCGGTACGCGAGTTGACGACCGCGCCGTCCGCGCACGGGACGCTGTACGGTGACGCCGCGTAGTGGAGTACTGGCTCACCGGAGGTCTCGACCGTGCCGTTCCGACGACTCCCCGCCACCGCGGCGGCCCGTATCGGCCTCGGACTGGCCGCGCTGGGGCGGCCCGCCTACATCAACCTCGGCCGGGAGTCGGACCTGCCCGCCGAGCGGACCGTCGAGGCGATGGAGAGCCGCGCCCATGCGGTGCTCGACGCGGCATACGCCCGCGGAGTGCGGTACTTCGACGTCGCACGCTCCTACGGGAGAGCGGAGGAGTTCCTCGCCGCCTGGCTGCGTGACCGCCCCGGGCGCGACGACGTCGTGGTCGGCAGCAAGTGGGGCTACACCTATACGGCGGGCTGGCAGGCCGACGCCGCCGTGCACGAGGTCAAGGACCACAGCCTCTCCACGTTCGAACGCCAACTGCCCGAGACGCGCCGCCTGTTGGGTGACCGCCTGGACCTGTATCAGGTCCACTCCGTGACGCCTCAGAGCCCCGTGCTCACCGACCGCGCGCTCCAGGACGCCCTCGCCGCACTGGCCGCCGAGGGCGTCGCCGTCGGAGTGTCCACCTCCGGCCCCGAGCAGCCGGCCGCGATCCGTGCCGCGCTGGCGGTCGAGGTGGCGGGAGTGCCGCTCTTCTCCACCGTCCAGGCCACCTACAACGTGCTGGAGCCCTCGGCGGGGCCCGCGCTCGCCGAGGCGCACGACGCGGGACGGACCGTCATCGTCAAGGAGGCACTGGCCAACGGCCGTCTCGTGCACGAGGCCACGGACGACTCGCCGCTGGGCCGCCTCGCACGGGACACCGGCACCTCCGCCGACGCGCTTGCGCTGGCCGCCGTGCTGCGCAGGCCCTGGGTGGGCCTCGTGCTCTCCGGCGCCGCCACGACCGCCCAACTCGAAGGGAACGTCGCGGCGTCGGCAGTCGACCTCGGCGACGGCGACGCCGAACGGCTCTCCGGCCTGGCCGAGCCCGCCACCGCGTACTGGCGGCACAGGGCGGCCCTGCCGTGGTCCTGAACCGACGCGCCTGCCCCGTCCCGTAGTTCAGCGCCCGCCGGCCGCGGACGTGTGGCGGTCCTGCCTCAACGCCCCTTGGCGGTGTCGTACTTCTTCCGCGACTCCTGCACGGCGTCCATCCGCTCCTCGGTCCACTCGGCCAGCGCACGCACCTGCCGAGCCGCCTCGCGGCCCAGTTCGGTGAGGGAGTAGTCGACGCGCGGCGGGATCACCGGCTTCGCGTCGCGGTGCACCAACCCGTCGCGCTCCAAGGTCTGGAGGGTCTGGGTGAGCATCTTCTCGCTGACGCGCCCGATGGCGCGGCGCAGTTCGTTGAAGCGGTACGGGCGCTCCAGCAGCCGGATCAGCACGAGGACGCCCCAGCGGCTGGTGACGTGTTCGAGCACGAGGCGGTAGGGGCACATGCCCTCGTTCCCGACGACGTACTTGTCGGACGGCGTGCCGGCTGCCACGCCACTGCTGTCGGTGCCGGGGCTGCCGACACCTGTACTTACGGACATGGCAGTACCTTACTTCAAGGTGGGTACTGATGTATCTACCCGTACAGCTCCTAGGGTGAGTTCGAGCCCACCCACAGAGGAGAGTTGGAAGATGCGCACAGTCGTCACCGGAGCCACCGGGAATCTCGGCCGTCTCGTCGTCGACGGCCTGCTGGAGAAGGTTCCGGCGGGGCAGATAGTCGCCGTGGTCCGCGACCGCGAGAAGGCGGCACCGCTGGCCGCGAAGGGCGTGGGGCTGCACGTCGCCGACTACGGCACGCCCGGCACCCTCGACGGCCTCTTCGCAGAGGGCGACAGGGTGCTGCTGATCTCCGGCAGCGAGGTCGACAAGGACCGCGCCGCCCAGCACACCGCCGTCATCGAGTCGGCAAGGGACGCCGGAGTCTCGCTGCTCGCGTACACCAGCGCACCCGGGAAGCTGACCGCCGCACTGGCGGACGCCCACCACGGCACGGAGAAGGTACTGCTGGACTCCGGTCTGCCGTACGTCCTGCTGCGGAACGGCTGGTACAACGAGAACTACACCGAGCAGTTGGCCCCGGTGCTGGAGCACGGCGCCGTCGTACAGGCCGCCGGAGAGGGCCGCGTCGCCTCCGCCGCTCGTGCCGACTACGCGGCCGCGGCCGTAGCGGTGCTGACCGGGGAAGGCCACGAGAACTCGGCCTTCGAGCTGAGCGGCGACACCGCGTGGAGCTTCGGCGAGTACGCGGCGGAGCTGAGCAGGCAGACCGGCAAGGAGATCGCCTACAACCCGGTCACCGCCGAGACCTACGCCGGGATTCTCACCGGCGCCGGGCTTCCCGAGGGTCTGGCCGCGATCCTCGCCGACGTGGACACCTCCATCGCCGACGGCGAACTGGCGGGCACCAGCGGCGACCTGGCCCGGCTGATCGGCCGCCCGACGACCCCGATCGCCGACTCCATCGCGGCGGCGCTCAAGGGCTGAGCCGTACATCAGGGGCGGGCCCGCGGTCCACGACGACCGCTGGCCCGCCCTTTCCGCTGCCCCGTGAAGCGGACGGGAGGCAGGCCATGACGGGGGCCTCGGGGCTCGAAACTTTGGGGACTCAGGGACTCAGAGACTTGGGGACTTGGGGACCTGGGGACCTGACCCCGGGGGCCGGTCGAACTCGGCCGCGCGCAGGGGCAGTTGGACCGCGCGCCCCGAGAGTGGCATGGATCACACCGGCCCTTGTCATACGGCAAGGGCCGCTTCCGCGTATGCCTCGTGTGCACCCGGACCGGCCAACCGCGACTCCCCGGCAGGCGCCGGGTTCTGCCGGGACGTCTCCGGTGGTCGAAGCAGGCAGCCCCGGCCCCAACCCGGCCGACTCGACCGGCTCATCGAGAAGCGACCGGGCGGGGCTGCCCTCCTCCCCCGGCGGCCTGCCAGACCGCAAAAGGCATGACATAGCACGCAGTTCAGTACATATGTCACGAGTCTCGAATACCGGGCTTCTCCCGACTTGACAGCTTTTACGTGTACACGTCAATGTCACGCCATGCAGAGAAAACGAGCAGCAGTCACAGCCGCAGCACTCGTAGCCGCGGGCACCATGCTCGCCATACCGGCCGTCGCCCACGGCGCACCCTCCGCGCCGGCCGCCGGGACATCGGCCGCGGACGCCGGCCACGGTCTGAAGTGGTTCCAGGCCAAGCACGGCCTCAGTGAGACGGGCAAGGTCAACAAGGCGACCGCCAAGGCCCTTCAGCAGGCACCCGACAGCGAGATGCGCAAGGTCTTCGCCTCCCCCGCCGACCTCGGGCCCGCCGAACTCGCCAACGCCCGTACGGTGATCGGCGTCGGCAAGGGCGCGAACATCCCCGAACAGGGCCAGGTCATCGCGCTGATGACGGCCATGCAGGAGTCGAAGTTCGTCAACTACACGACGCCCGTCGACCACGACTCCCTGGGCATCTTCCAGCAGCGGCCCAGCACGGGCTGGGGCACGCCGGAGCAGATCACCGACGTCCCCACGTCCTCCAAGTCCTTCTACGGAGTGGCGCCGTTCGGCTCCAACCCGGGCCTCATCCAGATCGACGGCTGGGAGGGCATGCCTCCCGGCGAGGTCTGCCAGGCCGTGCAGCGGTCGGCCTTCCCCGACCGGTACGCACAGTGGGAGCAGTTCGCACGCGACCTGCTCGCACAGGAAGGACCCTCCGTCGAGCCGATTCCCTGACGGCCGCAGGCGGCAGTCCGCAGCCGCCGGCGGCCGTCCCGGCCGCGAGGGTTTCCTCCGCACGCCCCGCGCACCCGGGTCCAGCAGAGCCCGTGCAGCGCGGGGCGTGCGTGTTCGTACGGCTCCGGCCGGAGCACGGGCAGCCGGAGCCGTACCCGGCCGGGGTCAGGACCGGCCGGAGTCGGAGGGCGCTCAGCCCGATGACGTCAGCCGGGCCTTACGTCTGCGTCCCAGCCAGGTCTGTACGACCACGACCACGACGAGGAAGGCTCCGCTGACCACCTGCTGATAGGCCGAGTCGAGCGAGCCGATCTGGTTGATGACGTTCTGGATGACCTTCAACAGCAGTACGCCGACGAGCGATCCGCTGACGAAGCCCAGACCGCCGGTCAGCAGCGTGCCGCCGATGACGACCGCCGAGATCGCCTCCAGCTCCATGCCCTGGCCGAGAATGGTCACTCCTGAGGCCAGATAGGCGGCGTTGAGCGCACCGGCAAGTCCCGCCAGCAGCCCGGAGATCACATACACCGACACCTTCGTACGGCTCACCGAGGTGCCCATGAGAGAAGCGGCGTCCTCGTTGCCGCCCACCGCGTAGACGTTCTGCCCGAATCGGGTGCGGCGCAGCAGCAGGCCGCCGAGCAGGAAGAGCGCCAGCATGATCCACACCGGTACGCCGATTCCCAGCAGCTTCCCGCGTCCCAGGTCGGCGAAGAGCGAGTCCTTGGCGACCAGGAAGGTGTCGTTGCCCTCGTCGGTGATGTTGAGCAGCAAGCCGCGTGCGCCCAGCATCGCGGCGAGCGTGACGATGAACGGCGCCAGCCTGGCCCTGGCGATCAGCAGGCCGTTGACCAGCCCGATCGCGCCGCACACCCCCAGCGCCAGCAGCAGCGCCACCAACGGGCCGTGCCGCGAGCCCCATGCGGCGAGCACACCGCCCAGCGCGAAGACCGAGCCGACCGACAGGTCGATGCCGCCCGAGACGATCACGAACGTCATGCCCAGCGCGACGATCGCCAGGAACGCCGACGAGACTGCGATGTTCTCCAGATTGCCGGGATGCGCGAAGGACTCGAAGGACAGCGAGGCGATCAGCAGGGTCAGCGCCAACGCGACGAGCGCACCGTGCTGTTGGGCGAAGGCGCTGAGGCGCTCGGCACGTGCGCTCGGGCCGCCCGGGACGGTGTGGTCCGAGGAGAGGTGCTTCGCGGGCGGAACACCTTCCCCGCCCGGTCCGTGCGGGCCGCCGCCCGGCGTGCCCTTGCCGAGTACGCCCTTGCCGGGCGCCCCGTCGCCGTGCGAGCCGGTGCCGGGCCGGCCTGCGCCCTGCTGACGTGTGTTCGCGGCGCTCATCGCTTCCCCCTCTCACGTGCCGCGTACACCGCGAGCACGATCACGACGGCCTGTGCGATCTGCGTCCAGGAGGGCGGCAGGTCGTGCTTGATGAGCGTCGCCGTCAGGAGCTGGATGAGCACGGCTCCGGCGACCGTGCCGCCGATGCGTACCCGGCCGCCGCTGAGCGGGGTGCCGCCCACCACGACGGCGGTGATCGCCGAAAGCTCCATCAGGGTGCCCAGCGAGGTCGGATCGCTGGCCTGTAGCCGGGCCGTCGCGAGGAAGCCCGCTACGGCCGCCAGCACCCCGGACGCCACGTAGACGCACAACAGCACCCGTCGTACGGGGAGTCCGGCCAGCCGGGCGGCGGGACGGCTGTCCCCGATCGCCAGAAGCTGTCTGCCGAAGGTCGTGCGCCGCACGGTGAACGCGACGAGCAGCACCAGGACCAGCGCGATCACCACCGGATAGGGCACACCCAGCAGGTCCTCCGAACCCAACGCCCGCATCCCCGGATCTCGTACGTCCTCCAACTGCGGCACCAGCACCAGCGCCAGGCCCCGGCCGCCGACCATCAGCGCCAGCGTCGCCACGATGGGCTGCACGCCGACGAGCGCGATGAGCGAGCCGTTGACCATGCCGACGGCGACACCGCCGAGCACGGCCGCCAGCAGCGCAATCCACGGCCCGTAGCCCAGATAGAGCGCCACCAGCGACGTGGACAGCGCCATCACCGAGCCGACCGAGAGGTCGATCCCCTCCGAGCCGATGGCCAGTGCCATGCCCAGCGCCACGATCAGGATGGGCGCGACCTGCACGGCCTGCGTACGGAAGTTCTCCGTCGAGAGGAAGTGATCGGTGAAGACGATGTTGAACAGCAGCAGCGCCGCGACGCCCACATAAACGCCGTACGCCTGAAGCCAGGCGTAGAGGGCGGGCCGGTCCAGCGAGCCGCGGCGGAGCGCGACTTCAGCCATGGGGTGCCTCCTCCCGCGGGGAACGGGGTCCTGAGCCGCCCTTACGGTCCTCCGTGCCGTCTTCCTTGCCGTCGCCCGCGGGACCGTCGCTCGCGTGCCCGTCGCCCGCGGCACTCGCGGCCTCTTCCGTGGCGTCCTTCGCAGCGCCCTTCGCGCGGTCGTCAACGCCGTCGTCAGTGCCGTCCTCCGTACCGGCCCCGCCGCGTTCCTCCGGTGTCCCGTCAGGGGAGTCGCCGTCGAGGGAGTCACCGTCCGGGGGATCGCCGTCGCCTGCCGCGGCGATCGCCTCCATCAGCCGGTCCTCGGTGACGTCGTCGCCGGTCAGCTCGCCGACCACCGCCCCGTCCCGCAGCACCACGACCCGGTCGGAGCCCTCGATCAGCTCCTCCAGGTCGGAGGAGATCAGCAGCACGCCCAAGCCGTCCTCCGCCAACTCGTCCACGAGGCGCTGCACTTCGGCCTTGGCGCCGACGTCGATGCCGCGGGTGGGCTCGTCCAGCAGCAGCACGCGCGGCTCGGCGGCCAGCCAGCGGGCCAGCAGGACCTTCTGCTGGTTGCCGCCGGAGAGTTCGCCCGCCTTCTGATGCGGCGAGGACGCCTTGATCCGCAGCCGGTCCATGAACTTGCCGACCAGCGCGTCGATCCGCGCCTCCGACACCAGACCGGCACGGGAGAGCCGGGGCAGCACGGCCAGCGCGATGTTCTCGCGCACCGACAGCCCCGGCACGATGCCCTCGCTCTTGCGGTCCTCGGGCAGCAGGGATATGCCCGCCCGGATCGCGGCGCCCGGAGAGCCCTTGCGCACTGGCATGCCCGCCACCGTGATCCGGCCTGCGCTGGGCGTCAGCGCACCGGCGACGGCCTTGACGGTCTCCGTGCGGCCCGAGCCCAACAGCCCGCCCAGGCCCATCACTTCACCCGGGCGCACCGCGAACGAGACGCCGTGTAGCTGGTGCGGGACGCTGACGCCTTCGGCGCGCAGCACCGGCTCGGCCGAGGCCGCCTCGTGGTCGCCGCCGAACTTGGTGGTGCCCTCCGCCCGCACCTCCCCGATCTCCCGTCCCAGCATCAGCGACACCAGCTTCAGCCTCTCCAGGCCCGCCAGCGGACCGCTGTGCACGGTGCGTCCGTCGCGCAGCACGGTCACCGCGTCGCACACGGCGTACAACTCGTCGAGCCGGTGGCTGACGTAGACCACGGCGACGCCTTCGTCCCGCAGCCTCCGGATGACGCCGAAGAGGGTCTCCACCTCGCGCGGCTCCAGCGACGACGTCGGCTCGTCCATGACGACGACCCTGGCGTCGACGGAGACCGCCCGCGCCAGGGCCACCATCTGCTGTGCGCCGACGCCGAGTTCGCCCAGAGGGCGGCGGACGTCCGTGCGCACGCCGTAGTCGCGCAGTATCCGCTCGCTCTCCCCGTGCATGCGGGCGAAGTCGATCAGCCCGAACCGTTTGCGCGGCTCGCGCCCCAGGAAGAGGTTGCGGGCCACGCTCATCAGCGGGACGAGATTGACCTCCTGGTAGATGGTGGAGATGCCCGCCTGCTGGGCCGCGAGCGGCGTCGCGAACGAGACGGGCCTCCCGTCGTGCAGCACCTCGCCCTCGTCCGGGGCGTAGACGCCGGTGAGCACCTTGATGAGCGTGGACTTGCCGGCGCCGTTCTCCCCGATCAGCGCGTGCACCTCGCCGGGACTGACGCCGAAGTCGACGCGGTCCAGGGCGAGTACACCGGGGAAGCGCTTGGTGAGTCCGCGCGTGGAGAGGGCGTACCGCGTCATCAGTACGCCTTGCTCAGGTCCTGCTCGGCGTTCGCCGCTGTGTAGGCACTGTCCTTGATGACGATGGTCTGACCGACCTCCTTGCCGCGGGTGAAGTCGTCGAGCGTGGAGAACGCGAGAGGACCGAAGCGCGGGTTGGACTCGATCACGCCGTGGATCCACTTGTCGGTGATGCCCTGAACGGCGTTGCGGGTGCCGTCGACGGTCACGATCTTCACGTCGCCGGCCTTCTTGCCCGCGCTCTTGAGGGCGTTGACCGCGCCCAGGCCCATCTCGTCGTTCTCGGCGTAGATCCCGTCGATGTCCGGCTTGGACTGGATGAGCTGCTCGGTGACCTGCTGGCCCTTCTCACGGGCGAACTCGCCGGTCTGCTTGAAGACGACCTTGAGCTTCGGCGCCTTCTCCTTGATGCGGTCGCGGAAGCCCTCGGTGCGTTCGGTGGTGACGTTGTTGCCGGGGGTGCCGAGGAGGATGGCGACCTCGCCCTTGCCGCCGGTGGCCTTGATCATCTGGTCGGCGGCGCGGCGGCCCTGCTGGACGAAGTCGGAGCCGATGAAGCTGACGTAGTCCTTGCACGCCTTGGCGTTGATCTTCCGGTCGATGGTGACGATCGGGACCTTCTTCGCGGCGGCCTGCTTGAGCACCGGCTCCCAGCCGTCGGAGTTGAGCGGCGCCACGACGAGAAGGTCGGCGCCCTTGGAGATGAGGTCCTGCACATCGCTGATCTGCTTGGAGAACTGCGACTGCGCGTTCGCCGTCAGCAGCTTGATCTTGCGCTTCTTCGCCTCCGCCTTGATGGAGGCGGTCTCGGCTATCCGGAAGGGGTTGGCCTCCTTCTCGGACTGGGAGAAGCCGACGGTGGCCTTCGAGAGGTCCAGCTTCTTGCCGCCGTACTGGTCGACGGTGCAGGTCTTGGCGCCCTTCGTGGGCTCGGCGGCGACCTGCCCGCCGCCCTCGCCGCCGGCGCCCGGCTTGGCCTTGTCGGCATCGTCCTCGGACTTGGCGCAGCCGGTGGAGAGGGCGAGAGCGGTGAGTATTGCGGCGACAGTGAAGCGCCTTGCGACCTGCTTCATGGGAACCCCCACGGTGTCTTGTGCAGACGGCGTGACGATTGGTTTTTATATCGTTGGAAGATTGCTGTAAACAGTGCGCGCGAGAACTGGTATGCAGCCGCAACCCCGCGTGCGGCCCTGGACCGGCATCGAGTTGGACGGGGCCCGGACCGCGCGAAGCCGCCGTGGGGCCGCACTCCGCGCAAACAGGACTCAGCCGCGAGCCGCCCTCCCGAGCGTGCTCTCCCGCTCCATCAGGGCGAATCCAGGCCGGAGTTCACGGCTGTGGCCACCCTCGCGGCGCCCGATGCCGTCGCCGTCCCCGCTGCCGTCGCCGCCCCTGCTCGCCTCGTCGTTCTTCCCGGCGAGGCGCCCGACGATCGACTCCACCGCCAGCCGCGCTATCGCCTTCTTGTCCGGTGCCACCGTCGTCAACGTCACGGCTCCGTACCGGCCCTCGGTGAGATCGTCGAACCCTACGACCGCTACGTCCTCCGGCACCCGCAGCCCTCGCTCCGACATCACCCTCATCGCCCCTATCGCGATCAGGTCGTTGTAGGCGAACACCGCGTCGGGACGCTGCCCCGCGTCCAGCAGGGCGGCCATCGCCGCCGCACCGTCGGCCCGGTCCCAGCCCTCGACCGGCGCCACGAGCGCCTCGTCGGCCGTGACGCCGCGGGCCGCCAACTCGGCCTGCCAGCCGAGGAGTCGCAGATGGGAGGGCTGACTCGGACGGTCGCCCCTGGCGCCGAGGAAGGCGATGCGGCGCCTGCCCAGCTCCAGCAGATGCCGTACGGCTGTGCGCGCCGCGGCGATGTTGTCGATGGCGATGTGGTCGTAGGGGAGGTCGTAGCTCCGCTCCCCTATCAGCACCAGCGGACCGCTGCCGGTGCCCGCCGCCAGGTCCTCCGCCTCCAGCTCCAGCGGGTTGAGGATCAGTCCGTCGATGACGCGGGCCTGGAAGCCCTGTGTGACGAGCAGTTCACGCTCGCGGCGCCCCTGGGTGTGGTCCAGCAGCACCGTGTAGTCGTGTGCCGCGGCCGCGTCGATCACGTCGCCCGCCAGCTCCGCGAAGTACGGATTGCCCAGCTCGGGCACGGCCAGCGCGATGATCCCCGTACGGCCCTTGCGCAGGTGCCGGGCGGTGAGGTTCGGCCGGTAGCCGAGATCGTCGATGGCGCGCTGGACCTTCTCCCGCATGGCGGGAGTGACGTGCGGATACTTGTTCACCACGTTGGAGACGGTCTTGACCGAGACCCCGGCGTGCTCAGCGACGTCCTTGAGACTCACCCTCACTCTGCGCTCCTCATCCTCAGGGGCCGTCGCGTCCACCGCCACCACGCACCTGGACAGGAAACAGCGGGCGTGCTGTCATGCCAACAACCCTTGCTTCCAACGTTATACAAGACGGATCGGAACAAGGGCAGTGCCGCATTCATCTCCTGCACACCTCATCCGGAGGTCCCGTGAGACGCGCACACAACTGGTAAGCCACTGCCGCCCTCTTCTCCCTCCTCGTCCTGCTGGCGGCCTCGCTGGGGCCCGCGTCCCCTGCCGCCGCCGCGCCGTCCGCCTCGTCCGCGGGCGGCAGCGCCCCCGAGGTGCATGGCCTCAAGGGCGAGTACTGGACCCAATCGGCCCCCGGCGCCCACGACTTCGACACCCTCCAGGCCACCGCCTTCGACCCGTCACTCGACTTCGCCGACCTCGAACCCCGCCTGAAGGAGCGCTCAGGACAGGCGGACCACGCCAGCGTCCGCTGGACCGGGACGCTCACACCCACCAGGACCGGCGCGCACACCTTCCATATCACCGGCGACAACGGCTTCCGCATGTGGATCGACGACGAGCTGGTCATCGACCACTGGGTCGCCGACTGGGACAAGGAGCAGACCTCCGAGCCGGTGCAGCTCACGGAGGGCACCGAGCACTCCGTGAAGGTCGAGTACTTCGAGGAGGACGGCGGCTCCAGCCTCCATGTGAGCTGGACGCCGCCCGGAGGCGAGAAGACCGCGATCCCGCAGTCCGCCTACACCCCTCCCGGCGACCTCGACTACGACGGACCTGCCGTCGTACGGGTCGGCGAATCCGGCCGCACTCTGGAGATGGCCTTCGCACAGCGGCTCACCGAGCCGCCCGCCGGATTCCCGGACCATCTCAGCGCCGTGATCGGCGGCGCCGAATGGCCGCTGGGCAGCGCCCGGTTGGACCCCCGCGACGACCACCGGCTGCTGATCTCCCTCGACGAGCCGGTCGTCGGCCAGGGCGGTACGGCCGAAGTGCGCTACGACGGCGACGGCGGACTCGCGGACTCCGACGGCGGTGAGGTCGGCGGCTTCTGGACCGCGGGAGAGAACGGCTCTACGTACCAGCTCTCCACCGAGTGGACCGACGACGCAGGACCGGACAACGCCCTGCCCGAATACCCCCGGCCCCAGCTCAAGCGGGACAAGTGGCGTAACCTCAACGGCACTTGGCAGTTCGCCGGAGCCGAGAAGGGCGAGCAGCCGCCGGTGGGCAAGGAGCGCCGCCTCGACGAGAAGATCCTCGTGCCCTACCCCGTCGAGTCCCGCCTCTCCGGCGTCGAACGGCACGAGGAACGCATGTGGTACAAGCGGTCGTTCGACGTCCCCGCCGACTGGGACGTCGGCTCCGGCAAGCGGCTGCACCTCAACTTCGACGCCGTCGACTGGCAAGCCGAGGTCTACGTCAACGGGGAGAAGGTCGGCGGCCACAAGGGCGGCTACGACCGCTTCACGGTGGACGTCACCGACGCCCTGCGGCCCGGCGGCGAACAGGAACTCGTCGTGGGCGTCTACGACCCGACGGACTCGCCGGACGGGGAGAACCCGCCCGTGGGCAAGCAGCGACTGGACCCCGAGGGCATCTGGTACACCCCGTCGTCCGGCATCTGGCAGACCGTGTGGATGGAGCCCGTCGCGGAGCAGCACACCACCGACGTCCATACGACCCCCGACATCGACGGCGAGCAGGTCACCGTCACGGCGCGCGGCGTGCCCGAGGGCGTGCCCGTCACCGCAGTCGTATACGACTCCCCGCCCGGCGACGGCGGCGAGCGCGCCGCAGCCCGTGAGGCCGGGCGCGAGACCGGAAGGGCCACCGGCAGCGGCGACGAGCCCTTCGACGTCCCCGTTCCCGACCCGAAGCTCTGGTCGCCGGACGACCCGCACCTCTACACGCTCAAGGTGACGGTGGGAGAAGGCGGTTCGGCCGACACCGTCGAGAGCTACTTCGGGATGCGCGAGATCGGCGTGAAGACCGTGGACGGCAAGCGGCACATGGTGCTCAACGGCAAGCCCGTCTTCTCCATGGCCACGCTCGACCAGGGCTTCTGGCCCGACGGCCTCCACACAGCACCCACCGACGAGGCGCTCGCCTTCGACCTACAGGCCCACAAGAAGCTGGGCTTCAACTCGGTGCGCAAGCACATCAAGGTCGAACCGGACCGCTGGTTCTACCACGCCGACCGGCTCGGCCTGCTGGTGTGGCAGGACATGCCCTCGATGCGTTCGGACAGGACGCCGGACGAGGCGGCACGCACACAGTTCGAGCACGAGCTGAAGCGCATGATCGCCCAGCACGACAGCCATCCGTCGGTGATCATGTGGGTCACCTTCAACGAAGGCTGGGGGCAGTACGACCAGGCCCGTATCGCCGACTACGCCAAGGAGCTCGACCCGACGCGGCTGGTGAACAACATGAGCGGCCACAACTGCTGCGGCGCCGTCGACGGCGGCAACGGCGACATCTCCGACGCGCACGGCTATCCGGGGGCCCAACTGCCGGCGGCCGACGGCGAACGGGCCCTGGTCAGCGGCGAGTACGGCGGCCTCGGGCTGGCCGTGCCCGGACACGCGTGGCCCGTGCGGCACACCTATGTCGGTGTGAAGAAGGAGAAGTTCACCGACGAGTACCTGGCGAAGCTCAAGGACATCGAGCGGTTCGCCGCCTGCGAGGGCAGCAGCGGCGCCGTCTACACCCAGATCACCGACCTGGAAGGGGAGTTGAACGGCCTGCTGACGTATGACCGCAAGGTCGGCAAGGCCGACGCGGACCGGCTGTCCAAGGCACACGCCGCCCTGATCAAGGGCGTCGCCGACGGCACCCTCACCTGCGAACGCGAGTAACGGCTCTGCTGCTTCGGCCCCGGTCCGGCACCTCCGCGGGCCGGGGCCGAAGTCCGCGCGGACGCCGCCCTGTCGGCGATGCGTACGGCGAGTAGACGACCCGTGGGAAGGGGCACGGCCGGCGCGACGGCACGGGCGCATCCCCTTGACGGCGACTTGAATCGCCCCAAGAATGCTGGGTTGTTGACGTTGACAACGTTGTCTGAGCAGTGCGCGCCCTGAGCGGTGACCGTGTGCCGACGGGCTCTCAGTTGTCGGACCGTCACTGCCCGCCTCCCGGATGCCGACCCCGCCCGCCCTCGTCCGAGCCCGTTACTGCTCGCGCCAGTGCCAGTGCCCGCCCACCGCACGCCCCGGGCAACTCACGCCCACCGACCGGAGGTCCCACCATGAGATGGAATCCCGTACTGAGACGGAAGAGGCGCCCGCGTCCGCGAACCGCCGTGGCGCTGACGGCCGCCACGCTGCTGGCGGCAACGCTCACCGCCGCCGCCCCGCACACGGGCGCACAGCACACCGGCGCGGAGCGCGGGCAGAACGGCCGCCTCACCGACCTCGTCAACCCCTTCATCGGCACCGAGAACGAAGGCAACACGTATCCGGGTGCGGCCGTGCCGTTCGGCATGGTGCAACTCTCCCCCGACACCGGCCACAACACCGGCTACGACCACTCCCACAACCACATCCGCGGCTTCTCCTCCGTGCATCTCTCCGGCGTCGGCTGCGGACTCGGCGGTGACCTTCCGGTGCTGCCGACCACCGGCGACGTCACCGAGACCGACAACGCCGAGTACGCGGCCCGCTTCAGCCACGACGACGAGACCGCGAGCCCCGGCTACTACCGTGCCGGGCTCGACGGCGGCATCCGCGCCGAACTGAGCGCCACTCGGCGCACCGGCGTACAGCGCTACACCTTCCCCGCCACCGAGAAGGCCAACGTCCTGCTGAACGCGGGCCAGTCGCTGCACAAGACGGTCTCCACCAAGGTCGAGATCATCGACGACAGGACGGTACGCACCGCGATCACCGGCAGCGGCTTCTGCCAGGACACCGAGCCGTACACGGTCCACACCGTCACCCGCTTCGACCGGCCCTTCACCACCTCCGGCACCTGGAAGGGCGACAAGGTCACCGAGGGCTCCAAGGACTCCTCCGCCGAGAGCGGACGCAACGGCGCCTGGGTGCGTTTCGACACCGGCGAGGACCGCACCGTCGAGGCCACCACCGCGCTGTCCTACGTGGACGCCGAGGGCGCGGCGCTCAACCTGCGTGCGGAGGGCGGACGTTCGTTCCGTCAGGTCGCCGACGCTGCTCGTACGGACTGGGAGAAGCGGCTGGACGACGTGAGGGTGCGGGGCGGCAGCGACGCCCTGCGGCGCACCTTCTACTCGTCCCTGTACCGGTCCTTCCTCGCCCCCAACATCGGCAGCGACGCCGACGGCCGCTACACCGGCTGGGACCAGAAGACCCACCGCGCGAAGGGCTTCACCTACTACCAGAACTTCTCGCTCTGGGACACCTACCGCACCCAGAGCCAGCTTCTGTCGCTGCTCGCCCCGCGCGAGGCACGGGACATGGCCGTCTCCGCGCTGCACGTCGACGAGGACGGCGGCTGGCTGCCCAAGTGGGGCTACGGCACCGTCGAGACGAACATCATGACCGGCGACCCCGTCACGCCGTTCCTCACCAACGCCTATCAGCAGGGCCTCCTCAAGGGGTACGAGGAACGGGCGTACCGCGTGCTGAAGAAGAACGCCGACGGGGTGCCGCCCGCCGACTCCCCGGCGGTCGGCCGCGAGGCCAACAGGCCCTATATCGCCGATGGTTTCGCCCCGTACCTCAAGGGCCGCCCGCACTCCAAGCCCGGCGACTCCGACTACGACCACGGCGCCTCCGCCACCTTGGAGTACGCGCTGTCGGACGCGATGCTCGGCGAGATGGCCGCCGGCCTCGGGCACAGCGAGGACGCTCGCCGCTACGCCCGGCGCGCCCAGAACTACCGGAACGTCTTCGACGAGTCGACGGGCTTCTTCCGGGCCCGCGACGGCGACGGCGACTTCACGGGACCGTCCGACCCCGCCAAGAGCGAGGGCTTCCACGAGGGGACGTCCTGGCAGTACCAGTGGCTGGTGCCGCAGGACCTGCCCGGAATGGTCGGCCTGATCGGCGGCGAAGCGGCGGCCAACGGGCGTCTCGACTCCTTCTTCGCCTACGAACGGCTGCTGAAGGACCCGGAGAAGACCGCCCGTGAGGTCTGGGTCAACGGGCCGTACGACTACTACAACGCGGACAAGTACAACCCGCAGAACGAGCCTGACCTCATCGCGCCCTACACGTATCTGTCGACAGGTCAGCCGTGGAAGACCACGGACGTGGTGCACGCGGCGCTGACGCTCTTCACCGACACCCCGACGGGCATGACCGGGAACGACGACCTCGGCACCATGTCCGCCTGGAACGTGCTCTCCTCGATCGGGATCTTCCCGATACAGCCCGGCACCGACACCTGGGGACTTTCGACCCCCGTATTCGACCGCGTGGACCTCGACCTCGACCGGCGCTACTACCCGGGCGGCCGGTTCACGGTGCGGGCGCCCGGCACGTCGGAGACGAACCGCTATATCCAGTCGGCCCGCACGGACGGGCGCCCGCTGGAGAAGACGTATCTGACGACCGATGCCCTGCGGAACATTCGGGATCTGTCGTTCAGGGTCGGCAGTTCACCGTCGTCGTGGGGCACCTCCGACGAGGCGGCACCGCCGGCACTGAACGGACGGAAGTGACCGCCCCGAACCGGCCGCCGCGCAGGGGCACTTGAGACGCGGGGCCGGGGGCGCCTGATACATCGGGTGGCGCTCCCGGCCTCCGCGGCCGTCGCCGAGCTGCCGCGTCCCGGTCACCGCCCTGCCGCGGCGGGCCGGTGCGCGCCGGGCGGCTCCGGCTGGGGAGGCGCCGCGCAGCTCACATCGCGGTCGGCGAGGTCGCCGCGGAGCAGGTAGCCGTCGACGCGGCTGTTGACGCAGGGATTGGGAGTGTCGGAGGCGATGTGCTGGCCCTCACCGCGCACCGTGATCATCCCGGAGTCCCTGAAGCGGCGGTGAAGTTCGGCGGCACCCTCGACGGGGGTGGCCGCGTCCCCCTCGTTCTGCACGATCAGCACCGGTGGCAGCCCCTCACGGGTGCGTACGTCCACGGGCGTACGGGACGGCTCGGGCCAGCTCGCACACGGCAGGTTCATCCGCTGGCTGAACCACGCGAGGAACGGGTGACGTTCGTGCTGCCGCTCGGCGTCCCGGTCCCATCGTTCCGGGTCCCTCGGCCAGGGGGCGTCGTTGCAGTCGACGGCGGTGTAGGCGGCCGTGAAGTTCTCCGACATGGGCCCGCCCGTGGCTTTCTCGACGAGCCCGTCGGGCCGCCCTGCTTCGTACTCGCTCCAGGCGGTGGTGTCCGGAACCCAGTTGCCGTCGGAGTACATGGTCATCATGAACATCTGGGTCAACTCATACGGTCCGGCCTTGCCGCCGATCGGCTCCCGCCTGGCCTGTGCCATCAGCTTCTCCAGGCGCTCCCCCACCTCGTCCGCGGTACCGCCGAGGTGGAACGTGCCGTCGTGCCGGGCGACCCACTCCTTCCACTCGCCGAACCGCCGCTCGAAGGCGGGCACTTGAGCACGGTGGTTCTCGTACCAGACGTTGGACGGGTTCACGACGGAGTCGAGGACCATGCGTCGCACGTGCCCGGGGAAGAGCGTGCCGTAGACGGCGCCCAGGTATGTGCCGTAGGAGTAGCCGAGGTAGTTGAGCTTCTTCTCGCCCAGCGCCGCGCGGATCACGTCCATGTCGCGGGCGGTGTCCGGGGTGTCGATATGCCGCAGCAGGTCTCCCGTGCGGTCCTTGCAGCCTTGCGCGTAATTCCGGGCACGTTCGTGTGCCTGCTGCTTGTCGGCCTCGCTGTGCGGGACCGGGTCGGGCCTGGGTGCCTTGGCGTGCTGCTGCGGGTCGACGCAGGAGACGGGCGCGGAGAAGCCGACGCCGCGCGGATCGAAGCCGATCAGGTCGTAGGCGGCGGTGACCTTCTTCCACACGGGCTTGCGGGCCGTGCTCAGCGGCACGTCGCCTCCGGGTGCGCCGGGACCGCCGGGGTTGAGCAGCAGCGAGCCCTGACGCTGCTCCTTCGTGCCCCCGCTGGGGTAGCGGTCGACCGCGATGCCGATGGTCCGCCCGTCGGGCTCGGCGTAGTCGACGGGAACGGTGACGATCCCGCACTGGAGCGGCGAGTCGTTGCCGCAGTCCTTCCAGTCGATGCCCTTCTCTGCGGCCCGCCGTGCTGCCAGCTCGGCTCCCCGCGCCTCGGCGGCCGTCTCCCCCGCCTTCTGCGTCCGGCCCGCCTTCCCCGTCTTCCCGCCGCCCTCCGGCCGGATATCGGCGCGCTGCGCCGCCCACCCTCCGGTGAGGGTCGCGGCCATCATCACCGCCGTGGTCGCCAACACCGCTCGTCGCACGGGGAGTTCCTTTCTGCCCGGACACCGTGCTGAGGTTCTAGCCGCGCTGACCGGCGGCAATCCCGTGCGCCCGTGGGTTCACCCGTAAGGACGGAGGCTCTTGCGAACGCCGAAATGACCCTCTATGTACGGCAGTTGAGGCGTGCGCCCCGCTCCTTGTAGCGGCGATGACGGCGAACGGCACCGTTGGTTCTGCGGCTTTCACCCTGCCTGCGTATCGCCGCCGGGCCGCTTCGTCGCGGACTTGAACTTCCATGAGGTGCCGGGACAGTCCTCGGGCAGCGGCGGAAACGGATAGCCCTTGAAGTCCGTGCTGAAGCTGTGCCCCTTGTCGCAGTCGCACTCGTAGACGCCGCTGCCCGGGACGAGTTCGCCCGGACGGAAAGTTCCGTTCTGCGCGGTCATTCCTCACATATATCCCGGACCCCCTGCCCCCGCATCTTCGCGCTGCGCCTGCCCACGTCCCTGCACCGGGTAAGGGCCGCTACCCGCCGTCGCCGCTCACCGGGCGGTCGCGGGCTTACGGGGCGTACGGAGGCGTACGGAGGGACGACCTGGAGGGGGCGCCGCTCGTCCGCGAGCGCACCTTCGCGGGCGAGGTTCGGAGACGTTTCCTCCGGCGCTGCGAGGTACCCGGCAGCACATGATTCGCAATGCGCTCACCGGAGCCGTGGCCGGGGCCGCCGGGACCACCGCGCTCAACGCGGCCACCTACACGGACATGGTGCTCACGGGCCGAGGCGGCAGCTCGGCGCCGAAGGAGATCGTCGACCGGCTCAGCGACCGCACGGAGGTCGCCGTACCCGGCACGGGCGAGCCCCGTGACAACCGCGCCTCCGCCCTGGGCGCGCTGCTCGGCATGGCCACGGGTGTGGGAGTCGGCGCCCTCTACGGCCTGGCCCGCGCGTCAGGCCGGCGCCCGGCGGTCCCGCTGGCGGGCGTCCTGGCGGGCGTGACCGCGATGGCGGGCTCGGACGTCCCGATGGCCGCCCTGAGGATCTCCGACCCCCGTGAGTGGAGGCCGTCGGACTGGCTCAGGGACCTCGTGCCGCACCTGACGTATGGCGTGGTCACGGCGGCGGTGTACGAACTGGCGGCGGGGCGGGACGAGCGCGGCCCTCGTCGCCGGCGGCGATGACGACGGGACCCCACCGCTGACCCGCGGCGGCGAGTCCCCCTCCGCAGGCCCGGCGGCGCGCTCGGCCGCACGGCCACCGGCGCCACCGGCCACATCCACGTCTGCCCCTCGCCGCGCTCCCCCGTCTCGAACTCGCTCCATGCACCGATGAGTTCCCACCGCGGATCGGGTCTGCCCTGGCATGACTCGAATCACCGCCGACATCTCGGTCTCCCTCGACGGCTTCGTCACCGGGCCCCACCCCGGCCCGGACAACGGGCTGGGCACCGGCGGCGAGGCCCTGCACACGTGGGCGTTCTCCGACGACCCCGACGACCGCCGCATCCTGCGGGAGGCGACCGACCGCTCGGGCGCCGTCGTACTCGGGCGCCGGCTCTTCGACGTGGTCGACGGGCCGGGCGGCTGGAACGACGAGACCGGCTACGGCGCGGGCGAGGTCGGCAAGCCCGCGTTCGTCGTCGTGACGAGCTCACCGCCGGAGTCGGTGCGGCTCACCGGCCTCGACTGGACGTTCGTCACCACAGGGCTTCCCGACGCCGTCGACGCCGCACGCGAACGCGCCGAGGCGGCGTCGTCGCACAGCGGCAAAGACCTCGACGTCGTCCTCATGGGCGGCGGCGCGACGATCGGCTCGGCACTCGCCGCCGGACTCGTCGAGAGCCTGACCCTGCATCTCGCGCCCATCGTGCTGGGCTCTGGAACGCCGCTGTTCACCGCCGGAGCCCAGCTCAGCCTGCTCCAGCGAAGCGTGACCTCGACCTCGACGGCGACCCATCTGACCTACGACATGCTCTGACGCCGCCGTCGCCGACCTCGGACGGAGGCTCAGCCCCTCTTCCCCACCGGCTCCAGAATCGCCACGCACTCCAAGTGGTGCGTCATCGGGAAGAGATCGAAGGCCCGCAGGAAACGCGGCACGTATCCCGCCGCCCTGAAGTAGTCCAAGTCCCTTGCCAGCGCGGCCGGATCGCATGCCACGTACCCGATACGCCGCGGCCCCAGGCCCGCGATGCGGCGGACGGTCTGCTTGCCCGCGCCGGCGCGCGGCGGGTCCAGTACGACCAGGTCCGCTTCCGCGATCCCCGTGCGCGGCAGCACGGATTCGACCTTGCCCTGCTCGACGCGGACCCTCGGGAAGTCCGCCAGATTGTGCCGCGCGTCCTCCACAGCGCGCTTGGACGACTCGATCCCCAGCACGGCACCGCTCTCCCCGATACGGTCCGCCAGCGCGCCCGCGAAGAGGCCCGCGCCGCAGTACAGATCGAGCGCCATCTCGCCCTTGCGCGGGGTGAGTCCACGCATCAGCGCGTCAACGAGCAGTTCGGCGGCGCGGGGATGCACCTGCCAGAAGCCGCCCGCGCCGATGCGCCACGTACGGCCGTCGGCACGCTCGCGCACGAAGTCACGGCCGTGCACCCGGTGCAGCCTGCCCTTGTCGCTGCCGCGCTCCCCCACCCTCAACACCGAGACGGGACGGTCGAGTTCGACGATCGGGAGCCTCGCGCCGGGCCTGGGCGTGAGCACCACCTGACGGTCCTGCGAACCGGTCGCGGCGGTCGCCTCGATCGCCGCCGTCTCGGGCCACCGGCGCCGTTCGATGCCCAGCTCCTCAACGCCGGGGGCGGCGATCAGACAGTGGTCGACGGGCTCCACCTCGTGCGAGCGATGGCGCCGGAAGCCGGTCCTGCCCTCGTCGTCCACCGCGAACTGCACTCGCGTACGCCACCCGGGGACCTCCCCCGCGGGCACCTTGTCGCCGGGCGCGGGCTCGACCGTGCCGTCCCACGAGACGTCCTCGGGCGTCAACTGCGCGAGCCTGTGGAGCTGTTCGGTCAGCACCTCGCCCTTCAGCCTGCGCTGCGCGCCGGGCTTCACGTGCTGCCAGTCGCAGCCGCCGCAGCGTCCGGGCCCGGAGAACGGGCAGGGCGCCGGGATGCGGTCCTTCGCCGCCTCCAGCACCTCCACGGCGTCCGCCCGCAGGAAACGCGAGTCCTCACGGCCCTCGGTCACGCGGGCGACCACGCGCTCACCGGGGAGCGTGTGCCGCACGAACAGCACCCGCCCGGCCTCCGTACGGGCCACGCAGTGCCCGCCGTGTGCGACGGGGCCGATCTCGACCTCGTACTCCTCGCCGACGAGGGAGGGGGCGAGGGCGTCTGCGGGGGCATCGGGCATGACGGGCGGGCTCCAGAGAACGGGGCGAGGTGCGGGCGGACTGCGAGACGAAGCGGGACGGTGGAGACGAGACGGACGAGACGGGACTGCGGAGACGGGACGGACGGGATGCCGGGCGCGGGCGCCTGCCCGGGGTCTGCGAACGCGAGCGCGCGCCGCGAGCGTTCACGCGCCGCCGACGCTCCCATGAGAGCGCGAGTACCCGAGTACGCGACCGTGCAGTCTACTGTCCGCCGGGACCGTTCCCGCCCGCCGAGCCCCCGCCGCTGCCGCTCCCGCCGCTGCCGGTCGGGCCGTTGCCGCTGCCGCCGGTGCCCGCGCCGCCGTTCTGGCCTCCGCCGCGGCGTCCCCCGCCGGGCCGCGCGGGCCCCCGGCGCACCGAACCCGGTGCGCTCCACTCGGCGCGCTTCCGCAGGCGCTTCCGCGCCAGTTCGGACGACTCGAGCTGCCAGGGCACGGACGTCACCATCACGCCGGGGGTGTACAGCAGCCGCCCCTTGAGCCTCAACGCGCTCTGGTTGTGCAGCAGTTGCTCGTACCAGCGGCCCACGACGTACTCGGGGATGTAGACGCTGACCACGTCCCTGGGGTTCTCCTTGCGCAGCCGCTTGACGTAGTCGATCACCGGCCGCGTGATCTCCCGGTACGGAGAGTCGAGGATCTTCAACGGCACATCCATGCCGGTCTCCTCCCACTCCCTGCGCAACTGCGCGGTCTCGTCCGCGTCGACGCTGATGGTGAGGGCCTCCAGCGTGTCCGAGCGCATCAGCTTGGCGTAGGCGAGCGCGCGCATCGTCGGCTTGTGCGTCTTGGACACCAGCACGATGGAGTGCACGCGGGAGGGCCGCACACGCTTCTCGTCCGGATCGTCGGCCGCCAGCTCCTCCGCGACGAGGTCGTAGTGGCGCCGGATGGCCGTCATCACGCCGTAGAACAGCAGCATGCCCAGCAGCGAGACCCACGCGCCGTGCCCGAACTTGGTGACCAGTACGACGACGAGCACCAGCCCCGTGCAGAAGGCACCGAAGGTGTTGATGGCCCGCGAGCGGTGCATGCGGCGGCGGGCGGACGGGTCGGTCTCGTCGGCGAGCAGCCGGTTCCAGTGCCGGACCATCCCGGTCTGGCTGAGGGTGAAGGAGACGAAGACGCCGACGATGTAGAGCTGGATGAGGCGTGTGGAGTCCGCGTCGTAGACGACGACCAGTATGGCGGCGGCGCCTGCCAGCAGGACGATGCCGTTGGAGAAGGCCAGCCGGTCGCCCCGTGTGTGCAACTGCCGCGGCAGATAACGGTCCTGGGCCAGGATCGAACCCAGCAGCGGGAAGCCGTTATACGCGGTGTTCGCGGCGAGGAAGAGCACCAGCGCGGTGGCTGCCGCGAGAAAGACGAAGGGGAAGGTGCCGTCACCGAAGACGGCGGCGGCCACCTGGGAGATGACCGGGTTCTGCGCATAGCCGGAGCCCGCGGGCTTGCCGTTGATGATCAGGTCCGTCGCCGGGTTCTCCGCCATCTTCACGTCGGTGGCCAGCGCCAGGACGATCACGCCGCAGAACATCACGACGGCGATCAGGCCCATCATGGCCAAAGTGGTGGCCGCGTTGCGGGACTTGGGCTTGCGGAAGGCCGGTACGCCGTTGCTGATGGCCTCGACTCCCGTGAGCGCCGCACAACCGGAGGAGAAGGCACGCAGCAGCAGAAAGGCGAGCGCAAACCCGGTGAGCCCGCCGCTGTGTTCGGCGTGGATCTCGAAGTCGGCGGTGGGCGCCCGCATCTCCTCCCCGAGCACGGCCCCGCGTATGACGCCCCAGAGGATCATCACGAAGACGCCCGCCACGAAGCAGTACGTGGGGATCGCGAAGAGCTTGCCCGACTCCCGTACGCCGCGCAGATTCATCAGCGTCAGCAGCACGATCGTCACCACGGCCGCGAGGGTCTTGTGCTCGACGACGAACGGCACGGCGGAGCCGAGGTTCTCCACACCGGAGGAGATGGAAACGGCCACCGTCAGCACGTAGTCGACCAGCAGCGCGCTGGCGACGGTCAGTCCGGCCCGGCGGCCCAGGTTGGTGGTGGCGACCTCGTAGTCGCCGCCGCCGGAGGGGTACGCGCGTACGTTCTGCCGGTAGGAGGCGACCACGGTGAACATCAGCACCACGACGGCCGCGGCGATCCACGGGCTGAAGTGGTAGGCCGATACTCCCGCCACGGACAGCACCAGCAGCACCTCGCCCGGTGCGTACGCCACCGACGACAGCGGGTCGGAGGCGAAGACGGGCAGCGCGATGCGCTTGGGCAGCAGCGTTTCGGCCAGCCGGTCGCTGCGAAGAGCACGCCCGAGCAGAAGTCGCTTCGGTAGATGGGTCATCCTTGGCACGGGGAGGATCGTATGCGGTCAGCCGTGCGATCCTGAGACGGCCCGCTGTATGTGACGAGAGGGACGGGCGTGCATGTAGTGATCATGGGCTGCGGCCGGGTCGGCGCTGAGCTCGCGCAGGCACTGGAGCAGCAGAGCCACACCGTCGCGGTCGTGGACCAGGACCCGACGGCCTTCCGTCGCCTCGGTTCGGGTTTCGGCGGGCGACGGGTCTCCGGCGTCGGCTTCGACCAGGACACCCTGCGCGAGGCCGGGATCGAGGAGGCCGGGGCGTTCGCCGCGGTCAGCAGCGGGGACAACTCCAACATCATCGCGGCCCGTGTGGCACGCGAGATGTTCGGCATCGAGCACGTCGCGGCACGCATCTACGACCCCAAGCGGGCCGAGGTCTACCAGCGCCTCGGTATCCCCACGGTGGCCACCGTGCGCTGGACCGCCGACCAGATGCTGCGCCGGCTGCTGCCCTCCGGGGCGGAGCCGCTGTGGCGCGATCCGAGCGGTGGTGTGCAGCTCGCGGAGGTGCACGCTTCGCCGGAGTGGGTCGGACACCGGGTGAGCAGGCTCCAGGAGGAGGCCGGAGTACGGGTCGCCTTCCTGACCAGGGTGGGCGAGGCGATGCTGCCGACCTCCCAGACGGTCCTTCAGGAGGGCGATCTGGTGCATGTGATGATGCGCTGCGATCAGATCGACCAGGTTGAGGCCGTCTTCGCGAACGGGCCCGAGGAGGGCGGTTCGTGACCGGCGTAAGCACAGCGAACAGGGGACTCGGCCGATGAGGGTAGCTATTGCGGGCGCGGGCGCCGTGGGCCGCTCGATCGCGGGCGAGCTGCTGGAGAACGGGCACGAGGTGCTGCTCATCGACAAGGCGCCGACGGCGATCTCGGTGGAGCGCGTGCCTCAGGCGGAGTGGCTGCTCGCCGACGCCTGCGAGATCACCTCGCTCGACGAGGCCGCCCTGGAACGCTGCAACGTGGTGATCGCGGCCACCGGCGACGACAAGGTCAATCTGGTCGTCTCGCTTCTCGCCAAGACGGAGTACGGAGTCCCGCGCGTCGTCTCACGCGTCAACAACCCCAAGAACGAATGGCTGTTCAACGAGTCGTGGGGCGTCGACGTCGCCGTTTCGACACCGCGGCTGATGTCGGCGCTCGTCGAGGAAGCCGTGAGCGTCGGCGATCTTGTGCGGCTGCTGCGCTTCTCCCAGGGCGACGCGAACCTCGTGGAGCTGACGCTGCCGCCGGAGGCCGCGCTGGCCGGTACGCGTGTCGGCGATGTGCAGTGGCCCGAGGACACGGCCCTGGTCACCATCATCAGGGGCAACCGGGTGCTGGTGCCCGACCGGGACGACGCGCTGGAGGTCGGCGACGAGCTGCTGTTCGTGGCCGCCCCCGCACGCGAGGCCCAGCTTGAGGATCTGCTCTCGGTACGGGGCTGACCGCCGCAGGCCAGGCGGCCGACGGGAGCCACCCGGCCCGGCGTGCCCGGCCCGCGGAGCGCCGACCGGGCCTGCGAGTGCGGGTCAGCGGCGGTGCCGGCCGCCGGTCCCGGTGCCGCCCGTGCCGGGGCGCCCCGAACCCGGGCCCGCCTCGTCCCGTAGCGCTTCCGCGTCCGCGAGCAGCGCGCGCTCGGCGTCGTGGGCGAACCCCTCACCGATCGCGTCGAGCGTCTTGCGCTCGTGCTGCGCCTGCTCCTCGCGCTTCTCCCGTTCGTTCTCGGCCTCTTCCTCCGCCTCCATCTCCGCGATGACGTTGATGGGCGCGGGCGCCTTCGCCAGGAAGATCCACGTCAGATAGACCGCGAGCAGGAACGGCGGGATCTTCAGCGCGATCGTCACCCAGCCGAACCGGGTGGTGTCGCCCCACAGATACAGCGGGAAGAGGATCGCCGACTTACCGAGCAGGATGAGGCCCCATGCGTAACTGGCCTTGGTGTACGCCTTCTTGCGGCCCGGGTTCCGCTTGCGCCAGGAGAGGTTCTCCTTGAAGACCGGCCCGAGCACCAGCCCCAGCAGCGGCACACCGGCCGCCGCGGTGACGATGTACGCGACGGCCAGGCCCAGCGTGTAGAACATGCCCGGCAGATAGAAGTCCTTGGCGTTGCCGGTCATCATCGCGAACAGCACGCCGAACGCGACGCCGAATACGCCGCTGAAGGCGTGCTTGACGGTGTCGCGGCGGATCAGCCGGAAGACCCCCAGCACCGCGGAGATCGCGAGAGCCGTCAGCGCAGCGGCGTGGATGTCCTTGTTGACGGTGTAGATCGCGATGAAGACCAGCCCGGGAAGGGTCGTCTCCACCAGCCCGCGGAGCCCGCCGAAGGCTTCGAAGAGGGCGGCTTCGGTGACGGCGTGAGAGGCGGGCGCCTCGCCGTCGGCCCCGGCTGTGGAACCGGATTCGGAGCCTGCACCGGGATCTGGTCCGGTTCCGTCCGTGGTCGGCTTGTCGAGGGGGGTCACCCACTACTCCTGTCCGAGGGGTCGCAACTCGTACTTCGGGTTGAACATCACCGGGCGCCCGTGGTGCATCGAGATCCGCCCCCACGCGATGAGGCCGCGGCCCGGCTCGATTCCGGCGATGGCCCTGCGGCCCAGCCAGACCACGTCCAGCGCGGCGGACCCGTCGAACAACTCCGCCTCCAGCGTCGGCACTCCGGCCCGGGGGCGCAGGGTGACGGTGCGCAGAGTACCCGTCACACGCACGATCTGGCGGTCACCGCAGGCCGCGATGCGGGTGCAGCCCGTGCTGTCGGCCTCCTGCCGCAGCTCCTGGGAGTGCAGGTCCTCCTCCGAGGAGGACAGCCGCTCAAGGAACCTGCGGAAGCGCCCGCCTGCGCCCCGCTGTTCCTTCTCTGCTCGGGTCGCGCCAGTCATGGTGCCCAGGGTACCGGTGGGTCCGCGCCCCGATGACGCCTGCCGGATGTCGGCTCCCAGCCGGTGATCCCGGGGTTGGGGCGGCCTCACCGGCCGTCCGGGGACCGGAACGCGACGAGCCGCCGGCGGCCCGCTCACGGCAGGCACACACGGCGGCTCGCAGCACTCCTCGGCTTGCGCTCCTCGGCGCACGCCCCTGGGCTGTGTCCCGAGGGTTCAGCGCACGCGCGTCAGCGGACCTCGCTGATCTCCGGGCCACGCTGAAGCTTGTCGAGCCCGCCCGCGAAGCGCGAGCCCTCCTCGACGGTCTCCTGCTGGACGCCGTCCGGGACCATCTGCGCGTCCTCGGGCAGCTTGAGGACGATCGGGTCGCGCGGCGCCATCGGGGACTCGCCCCGGACGATCACCGTGTCACGGAAGACCTGCTCCAGCAGCCCGCCCGTCTGCGGCTGTACGGCGCCCTGGCCGGAGATCACGCCGCGCAGGAACCAGCGGGGCCCGTCGACACCGACGAAGCGCACGACCTGCACGCCGTTCGTACCGTCCGGGAGCTGCACCGGGACCTGGGCGCGAAGCTCCCAGCCCAGCGGGCCCTCGACCTCGTCGATGACACCGCCCTGCTTGGTGATGCCCGTCGCGATCTCCTCGCGCACCTCTTCCCACAGGCCCTCGCGCTTGGGCGCGGCGAACGCCTGCAACTGAAGGGCACTGTCCTGAACGACGAGGGTGGCCGCGACGATCGACTCCCCCGCGACCTCGACGCGCAGCTCCATGCCCTCCACGCCCGGCACATACAGACCGCCGAGATTGACGCGGCCGTTGCCGGGGTCGGTGACCTCGCTCACGTCCCAGGGACCGTCGGGACGGGGCGCCGGCGGCAGCTTCACGCGCGTCGCCTCGGCGTCCGTGACCGCGTCGGCGGAGCGGGAGTCGTCCGCCGCGGCGTCCTGCTCGTACGAGCCGAAGTCGTCCGAGGTGCCCGTCTCAGGCTCTTCGCTCTTCTTGCGACGACGTCCGAACACGTCACTGTCCTCTCAGGTCGGAATGCCGGTCGGCCCCGACCGGAACGTAGTCATTCTGATGTGCGGCGGCCTGGCTGTGACCGCCTGTGGAGCCGAATCCCCCTGCGGCCCGCGCCGAGCCCGGCAACTCCGCCACCTCGTGGAAACGCACCTTCTCCACCTGCTGGACGACGAGTTGGGCAATGCGGTCGAGACGCTCGAACCGCACGGTCTCGTGCGGGTCAAGATTGGCCACGATCACCTTGATCTCCCCACGGTACCCGGCATCGACGGTTCCCGGTGCATTGACCAAAGAGATCCCGCAGCGGGCGGCAAGCCCCGAGCGGGGATGCACGAACGCCGCGTATCCCTCGGGCAGCGCGATGGAGATCCCGGTGGGCAGCACGGCACGCTCACCGGGCGCCAGCACGGCGGGCTCTGTGGTGACGAGGTCGCATCCGGCGTCGCCGGGGTGTGCGTAGGACGGCACGGGGACACCGGGGTCCAGGCGCCGCAGCATGACGTCGACGGGTTCGCTGCTCACGGGTTCACCTCGAAGGCCCTCGCCCTGCGGACCTGGTCCGGGTCGGCCATGGCGGCCTCGATCTCCTCGTCGCGGCCGTGCTCCGTGAAGTGCGAGACGTTCACCTTGATGAACAGGGCTTCCGCGCGCACCGCGACGGGCCCGTCCGGTCCGCCGATCCGGCCGGTCGCCCTGGTGAAGACCTTCCGCCCGTCGACGGCGGTGACCTCCGCGCCGAGGCGCAGCACCGTGCCGACCGGGACGGGCCGTACGAAGTCGGTCTCCAGGCGGCCCGTCACCATGATCGTGTGCATGAGCCAGCCCAGCGAGCCCATCGTCTCGTCCAGGGCCGTGGACAGCACACCGCCGTGGGCCAGTCCGGGCGCGCCCTGATGTACGGGCCGCACCGTGAACTCGGCGGTGACGGCGACGCCTTCGCCCGCTCTGGCCTCCAGGTGCAGGCCGTGCGCCTGGCCGCCGCCGCAGCCGAAGCACTTCTCGTAGTGGGAGCCGAGCAGCTCTCCGGGGGCCGGTGCGTCGGGATGCCGTACCGCCCCGGCGGCGCCCGGAGGAGGAGTCAGGGGCGTCGGCGAGGTCGTCGGTGGCGCGGCCCGGCCGGTGCTCTCCTCCGGCGCGTTCCACGGTCGTGCTGTACTCACGTGTGCAGACCTTACCGCCGGGTTACGGGGGTGCGTCGTGGAAGCGGCCGCAGCGGTCCACTGGGCGGGCGTGAGCGCCACGGGAGCCGTGACAGGCTTGGCCGCATGGTTGCTCAGGAACAGCCCTACGACGAACGCCTCACGGCCCCCCGCTCGTGGTGGCTCATCGCCGGTCTGGTGGGCGTGGGGGGCGCGCTGATCATGCTGCCGCTGGGCGTTCTACCGATGCTCGCGGGCCTTGCGGCGGGAGGCGTCCTCGCGGCGGTCGCGGTCAGTTCGTACGGCTCGGCACGCATCCGCGTCGTGTCGGGCTCGCTCGTCGCCGGGGACGCGCGCCTGCCGCTGTCGGCGCTGGGGACGGCCCACGTGCTCGACGAGGAGGAGGCGTTCGCCTGGCGCACGCACAAGGCGGACCCTCGCGCGCACATGCTGCTGCGCAGCTATATCCGCACCGCGTTGCGCGTGGAGGTGACGGACCCGGACGATCCGACGCCCTACCTCTATCTCTCCACGCGTACGCCGCGACGGCTCGCCGAGGCGCTCTCGGCCGCCTCGGAACGGCGTCCGGCTTCCCCGGACTGAGGCCGGTCCGAGGCCGGGAACAAACCGAGGTCGAGGCCAGGCGCGAGCGCCGGGGAGTCCAACTCGGCGCGCAGGCCGGGGAATTGGGTGCCGGACGCCGAGACCGGTTCAGCTTGAGGAGGGCGGCAGGGCTGCCCTGCCGGAGCTCCCGGGACCCGGTCCGCCGTCCAGGCCGTCGCCGCCGTCACCGGGCGGCAGCGCCTCCCAGCCGTCTCCGGCCTTACGCAGATCGTCCCTGATCTTCTCGGCGATCTTCTTGGTGTCGCGGCTGTTCATCACGGCACCGACGGCGGCGCCCACCATGAAGGGCGTCAGATTGGGGAGGTTGCGCACCGTGCGCTTGAGGAGCTGCTGGCGCAGCTCGCGCTTCATCTGGCCGCCGAGGGCGGCGTTCAAGGTCGTGGGCCTGGTGATGTCGATGCCGCGCTCGGAGGTCCACGCCCCGAGATAGGCGGCGGCCCGCTGCTTCACATTGCCGGGCGGCCGGCGCCCGTAGACCTCGTGGAGTTCGGCGATGAGCTTCAGCTCGACGGAGGCGACACCGACGATCTCGGCGGCCAACTCGGCGGGCATCGCCGGTGGTACGGGCAGCATCGCGGCGGCACCGACTCCGGCACCGACTGTCGCCGAGCCGCGTACCGCACCGGCGACCAGCTTGTCCGCGATCTCTTCCGGGCCGAGCCCGGGGAACTGCTTGCGGAGCGTCTCCAAGTCGCGCACCGGGATGCGCGGCGCCGTCTCGACGACGCGGTCGGCTACGACGCCGAAGAAGGCTCGTACCCGCCCCTGGCCGCGCTGCTGCGCGGCATCGCCGGTCCCCGCGGCTCTGGCGCCCCCCTTGCGCGGCCACGGGAGAAGGGACCGCTGACGCGGCTTCGCGGGAACCGGTACGAGCGAGGTCCGCTGGTCGGGCTCGCCTCGCTCGTCGTCACGCGTTCCGTCCGCCACTACGGCAGGCCCCGCGCCGGTCAGGCCGCGCAGTCGCGGCAGACGGGCTGGCCGTTCTTCTCAGCGGCGAGCTGGGACCGGTGGTGGACGAGGAAGCAGCTCATGCACGTGAACTCGTCGGCCTGGCGGGGCAGCACCCGCACGGACAGCTCCTCGTTCGAGAGGTCCGCGCCGGGCAGCTCCAGACCCTCGGCCTGCTCGAACTCGTCCACGTCCACGTTGGACGCCGACTTGTCGTTGCGCCGGGCCTTCAGCTCTTCGATGCTGTCTTCGTTGACGTCGTCATCGGTCTTGCGTGGGGTGTCGTAGTCCGTTGCCATTTCGCTCTCCCCCTCTGGGTTTCTGTGGTGTCTCCAGCGCACGTAACGCGTGAGAGGCCGGACTTGTGCCCGACCTGAGGCGGAGATTTTGCCTCACATCAAGGTCTGTTACTCAATCGACACCCAACCGCACCCCTGAAGAGGTGATCGCGTCGGCTGCCGAGGAGGACCTTAAACGGTCCCCTGCTCGCGCTGCGCGCACGCACCCCGGGTACTGCCCACGATCTCCACCTGCGGAAACCTGGATTTTCCGGTAATTCTTCCCGTACCCGGGTCACCCAGGGTGCCGAAGCGGAAAATCGTGTGTGTGATCGATCACAGAAAAGATCGCTGCGCGCCACGGGACAAAATTCCGCATATAGCGAACTCGTGGAGTTATCCTCCCGGGCTCCGCCCCGGAATTTCGTCACCGTGTGTACCCGCTCATGCACCGGGCGCCGGACGTCCCCGGTACTCAGACGGGCAGCACGACGCGCAGCGCCAGACCGCCCTCCTCCCGCCGCTCCGCCGTCACCGTGCCCCCGTGGGCACGCGCCACCGACCGCACGATCGACAAGCCGAGGCCCACCCCCTTGTCGCTGCCCGTACGGTCGCTGCGCAGGCGCCGGAAGGGCTCGAAGAGGTTGTCGATCTCGTACGCGGGGACCGCCGGGCCCGTGTTCTCGACGAGCAGCATCGCGTGGCCGGGCAGGGCCTCGGTGGCGACGGAGACCCAGCCGTCCTCCTGCTGGTTGTAACGCACCGCGTTCTGCACGAGGTTGAGCGCGACGCGCTCCAGCAGCACCCCGTTCCCCTGTACGTACACGGGATGGCGCACGCCGCGCAGCTCGATGCCCTTGCTGTCCGCCTCGGGACGTACCTGCTCGACGGCGTGTGCGGCGACCTCGGCGAGATCGACGGGCTTGCGGTCGACGATCTCGTTCTCGCTGCGGGCGAGCAGCAGCAGCCCCTCCACTAGCTGTTCGCTGCGTTCGTTGGTGGCCAGCAGGGTCTTGCCGAGCTGCTGTAGCTCGGGCGACGCCTCCGGATCGGAGAGCTGGACCTCCAGCAGCGTGCGGTTGATGGCGAGGGGCGTGCGCAGCTCGTGGGAGGCGTTCGCGACGAAGCGCTGCTGGGCGGTGAAGGCCCGGTCGAGCCGGTCCAGCATGTCGTCGAAGGTGTCCGACAGCTCCTTCAACTCGTCGTCCGGGCCCTCCAGTTCGATCCGCTTGTGCAGGTCGGAGCTGGCGACCTGGCGGGCGGTGCGGGTGATGCGTCCCAGCGGGGACAGCACACGCCCGGCCATGACGTAGCCGAAGGCGAAGGCGGCCACGGCGAGGCCCAGCAGCGCCATCAGCGAGCGCTGGAGCAGCTCGTCGAGGGCGGCGGCGCGCTGTGCGTCGGTGCAGTCCTCCAGCCGCTCCATGAACTGCTCGCTGGGCAGCGTCCCCGACAGGCCGGGGCAACTGTCGGAGGTGAGCTGGGCGTTGGCGTCGAGGATGCGGAAGGGAAGCTTGCTGCCCTCGTGCAGGGCCTCCGCCGCGAGCAGATAGATGAGCGTGAGCAGCACCATGCCCGCGATGAGGAACATGCCCGCGTACAGCAGCGTGAGCCGTATCCGGATCGTCGGGCGCAGCCAGGGATACGGACGGGACGGCTCGCCCGGGTCCCATGTGGGCTTGGGCGGCGCGGTCGCGGACGCTGAGGGCGGCAGGCCACCGGAGTCCGCGGAGTGCGGGGGCTCGGAGGGGGTCGTGTGGGCGGCCATGGCGATCAGATCCTGTATCCGGCGCCGGGGACGGTGTGGATCACCGGGGGCTCGCCGAGCTTGCGGCGCAGCGTCATCACGGTGACCCGTACGACGTTGGTGAAGGGGTCGGTGTTCTCGTCCCAGGCCTTCTCCAGAAGCTGCTCGGCGGAGACGACGGTGCCCTCGCCCCGCATCAGCACCTCCAGCACGGCGAACTCCTTCGGCGCGAGCGCGATCTCGGCGCCGTTGCGGAAGACCTCGCGGCGGTTCGGGTCGAGTCTGATCCCTGCGCGTTCCAGCACGGGCGGCAGCGGCGAGGTGGCCCGCCTGCCCAGGGCCCGTACGCGGGCGACGAGTTCGGAGAAGGCGAAGGGCTTGGGCAGATAGTCGTCCGCGCCGATCTCCAGGCCCTCGACCCGGTCGCTGACGTCGCCGGACGCGGTGAGCATCAGCACCCTCGTGGGCAGCCCGAGGTCGACGATGCTGCGGCAGACGTCGTCGCCGTGTACGAGGGGGAGGTCACGGTCGAGGACGACGACGTCGTAGTCGTTGACGTCGATGCGCTCCTGGGCCGCCGCTCCGTCGTAGACCACGTCGACGGCCATGGCTTCCCGGCGGAGTCCCGTCGCGACGGCGTCGGCGAGCAACTGCTCGTCCTCGACGACGAGTACGCGCACTGCGCTTCCTCCCTGCCCTTGCTGTTCTGGGGTTGGACCGGCTGTTTCCTGCTGTTCCGGCTGTGCCCGCTGCTTCCGGCTGTGCTGGTGCTCTGCTGGTTCTCTGCTGGTTCTCTGCTGGTCCTCCCGGCTTCCGCCGGTGGCCCTCGCGGTGCTGCAATCCTGCCCCGTACCTCGGTAAATCGTCGGTAAGGGCCGGGCCGGAGCGGTAGCGCGAGATTTTTCCGGCCTTGAGGTTTCTTTGAGGTTGCGGAGGGGGAGGACGAGGGGCACACCCCGCGATCACGCCCTGTAGGCGGCTAGCCACCTCGACCGAGAGATCTGTCGCTCCGGCTGCCGACCGTCCAGCCAGGGAGCACGTCGTGATCATGATCGACAGAACCCTCGGCACACTCCCCGTGCCACCGACCCATGACGAGGGGGCGCACATGGACGCGTTCACTGCCGGACTTCTGCAGCGTATACAGAACACCGAGAGCGACCTGAGCCGCGCTCGTGAGTCGGGCGACGACTTCCTCGTGGACGTCGAGCAGTCGGAGCTGGAAGACCTTCGCCGGATCGCCGCCGAGCACGGCGTGGAGATCGGCGCCAGCACGGTCTGAACGCCCTGGGCCGAGGTGGACGGTTCCCCGTCCGTAGCCGCCGGCCGGACCGAACCCCATACGGAACGAAGTGGGCCCCGGGAGCCCCCCGCCCCGGGGCTCACTCATGTCCGGGCGCGGTCACCGACGGAGTGGCCTCCCGCCCATGGCAGCGATACGGCGGTACGGGCCGCGGGGACAACGTGCAAGCGGTACGGCCTCAGTCGTGCCAGGCGCCGAGACGGTCGAGCAGCGGCTGGAGGATCTCGAAGACGCCCGGTGACGCGGCGACGGCCAGTTCGCCGTCGGCGGGCAGACCCGGACGGCCACCGGTACGCGCCCCCGCCTCACGTGCGATGAGGTCGCCCGCGGCCAGGTCCCAGGCGTGCAGCCCGCGCTCGTAGAAGGCGTCGAGCCGTCCCGCGGCGACGTCGCACAGGTCGACGGCGGCCGAGCCGGAGCGGCGGATGTCGCGGACGCGGGGGATCAACTGCCGTACCAGTTCCGCCTGGGCGGCCCGCCGCTCCGCCACGTAGTTGAAGCCGGTGCCCACCAGGGCCTGGTCGAAGGGCGGCGCGGGACGGCACTGGACGGGCTGGGCGTTGCGGAAGGCACCGTGGCCGAGTGCGGCGCGGAAGGTCTCGCGCCGCGGGGGCGACTCGACGACGCCGATGACGGTCTCGCCTTCGAACTCCGCGGCGATGGAGACGGCCCAGCTCGGCAGCCCGTACAGATAGTTCACGGTGCCGTCGAGGGGGTCGACGATCCAGCGGACGCCGCTCGTACCGGCCGAGGACGAGCCCTCCTCGCCGAGGAAGCCGTCGTCGGGGCGGCGCTCGGAGAGATAGCCGGTGATGAGTTTCTCGGAGGCGAGGTCCATCTCCGTGACCACGTCGACGGAACTGGACTTGGTGGCGGAGACCCCGAGGTCGTCGGGGCGTCCGTCGTGCAGGAGGGCACCGGCGCGGTGGGCGGCCTCCAGGGCGAGTTCGAGGAGTTCGGCCTTGAGCTGGTCGACCTGGGCGCTCACGTTTCTCCTTGCTCGGGCTCGGGGCTCGTGGCTCGGAGCCCGGGACTCTGTGCTCGGGGCTGCTCGGCTTGCTAGGGGCGTGCCACCCAGTGTTCCCCTCCAGCGCGGTGGTTCCGCGTCCGCCCCCACCGGGAGTTCCGCGCGGGCCTCAGGCGTAGGGGCTGTCCGCTCCGGCCGCCGCGGGCTTTCCCGTACGGCCGGGGCAGCAGGCCACGGGGCACACGTCGTGGCTGGGTCCCAGCGCGCCGACGGCGCAGCGCTCGGGGCGTGCGCCACGTTCGACGGCTGCGCGCTCCAGCACCAGTTCCCTTACGGCGGCGACGAAACGCGGGTCGGTGCCGACCGTCGCCGAACGCGCGACGGGCAGGCCCAGTTCGCGGGCCTTGGCATCGGCCTCGGTGTCGAGGTCGTAGCGGACCTCCATGTGGTCGGAGACGAAGCCGATCGGCACCATCACGGCCGCGGGCGCGCCCCCGGCATGCAGCGCCTCCAGGTGGTCGCAGATGTCGGGCTCCAGCCACGGCACCTCGGGCGGGCCGCTGCGGGACTGGTACACCAGCTCCCAGGGGTGCTCGGTGCCGGTGCGTTCCGCCACCGCCTCGGCGACGAGCCGTGCGACGTCCAGATGCTGTGCGACATACGCGCCGCCACCGCCGTGGTCACCGGGCGGCCCGGAGGTGTCGGCGGCGGCGGTGGGGATGGAGTGGGTGGTGAAGGCGAGGGAGGCGGCGTCGCGTACGCCTGCCGGAAGCGAGTCGAGCGCGGCGAGGACGCCGTCGGCCATGGGCTCCACGAAACCGGGGTGGTTGAAGAAGTGGCGCAGCTTGTCGAGGTGTGGCGGTGTCAGGCCCTCCGCTTCGACTGCGGCCAGCGACTCGGCGAGGTTCTCCCGGTACTGGCGGCAGCCCGAGTACGAGGCGTAGGCGCTCGTGGCGAACGTCAGCACGCGGCGGCGGCCGTCTCGCGCCATCTCCCGCACAGTGTCGGTGAGATAGGGCGCCCAGTTGCGGTTGCCCCAGTAGACGGGGAGTTCGAGGCCATGCTCGGCGAAGTCCTTGCGGAGGGCGTCGCGCAGCGCGCGGCACTGGGCGTTGATGGGGCTGACGCCGTCGAAGAGGAAGTAGTGGCTTCCGACTTCGGCCAGTCGCTCGCGCGGGATGCCGCGCCCCCTGGTGACGTTCTCCAGGAACGGCACCACGTCGTCCGGGCCTTCCGGGCCTCCGAACGACAGCAGCAGCAGCGCGTCGTACGGATGGGCGCCGTCGGGACCGGGACCGGAGTCGGGGCCGGTCACGGTGCCGGCGGCGGCCGAGACGGAAGCGGAAGCGTGAGGGACGGGGCGGCCCGCGGGGTCACCGGCGTGAGGCGCATCGGACATGCCTCCAGATCCTGCCATCCCTCGTCGGCCGTCATCGGCACGACTCCCGTCAGCGGGCTCCAGGCCCGGCGGCTGCGGGAAGGCGGCTCGGCGTCGACGGCCGTGGGCGAGCGGAGGCCGTACGGGCCCCGGACGGTACGGGCTCCGCGCCGTGAGTATGATCCGATGTCACCGCGAGAGGGGGCACGGCCTGATGAGCGCGCAGCCGACGAGCAGCGGCCGGGGCGACCGGCCGGCCCGTGACGACCGGAACGCCCGTACGACCTGGCGCAACTGGGCCGGAAACGTCGCCGCCGCCCCCGCACGTACCGTCTCCCCCTCCACCACCGAGGCGCTCGCGGAGAGCGTGCGCCGCGCCGCCGAGGACGGGCTGCGCGTCAAAGCCGCGGGCACCGGCCACTCCTTCACCGCGGCGGCGGCCACGGACGGCATGCTGATCCGGCCCGAACGCCTCGCCGGGGTACGCGAGTTGGACCGCGAGGCCGGGACGGTGACCGTCGCCGCGGGCACGCCGCTGAAGCAGCTCAACGAGACCCTCGCCGCCGCCGGACTGTCGTTGACGAACATGGGCGACATCATGGAGCAGACCGTCTCCGGTGCCGTGAGCACGGGGACGCACGGCACCGGCCGTACGTCCGCGTCGCTGGCCGCACAGGTCGCCGGGCTGGAGCTGGTGTGCGCCGACGGCTCGGTGCTGCGCTGCTCGGAGCAGCAGAACCCGGAGGTCTTCGCAGCGGCGCGGCTGGGACTGGGGGCGCTGGGGGTCATCAGCGAGCTGACGTTCGCCGTGGAGCCGGAGTTCCTGCTGACGGCACGCGAAGAGCCCATGCCGTTCGAGAAGGTGACGGAGGAGTTCGACCGGCTCGTCGCGGAGAACGAGCACTTCGAGTTCTACTGGTTCCCGCACACCGAGAGCTGCAACACCAAGCGCAACAACCGCAGCGAGGGCCCGGCGAAGCCGCTGCCCCGCGTGCGGGGCTGGATCGACGACGAGCTGCTGTCCAACGGCGTCTTCCAGGGCGTCAGTTCGCTGGGGGCGGCCGTACCGGCGCTCGTGCCGGCCATCGCCCGCGTCTCCAGCAGGGCCCTCTCGGCACGCACCTACACCGACATCCCCTACCGGGTCTTCACCAGCCCGCGGCGTGTGCGCTTCATAGAGATGGAGTACGCCCTGCCGCGGGAGGCGCTGGTGCCGGCGCTGTGGGAGCTGAAGCAGCTCGTCGACCGCTCGCGGCTGCGCATCGGCTTCCCCGTCGAGGTGCGTACGGCACCGGCGGACGGCATTCCGCTGTCGACGGCGAACGGGCGCGAGACGGCGTACATCGCCGTGCACATGTACCGGGGCTCGCCGCACGAGACGTACTTCACGGAGGCCGAGCGGATCATGACCGCGCACGAGGGCCGTCCGCACTGGGGAAAGCTCCACACCCGCGAGGCCTCTCAACTCGCGGACTCCTACCCGCAGTTCGGGGACTTCCTCCAGATCCGCGACCGGCTCGACCCGGACCGGGTCTTCGGGAACGACTATCTGCGGCGTGTGCTCGGCGAGTGAGCGGCGGCGGTCGCGGACACCCGCGCGGCACGGGGACGGACGTCGGTGACACCCCGCCGGGTTCGCTCGGGCCCGGCCCGGTGCTCGACTGCCGCTCCCATGCGCGGAGTTCGGGGCACACGGTGGGGCACACGCGCGGAGCGTTCGCCCGTGTTCTGCCTCCGTCCGCCCCCCGCACGCCCCGGGCGCCCCGCCCGGTCACCCACGGGCAGGATTCCGTCGGCACGAAGCCGTTCGTATGAAGTAGTCACCGTTATGGGGGACTTGGCGGACCGTTCTGCCGACGGGACGTCAACGGACCGTACCGGCCGGTCCGTTCATAACGGGTACGGAAGTGGGCAATATCCGAAGGCAAGGGTTCCGTTCCGGCCGGATCTGTGACTCTTGCCACTCCCGGAGGCCCTTTCTACGCTTGCCCGAACCGCAACCCCCCTTCCCTGACAGCAATTTGAACGGCGCGCCGGTCCACCCCCGTGGCCCTAATGGAGTAGTGTGACGAGCCCTGGCCTCGGCTCAGACCCGGCTCAGGCAGCACAGGTGACGAGGACGGTCACTATGCGTTGCGAAGTGATAACCGAGCCGCATGCGAATCCGGGAGGGTCCCGGACGGCAGGCAGATCGGCAAGGTTGTGGCAGGCCGCTCACGGGCAGGCCACACTCGTCCAGCGGGAGCAGCGACGCACGTGATGTCGGCAGGCACCACCCGGGAGGTTCACATGCCCGAACTGCGTGTCGTGGCCGTCAGCAACGACGGCACACGTCTGGTGCTCAAAGCTGCCGACAGCACGGAATACACGCTTCCGATTGACGAGCGGCTGCGCGCCGCCGTGCGGAACGACAGGGCACGCCTCGGCCAGATCGAGATCGAGGTCGAGAGCCACCTGCGACCCCGCGACATCCAGGCCCGTATACGGTCCGGTGCCTCCGCTGAGGAGGTCGCACAGCTCGCGGGCATTCCCGTCGACCGCGTACGCCGCTTCGAGGGCCCCGTGCTCGCCGAGCGCGCGTTCATGGCCGAACGCGCTCGTAAGACGCCCGTGCGCCGCCCCGGTGAGAACGCCGGGCCCCAGCTCGGCGAGGCCGTGGCCGAGCGGCTGCTGCTGCGCGGCGCCGACAGGGACGCGGTGCACTGGGACTCCTGGAGACGCGAGGACGGCACGTGGGAAGTGCTGCTCGCCTACCGGGTCGCGGGCCAGCCGCACTCGGCGACGTGGACGTACGACCCGCCGCGACGGCTCGTACAGGCCGTCGACGACGAGGCCCGTTCGCTCATCGGGGAGACCGACGACACTCCGGAGCCCAGCACTCCGTTCGTTCCGCGTATCGCGAGGCTTCCCAGGGAGCGCGGCGACAGGAGCGAGCGCGGGGGCGGCGACCGCACGGAGCTGGAGCCCGCGGGCTTCATGGGAGCAGGGGACGGCGGCGACGGCGCGGGAGACGAACCGGACTCCCTGACAAGCCTGTTGGAGGCCGTGCCGAACTTCCGCGGCGACATGGTCGTACCGGAGCAGCAGGGCGCACCGGCGTCCGCCTCCCACACCTCGTCCACGCCGGACACGGAGAACTCCTCCGACGACGACCGTGAGGCCGAGGAAGAGGAGGAGCCGGTGGAGCCCCCGGCCACGGCCGCGGGTGCCGGCTCGGCGTACGCGGACGTGCTGATGCCACGCTCGGTCAGCGCGCACCGCGACAGGCTGAAGGGGAACACCGACCGTCAGGCGGAGGCCGACGGTGTGCGGCCGGGTCGGCGTGCTGCGGTGCCGAGTTGGGACGAGATCGTCTTCGGCACCCGGCGCAAGAAGGACTGAGACGCGGAGCGGAGCTCGGCCCGGGACACCGGGAACGCGGGACGCACCGACGTGACGGAGCGCCCCTGAACGTATGGCCTCATGCGTTCAGGGGCGCTCCGGTCTGTACCGGGGGCTCTACGGGGTCGAGGCACGGAGGGTGAACGCGCCGCGGTTCCGGCTGAGTCGGCCGGAAGCCGAAGCCGCGAGCCGCGAGCCGCGAGCCGCCGCGAACCGGAGAGGGCGCACGACGGTTTCCGAGGTTATGTGCCGGTGAGCCCGGTCAGCCGGGTTGGGGCCCCGTGGCGACCGGGCGTTCGGGATCGGCGGACCACTCGCTCCAGGAGCCCACGTACAGCGCCGCTTCGACGCCCGCCTGTGCCAGTGCCAGCACCTCATGAGCGGCTGAGACGCCCGAGCCGCAGTAGACGCCGACCTCCGTCTCGTCCGTGACGCCCAACTCACGGAAGCGGGCACGCAGTTCGTCCGGCGGACGCAGCAGCGGCGCCCCGCCCTCACCGGTGTCCGCCACGTTCAGCGCCGTCGGAGCCGAGACCGCGCCGGGGATGTGGCCGCCGACCGGGTCGATCGGCTCCACCTCGCCCCGGTACCGCTCCCCCGCGCGTGCGTCCAGCAGCACCCCGCGCCGTGCGAGAGCGGCGGCCGAGGACGCGTCCAGCACGCGCATCGCCCCGGGGCGTGGCGTGAAGTCGCCCGGTTCCGGCGTCACTTCGCCGGTCTCCAGCGGTCCGTCCCATGCGGCGAGACCGCCGTCGAGCACTCGTACATCCGGGTGCCCGGACCAGCGCAGCAGCCACCACGCCCGTGCCGCCGCCCAGCCCTGCCCGCCGTCGTAGACCACGACGGGACGGTCGCCGGAGACTCCCGCTCGGCGCATGGCCGCCCCGAAGACCACCTGCTCCGGCAGCGGATGGCGGCCGGATTCGCCCGGCGGGCCCGCGAGTTCGGAGTCGAGGTCGACGTAGACGGCTCCGGGCAGATGGCCCGACTCGTAGTCGGCCCGGCCGTTGGGTCCGCCGAGCTGCCAGCGGACGTCGAGCAGCACCGGGGCCTCGCCGCGGGCGAGTTGGTCCGCGAGAGCCGATGCGGAAGTGATGGCTGTCATCCCGCCATTTTCCCTCAGGCACGAAGGACGGACCTACGCGAAACGGGAACTGACGGCGGTGTCGGTGAGTATGGCTCCACAGGTGGTGCGAACATCGGTGAGCGGCACGGAAAGCAAGGAATCCGAAGCGTTCCGCCGCGACAATCCACGACGCGACCACATCGATGATGGTCACAAGGGAGACGACGCATGACGGAGTCAGTGGCTCGGCGCACGCAATCGAGACAGCTTCCCGGCACACCCTGCTGGGCGAGTCTGCTGGTGCGGGAGCTGAGCCGGAGCCAGGAGTTCTACCACAAGCTGTTCGGCTGGGAGTTCTATACGGGACCACATCAACCGGGGCCCTACGTACGGGCGTTGGCGGAAGGACACGAGGTGGCCGGCCTCGGGGAGATCGTGCCAGGACGGCGACTGAGCGTCGCGTGGCTGCCGTACATGGCCAGCGACGACGCGGACGAGACCGCCGGACTGATCCGGGAGCGGGGAGGCACGGTCGCCGTGGGCCCCCTGGAGGCGGACAACGCGGGCCGTATGGCCATCGCGGCGGACTCGGCGGGCGCGAGCTTCGGCGTGTGGCAGCCCGCAGCGCAGCCGGGGGGTCTCAGCCCGGCGACGGCCGAGGTGCCGGGCGCGCCCGTGTGGTACGAACTCATCACCCGTGACTCGTCCGTGGCCGGGAACTTCTATCCGGCGGTCTTCGGATACGAGCCGACGAAGGGGCACTCGGGCGACGGGACCGACGGCGGCGGCACCTCCGGCGGCGACGCCGAGGCCGAGGTCGAGGCCGACGCAGAGGTCGAGGACTATGTGACGCTCAACGTGGACGGTGCCCCCGTCGCCGGCATCCACGGCATCGGACGCGCACTCCCCGCGCGACCGCGGCCCGTACTGGAAGACCTACTTCGCCGTCTCCGACACCGACGACACCGCGCGCCGCATCCTCGAACTCGGCGGCAGCATCGTCCAGTTGCCCACCGACACGCCGCACGGGAGAGTCGCCACGGCCGAGGACCCGGAGGGCGCGCAGTTCAGCGTGATCGCCCACGACCGGCCACCGGTCGCGGCCTCCTCGTCCGGCGGACCAGACTCGTCCGGCCCGGACGCCTCCTCCGGACCCGCTTCGGGACGCTAGGTGACGTGCGGCGTGGCGGGGGCGTCGATGGGAAGTACGTCCGGGGAGAGCGCCCCCGCCCGCGCCGTCGCCGAGGTCAGCCTGCGCCGGTGGTGGCGCCGGCAGAGCACCTCGTAGCCCACCTCGCCGGTGGGTTCGCCCACGTCGCCGACGACGACCTGCGCGCCCTCGACGACCATCTTCCCGCCGACCGTACGGGCGTTGTGCGTGGCACGGGCCCCGCACCAGCACAGCGCCTCGACCTGTAGCACCTCGATACGGTCGGCCAGTTCCATCAGCCGCTGCGAGCCGGGAAAGAGCCGGGTGCGGAAGTCCGTCGCGATGCCGAAAGCGAAGACGTCCATGCCCAAGTCGTCGACGATGCGGGCCAGTTGGTCGATCTGACCGGGTGTGAGGAACTGCGCCTCGTCCACGATGACGTAGTCCGCTCTGCCGCCCGCGGTCAGATGCTTCACGAGGTGTGCGTGGAAGTCGAAGCCGTCCTGCGCCTCGACGGCGTCGGTGACGAGCCCGAGCCGGGACGACAGACGCCCCTCCCCCGCACGGTCGTTGCGCGTGAAGATCATGCCCTGGAGGCCGCGCGTGGACCGGTTGTGCTCGATCTGGAGAGCGAGTGTCGACTTGCCGCAGTCCATGGTTCCGGAGAAGAACACCAGCTCTGGCATTAAGACGTCGGCCTTTCTGAGCGGGCGGGCGGGGGGCGGACGAGGTGTGCCGCTACGGATCTTGAACGTACCGTCCTACGTACGCACTTCGAGCAGCGGGACGAGCTGTTCGGCGGCGGTGGCGGAGCCGTGCATGCCGATGAGCGCGGACTCCTTCGGTTCGCGCTCGGTCGCCACGACGGCGGCGTCGCCGCTCATCGCGGCCACCACGTCGCCGATGCGGGCGTGCACCCGCGCGTCGATCCGGGGGCCGAACCACCCCAGTTCGACGGCCTCTTCGCGGGTGGCGACCCATGCGTGGCCGGCGAGCACCTCGCGCCACACCGATGCGACGTCGCGTGCCGCGCCGGGCACGGCGTAGAGATGGCGCATCCGCCCCTCGCCGCCGAGCTGGGCGACGCCAGCGCTCAACTCCCAGTCCTCGTCGACGTCGAAGCGCGCCTCGGGCGTGAGGGGGACGTCGACCATTCCGTGGTCGGCCGTGATGTACAGCGCGGAGCGGGGCGGCAGTTGCTCGGCGAGGCGCTCGGCCAGTCTGTCGACGTACATGAGCTGGCCGCGCCACGCGTCGGAGTCGATGCCGTATCGGTGGCCGTGGCCGTCGAGTTCGGCGTAGTACGTGTAGACGAGGGTGCGGTCGGCGGCGGCGAGCCGGGCCGCGGCCTGGTCCATGCGGTCCTCCGCACTGAGCACGCCGAGGAACGTGCCGCCCGAGAGGGCGACTTGAGTGAGCGGCGTCTCCTCGAAGTGCGGTGCGGAGACCTGGCTGGCGGTGATACCGGCGGCCTCGGCGAGCCGGAAGACCGTCGGATAGGGCTGCCACACACCCGGGTCCGTCCACGGCTGCCAGCGAAGCTGGTTCATCAGGCGCCCGGTGTCCGGGTCGAGCGCGGTGTATCCGGGCAGTCCGTGCACGCCCGGGGGCAGGCCCGTACCGACCGATGCCAGCGAAGTCGCCGTCGTGGAGGGGAAACCGGCGGTCAGGGCGGTGCCCGTGCCGTTCAGCGAGGTCTCCAGCATCGAGGTGAGGAAGGGTGCCTCCTCGGGGTGGGCACGCAGCACGTCCCAGCCGAGGCCGTCGACGAGGAACACACAGGCGCGGTCGGCCGGTTCGAGCCGCAGCCCGGTCTCCAGCCCCTCCATGCCCTGCGCGGTGACGACGGCGGGCAGCAGATCGGACAGCGACGCCTGGCCGTAGCGCGGCACGGGCGCGGTGCGTGGATCGAGGGGCAGCGGTTCCTGCGGGTTCTCGGTGGCGGCCTGTGCCATCAGGAAGGGGTCACCGTCGCCTCTGAGAGCGCCTGTGCGAAGGCGAGCGTCTGCCGCACGGTGTCGGGTCCGTCGGCGGCCTCGCTGACTCGCAGCGACAGGTCGTCGGCCGTGGAGGAGCCCGTATAGCCGTGGTCCGCCTCGCAGTTGGGGTCGCCGCAGGTGGCGGGCTCCATGTCGAGCCGGGAGACGGCGCCCCAGCCGATGGTGAGCACGACCTCGCGGGGCAGCGTGCCCGGTGTGTACGACTCGGGGTCGGCGACGACGCGGGAGAGCACCACGGACGAGATGCGCTGGATCTTCACCGACTCCGTGGACGTCGTGGCGTACGGCGAGGAGGACGTGCCGTCGGCGGGCTGCTCGTCGGTGTGGGAGACCAGGAAGCGTGTACCGGTGAGGACGAGGACCGTGACATGGCGGCGCACCTCGTTGGAGTCGAACGTCGTCTCCTGGTGCACGAGGTAGGAGGTGACGGGCTCCCCGCCCACCGCCGCCTCGACGGCCTCGCCCACGAGGGTCGGGTAGTAGCCGCTGCGTTCGATCGCCTCACGCAGCCCCTGGGTCGTCGTACCGGTCTTCGCCATGCGGGCCATCCTACGGGCCGGTGGACTCTCAGTAAGCGGGCAGGCTGCGGCGGCCCAAGTCCGTCTGCGGGGACGGCTCGGCGGCGCGGACGGTCGCGCCGAGCACCGTGAGTCCGCGTGGGGCCACGACGACGGGCTCCAGGTCCACGGCGACGATCTCCGGGTGGTCGTGAAGCAGGCGTGAGACCCGTAGCAGCAGCTCCTCCAAAGACGCTACGTCGACGGGCTGCGCGCCTCGCCAGCCGAAGAGGATGGGGGCGCTGCGGATTTCACGTACGAGTTCCGCGGCGTCCTTGTCGGTGGCGGGGACCAGCCGGTGTGCGACGTCTTCGAGCAGTTCGGAGGGCGTGCCCGCGAGGCCGAAGGAGAGCACCGCGCCGATGGACGGGTCGACGGCGGCCCTGATGACGGTGTCGACGCCGCGCGGCGCCATGGACTGTACGACGGGGCGCAGTTCGGCGGCATCGCCGAAGGCTTCGGTGAGTTCGGCGTAGGCGCGGCGCAGTTCGGTCTCCGAGGAGATGTCGAGGCGCACACCGCCGAGGTCGGCGCGGTGGCGCAGCCGTGGGGCCGTGGTCTTGAGCGCGACGGGGTAGCCGAGGCTGCGTGCCGCGGCGGCGGCCTCGTCGGGCCCGGGGGCCGGGCTCGTGGGCTGGACGGCGATTCCGTAGTAGCCGAGCAGGGACGCCGCGTCGTCGGCACCGAGTGTGACGCTTCGGCTGCGCTCCGCGGTGGTGGCGGCGACTGTGGTGGGGCGGGCCTCCCGGTGGCCGGCGAGGGGGACGGCGGGAGGCATATCAGAGGGGGCGGCTCCGGTTCCGGCGCCTGCACCTGTGGCTGCACCTGTGGCTGCGCTCGTGCCCACGCCGGTTTCGGTGCCGGTTTCGGTGCCGGTGCCGGTTCCGGTAACGGAGGCGCCCGGCCGCGCACCGGCCTCGGTGCCCGCCCCCCTGGCCGCCTCCGTATCCGCCTCCGTGCCCGCCCGCGCACCGCTCCCCGCATCGGACGCCCCGGTCGGCAACCCGCGCAGCAGCCTCGACGCCGCCGCCTCGTCGGCCTCGAACTCCGGTACCCGGCCCGGGTTTTCCGCCTCGCGCCGCCAGCGGGCGTAGCGCGACGCCTCCGACAGCGCCCGTACCGCACGCTCCGGCGCGGGATAGGAGGGGATGCCGCGTTCGGCGAGGGCGGTCTCCAGGCCCTCGATCGCCAGATGTACGACGGTCACCGGCTTCTCGGCGCCTTCCGACGCCTCACGCAGCGCGTCGGCCAGCTCGGCGGCCGGGGTGTCGCCGACCCAGGGGATGACGGTCACGACGACCGCGTCCGTCTCCGGGTCCTCCAGCGCTTCACGGAGTGCCCGCCTGTACTCCTCCGGCCTGGCGGACGTGCCCAGGTCCCGTACCGGCTGGGGCCGCAGTTCGCCCGCGAGCGCCGCGTCGTAGGAGAGCAGCCCCAGGGACTCGGCGTTGCCGAGGATCGCTGTGCGCGGTCCCGCTGGGAGCGGCTGGGAGACGAGCAGGGCGCCCGCGTCGAGCAGTTCGGTGACGGTGTCCACCATGACGACTCCGGCCTGCCGCAGCAGTGTGGTGACCGTCGCCACCGGCGTACGCGTCACCGGAGCGGCGTGCCCCGCGGGCGGTGCGCTGCCGCTGTGCCGCGCGCCCTTGACCACGACGATCGGTTTGCGTGAGGCGATGCGCCGGGCGAGCCGGGTGAATTTCCTTGGGTTGCCGATCGATTCGAGATAGAGCAGCGCGACGTCCGTGTCGGGGTCGTCGTCCCAGTGCTGTAGTACGTCGTTGCCGGAGACGTCCGCGCGGTTGCCCGCGGAGACGAATCCGGACAGCCCGATGCCGCGCTGGTGGAGCCCGGCCAGCAGGGCGATGCCGATGGCGCCGGACTGGGTGAAGAGCCCGACCCTGCCGCGGGCGGGCATCTCGGGTGAGAGCGTCGCGTTGAGCCGTACGCCGGGGGCGGTGTTCATCAGCCCGAAGGCATTGGGCCCGATGACGCGGGTGCCGTACGAGCGGGCGAGACGCACGAGTTCGCGCTGCTCGTCACGGCTGAAGTCGGCGGTGAGCACGACGAGTCCCTGGACGCCGGCTTCGCCGCATTCGCGGGCGAGGGCGTGCACCTGGCTCGCGGGCACGGCCACGACGGCCAGGTCGAGATGCTCCGGCACGTCCTTGACGGAGCGGTACGCGGGTACGTCCCCGATGTCGGCGCCCTCCTCGGGGAGCCGGTTGTTGACGGCGTACACACGGCCCGTGAAGCCTCCGCTACGCAGGCTCTCCAGCACCCGGCGCCCGGCGCCGCGAGGCGAGCGGCTCGCGCCGATCACCGCGACCGAGCCGGGGGCGAGCAGCCGACGGACGGAGCGACCCTCGGCGCGCTGTTCACGCGCGTTCATCACGGCGAGGGAGCGCTCGGTCGGTTCGAGATCGAAGGTCAGATGGACGGAACCGTCCTCGAAGCTGCGGCGCTGCGAGTAGCCCGCATCCGTGAACACCTTGATCATCTTGGTGTTGGCGGGCAGCACTTCGGCCGTGAAGCGCTCGATGCCGCGCTCGCGGGCGACGGCCGCGATGTGTTCGAGGAGCGCGGAGGCGACGCCGCGCCCCTGCTGGTCGTCTCGTACGAGGAAGGCGACCTCCGCCTGGGACGGCGGCTTGCCGTCGGTGTCTCCGGAAGTGTCCCCGTAGCCGCCGGACGTTCCGGAGGAGTCTGCGTAGCCTGAAGAGAAGGCCGCGCGCCCGTCGCCGTCGACCCGGTCGTAGCGGACGGTCGCGATGAACTCGCCCCCGATGGTGGCCGCGAGGCCCACCCGGTCGACGTAGTCGTGATGTGTGAAGCGACGAACGTCACGGTCGGACAGACGGGGGTAGGGAGCGAAGAAGCGGTAATACTTCGACTCGTCGGATACGCGCTCGTAGAAGTCGACGAGCCGCCTGGCGTCGTCCGCGGTGATGGGCCTGATCAGTGCGGTGCCGCCGTCGCGGAGCACCACGTCGGCCTCCCAGTGCGCCGGATACGCACGCTCCTGAGGGGTACGCATGGGATCAGGGTAAAGCCGTCACGGCAACCGCGACCCCGTGCGGCCGAGGGCGGCCATACAGCGCAGGTCAAGGGGGTGCGGACGGCCGCCGGGAGCGACATGCGAGACTTGTTTTCGCCGGACGCAAGCACGACTCGAAGGGCAACAACCATGGTAGAGCGCCGCGTCACCGTCGGGTGGGCCGAGGGTTTGCACGCCCGTCCCGCCTCGATCTTCTGCCGCGCGGCGGCTGCGGCCGGTGTCCCCGTGACGGTCAAGAAGGGCGACGACGGCACTCCCGTCAACGCCGCGTCCATGCTCGGCGTGCTGGGTCTGGGCGCCGAGTCGGGCGAGGAGATCGTGCTGGCGTCCGAAGCGGTGGACGCGGAGGGCGCCCTCGAACGGCTGGCCACGCTGGTCTCGGAGGGCCTGGAAGAGCTGCCCGAGACGGTCTGAGCGTCGCTCTACGCGGATAGCTCCGGACTCGTCACGTCTTGTGACGGCGGGTGCTCCGCTCGACCGGCAGCAGGCTCCGGACCGCTCGCAGTTGTACGAAGCCCCCGGCCGCGGAATGTGCGGCCGGGGGCTTCGCGTCGCTCACCGCCGAGGCGGCGCCGGGTCGGACCGGGCTCAGAGACTGACGCCGTGCTTTCTGAGGTAGGCGACGGGGTCCATGTCCGAGCCGTACTCGGGGCCGGTGCGGGCCTCGAAGTGCAGATGCGGGCCGGTGGTGTTACCGGTCGAGCCCGACAGCGCGATCTTCTGCCCGGCCTCGACCTTCGCACCGGCGGACACCGCGATCGAGGACAGATGGCCGTACTGGGTGTACGTACCGTCCCGGTGCCTGATGACGACGTTGTTGCCGAACGAGCCGTCGCTGCCCGCCTCCACGACCTCGCCGGAGGCCACGGAACGCACCTCGGTGCCCTCGTCCGCCTCGAAGTCGACGCCGGTGTGGCTGCCGGAGGACCACAGTCCGCCGGAGCTTCGATACGGGGTCGACAGCGACGGGCCGGCGACGGGGGCGACATAGGCGTTGAGCTTGGCACGCTCGGCGGCCCTCGCCGCTCTCTCCTTCTTCTCCCTGGCCTCGCGCTCGCGCTTCGCCTTCTCGGCTGCGGCCTTGCGCATGGCCTGGTTCGCGGCCTCGGCCTGGGCTGCGGCGGTCTCCTGTAGCCGGGCCTGGTCCGCGACGGTCTCGGCGATCGAGTCGCCGAATCCGGCAGCGTGGTTCAGGCCGCCCGAAGCCGAACGGCGCGTGTTCTCATGAGAGTTCGCGTGCGAGTCTCCATGCGGGCCCTCGTCCGCGGTCCGCTGTGCGCTCTTCTCCGCGGTGGCTTCGGCGGCCCGCCCCTGGTGGCCGGTGCCGGCCAGGGCGGGGGTTGCGAGTGTTCCGACGACTCCGACGGTCAGACCGGCTATGCCTGCCGCCTTGGTACGCCGTCTCGTCGGGCGGGTACGGCGGTGCGTCCCGGTGGCACGGATGAACGCCATGGGTCGGCGTGGCTCCTTTCCCTCCTTCTCGCCTGCCGGGTCTGCCTCCTGCCGTGCGACTCCGCACTCGTACGCGCCGTGACGTGATGCCAGGCGCGACGAACCTCCGCCGCTCGGGCGGGAGTTCAGGCGGAATCTCGGCGGGAGGGGCTCCCAGTCGGTTCGGAGCAGGAAGGTCTCCTACGGTCCGCTGCGTGGGCGGACCGATTCACCCCACCCCCTCGGGCCGTACCGTTTCCGGTCGGTATCCCGAGGGGACCCTCTCGCGCCGTGCGGCGCCACGAGGGAAGAGCCCCCGGCTCTCCATGTGTACGTCGTCGTACTGGAGACTCGGCGAAGCCGAACGTCGGCCGCGGTCGCGGTCACTTCTGACGAACAGCCGGATCGACGCTAAACGGGACATCTGCCAACGGCCAAACGAAACCCCCGATTTGTCGCGCAGGCCACACGGCGCACCGGGACACATGCAGCCGAAACCGGCATACGGGGACGGGTGTACGGCCACGCCGTGCCGGGTGGCGGAACCGCAGCGTCCGCAACGGGCCGGAGCAGGAGCCGAGGAGACGGCAGCGGCCCCCGTCCAGCGGACGCTCGGGGCGTCTCCGCGAACAGGGGCCGCATGCCGACGAGTCGGGAGCCTCACGGGCCGTCGGGCCCGCGCCGGCGCTCAGCCTCCGGTCACCACCTTGACCTCGCCGATGCCCAACTCCCGTACGCCGTCGGCGATCTGGGAGGCGTCACCGACGAGCACCGTCACCAGCCGGTCGGGCGGGAAGGCGTTGACCACGGCGGCCGTGGCCTCGACGGTGCCCGTACGGGCCAGCTCGGCGTATACGGACGCCTGGTAGTCGTCGGGGAGTTGCTGCTCGACCTGCTCGGCGAGCGTGTCGGCGACGGCGGCGGCAGTCTCGTACTTGAGCGGGGCGACACCCACGAGGTTCTGCACGGCGACGTCACGCTCGTCGTCCGTGAGCCCCTCCTCGCCGAGGGTGCGCAGCACCTTCCAGAGATCGGCCAGCGCCGGGCCGGTGACGTCCGTGGCGACCGAGCCGGAGATGGCGAGCAGCGCCGCGCCCGTGCCGTCGGCGGTGGAGCGGAGCACCTGCCCGAAGGCCCGTACGCCGTAGGTGTAGCCCTTCTCCTCGCGCAGCACACGGTCGAGCCGCGAGGTGAGGGTGCCGCCCAGGCAGTAGGTGCCCAGGACCTGGGCGGGCCAGACGCGGTCGTGCCTGTCGGGGCCGATACGGCCGATGAGCAACTGCGTCTGCACCGCTCCCGGACGGTCCACGATCACGACCCGGCCGGTGTCGTCGGCGGTGATCGGCGGCGCCTTCCGGGGCTGCGACGTCGAACCCGTCCACGCGCCGAGGGTGTCGGCGAGTGCGGCGTCGAGATCCACCCCTTCGAGGTCGCCGACGACGACTGCCGTGGCGGTGGCGGGCCGTACATGTGCGTCGTAGAAGGCGCGTACGGCAGCGGCGTCGATGCGGGCGACGGTCTCCTCGGTGCCCTGCCGGGGGCGGGACATCCGGGCGGAGGCCGGATACAGCTCCTTCGCCAGCTCCTTGGCGGCGCGGCGGGTGGGGTTGGCCAGCTCGTGCGGGATCTCGTCGAGGCGGTTGCCGACGAGCCGCTCGATCTCGCTCTCCGGGAAGGCCGGGGCGCGCAGCGCGTCCGCGAGCAGCCCGAGGGCCTTGCGCAGCCGGGAGGCGGGGACTTCGAGGGACACGCGCACCGACGCGTGGTCGGCGTATGCGTCGATGGAGGCGCCGCAGCTTTCCAGTTCGTCGGCGAACTCCTCGGCGTCGAGCTTGTCCGTGCCCTCCGAGAAGGCACGGGCCATGATCGTCGCGACGCCGTCGAGCCCTTCCGGTTCCGCGTCCAGCGGTGCCTGGAGGGTCACTTCGACGGCTACGACCTGCTGGCCGGGGCGGTGGGCGCGCAGCACCGTGAGGCCGTTGCCGAGGACTCCGCGGTCGGGGGCGGGGAAGGCCCACGGCTTGGGCTGCCCGCCGCTCGGGCGCGGGTGGAACTCCATCTGCTTGCCCTGCTCCTGAGCGGTGCCGGTGGCCTGGGTCTGCGGGTTCGGGGCGTCGCTCACTGGCCGGACTCCTCGGTCTCGTCGTCGTTCTCCTCGGCGGCCGGTTCAGTGGGCTCGTAGACCAGCACCGCGCGGTTGTCCGGCCGCAGCCGGGCCGCGGCCACGGCGCGCACCTCCTCCGCGGTGACGTCCAGCACCCGCTGCACGGCGGTCAGCGCGAGCTGCGGATCGCCGAACAGCACGGCGTAGCGGCACAGTTCGTCGGCACGGCCGCCCACGGTGGCGAGCCGGTCCAGCCACTCGCGTTCCAACTGCGCCTGCGCGCGCTCCATTTCCTCCGGGCTCGGGCCCTCCTCGGCGAAGCGCCGCAGCTCGTCGTCGACGGCCTCCTCGATCTGGGCGACCTCGACGCCGCCGGACGCCTTGACGTCCAGCCAGCCCAGCGACGGCGCACCCGCGAGCCGCAGCAGCCCGAACCCGGCGCCGACGGCGAGCCGGTCCCTGCGCACCAGGCGCTTGTTGAGGCGTGAGGACTCGCCGCCGCCGAGCGCGGTCAGCGCCAGGTCCGCGGCGTCACACTCACGAGTGCCGTCGTGCGGCAGCCGGTATGCGGCCATCAACGCACGGGAGGGGACCTCCTCTTCGACGATCTCGCGCTTCTGCCCGCCGATGACGTCCGGCAGAGTGCCGTCCCTCGGCGGCTTCTTGCCCTGATGCCCGGGCACGGAGCCGAAGTACTTCTCGATCCAGCCGAGCGTCTGCTCCGGGTCGATGTCGCCGACGACGGTCAGCACCGCGTTGTTCGGCGCGTAGTACGTACGGAAGAACTCGCGGGCGTCCTCCAGCGACGCCGCATCCAGGTCGGCCATCGAGCCGATCGGCGTGTGGTGGTAGGGGTGGCCCTCCGGGTAGGCCATCGCCGTCAGCTTCTCGAACGCCGTGCCGTAGGGCACGTTGTCGTAGCGCTGGCGGCGCTCGTTCTTGACCACGTCGCGCTGGTTCTCCATCGACTCGTCGTCGAGGGCCGTCAGCAGCGAGCCCATGCGGTCGGCCTCCAGCCAGAGCGCGAGCTCCAACTCGTGGGCGGGCATGGTCTCGTAGTAGTTCGTACGCTCGAAGCTGGTGGAGCCGTTGAGCGAGCCGCCGGCGCCCTGCACCAGCTCGAAGTGGCCGTTCCCCTGCACCTGGGCGGAGCCCTGGAACATCAGGTGCTCGAAGAGGTGGGCGAGTCCGGTGCGTCCGGCGACCTCGTGGCGGGAGCCGACGTCGTACCAGAGACAGACCGCCGCGACCGGGGTGAGATGGTCCTCGGAGAGCACCACGCGCAGGCCGTTGGCCAGCCGGTGCTCCGTCGCTGTCAGCCCGCCGGTGGCCGGCGGGGGCGTGGCAGTGTGACCCATGGGCATGGAGTCCCTTCGATCGCGTCAATTGCGTGCACGTGCGCAAGCGGTGCTGTCACCCTATGCAACCGAGCCGAGCGCGTGCGAAGTTCCCGTACCGTACGACCGGGAACCGGGCCCGTGCCGTGCACTCGCGCCCACGGTCGGGCAGTGGCGCCGGCGGGCTGAAACGCCTGCCGACGGGCCGGAGAGCCGGTTGTCAGAGCCGCGGTCCACAATGGTCCGCGTCGAAAAGGCCGCGCACGGGGCCGCCCCGCCCCGAGTGCGCATGCCGTGAGCAAAGAAGGAGCCGCAGCCGCGATGGCCCCCCGCCGCAGTACGAAGACACCTCCGGACGATTTCGAGGAGCGCATCCTCGACATCGACGTGGTCGACGAGATGCAGAGCTCCTACCTGGAGTACGCCTACTCGGTCATCTACTCGCGGGCCCTGCCCGACGCCCGCGACGGGCTGAAGCCCGTGCAGCGCCGCATCCTCTACCAGATGCACGAGATGGGCCTGCGCCCCGAGCGCAGCCACGTCAAGTGCGCCCGCGTCGTGGGCGAGGTGATGGGTAAGCTCCACCCCCACGGCGACTCCGCGATCTACGACACGCTCGTGCGCATGGCCCAGCCGTTCACCATGCGGGTCCCGCTGATCGACGGTCACGGCAACTTCGGCTCGCTGGGCAACGACGACCCTCCGGCCGCGATGCGGTACACCGAGTGCCGTGCGGCGCCCGCCGCCGGGCTGATGGTCGAGTCGATCGACGAGGACACCGTCGACTTCGCCGCCAACTACGACGGCAGCGAGCAGGAGCCCGGCACCCTCCCCGCCGCCTATCCGAACCTGCTGGTCAACGGCGCCTCCGGCATCGCCGTCGGCATGGCGACGAACATGCCGCCGCACAATCTCGTCGAAGTCATCGCCGCCGCAAGGCACTTGATCAAGCATCCGGGCGCCGACCTGGAGACGCTGATGCGCCATGTGCCCGGTCCCGATCTGCCCACGGGCGGACGGATCGTCGGCACGGAAGGCATCAAGGACGCCTATGCCAACGGCCGCGGCAGCTTCAAGATCCGCGCGACGGTCGCCGTCGAGCAGGTCACCCCGCGCCGCAAGGGCCTCGTCGTCACCGAACTGCCCTTCACCGTCGGCCCGGAGAAGGTCATCTCCAAGATCAAGGACCTGGTCAACGCCAAGCGCCTCCAGGGCATCGCGGATGTGAAGGACCTCACCGACCGCGCTCACGGCCTCCGCCTCGTCATCGAGGTGAAGAACGGATTCAATCCGGAGGCGGTGCTGGAGCAGCTCTACAAGCTGACGCCCATGGAGGAGTCCTTCGGCATCAACAACGTCGCGCTGGTGGACGGTCAGCCGCTCACCCTCGGCCTGAAGGAGATGCTGGAGGTCTACGTCGACCACCGCTTCACGGTGGTGCGCAGGCGCAGCGAGTTCCGGCGCACGAAGCGGCGCGACAGACTGCATCTCGTCGAGGGCCTGCTGGTGGCCCTCGTCGACATCGACGAGGTCATCAGGATCATCCGCCAGAGCGAGAACGCCGCGCAGGCCAAGGAGTCGCTGATCGCGCGCTTCGGGCTGAGCGACGTGCAGACGCAGTACATCCTCGACACCCCGCTGCGACGGCTGACGAAGTTCGACCGCATCGAGCTGGAGAGCGAACGCGACCGGCTGCGTTCGGAGATCGAGGAGCTGACGCGAATCCTGGAGTCCGACGCGGAGCTGCGCAAGCTGGTCTCCAACGAACTCGCCCAGGTCGCGAAGAAGTACGGCACTCCGCGCCGCACCGAGCTGCTGGAGGCGGCCGGTGCGCCGATCGCCTCCGTACCGCTGGAGGTCGCCGACGATCCGTGCCGCGTGCTGATGTCCTCCACGGGGCTGCTCGCCCGTACGGCCAACGGCGAACCGGCCTTCGACCAGGAGGCGAAGCGCACCAAGCACGACGTGATCGTCTCGGCCGTGCCCGCGACGACGCGCGGCGAGGTCGGCGCCGTCACCTCGGCGGGACGGCTGCTGAGGCTGACCGTCGTGGACCTTCCGCAGCTTCCGGAGTCGGCGACGGCTCCCAGTCTCGCGGGCGGCGCCCAGATCTCGGAGTTCCTCACGCTGGAGGACGACGAGCGCGTGGTCTGTCTGACCACCCTCGACGAGTCCTCGCCCGGCCTCGCCCTGGGCACGGAGGCAGGCGTGGTGAAGCGGGTGGTGCCCGACTACCCGGCGAACAAGGACGAGTTGGAGGTCATCTCCCTCCGCGAGGGCGACCGCATCGTAGGAGCGGCGGAGTTGCGCACCGGCGAGGAGGACCTGGTCTTCATCACCGACGAGGCGCAGTTGCTGCGCTATGCGGCGAGCCATGTCAGGCCGCAGGGGCGTGCCGCGGGCGGCATGACCGGTATCAAGCTCACCGGCGAGACGAAGGTGATCTCCTTCACCGCCGTCGATCCGGCCGCGGACGCGGTGGTGTTCACCCTCTCCGGTTCGCACGGCACGCTCGACGACTCGATCAGCACGGCCAAGCTCACGCCGTTCGACCAGTTCCCGAGGAAGGGACGAGCGACGGGCGGTGTGCGCTGTCAGCGCTTCCTGAAGGGCGAGGATTCGCTGACGATGGCGTGGGCGGGGCCCGCCCCGGCAAGGGCCGCGTCCGCGAACGGATCTCCGGCGGAACTGCCCGAACTCGATCCGCGCAGGGACGGTTCGGGAGTGCCGCTGAAGAAGCCGGTCGCGGTGGTGGCGGGACCGGTGTAGGCCCCGGGGCCCGGCGGCCGGGGGTTCACTTCACGGTTCACATGGCGGCCCTGGTTCGCCGCGGTCGGCCCGGGTTCAGCGGCCGAGTTCAGCGTCGGGGTCGTCATACGGGTCGTAGTCGTGCCCGTAGGCGTCGTCGGCGCAGGTGTCGTACGCGTAGGCGAAGTCCGCCTCGGTGGCGGGGAGTTCAACATCGGGCTCCCCGCCCGGCACCTCGTCGGCGCCGTCCCGGCCCTCGCCCGGGTCCGCCTCCACATAACGCAGCACGCCCCACATCGCCTGTGGATCAGGCTCCGTAAACGGGCCCGCTGACGGATCGGCGACGCAGGCGGCCAGTTCCTTCCGCAGCGCCTCGCCGTCGACGCCGGCGCCGATCAGCACAAGCTGCGTGAGGGGTTCTCCGTCCGCCCGGTCGGGACCACTCGGCCCGTCCGACCCGTCGGCTCCGCCCATTACGCCGGTTACGCCGGCTCCCGGCGGTGACGGCCTGGAGGGCGTGAAGCGCAGGAACCCTCCGACCGCGTGCATGGCGTAGCTGTTGCCGGGGTCCGCTGCCCCGAAGTGGACGAACCCCTTGATCCGGTACAGGCCGGCGGGACGGCCGTCGAGGAAGTCCATGAAGCGCCTGGGGTCGAGAGCCCTCGATGTAGTGAACTCGACGCTCTCGTAAGCCCCGTGGAGATGACCGCAGTCGCCGCCGTGCTCCTCGCAGTGCGCATCGCAGCCGTCCGCGTGGCCGTCCTCCTCCTCCCGCAGCAGGGCCTCGAAGGAGAGTTGCTCCACGGGCGGACGCGGCCGGTGCACCGGGTCGAAGAGCAGCGCGGGATCGATCCGCCCGTGCGCCGCCGCGACGACCGGCGTCCCTGGGCGGAACCCTTCCAGCACCCCTCGCAGGCGCCGCAGCTCCTCCTCCCCTACCCGGTCGGTCTTGTTGAGGACGACGAGGTCCGCGGCCCGTACATGCCGCTCCAGTTCGGGATGCCTCATACGTACGTCCTCGAACTCGGCGGCGTCCACGACCTCCACGAGCCCCCCGTAGACGACGTGTTCGCTTCCCGAGGCGAGGATCATGCGGATCACGCTCTCGGGTTCGGCCAGCCCGCTGGCCTCCACGATGATCACGTCCATCCCGGTCGACGGACGGGCGAGCCGGTCCAGCGCACCGTCCATGTCGCCGGTGTCCACCGCGCAGCACAGACAGCCGTCGCCGAGCGGGACCATCGCGTCGACCTGCCCGGCGACCGTCATGGCGTCGATCTCGATGCTCCCGAAGTCGTTGACGATCGCCCCGATCCGGGTGCCGCCGCTGTTCCGCAGCAGATAGTTGAGCAGCGTGGTCTTGCCGGAGCCCAGGAATCCCGCGAGAACGATGACCGGTACGCGCCGTGGTCGGGGCACGGGGGCTTCCTCCAGAGGTACGGGGTGCGGTACGACGGTGCGATACGACGGCTGCCGATCGTACGCGGCGATGCCGCACGTCACAGCGCCCGGCCCGCTCCACCGGCTACGGTCCTCCAGCCGTCGCGTACACGGCCGCCGCGTACACGCGCCCGGGGCAACCGCCTCCGCATTCCGCATTCCGCTTCACCGTCGAGACCGCACGACCTCCAGCCCCGTAACGCTTTCGAGGCCACCGTGACCGCACCGTTCACCACGCCGACGCCGGAGACACCGGCCCGTACGACGCAGGCCCGGAAGGCTCCTGCTCAGGCGAACGAGGTTCAGCCGAGCCGGGTTCAGCCGAGCCGGACCCGGCCGGTCCCGTCCGTCCGGCGCCGGATGTCCGCCTGCCTGGGTCGGCTGCGCTGGCCGCAGCGGGTCTTCGCACAGGTGCTGCTGATGCAGCTCGCGATCGCCACGGGCGTGACCGCCCTGGTCACCGGCTTCTTCCTGGCTCCGCTCGGTGACGAGCTGGACGAGCGTGCGATGGACCGTGCACTCGCCATCGCTCAGACGACCGCGGCCCGACCCGAATTCGCCCGCCGCCTCGCCACCGAACCCGGACCGTCCGTCCACGGTCCCGTCCAGCACGAGGCCGAGAAGATCCGCAAGGCCACCGGAGCCGGTTACGTCGTGGTGCTGGACACCCGCGGAATCCGCTGGTCGCACCCCGAGCCGCGCCGCGTCGGCCGCCATGTCTCCACCGACCCCAGCGCCGCCCTCGCGGGTCATCAGGTGCGCCACATCGACGAGGGCACCCTCGGCCGCTCCGCACGGGGCAAGGTGCCGCTGCGCAACGCACAGGGCGAGGTGGTCGGCGCCGTCTCCGTCGGCATCGCGTACGAGGGCGTCCGCGACAAGTTCCTCGGCGCGGTCCCGGAGCTGCTGGCCTATGCGGGCGGGGCACTGGCCATCGGCGTCGTCGCCTCCGTACTCGTATCGCGCAGGCTTCAGCGGCAGACTCACGACCTGGCGTTCTCGGACATCTCCGCGCTGCTCGACGAGCGGGAGGCGATGCTGCACGGCATACGCGAAGGAGTCGTCGCCCTCGACGCGGACGGCCGGATCAGACTCGTCAACGACGAGGCACAGCGACTGCTCGAACTGAGCCCCCAGGACACCGGCCGCCCGCTGGCGGAGGTGCTCGGCCCGGGACGCACCGCGGAGGTGCTGTGCGGCGCCGTCGCCGGTACCGATCTGCTCACCGTCAGCGGCGGCCGGGTCCTCGTCGCCAACCGCATGCCCACGGGAGACGGCGGCGCCGTGGCCACCTTCCGGGACCGTACGGAACTGGAACTCCTCGGACGCGAACTCGACGGCTCCCGCGGCCTGATCGACGCCCTGCGCGCCCAGGACCACGAGCACGCCAACCGGATGCATCTGCTGCTGGGCCTGCTCCAGCTCGGCCAGTACGAAGAGGCCGCGGCGTATCTCAGCGAGGCCGTCGGGGTGCAGCGTGCCACCGCCGAGCAGATCGCCGAGCGCGTGGAGGACCCGCTGCTCGCGGCGCTGCTTGTGGGGAAGGCGACGGTGGCCGCCGAGCGCGGTGTCGCACTGCGCCTCACGCCGGTCACGCGGCTGCCGGACCGCCTCGTGGACCCGCGTGAGCCGGCCACCGTGCTGGGCAACCTCGTCGACAACGCGCTTGACGCGGCGGCCGGTTCGGCGGACGCGCTGGTGGAGGTGGAGCTGCGCACGGACGCGGACGGCGAAGACGAACAGCCGCCGCAGCACTCCCACGGGGACGAAGCGAGCAGCACGCACCGAACGGCGCAGGGCACGGCGGTCGTCCTCAGAGTCGCCGACAGCGGCCCCGGCATTCCCGGCGATCAGCGTGAACTGGTCTTCGCGGAGGGCTGGTCGACGAAGGACCCGCCGCCGCACCGTCAGCGTGGTCTGGGTCTGGCACTCGTACGGCGGCTCGCCGAGCGCCACGGAGGTTCGGCACACGTCGGCGAAGCCGCCTGCGGCGGCGCGGAGTTCACCGTCGTACTGCCGCAGGCGCTGCACCCGCGGGGCCGGCCGGTGCCGCAGTAGCCCGAGTCGGACCCGGGTCGGTCCAGTACGGCGGCGTCCGGACCGGCGCCCGGCAACGCCGGTCCGGACGGCTTTCGGTCACGGCCTGGACGAGCCGTGGGAACGGGCAGGTCCCGCCCGTCGGTTGCCGCCGTTCAGTTCCCGCCGGTCACATGGACGTAGTCGACCACGAGCTGCTGCGGGAACTTGGTGTCGCCGTCGGGGTCGCCTGGCCAGTCACCGCCGACGGCGAGGTTGAGGATCATGTAGAAGGGGTGGTCGAAGACCCATTTGTCGCCGCCGAGATCGGCCGGGGTACGGGTCTGGTACTCCTTGCCGTCGACGGACCAAGTGATCTTCTCCGGGGACCAGTCGACGGCGAACGTGTGGAAGTCGTCGGCGAACTTCTGCCCGTCCGGGAGCGTGTAGCCCGCGCCGATGCCCTCGCCGCCGGAGTAGCCGGGGCCGTGGATCGTGCCGTGCACGGTGCCCGGTTCGTGCCCGACGTTCTCCATCACGTCGATCTCCCCGCAGGCGGGCCAGCCCGCGCTGCCGATGTCCTCACCCAGCATCCAGAAGGCGGGCCACATGCCCTTTCCCTGGGTGATCTTCATGCGGGCCTCGGCGTGCCCGTACGTGGTCTTGAAGGTGCCGGCCGTGTTCAGCCGCGCCGAGGTGTACTCGCACTTGCCGTACCAGCAGTCGTAGTTGCCGGGGTTCTCCTTCTTGGCCGTGATCACGAGGTTGCCCTTGCCGTCCAGTGCGGCGTTGTCCGTACCGGACGTGTAGTACTGGCGCTCGTGGTTGTTGACGTTGTCGCCGGTCTCGAGCTGCCACTTGGACTTGTCGACGGCGCTGCCTTCCGGCCCGTCGAAGTCGTCCTTGAACTCCGCGGCCTTGGCGGCGCCTTCGGCCTTGGCCGTACGTTCGGCTCTGGGCGGCGCGTCGGCGTTCGCGGACGCCGTCAGCAGCGGGGTCGTGCCGAGCGCTGCTGCGGCGAGGAGCCCGGCCGTCAGCGAGGTCCTGAATCTCATCGAGCGGTGCCTTCCTGTGGGGAGGACCGTGTGGGGCGGTCCAGAAGGTCCCGGGCGCCGGTGGCGGCCGGGTGGCGCTCCGGCAGTCCGACTGACGAGCCGCGCTCCGTTGAACGGCCGCGGAGCGAAAGGGAGTTCGCGTGACAGCCGGAGGGGAGGCGGGCCGCATCGATGGGCATGCCGTCATCTCTTGAAGACAATCTCCGGCGAGGCGACAGCGATGTCAATAGGTCTGGACCTAATCCGTTGCAACGGCTTCACAACTTGGCAGCACACGCCATGAATCGACGGCGCGGGCCCCTGGCGCGCACCCGGCGCCGCTCCCCAAGAGGCCCGCGCCGCCCCGTCGCGTTCGCCGTCACACCGCGCCCGCACCCGTGAGGGAACGCACCTCCGTCACGGCGTGCCCCGCGGCATCGGGCGCCTCGCGCGAGGTGACGGTGCCCAGCCAGCCGCAGAGGAAGCCGAGCGGGATCGCCACCAACCCCGGGTTCTCCAGCGGGAACACCGCGAAGTCGAAGCCGGGGAAGAGCGCACCGGGCGCACCCGAGACGACCGGTGAGAACACCACGAGCGCCACTGCCGGTACGAGCCCGCCGTAGACGGACCAGATCGCGCCCCTGGTGTTGAAGCGCCGCCAGAACAAGGCGTACAGCAGCACCGGCAGATTGGCCGCGGCGGCCACCGCGAAAGCCAGCCCCACCAGGAACGCCACGTTGAGATGCTGCGCGAGAAGCCCGAGCCCGATCGCCACGACGCCCACGCCGGCCGCCGCAATCCGGGCCACGCCGACCTCGCCGCGCCTCCTGCCCTTGCCGCCCTTGCCGCGCCTGCTCAGCGACGCGTACAGATCGTGGGCCACGGAAGCCGAAGACGCCAGCGTGATTCCCGCGACCACCGCGAGGATCGTGGCGAAGGCGACCGCCGCCATCAACGCGAACAGCACCGGACCGCCGGTCGATCCGGCCCCTCCGCCCAGTTCCAGCGAGAGCAGCGGCACCGCCGTGTTCCCCGCGGGATCGGAGCCTCGTACCGTGCCGCTGCCCAGCAGTGCCGCGGCGCCGAAGCCGAGCACGATCGTCATCAGGTAGAACGCGCCGATCAGCACGATGGACCAGACGACCGAGCGGCGGGCCGCCCGCGCGGTGGGCACCGTGTAGAACCGGGAGAGGATGTGCGGCAGCCCGGCGGTGCCCAGTACGAGCGCGAGCCCCAGGCTGACGAAGTCCAGCCGGTGCGTCCAGCCGCCGCCGTAACGCAGCCCTGGAGCGAGGAAGTCCCGCCCATGGCCGCTGTGTTCGGCGGCTCCGCTCAGCAGCGCCGCGATGTCGCCGCCGAAGCGCATCAGCACCAGCACCGTCAGCGTGAGGGCGCCGCCCAGCAGCAGCACCGCCTTCACGATCTGAATCCATGTCGTCGCGCGCATGCCCCCGCAGGAGACGTAGACGACCATCAGCGCACCGACGCCGATCACCGTCCACGAGCGGGCCGCTCCGCTCGTACCGCCCAGCAGCAGCGCCACGAGACTGCCGGCGCCGACCATCTGCGCCACCAGATACAGCACGCACACCGTCACGCACGAGATGCCGGACGCGATACGGACCGGACGCTCACGCAGCCGTGCCGTGACCACGTCGGCGAGGGTGAACCGCCCGCAGTTGCGCACCAGTTCGGCCACGAGCAGCAGCACGACCAGCCATGCGACGAGGAAGCCCACGGCGTAGAGCATGCCGTCGTAGCCGTACAAGGCGATGAGCCCGGAGATGCCGAGGAACGAGGCGGCCGACATGTAGTCACCGGCGATCGCGAATCCGTTCTCCATGGGGCTGAACAGGCGCCCGCCCGCGTAGAACTCCTCCGGCGAACCCCGGCGCCTGCGGCTCGCCCAGGTGGTGATGGCCAGGGTGACGGCGATGACGGCACCGAAGAGCAGCAGCGTCAGCGTCTGATGGCTGCCGGTCACACGCCCTCCCGCGCTTCACGGAGATACCCGGGGCGGGCGGATGCGGCGGAGCCGCCGGGCGCAACGGCGGCGGCACGTGTGCGGGCCAAGTCCTGCGTCTCCCAGCGCAGTTCGAGCGCCAGCTCGTCCCGCCGCAGCCGCGCGTGACGTACGTACGCCCACGTCAGCAGAAAGGTGCTGGCGAACTGGGCGAGCCCGGCGGCCATCGCCACATTGAAGACCCCCGCGACCGGCCGGGCCATCAGCCCGGGGGCGGCGGTGGCCGCGACGACGTACGCCAGATACCAGGTCAGAAAGGCGGCGCTCACCGGCAGCACGAAGCGCCGGTAGCGCCGTCGCACCCGCTGGAACGGCTCGCTGCGCTGAACCGCGAGGTACACCTCGGTACGGGCGTCGTGCGCTCCGGGGCACGGGCCGCCTGGCGCCTCCCCGGACTCGGCGGCGCTCCCCCGGTCGCCCGCGCCCGGGAGCGCTTCACCGGACGGGTCCGACTCACCTCGCTGCGGGCACGGTTCAGCGAACGGACGGGGACGCGGCACGGCGACCGCGACGGCCGGTTCGGCAGCCGGAGGCGGTGCGTCGTGGTCGCCCCAGCCGGAGGCCAGGGCGTCGTACCAGGGATCATCTGTGCGCATGGCCCAAGGATGAGCACGCACAGAAGATCACGGACGGGGCATCCCGGACTGTTCACTCATTCAGGCGACCTGCCTGACGTGCCGCCCTGGCGTGGCCCGCGCGCCCGTCTCAGACGTCGATGCGGGAGCGGTCCAAGGTGGCCGCCGACGAGCTGATGAACTCCCTGCGCGGCGCCACCTCACTGCCCATCAGCAGGTCGAACGCGGTCTCCGCGGCCTCCAGATCGCTGATGTTGATCCGGCGCAGCGTGCGGTGCCGCGGGTCCATCGTGGTCTCCGCGAGCTGCCCGGCGTCCATCTCGCCGAGGCCCTTGTAGCGCTGCACCGAGTCCTTGTAGCGCACCTTCGTGCGCTCCAGTTCCAGCAGCGTCTGCCGAAGCTCGTTGTCGGAGTAGGTGTAGATGTACTTCCCCTGCCCCTTCTTGGGGTTGACCAGCTCGATCCGGTGCAGCGGAGGCACCGCGGAGAAGACCCTGCCCTCCTCGACCATCGGCCGCATATAGCGCTGGAAGAGCGTCAGCAGCAGACAGCGGATGTGCGCGCCGTCGACGTCGGCGTCGGCGAGGAAGATGACCTTGCCGTAGCGGGCCTGGTCGATGTCGAAGGTCCGCCCGGATCCGGCCCCTATCACCTGGATGATCGAGCCGCACTCGGCGTTCTTCAACATGTCCGCCACGGAGGACTTCTGAACGTTGAGGATCTTGCCGCGGATCGGCAGCAGCGCCTGGAACTCCGAATTCCGGGCCAGTTTCGCGGTGCCCAGCGCCGAGTCCCCCTCGACGATGAACAGTTCGCTGCGCTCGACGTCGTCGCTACGGCAATCGGCCAGCTTGGCAGGCAGCGACGACGATTCCAGTGCAGTCTTCCGCCGCTGCGCCTCCTTGTGCTGACGGGCCGCGATACGCGTACGGGCCGCCGCCGCGATCTTCTCCAGCACGGCACGCGCCTGCTGCTTGGCGTCCCTCTTAGTGGACGTCAGGAAGGTCTTCAGCTCCTTGGCCACGATCTGCGCCACGATGCGGGACGCGGCGGAGGTGCCCAGCACCTCCTTGGTCTGCCCCTCGAACTGCGGCTCGGCCAGCCGCACGGTCACCACCGCAGTGAGGCCCTCCGTGGCGTCGTCCTTCGCGACGTCGTCCTCGGCGACGCGGAGGATCTTCGTCGAGCGCAGCGCCTCGTTGACGGTCCTGGTCACCGCCCGTTCGAACCCGGCGACGTGGGTGCCGCCCTTGGGGGTGGCGATGATGTTGACGAACGACTTCAGCGTGGTGTCGTAGCCGGTGCCCCAGCGCAGCGCCACGTCGACGCCCAGTTCACGCTGCACCTCGGTGGGGATCATGTGGCCCCGGTCGTCGAGGACCGGCACCGTCTCCTTGAACTGGCCCTTCCCCTGAAGCCGCAGCACGTCGCTGACCGGCTTGTCCTGCGCCAGATACTCGCAGAACTCGCTGATGCCGCCGTCGTAGCGGAAGACCTCCTCCGAGACCTCCTGGCCGTCCAGCCGCCGCTCGTCCCGTACGACGAGTGTGAGACCGGGGACGAGGAAGGCGGTCTGCCGGGCGCGGCCGTGCAGCGTCTCCAGTGAGAGCCGCGCGTCCTTGAGGAAGATCTGCCGGTCCGCCCAGTAGCGCACTCGTGTGCCGGTGCGGTTCTTCGGCAGCTTCTTGCCCTTGCGCAGGCCGCTCGCTGGGTCGAAGGGCGCGTCCGGGCCGGACTCGGTGAAGATGCCGGGCACGCCGCGGCGGAAGCTGATCGAGTGCGTACGGCTGCCCCGGTCGACCTCGATGTCCAGGCGAGAGGCGAGGGCGTTGACCACGGAGGCGCCTACGCCGTGCAGACCGCCCGAAGCCGCGTAGGAGCCGCCGCCGAACTTGCCGCCCGCGTGCAGCTTCGTCATCACGACCTCGACGCCGGACAGGCCGGTCTTGGGCTCGACGTCGACGGGGATGCCGCGGCCGTTGTCGCGGACCTCGACGGAGCCGTCCTCGTAGAGGATCACCTCGATGTGGTCGCAGTGCCCGCCCAGGGCCTCGTCCACGGAGTTGTCGATGATCTCCCACAGGCAGTGCATCAGGCCGCGGCTGTCGGTCGAGCCGATGTACATGCCGGGGCGCTTGCGCACCGCTTCGAGGCCCTCCAGGACGAGCAGGTGCCGCGCGGTGTAGTTCGTGCCGCCGTCCCTGTCTGCACCTGCGAGCAGCGCGGTGGACGGCTTGGTGTTCCCCCTGCCGGAGGCCAGGGAAGAGTCGGCGGTCACGCGGTTCGCTCCTCGCTGAATTCTGCTTGTGGTGGCTGGTTGCCGCGTCAGAGGGTACCGAGAGTGCAGTACAGGGCGTGCCGCGCCACCCATGAAGGCATACATGCTAGCCCATGCTCGTTCGTACGTTCGATAACTGGATGGGGTGACGCACACATCACGTTCCCTTTGACGCATGAACCATTTAGGCTCCGGGCACGTCCCCTTCAACACGGGAACACTGAAGAGACAAACAACTGGACAACAGCAACCAAGCACCATGACCGCGAAGCAACCCACGTAATACGGCTCATTCGCCGCCACCCGGCAACATGCAGCCGCCCCGGGGAGAAATCTTCGAGGATTCGTCGAAGCGGGAACGTTTTCGACCTGGTTGGATGTTGACCCTGGTACGACAGCTCGTCGAGCTAGAGAAGAGGCGACGTGACTACTGTTCTGACCCCCGCGACTCCGTTGACGGCCGCCGACCGCTGCGACCGCTGCAACGCCCAGGCCTATCTGCGCGTCGTGCTGCTCAGCGGCGGAGAGCTGCTGTTCTGCGCACACCACGGGCGTAAGTTCGAGCCGGAGCTCAAGAAGATCGCCGCGGAGATACAGGACGAGACGGAGAAGCTCACCGCTCCTGCGAACAACGACGCGGGAGAGGGCTGAGCGTCCTGACCTGACCAGACGTCCCGAACCGACGAGCTCAGCCGGCCACAGGGCCGGATTTCGGAGGGCGGCCATCCGGTGACACCGGGTGGCCGCCCTTCCGCGTCCCGATGCGCGGTTCGCAAGGGGCGCACGCAATAGGCGCCACAACCCCCGCACGCATCAATGCACTTGGTAATTCCGCTCTCGGCGAACACCCTTCGGAAGAAGCCTCGGACTCGGGCATCCCATAGGCCCGGCAGCCCGGCACCGCAAAAGCGCCGGCCTTTCCGCTGCCGCCTCTCATGCGCTGTGTTCCCGTACGAGGTCCGCCATCGCCGAGACACGGGTGTAGACACCGGGTCTGCCCTCCTCCCCGCAGCCGGCCCCCCAGGAGACGAGCCCTACGACCCTCCCGTGCGCGACGAGCGGCCCTCCGCTGTCGCCCTGGCATGCGTCCCGGCCGCCCTCCCTGACCCCGGCGCACACCATGGAGTCCTTGTCGAAGGCGCCCTCCGAGCCCTTGGGGTAGGCGCGGCCGCACGCCGAGTCCTCCAGCATGTCGACGTCGGCGGCGCGCAGCCTCGGCTCGTAGTCGCCGTATCCGCTGATGTCGCCCCAGCCGTAGACCTCGGCGGCGGCGCCGGGCTTGTAGCCCTTGTCGTGGCGCCCTGCCATGGGGATCGTCGAGCCCGCGGGCATCGGCTTGTCGAGGGTCAGTACGGCTACGTCCCCGGAGTTCGTCCCGGTGTCGTAGGCGGGATTGATCCACTTCTTGCGCACCTTCACCTCATGGCCGGTGGCCTTGCGAAGGTCGTTCCGCCCGGATATGACGTGCAGATCGTCGACCCTTCCGTGATCGACTCCGAGCACCTCCCGGCTCAGGCAGTGCGCCGCGGTGATCACCGTACGGGCGCCCACGAGCGCACCACCGCAGAACTGGCCGGAGCGCTCCGTCCCGAAGCGGTCACGGCTGGCGAGGGCGACCACCCAGGGATGCTTGGCGGCGTCGACCGGACGTCCGCCGACCACGACCCGGTCCCCCGCCGAGGCCGGTGACCCTGGCAGCAGCGCGAACAGCACGCCGAGCAGCACGGGCAGCGCGGATATGAGCGATTGCGGCTGAAGTGCGCGCAGCGGACGCATGGAGCCTCCTGGCGGTACCGGGCCCTGGAAGGTCTTCCGGACCATCAAGGGTGATCCGGATGGCCCACCTCCGCATCCCGGGGCGGCACCGACTTCATACGGCGAGGGCCGGTGACCGTTGGTAGGGTCACCGGCCCTCGCCGTATGTGATCGCCCTGTGGAGGGCGCCGTCCTCAGTCCAGGTAGTCGCGCAGGACCTGCGAACGGGACGGGTGCCGCAGCTTCGACATCGTCTTGGACTCGATCTGACGGATACGCTCACGCGTCACGCCGTAGACCTTGCCGATCTCGTCGAGGGTCTTGGGCTGACCGTCCGTCAGGCCGAAACGCATCGAGACGACGCCCGCCTCGCGCTCGCTGAGCGTGTCCAGAACCGAGTGCAACTGCTCCTGGAGAAGCGTGAAGCTGACCGCGTCGGCGGGGACCACGGCCTCGGAGTCCTCGATGAGGTCGCCGAACTCGCTGTCGCCGTCCTCTCCCAGGGGCGTGTGCAGGGAGATCGGCTCACGTCCGTACTTCTGGACCTCGACGACCTTCTCCGGCGTCATGTCCAACTCCTTGGCCAGCTCCTCCGGGGAGGGCTCACGGCCGAGGTCCTGAAGCATCTGGCGCTGGACGCGGGCGAGTTTGTTGATGACCTCGACCATGTGCACCGGGATGCGGATGGTGCGCGCCTGGTCGGCCATGGCACGCGTGATGGCCTGCCGGATCCACCACGTCGCATACGTCGAGAACTTGTAGCCCTTGGTGTAGTCGAACTTCTCGACGGCACGGATGAGACCGAGGTTGCCCTCCTGGATCAGGTCCAGGAAGAGCATGCCGCGTCCCGTGTAGCGCTTGGCGAGGGAGACGACGAGACGGAGGTTGGCCTCCAGCAGATGGTTCTTGGCGCGGCGGCCGTCCTCGGCGATGATCTCCAGCTCGCGCTTTAGCTTGGGTGCCAGCTTGTCGGCGGCGGCGAGCTTGTCCTCGGCGAAGAGGCCGGCCTCGATCCGCTTGGCGAGTTCCACCTCCTGCTCAGCGTTGAGGAGGGGGACCTTGCCGATCTGCTTGAGGTAGTCCTTGACCGGGTCGGCGGTGGCACCCGCCGCGGCGACCTGCTGGGCCGGGGCGTCGTCCTCGTCGTCGTCGGAGAGGACGAAGCCCTCGTTCTCGTTCTTCACCTCGGCCGTCGGGCCGTCCTCGGCACCGGGTTTGTTCGTGGGCTTGGCCGGGGCTTCCTCGGCGGCCTCTTCTCCGTCTTCGAGGATTTCGTCGACGACGGACTTCTTCGCGGCGGTCTTCTTCGGTGCGGCCTTCTTCGCGGTCGCCTTCTTGGCCGTCTTCTTCGCGGCGGCCTTCTTGGCGGTCTTCTTCTTCACGGGCTCTGCGGCCAGCTCGGCGGCGGCCGCTTCGACGGCATCGACATCGACGGCCTCTTCGGCCGGTACGGCGTCGACCTCCGCGGGAGCGGTCTCCGGCTTGCCCGCCGACTTCTTGGCGGCGGACCTCGCCGAAACCGTCTTCGTGGCGGTGCGCTTGGCGGGGGCCTTGGCCGCAACGCTCTTACGGGTGCGCTTGGGAGCCTCTGCGGCACTCACCATCAGCGTCACACCCTCCTCGTCGAGGATCTGGTTGAGGCTGCGCAGTACGTTCTTCCACTGGGTTGGCGGAATCTGGTCAGCTTCGAAGGCCCGACGCACGTCGTCGCCGCCGATCTGCCCCTCAGCCTTTCCCCGCTCGATGAGCGCCACCACAGATTCGGATTCGGCGATCTCCGCAGGGAGCGTACGGGATGTGCTGGCCGACACGAACAACCTCTCGGAACGATGGAAACGGCAAACCGCCGGTGGGGATGAACCGACGGCGCGGGCTGAGCTGTGGACGAATACAACGCCTGCACGAGCGCCGGCTCGGGGGTGCAGTATTCCGTCCTCGGCTGTCACCTCTTGAGTCATCGCGCTGTCACGCGAAGCGTTACGGGCAATACACGTGGCCCGGGTCACACCTCTCCCTCTACATTCCGGAAAGAGCGCAACGAAAAGGACACCACTGCAAGGAAGCTGCCCCACATGCACAAGGGCGGAAACGGCTGCGCCGCCGAATTCGGCGGCGCAGCCGTTCTGCCTTGGGCCGGGGCGGGAGGGCTGGACGCCGGGCCCTCCGGACCGTAGCGGTGGGGCGAACCGGAGCCGGGGCGGCCCGGGGCGAGGGCCGTGGCGGGTGAGCTTCGGCCGCCGGGCGCCTCCGGTCTGCGACGGCCCTGCGCCGGACCGCCGCCCGTGCGATACGGGACCGTCCCTCACTGCCCGGCACGACCCCTGGCACGACATCCTGCGCGGCTGCCCGGTGAGCGCCCGGCTCAGGCTCAGTGCTCTCGCGGTGGCGGAACCACGTGGTCGGCACCGGCGCCGGCGGCCGGTCCGGTACCGGGGGCCACTCCGGGCGGGGTGACCGGGGCACCCGAGTCCGGGCGTCCGCCGAGCACCTGCCGCATCGCCGACTCCGCGGCGGCCCCCTCGCCCGAGGCGAGCGCGTCCACGACGCGCTGGTGCTGAGCGATCGACGCCTCGGTAGCCACGTCGCACCCCGTACCCGAACCGCCCGACACCTGAAGGGCCGCGGAGACGATCCCCGAGAGGTGCTCGAGCATCCGGTTACCGGCCGCCTGCATCAACTGCCCGTGGAACTCGGCGTCCGCGCGGGAGAAGGTGAGGGTGTCGCCCTGGCCGACGGCGTGCGTCATGATCTCGACCATGTCGCCGAGGCGCTGCTGAATGTCGTCCCGTACCTGCCCGGCGGCGAGACGTGCGGCCAACGGCTCGATGGTGCTGCGCAGTTCGCGCAACTCCCGGCGCTGGTCCTCACGTTGGGGCCCGAAGGCACGCCACTCGATGATGTCGGGGTCGAGCAGATTCCAGTCGCTGACGGGCCGTACTCGCGTACCGACGTTGGGCCTGGCACTGACCAGTCCCTTCGCTTCCAGTACGCGCAGGGACTCACGGACGACGGTGCGGGAGACTTCGAAACGGTGGCCGATCTCCTCCGGGACCAGCGGCCGGTCCGCTCCCAGGTCGCCGGAGACGATCATCTGTCCGAGTTGCTGGACGAGTTGGCCGTGCAGACCACGGCCGCGGCTGCCGGACGCCCGGCGTCCCGCGCGGTTGATGTCGGCCTCGGAGCCTTGCCAGGCAGGAACGTTGCTGGTCGTGCGCGCGGTGCCGGAAGACTCGGCGTACGCGTAGCGGTCGATTTCTCCCGGGCCGACGAGGCCCGAGTCGGCGGAGCGAGCGGCGGTCATCATGGAGTGCGCAAGGGTAGTCACGCATCCTTTGTCGGCGGGCCTCCTGGCGGCCTTGAGGGCTTTGGTGAAAAGCACACGAAAGGGTGATCACTGCCTTCCACGCAATTGACGCCTTATCGGAAAGACAGTGTTGACCAGGATCATCTGCCCATCGGTGGAAGGGCGTTGGCGTTGGGGGCGCCGCATGGCACGGATCGGGTTCTCGATGTGCGGTTACGACCACGGGCCGTGGAGACCGTCGACGGCGTGGCCCGGCGGTCTGGGGCTGGTGGTGCGGCGGTTGCGGCGCTGATGAGCCAGCAGGGCTGCGGTGCGGGGTAGTTCGGGCGGTGTGGCCTGCGTACCGATAACGGGCGTCAGCCCGCTCTGCCGGTGAGTGCGGTGACGAGATACCCGGTCAGCAGCGCGATGAGCGACAACACCAGTGCGAGGCCGGTGGGTTGGGAAGCCATGTCCAGCAAGGCGGCAACCCCTCGCTCGGTACCCGGCGGCCAGGGCACCAGCAGCGCTGCCTCCAGCCGACCCGGAAGCCCTTCGATGGACCGGCCCTGTGCCGGATCGCCGCCAACCAGACTCCGCACAACTGGCGTCAGCAGCAACGGAACTGCCACGACCACCGCGATGCCCACCGTCCCCGAACGGAAGACTCCAGCGGACAACACCCCCGCCCAGGCACACCCAGCGTTGAACACGAACACCGCTGCGAGGTTCAACTGCCACGAACCCCCCGCGGCCAGCAGGTCTCCCTGCGAGGGCAGGGCGAGGGCTTCCTCGCCGAAGAACAGCGTCACGCCTGCCGCGTTGACGATGGCGACAGCGAGGCTGAGCAACACGGCGAACGCCGCCGAGACCGCGAGCTTGGCAGCGAGAAGACTGAGCCGTCGCGGTACGGGCGAACGGCCGGGCGCGAGCGCGGGATAGCGGAACTCCTCGCCGAACGCGAATGCCCCGAGCAGACCGGTGGCCACGGCGACGGGTGGCAGCAGGAACACATCGCCCGACGGCCAGCCCGTCAGAATGCGTACGGCCGGTGTGAGCGAAGGCGAGTCCCCAGCGCTCAGCGGAAGGCCGATCCCGGTGCCTGCCATGACGAGCGATACGCATAGCGCCACCGCCACCGTTACTGCCGTGGCGATCCAGGTACTGCGCAGGCTGATGAGGCGGCACGTTTCGTAACGCAAGGGGGCGGCGGGGCCCGGACGTGCCAAGGCGTGGAGCTGAGGCGGAAGTTCGGCCGCGGCCCGCGCGGGGGGATGCCTGGGAGTCCACAGCGGGTTGGCCTCGCCGGGGGTGTCACGGTGCGCGTCAGGGTCGGCCAGGGGCTTCATCACGATGGGGCGTGAGGTCGTGGAAGCGCCGGGGGCGTCGGTGGTAGCGGAGTCGTCGGGCGACTCGCTCCCGGAGCCGGACGGGGTGGCTGTGAGCGGGCTGTCGCTGATGCGGATCGTCGGTTCTTCAGAGCTGGTTGGCGCAGGGGGCGGAGCCTCGGAGGCCGTCGCGAAGGCGGCCACGGAGTCGGTAGATGAGACCGAGGAGGCAGCAGAAGAGGCGGAGGCTGAGGAGCCGGAATCGGATGGGGAGTCGGGGGCCGAAGCGGGGGCCGCGGCGGACACATAGCTCGGTTCGAGTGCAGGCTCGGCGGAGGTGTCGTCGGCCTCCGCCTCGGATGTGTGCTCTGGCCCGAGCTGAGATTCGGAATCGGCTTCGGAGTCCGGCGTGAGTTGTCTGCTGTCCCCGTCGACAGACGACGTCACACCCGTAGGCGCCACGGCGGGCGAACGCTGCCCAGCCGATGCCGCCTGTCCCGAACTCCGCGGCGCTGTACGCCCGTCCGGATCGAAGGAACGGGGCCCGAAGTCGTCTTCGACCCAGTCGTCGGGCTCGCCTGGTCCAACCGGCCCCGCCGACACATCGAGTTCTTCGATGTCTTCCAGCTCTTCCAACGCCCGTAGTACGTCTTCGGATTCGGAGTCGGCGGCCTCGCCTGCGTCCTCCCCCGATTCCAGCCGGACAGGGCCGGAATCCGTCCCGGCGTCCATGCCCGGCCGTGAGCCCTCGTCGTTCGATGGCGACACCTGCCGCGAGCCCTGCTTCGTCACGGGGCCGAGAGTGCTGGTCTGAGTCTCCAATGCCGATCGTCGGCCGTCGGCACGGTGCAGAGGACCAGGCGGGTAGGCGTCGCCTGCATCGCCCTCCTCGTCGGTCAGTTGGTGTACGAGGATGCCGTTCTTGTAGGCGTGCTCTCCCACCTCGGCGCAACTGCTGCCGTAGACCGAGACCTTGGTGCCCCCTTCGTGGACGACCTTGAGCGGGCCTCCGTCACGGGCATTGCCTGCTCTGCGTCCCTCCTGCGTCAGTACGGCGACGAGGCGGTCGACATGCGGTGTGCGCACGGCGACGCGCGGACGGAGCCGGGTGCGCACGAAGTCGGCGGCTTCCTGGTCGGCGATCAGACGCCCCGAGTTGATGCTCACCACGCGGTCGGCGAGTTTGGCGACCTCCTCGGACCGGTGCGAAGTGACCAGCACGGTGCCGCCCTGGTGGGCGTACCCGCGCAACAGCGAGTACAGCCAGGCCGTCTCACGTGGAGACAGTTCGTGCGCGGGCTCGTCGAGGACCAGGGTGTGTGGGTCTCCGATCAATGCGCAGGCCACAGCGAGGCGTCGGTCCATGCCACGAGACAGTGCGCTCAGCCGTTGATCGGCGAGACCGCTCAGACCTACGACGTCGAGGACGTCGTCTGCTCTCCCCGCAGGGACGTCCGCCGCGGCGGCGAGCATCCGCAGATGGCTGCGGACCGTACGCCCCGGGTGACCGTTCACCTCGCCCAGCACCACGCCCACTTCACGGGGGAGGTTCTGGATCCGCTGGACCGGGCGTCCACGGAACAGTGCCGTACCCCGCCCGGACTGAAGCTGGAGCATCAGAAGGAGGGCAGTCGTCTTACCCGAGCCCTCCGGCCCGAGAAGCACGGTGACGCGACCGGGGCGAGCCTCGAAGGTCAGGTCTTCGACGGTGGGCTTGAGTTGGTGACGGCGAAGCTGGCTCGTGAGCCCGATTACCTGGATCATCGCTTCTCCCGCGTGACGCGTGGGGGACGCATCCAGGCAAGATAACGTGACATGTCCCGCTTTCAGCGCTAATGCCTTCGCCGGGCCAAGTCCATTGCTACTGGCGGGGTGCCGCGACTCAGGAAGCGATGAGTCGTCAGACCTCGGGGCGCAGCATCGGCGGGTTGAGCAACGTGGCGCCCCCGGCGCGGAACAGTTGAGCGGGGCGTCCTCCCTGGCGCGTGGTGGTGCCGCCGCTAGGTACGAGGAAGCCCGGAGTCCCCGTGACCTTCCGGTGGAAGTTGCGCGGGTCGAGCACGACTCCCCAGACCGCTTCGTAGACCCTGCGCAGTTCCCCGACAGTGAACTCCGGTGGACAGAAGGCGGTGGCGAGCGATGAGTACTCGATCTTGGAGCGGGCCCGCTCCACGCCCGCCGCGAGGATTTGTTCGTGGTCGAAGGCGAGTGACGATTTGTTGCCGTCGTCGGCGTACCTGGACAGGTCTCCCACGCCGAGCAGTTCGTCGACCGGGGCCCATCGTGCGCCCCTGGCGTCTCCTCCTGGTGTGGGCGACGGCAGGTCCGGGGCGAGGGCGAGATGGGCGACACTGACGACGCGCATCCTCGGGTCGCGGCCCGGATCGCCATACGTCGCAAGCTGTTCCAGATGCGCACCGGGGAGACCGCTGTCGGTCCCATGCGCATGGAGGCCCGTCTCCTCCGCGAGTTCTCGTGCCGCTGCCGAAGTGAGGTCCTCATCAGCCCGGACAAAGCCCCCGGGCAGCGCCCATTTGCCTTCGTACGGTGGTTCGCCGCGGCGTACCACCAGTGCGCACAACGCATGTCTGCGCACCGTGAGCACCACGAGGTCGACGGTGACGGCGAATGGGGGGAAGGCCGACGGGTCGTAGGGCATGTCGTGATCATAGTCGTCTCCCTGACGATAATCAGGCAGTTCCGCGGCGGCTTGCCGGGCGTTGCGCCGACGGGTCTCGCTCTTGCTGTCGCCTCAACTTCCGCTCAGCCGACGACAGCTCGCAGACTGTCGGCGATCTCCTCGACCTCGCCCTCACCATCGCTGCCGACACGGACCGAGAACGGTGCGCCTGAGACCCGCAGACCCGCGAAGCGCACTGTTCCAAGCGGCCCGGTCTTCCACGGACGTACGGAGACGGTGCCTTTCGGAGCGTCCGGGCGCACGCCGGCGAGTGCGGTGAGCAGGTGCACGGAGCCCGCTGCGGAGGTTGCTGCCGGTCGGCACGCCGCCGGGTGCGGGAGTGGCACGCCGCCTTCGCTCCGCTGCTGTGCCGCGTACATCTCGGGAAGCCGGAAGTCGAACTGCGCTGCCGCGTCGAGCAGTCCGCGCAGCAGCGAACCCGCCGCCTGTTCATGTCCTGCCGCGGCAAGACCCGCGACGGCCGTCACGGACTCCTGGACGCGAACTGCGCCGCCACGGTGGCCGAAGGGGTTGTACCGCTCGTCATTCTCTCCGAGGCTGCGCAGGCCCCAGCCCGAATCAAGGGCCCGGCTCCCCAGGTGACGGCCGAGCTGCTCGGTCTGCTCCGCCGTGAGCAGACCGGTCGCGAAACGGCCGCCCCCCGCCAGGCCCGTATCGAGCAACTCCACTGCGGCGGAACTCAGATGACTGCGGGCGGTGCCGTTCCGGGCGCGGACCGCCACGGGTCTCCCCCCGGCGTCATCTTCGTGCCAGAACTCCTCCTGGAATCTCCGGCGCAGTTCCTCGGCCCAGTCGCGCAGCTCAGCTCCCCTGTCACTTCCACAGCCATCGAGCAGTTCAGCACCGAGGAGCGCCGCTCGGTGTGCGCCGGCCTGGGTTTCGCATCTGAACGGCCCGTCCGGCGCGGGGTCGGGTACGAACATCTCCTTGTCGGACACTTTGAGCATCCAGTTCAAGCACCGCTCGGCAGCGGGCAGTAGCTGCTCCGTGTCGCATTCGGACAGACCCCACAGCCGTGCCTCTGCCAGAGCTGCGGGAAACAGCAACGTCGCTTCCGTACCGGTGCAACTCGGTGGGGCGTATGGACCGGCATGACGCACAGCCCCGGGGAGCCGACCTGTTTCCTCACCAGATCCGGTCAACTGGCCGCGGGCGAGCATGCGTAGCGTGCCTGCGGTAAGACGCGTGCCGAGCGGCAGCAGCATCCGGGCCGCCCGCAGGGACTCGGCCGGCGCAAGGGCACAGCGCCAGGGAGCCCCCGCGACGAGATGCAGGTCGGAGGGTGCTGCCGGGTCGGACATCAGCAGTGCGTTGGCGTCGTCTAGGGCGCTCCGGAAGAGTGCAGCGACCCTGCTGTCGTCCCCGTCAGCGCGGGTGTTGCGCCAGAGTTCCGGCGGAGCCGGGGGCTTGTGTGCGTAGAAGGAGACGGGACCGGCAGTGGTCCTGGCGTCCTTCTTCCTGGCCCGGACCCGTGCCGCGCCTGAGCGCTTCTTGGCACGTGACGGCTCAGGCACTGTCCGCGCCAGGTCGGTCCGAAGCATGACCGTACGTTCTGCCCCAGGCGGCAGCTCCCAGTCCCACCTCAGCAGCCCCAGCCCGGCGAGGATCGTGTCCGGTTGCGGGTCGGCGGTGACAGCGGCCCGTAGGTTCGCGGTGGACCAAGCCAGTCCCGAACCGTGAACGGACGCGGGCAGCTCTTCACCGGCCCGCCCCACGGCGATCGCGGCGATCTCCGCGAGGTCTGTCCCTAGCTGCACTTCGAACGGAAGCCTCAGCGGGCGGCCGCCGGTGTTGCGAACGGTGATGCGTTCCGTGCCTTCCGCCGATCGCAGTCTGTCGACGACGATCGCAGGGTCGGGTCCGCTTCCGACGGTCGTCCGTGCTGTGGCGGTGAAGCGGGCCTGTCGTGCGCCGGCCATGCGGCCCAGGAGCGGAAGCGGTTCCCTTCCGCCGAGGAGGATGCGGCAGCGTGACAGCACCCGTCTGCCCCCGTAGTAAAAGCCCTCCATGCCTTCGCCGTTCATCTGGCCGTGTTCGGCGGACACAGCCAGATGAGGCGCAGCGACGCAGACCAGCGCGGCGTGCGCCGAGCTGTGTTCCGCCATGGCCGGTGGCAGCCACGGCGCACTGCGTCCACGTGCGGAGTTCCCTTCGCGCGCCGTGCCACGAGCAGGAAGGGCAGCTCCTGGCGGGCACCCACGCGGAGTGTGCGGTTGTGGCGGAACCGGATGCGACTTCGTGGACATAGGCGTAACTCCGCTTCCTCTTGTGGTTGTTCCAGTGCGGATCAGGGCTGGAGATGAGCGGCTTCTGCAAAGAGTTGAACGGCTGACTCGCATGCCGGTCACGGCGCACCACAGGCGGCCGAGTCGGCAGACCCGTGCTGCTCTTGGGCTTGACGCGCCTCCCGTTCCTTGCGCATGCAGCGGCGCAGGGGCTCCGGATCCACGCCCTCGTTGAAGGCACGGTGGAGCAGCCGGGCGAAGACGTAGTCCGGGTCGCTTCGCAGGGCATGGTCGAGGGCGAGGCGTGCCATGGGCCTGTCCCCTGTGGACCAGGCGACCCATCCCGCGAGTGTCAGAGGTGCCGCAGCGTGTTCGTCGTACGGCTCGACGCAGCGTCTGGCGAGGGCGCGCCATAGCCGAAGTGCGGGCCCGGAGTCGGGGGCCTCCATCCACTCGGCGGCACGGTCACGCGTTCTGCGGTCCTGAAGACCGAGAATCAGCGCCGCTGCGTCCTCGTCGCTGAGCAGTTCGTCGTCGTGGGCGTCGGCCAGACGGCTGTCGCCGTCGTCCGGGACGGCATCGCGGAACCGGGTGATCAGTGACTGGGCCAACTTGAGTGGTTCTGTGCTCTCACGGACGAAAAGCCGCCCTGGGCGAGCATCCGCGGCACGAGGGCGGAACTCGCGGAATCGAGGGCGCGCTTCTGGGCATCGCCCGCCTCCGCGTCGATCGCCGTCAGCCTGCGCTCCATCTCCCGCAGCGAGCCGCGTAGTTGGATTCCCGCGTAGGCCGCTGCGGCAGCCATCGCGGAGGTGCCGCTCGTACCCACCCGACGGCCCTCGCTCGGACAACAGGCGGAATCCGGGCAGCAGTACGACCAGTAGTGGCCGTCGGACAGACACAGCGCCTCGTAGACCGGGATCTCCCTCGCACCGCAGGCCGTACGAAGTGCCTGCGCGAGCGGGCGCAGCCGCTCCATCACCTCTCCCGTTTCTGACCGGGACCTGGCTCCTGGCACAGGAAGACGATCGCGCCGTCGGGACGCCCGCTGCTCGACCGGACCTCGCCCTCCAGACAGGTCGCGACCTGCTGGGAGACGGCAGACCATTCGTCACGGGCAGCGGGGATGCCGAGCCTGATCCGCCCGCCGAAGCGTCCTCGCCGGCCATGCAGGGCGACGACCACGATGGAGTCGTCGGGATAGAAGCCGAGCAGATACGGGAGCGCGTCTGCGAGTTCGGCGGGGCCGCGCAGTGCGATCTCGCTCTCCGGTGCGGGCGCTGCCGCGGCCGAACCGGACTGTGCTTGGGGTTCACGCACCGCCGCGTCGCCGGTGTCGTCGTCGCTGGGGCTGGGGTGTCCGTTGTCTCGCTGTGTCATGGGGCAACCGTGCCGGTCCGGCAGCGAAGTTGGTCATCAGTTATCCACAGACACCCTGGTTTGTACGCATGTCATACTCATTGCGAGTTTTCCACAGGCTCGTTGGCCTGATGAGTTGCACATCCGGTTGCATAGGGCCCATGAAAGACACCGAGCTGCGCCTCGAAGCCGATGCCGTCCTCGCCCGCCTCGTCGCCGACCCCACGGGCGAGGCCCGGCTGCGCGACGACCAGTGGCGCGCCATAGAGGCGCTGGTGGTGGACCGCCGCCGGGCTCTCGTCGTGCAGCGCACCGGCTGGGGGAAGTCGGCGGTCTACTTCGTGGCTACGGCGTTGCTGCGTGCCGCCGGTGAGGGGCCCACCGTCATCGTCTCGCCGTTGCTCGCCCTGATGCGAAACCAGGTGGCGGCAGCGGAGGAGGCCGGCATCCGCGCCCGCACCATCAACTCCTCGAACACGGAGGAGTGGGAGGCGATCCAGTCGGAGATCGCCGAGGGCACGGTCGACGTGTTGCTGGTGAGCCCGGAACGGCTGAACAACCCCGACTTCCGGGACCAGGTGCTTCCGGCGCTGACTGCGGCCACCGGCCTGCTCGTGGTGGACGAGGCTCACTGCATCTCCGACTGGGGCCATGACTTCCGGCCGGACTACCGGCGGCTGCGGACGATGCTCGCCGAACTCCCAGCGGGCGTGCCCGTGCTCGCCACCACCGCCACGGCCAATGCGAGGGTCACCGCCGACGTGGCCGAGCAACTGGGCACCGGTTCCCCGGCGGACGGTTCCGCCGCCGGTCACGGCACGGAAGCGCTCGTGCTGCGGGGGCCGCTGGAGCGGGAGAGCCTGAGCCTGGGTGTGCTCCGGCTGCCCGATGCCGCGCACCGGATGGCCTGGCTGTCCGATCACCTCGACAAGCTGCCGGGTTCAGGCATCGTCTACACGCTCACGGTCGCCGCGGCCGAGGAGGTGACCGCGTTTCTGCGGGCGCAGGGCCACACCGTGGCCGCCTACACCGGCAAGTCGGAGAACGCCGAACGGCAGGCGGCGGAGGCCGACTTGCTGGCCAACCGCGTCAAGGCACTCGTGGCCACTTCCGCGCTGGGCATGGGCTTCGACAAACCCGATCTGGGGTTCGTCGTCCATCTCGGCTCCCCCTCCTCCCCCATCGCCTACTACCAGCAGGTGGGCCGGGCCGGTCGTGGTGTGAAGCATGCGGAGGTGCTGCTGCTGCCGGGCCGAGAGGACGAGGCGATCTGGCGGTACTTCGCCTCACTGGCCTTCCCCTCGGAGGACCAGGTGCGCAGAACGCTCGATGTGCTGGGCGCCGCCGATCGACCGCTGTCGGTTCCCGCGCTGGAGCCGCAGGTCGAGCTGCGGCGATCCCGACTGGAGACCATGCTCAAGGTGCTGGACGTGGACGGCGCTGTGCGCAGGGTCCGCGGCGGGTGGACCGTCACTGGCCAGCCCTGGAAGTACGACTCGGAGCGCTACGCCTGGGTGGCGCGCCAGCGCGAAGCCGAACAGCACGCCATGCGCGAGTACTCGACAGCCACGGACTGCCGCATGGAGTTCCTGCGCAGGCAGCTCGACGACGAGGACGCCGCGCCGTGCGGACGCTGCGACAACTGCGCCGGCCCCCGATTCACCGACGAGGTCTCCCCCGCCACCCTGGAGGCGGCACGCGGCGAACTCGCCCGCCCCGGGGTGGAAGTGGAGCCGCGCAAGATGTGGCCGACCGGGCTGCCCACGATCGGTGTGGAACTGAAGGGGCGCATCCCCGCCGGTGAACAGGCAGCGACGGGGCGCGCGTTGGGAAGGCTCTCCGACATCGGCTGGGGGAACCGGCTACGTCCGCTGCTGACTCCGCAGGCGACGGACGCCCCGGTGCCCGACGATGTCGTCGCCGCGGTCGTGGATGTGCTAGCCGACTGGGCCAAGGCTCCCGGCTGTTGGGGCACCGGAGCGCCGGACGCGCCGACCCGGCCGGTGGGAGTGGTCACCGTCGACTCCCGTACGCGCCCCCGGCTGGTGCGGTCACTGGGCGAGCACATATCGCAGATCGGGCGCATGCCGCTGCTCGGCACGGTGACCTATGCGGAAGACGTCCCGTCGGCACCGGTCGCCCGTAGCAACGGTGCACAGCGGCTTCGCGCCCTGCACGGGGCATTGACCCTGCCCCCGTCCGTGTCGGACGCCGTCGCGGAGGCCGGAGGCCCGGTGTTTCTGGTGGACGACTTCACGGACACCGGCTGGACACTCGCGGTGGCGGCGCGGCTGCTCGTGCGGGCCGGGGCACAGCGGGTACTGCCGCTGGTCCTGGCCGTACAGGGGTGACGCCACGGAGGGAACGCCATCCGGTGTGACACCTGCCGACAGTCCGTTACCGGGACCGGTATCGGCCCCGGTGGCGGCACGGTGCGGACTGAGGCGGCGCAGGGTCGCTCGCGTAGCTGATGCGTACGACCGTGCGCGAGGGCGAATCGGTCAGCCCGTCCCATCACGGCCTTCATCGGCCCGTCCGGCTGCGGCAAGTCGACCTTCCTGCGCACCCGTGAAGTCCCTGCTTTGTCAGAGCAGTTGACGCAGTCGCTGGGGGTCGCCGCAGACGATCAGGCTTCGCTCCGCCTTCGCGAGCGCGGCCGGGAGGGCTTCGGCTGCCTGTGCGTCCGTACCGCCGTTGACGGCGAGGACGACGACCGCCCTGCGCCCGACACGGGACAGCGCCGAGGTGTGTACGCAGAAGACGTCCTCACCGTCGGCAAGTTGACGCCAGTAGGCGTCCTCACCGAAGGAGAGTTCATGCTGCGCCCAAGGATGCTGTTCGCCCGTGGTGACCACGAGGACGTCTCCGGGCGGTGTGCCCTCGTCAAGGAGCTTGTCGACCGTCTCGTCGGCCTGGTCGACCGCAGTCGCATCCGAGGCGGTGACCAGTTCGATCTGCGCAGCCGGTCGGGCGGACGCCGCGTTCGGCCGCTGCGGGCCGCCTGTGCGCACGTTGCCCGGACGGCCCGGGGTCGGTCCTTTGCTGTCCGCACGCGGCGGCGTGGGACGCGAAGGGGCCCGAGGTCCGGGAATGGGTGCTGCGGGACGGGAAGCCTGTGGAGTACGGGTCGCGGCCGCGGAGTTGCGGCTGCCCGGGACACTCTCGTGAATTTGTGGCTCCTCGGGAATGAGAGGCATGGGGTGTTGTCTATCAAACGCGGGTCCGAGCCGCGTAAGCGGGTTCGGCCAGGAGTTTTCCTCCGGAAGGCGCCCAGCCGGGAGTCGGCGGCGTCCTCGTCAGAAGAAACCCATCTGCTCGACAGGCGGAGTCTCTTCGTCCGGGACTGCCCTTGTCCGTTTGAGGTGCTGCCAGCGCGGCAGAGCGTCCATGAAGGCCCAGGACATCCGGTGATGCGGTGTGGGCCCGAACGCCTGAAGCGCGGTCTTGTGTACGGGCGACGGGTAGCCGGCATTGTCCGCGAAGGCGAAGTCGGCGTGGTCCGCGCCGAGTTCGGCCATCAGGGCGTCCCTGCGCACCTTGGCCAGAACGGAGGCCGCCGCGACGGAGATGCACGACTGATCGCCCTTGATCACGGTACGCACCTGCCAGGGCGTCCCGAGGTAGTCGTGCTTGCCGTCGAGGATCACCGCGTCCGGACAGACGGGCAGAGCCTCCAGGGCACGCATGGCTGCCAGCCGGAGCGCCGCCGTCATGCCCAACTCGTCGATCTCCTCCGAGGAGGCATGGCCGAGCGCGTGCGCAGTGACCCAGTCGTCGAGGACCTCGGCGAGCTCAGTACGGCGTTTCACCGTCAGGAGCTTGGAGTCGGTGAGTCCGTCGGGTGCGCGGCGCAGCCCTGTGACGGCCGCGCAAACCGTGACGGGACCGGCCCAGGCGCCCCTGCCCACTTCATCGATTCCCGCGACCACCTTGGCGCCGGTCTTGGCACGAATCGACCGCTCGACGCGGTGGGTTGGAGGCGTGATCGGCATGACCGAATCAGCGTAGCGCCGACCCTCCGCCTGCTGCTCCACGGGGGCAGCATCCGGCGCACCCCTGGGCTCGGTGCGGCAAGACCCGCCGGCGGAGCCGGAGTCGTGCGGCTCTTCAGCAAGTTGCTCGGCCGCGTTGTCCGAGTCTGCCGCACGATGCGAGTCGCCCCGCGAGTCCCGAGTGTCCGGCGCCTCCTGCGACTTGCTGTCCTGCTCATTCAACGCGTCGCGGGATGCGGTGTCTTGGGGCTCCGCGCCTTGGGGTTCCGCGTCTGGGGGCTCCGCGTCCTGGAATTCCGCGCCTCGCGGTTCGGAGCCCTGCGATTCGGCGTTCATGATCAAGCGCTCTGGGTGCGTCCGTCGGTTCTCGTTCACAGGTGCCGTCCGCGGGTGACTCCCGGGCGTTGGCCGCCGGCCGCCGCGACTCCCGGCCGAGCCGTCGGGTCCGATGGACGCGCCGAGCGCGGTGGGGTCACGTACAGGTTCCGTACGAGCGCGGTGTGCACCATTGCTCGAAGGGACGGTCGAGGTGGTAGCGCCCGTCGTCACCCAATTCCAGCGTACGTGTCTCGGCGTTACCCGGATTCGACAGCGACTCGAACTCCGCCACCGTCCAGTGCAGCCATCGCATGCAGAACAGGCGCATGGTCAGCCCATGCGTCACGATCAGGACGTTGGGCGGATGGTCGGGCTTCTCGAAGCTGCGCCAGAGGCTTTCCAGGAACGCCCCAGCCCTGTCGTAGACGTCAGCTCCGGACTCGCCCTGTGCGAAGCGGTAGAAGAAGTGCCCGTAGGCGTCCCGGTACGCCTTCTGCTTGCGTACGTCCTCGCGGTCCTGCCAGTTCCCCCAGTCCTGCTCCCGCAGGCGCGGCTCCTCCCGTACGCGCAGAAGCCGCGGATCGAGACCGAAGGCCGCGAGTGTCTGGTGGGTGCGCCGGTACGGGGAGACGTAGGCGGAGACTCGTTCCCGGCCGAAGAGCGCGCGCAGCCGCTCGCCCGTGGCCTCGGCCTGCCGCACTCCCTTACCGGTCAGTGCGAGGGCATGGTCAGGCACACGTTCGTAGATGCTGTCGTCCTCGTTCCCCTCCGACTCTCCGTGCCGGACGAGGACGATCCGTCTCGGTCGTGCCATGTGGCCACCCTATGACCCCGGCTGAATTCAGACGGTCCAGGAGGGTTCGAGATCGATGACGTCACCGGCGATCCCGGTCACGTCAGCGCCGAGCTGGGCACGGAGAGCGAGCCGTTCCACGCGTTCCGTGCGGTACTTGCCGTGCTCCGCCGTCGAATCCCACATGGAGAGCACCATGAACTCGTCCTCGGTCTGCGCCTGTGTGAACACTCCGCGCAGCATGCCGGGCGATCCGGCCATGGCAGGGTTCCAGACCTTCTCCTGCATCAGCGTGTAGTGCTCGATACGGTCGCCGCGCACCCGGCAGTGGGCCACGCGCAGCAGATCGGCGTCCGCGAAGACGGGCCGGAAACCGGTCTTCACATCGAAGCGGTACTCGAAGAGGCGCACCCGCATGTCTCTGTACGTGCCGACCTGGGCGGCGTGCAGCCGGTCATGGGAGCGCGCCATGAAGGAGTCATAGAAGGCACGGCTCTCCCAGAAACCGAAGAGATGCGCCACGCCCTCCCTGGCACGGCTCCATCCGCCGCCCTGTCCACGGAAACCCGGCTCGCCGAGCAACCCAGCCCACTTCCGCTGCCCTCGCTCGAACCCCCGACGGTCCACGACGGTGCAGCGCATCCACTTGACCAGCACCGCGCCATCGTACGGCCAAGCGGGTGACAATCCGTAGGCACTCGCGGCCTCGGCGCTGCGGTTTGGGGCCTTGCCTCGCGCCGCACAGGCCGGGTCAGTGCCGGTGGTCGGCACGCTCCGACGCTGCGGCGCCGGCCAGATACTGGGCGTACGTGGTGCGGCCGACGGCGTGCTCCGGCGTCAGATGGTGTCCGGCCTTGTATCCGCGAGCGGTCTTGCCTGGGAGGGGCAGGGGCACCAGCGGGCGGTGGCGCCCATAGGCGTGCAGGGTGGACTGGGCCAGTTCGCGGGCGGTCCGCACCTCGGGGCCGCCCATGTCGGCGACCCTGCCTGCGGGCTCGCCGAGTACCAGGTCAGCCAGGCGTTCAGCGACCTCCTCGACTTCGATCGGCTGGAAGGAGAAGCCGCCGGGGAAGAGCGTGAACGGCAGCCGCCGCTGGGCCGTGGTGAGGAGCGCGATCAGGTCGTGGAACTGGGTGGCGCGGAGGATCGTCCACGGCAGCCCGGCGGCCTGGACGGCTTCTTCCGCCTCGACCTTGGCCCGGTAGTAGAAGAAGGGCACGCGGTCGGCTCCCACGATGGAGATGTAGACGAGGTGCTGTTCGCCGCCTGCGCGGCGCAGGGCCTCGATGAGCCGACGGGTTCCCTGGACGTCTTTACGGGTCCCGGTCGTGGCGCAGTGCACGACGCTGCCGACTCCGGCGACGGCTGCGTCCAGGCCCTCTCCCGAGGTGAGGTCGCCAGTGGCCCACTGTGGCTCCGGAGCCTCGCCGGGCGTCGGCCCCGCTGCCTCGGTGGAGGCGGCCTCAGCCGGTGCCCCAGCGGGGGTCGCGGTCTGCGGGCGCGGGCGGCGGCTGAGCACCCTGACCGTGTGCCCACGGCCCAGCAGCCTGCGTACGACGGCGCGGCCGAGTGTGCCGGTGCCGCCGGTGACGAGGATCGGGTGGCTGTGCGTGCCGCGGTCTTCGCTGCTCATCTCGCTCCGCTCCTCATGTTCGCGATGTCGCTTCCGATGCCTCCGGGCCCCGCCCACAATCGCCGCCCGGAACTCGTCGTACACCTCGGCCGTAAACCTTCGTAACACGTTGTAACTCGTCGTCGCTCCGCGTCACTTCAGGTGCTCCATCTGACTCCCCAGCCCTCGGCCTCGGTCTCCACGTCTTGCCGTGCACGAGTCCCGGAGCTGCCACACATCCATCTTCCGCGTGCGCCGCCGCCACCGCATGCCGCACGCGGGGCGAGGCCAGGCCGCGGAGGCACCCGCCCGTACAACAGACGGCCCGCCAGACATGCGAAGGGCGGGGACCGGCGTTGTTTGCCGGTCCCCGCCCTCGTCGGACGCTCAGGCCATGCGTCTCATCGGCTCCGCGAGATCAACTCTCCCTGGAGGAACGCTCCGCGGATCAACTGCATCCGCTGGTCGAACCGCAGCCCTCGCACAGGTAGCAGCTCCCCGCGCGGCGCATCTTCGTACCGCAGGAGAAGCACAGCGGCGCATCGGCGTTGAGACCGAGCTGCATCTCCATCAGCTCCGTGGAGCTGTGTGCGCCGCCCGGTGCCGGGACGGCGGCCTGTGACTCGCTGATCCCTTCGGCCTTGGCCTCTTCCTTCGCCTTCTCCTTGGCCTTTTCCTTCGCCTCCTTGACCGTCTCGGCCTTCGGCGCGGACTGGGCGAGGCCCTCCACGTCGAGTTCGTCCTCGGACGGCTCGTACGAACCGGTCTCCAGGTGGCGCTGACGCTCGCTCGCCGAGTGGATGCCGAGCGCGGAACGCGTCTCGAACGGCAGGAAGTCCAGGGCGAGTCGGCGGAAGATGTAGTCGACGATCGACTGCGCCATCCGCACATCCGGGTCGTCCGTCATGCCGGCCGGTTCGAAGCGCATGTTCGTGAACTTCGATACGTACGTCTCCAGCGGCACCCCGTACTGGAGGCCGACCGAGACGGCGATGGAGAAGGCGTCCATCATGCCCGCGAGGGTCGAGCCCTGCTTGGACATCTTCAGGAAGACCTCGCCCAGACCGTCGTCCGGGTAGGAGTTGGCGGTCATGTAGCCCTCGGCGCCGCCCACCGTGAAGGAGGTGGTGATGCCGGGACGGCCCTTCGGCAGCCGCTGCCGCACCGGCCGGTACTCGACGACCTTCTCCGGCTCGGACTCGGCCTTCTCCTCCTTGCGCTTGGCGGAGAGCGGCTGGCCCACCTTGGAGTTCTCGACGTAGACGGCGAGGGCCTTCGTGCCGAGCTTCCAGCCCTGGAGGTAGATCTCCTCCACGTCCTCGACGGTGGAGGACGAGGGCATGTTCACGGTCTTGGAGATCGCGCCGGACAGGAACGGCTGTGCGGCCGCCATCATCCGTACGTGCCCCATGGGGGAGATGGAGCGCTCGCCCATGGCGCAGTCGAAGACGTCGTAGTGCTCGGGGCGCAGGCCGGGGGCGTCGACGATGTTGCCGTGCTCGGCGATGTGCTCGACGATCGCCTCGATCTGCTCCGCCTGATAGCCGAGGCGCTTGAGCGCCTTCGGCACGGTGTTGTTCACGATCTGCATCGAGCCGCCGCCGACCAGCTTCTTGAACTTCACCAGCGCGAGGTCGGGTTCGACGCCCGTCGTGTCGCAGTCCATCATCAGGCCGATGGTGCCGGTCGGGGCCAGTACGGACGCCTGGGCGTTGCGGAAGCCGTGCTTCTTGCCGAGACGCAGCACGTCCTGCCACGCCTCGGTGGCCGCCGCCCACACCGGGGTGTCCAGGTCGTCGGCGCGGTCTGCCGCGTCGTTGGCCTCCGAGTGCTGCCGCATCACGCGGTTGTGGGCCTCGGAGTTGCGGGCGTAGCCGTCGTACGGGCCGACTACGGCCGCCAGTTCGGCCGAGCGCCGGTAGGAGGTGCCGGTCATCAGCGACGTGATGCTGCCGGCGAGGGCACGGCCGCCGTCGGAGTCGTAGGCGTGCCCGGTGGCCATCAGCAGCGCGCCGAGGTTGGCGTAGCCGATGCCCAACTGGCGGAAGGCGCGGGTGGTCTCCCCGATCTTCTCCGTCGGGAAGTCGGCGAAGCAGATGGAGATGTCCATCGCGGTGATGACGAGTTCGACGACCTTCGCGAAGCGCTCGGCGTCGAAGGACTGGTGGCCTTCGTCGTCGTCGCGGAGGAACTTCATCAGGTTCAGCGAGGCGAGGTTGCAGGACGAGTTGTCCAGGTGCATGTACTCGCTGCAAGGGTTGGACGCGGTGATGCGGCCCGTCTCCGGTGCGGTGTGCCAGTGGTTGATGGTGTCGTCGTACTGGATGCCCGGGTCGGCACAGACGTGTGCGGCCTCGGCCATCTTGCGGAAGAGCGCCTTGGCGTCCACCTCGTCGACGGTCTCACCCGTCATGCGGGCGCGCAGCCCGAACTTGGAGCCCGACTCGACCGCCTTCATGAACTCGTCGGTCACACGTACCGAGTTGTTGGCGTTCTGGTACTGGACGGAGGTGATGTCGTCGCCGCCCAGGTCCATGTCGAATCCCGCGTCGCGCAGGGCACGGATCTTCTCCTCCTCCTTCACCTTCGTCTCGATGAAGGCCTCGACGTCGGGATGGTCGACGTCGAGCACGACCATCTTGGCCGCGCGGCGCGTGGCACCGCCCGACTTGATCGTGCCGGCGGAGGCGTCGGCGCCGCGCATGAACGAGACGGGCCCGGAGGCGTTGCCGCCGGAGGAGAGCAGCTCCTTGGAGGAGCGGATGCGGGAGAGGTTCAGGCCCGCGCCTGAGCCGCCCTTGAAGATCATCCCCTCTTCCTTGTACCAGTCGAGGATCGACTCCATGGAGTCGTCGACGGAGAGGATGAAGCAGGCCGAGACCTGCTGCGGCTGCGCGGTGCCGACGTTGAACCACACCGGGGAGTTGAAGCTGAAGATCTGGTGCAGCACGGCGTAGGCCAGCTCGTGCTCGAAGATCTCCGCGTCCGCCGGGGACGCGAAGTAGCCGTGCTTCTCCCCCGCCGCGCGGTACGTCTTCACGACCCGGTCGATGAGCTGCTTCAGGCTGTGCTCACGCTGCGGTGTGCCCACCGCGCCGCGGAAGTACTTGCTGGTCACGATGTTGGTGGAGTTCACCGACCAGAAGGAGGGGAATTCGACGCCGCGCTGCTCGAAGTTGACCGAGCCGTCACGCCAGTTGGTCATGACCACGTCCCGGCGCTCCCACTCCACCTCGTCGTAGGGATGCACCCCGGGAGTCGTGTGGATGCGCTCGATACGCAGCCCCTTCGTCGCCTTGCCGCCCTTCGCGCGGGAGCCGCGTGCCGGGCCGCTCGTCGTCTCTGTCATTCCGCCTCCCTTAACGGGCATAACGCCCCGATGCGCCCCGAATCTTCCCGGGGCACCTTGCTTTTCCATGGCTCTCGGCGGTCCTGCGCCTCAGCGCGCACACCGCCGGATCCGAAGGTCTTCGCCTCTTCTCGACGCCTGCCGCTCAGCCCGCGGCCGGAGGCGGCACCGGCGCTTCCGGGCTGCCGCCCGCGCCGTCCGCACCGCAGGGCCCACGGCCTCCGCGGCCTGCCTGGGCGGACTCGGCCGCCTGGCGCCCATGGCCCGCTTGGGGCCCTTGACCAGGGGCTCGCTGCCCCTCGCCGTCCGCTTCGTCGCCGGCGGCGTGGTCGTCGTCGCTCGTACGGGCCTCGCGCAGCTCCGTCACGGCGTCCTCGAAGTCCTCGATCGACTCGAAGGCGCGGTAGACGGAGGCGAAACGCAGATAGGCCACAAGATCGAGATCCTGGAGCGGCCCGAGTATCGCAAGGCCGACATCGTGCGTGGACAGCTCCGCACTGCCCGTGGCACGCACCGCCTCCTCGACCCGCTGACCGAGCTGGGCGAGGGCGTCCTCGGTGACGGGACGGCCCTGACAGGCCTTCCGCACACCGGCGATCACCTTGTCCCGGCTGAAGGGCTCCGTGACGCCGCTGCGCTTGATCACCATGAGGGACGCGCTCTCCACGGTGGTGAAACGGCGGGAGCAGTCGGGACATTGGCGGCGACGCCTGATGGCCGTGCCGTCATCGGTCGTACGGCTGTCGACCACGCGACTGTCGGGGTGCCGGCAGAAGGGACAGTGCATTCTCCCCACCCTCCTTGAGCCTGCGAAAGCCCGCTCCGTGCATGACTGTTGCGCCCTCGCCGGGACTCCTCAGAAGTCCGCGAAGTTGCCACCAGCATAGTCCACAAACTCCCAACTAGGAGGAGGGGGACCACAACTTGTGGGTGGCGCGCGCCAATCTAACCACTAGATCTGGTGCTGGAGCGCCAGTTGAAGGAAAGCGTGTCGCCGGTACGCGGCAGCAAACGAGAGCGCGAGGGATGCGATGCGGCCCCTCGCCGACGACGGCGCGGGCGAGCTTCGGCACGGATTCGCGGACGGAACGGGCGGCGCGGACGGGCATGTGTGCGACACACTGTGAGACGTCGACGGCGCTCGGCAGCGAGGCGGCATCTACACCGTGGACGCCGGTCGCGTCAGATGAACGGGGAATTTTCACTCGAACGTGTGTTTGGCGCAACCTTTCGAAACCAACTACCGTTGTCCCACTAGGGAGAAACGCTCGAGAGGGGCCGACGTGACCACCACAGCAGACAGCGCCACCATCACGTCCCAGAACCGTGCCGCGCAGTCACTTGACCACATCCCGCCGGTGACTCCGGTGGAAGACGCGGAAGGCGCACGGGACGCCGACGCACACGACGTCCAGCAGACGAGGCGCTCCCTGCCGGGGCGACCTCCAGGGATCCGCGCGGACAGCTCGGGGCTCACCGATCGCCAGCGCAGGGTGATCGAAGTGATCCGTGACTCGGTGCAGCGGCGCGGATACCCGCCGTCCATGCGGGAGATCGGGCAGGCCGTCGGTCTGTCCAGCACGTCGTCCGTCGCGCATCAGCTCATGGCGCTGGAGCGCAAGGGGTTCCTGCGGCGCGATCCGCACCGGCCCCGTGCGTACGAGGTGCGCGGCTCGGACGCGCCCGCCACCCAGGTCGCCACGGACACCACGGGCAAGCCGTCCGCCTCGTATGTGCCGCTGGTGGGCCGTATCGCCGCCGGTGGTCCGATCCTCGCGGAGGAGTCCGTCGAGGACGTCTTCCCTCTGCCGCGTCAACTCGTCGGTGACGGCGAGCTGTTCGTGCTCAAGGTCGTCGGCGACTCGATGGTCGAGGCGGCGATCTGCGACGGCGACTGGGTCACCGTGCGCAGGCAGCCGGTCGCCGAGAACGGGGACATCGTCGCGGCGATGCTCGACGGCGAGGCCACCGTCAAGCGCTTCAAGCGCGAGGACGGCCATGTGTGGCTGCTGCCGCACAACTCCGCGTACCAGCCCATCCCTGGTGACGACGCGACGATCCTCGGCAAGGTCGTCGCGGTGCTGCGCAGGGTCTGAAGCCCCGCGCAAGGCCCGTGTGCACGGGTCCCTCGTGAGCCGAGAGCCGTCGGTCCCACTGCGCCGGGACCGGCGGCTCCGCCGTGCGCTCCCCCGGCACGCGGCCCGCGCCCGGTCAGGACGAGTGGCGACGTGAGTGCGCCCGGGTATGCGGTCAGGACGCCTGGCCGCCGCCGAACCGCAGTGTGCGGCAGGCGAGTTGCACCACGAGCCGGTGGTCGGGGAGCGCGAGGTTCACGTCGAGCAGGCTCTCGACGCGTGCGATGCGCTCCGCGACGGTGTTGCGGTGCACGCCCAGATACGCAGCCGTCGACGACGCGGACGACTCGTGTTCGAGGTACGCCTCGACCGTGCGGATCAGCTCCATGTCGTCACGGTCGTAGAGCGGCTTGAGGATCTGCCGCGCATAGGTCTGGAACGACTCCTGGCTGTACCAGTCCGCGAGGAGTTGCTGAAGGTCCAGCTCGTCGATGTGGGCGACGCGCACGCCGCGTGCTCTCGTGCCGGCCAGCAGGCACGCCTGCCGTGCCTCGGTGAGAGTACGGGCCAGCCCCTCCGGGCCCTCGCGCGGGCGGCCCACCCCCGCGATCAGGGGGGCCTCGTCGGACAGTGAAGTCAGCGCCGCCCGCAGGGGCTTGACGATGTCCCTCGACGAGGCGCGGGCGGGCTCGCGGTCGGAGGTGACCCAGAACGCCCAGCCCTCGCCTCGCTCCACGAGGTGGCCGCTGAGCCCCTGTTCGGACAGCGCGGCGTTCAGCAGGTCCGCCATACGGCGCCGCCGGTCGCCGGGCATGCCCATGGAGCGCAGATGTGCGCCGATGTGCCAGCCGTGCACCTGCCAGCCGAGCTTCAGGCCGCCCTCCGTCACCTCACGGTCGGGATGGCTCGGCTTCTTCAGCAACTCCGAGAGCAGATCGCGCCGTTCGTGCAGCTCGCGCTCGCCCTCCAGGCGCCGCCGTGCGGCCCAGCCGGTGATCGCGGCTGCCGCGAGCATCGCGGCCTGTTCCGCGGTGGTCGTCCACGTCGTCGGGCCCGGCGGTAGCTGCACCGCGACCCAGACGTCCGGTCCCGCCTGGCTGTCGAGCACGACGGGAACGAGCACCAGGTCGCCGTCGCGGCTGCCGGCACCGGGCACCGTGTGCGGCGAGGGGTCGGCCAGCGCGCCGTCTGGCAGCTCCAGGGTGGAGCCCGCCAGCACGGTGCCGACGGGGCAGACCAGGCTTGCCCGTGCGCTCAGCATGCGCGCGAGGGTCTCCAGCACCGGGCCGGGCTCTGCGTGGCGCCGCCGCATCTGACGGCCGAGTTGGCTCAGTACGTCGGCACGTACCAGCTCGGGGGCGTGGACGACGCGGTCGAGCTGCCGGGCGAGCTGGAGCGGGTCCTTGAAGGTGGCGACGAGCAGCGGCATGCCCAGCTTGTCGGCCAGCCTGGTCGCGGAGCCGATCAGATGCGGGCCCTTGGTGACCACGAAACCGACGGCACCTGCCGCTCGTACGGCGCTGAGCATCATGTCGAGGACCACCAGCTCCGTCTCACCCGGAGCTGCGATGACGAGGGCGCCGGAAGTCACCGACTCCGCGCTGGCCAGCGTCGAGACGACCTCGATCGAGTGCACCTCGGCGTCGAGTCCCGCCTGCCCCGCGGCAAGATGGGCGCCCACCAGGCCCTCGAGTCCGCACAGCACGCGGACCGTGACCGGTTGCCAGGGCGAAGTCATCCGGTGGTTCCCTCAAGCGGTATGTAGTCCATGTCGTAGCCGAACGCACGGGGGCCCAGCAGTTCCAGCCCGTCCGCGCTGCGCCACCGGGGGTGGCAGGGCAGCGCCAGCACCTCGACCCACAGGCCGTACCGCACCCGCTCGGCAGTCAGGCAGGTGCCGGTCTCCTGCTCCAGAACGCAGATGAGGTCGGGCACGCAGGCGACGATCTTCCCGTCCTCGAGCGCCACGAGGTATTCGTTCTGCATCTCGATGCGCAGCGCACGGTCGGGCTTCTCGGCGTGCTCCACTACGACGGTCCCCGCCGGGAACTGGCCCAGGTGCCGCCGGGGCACCTCGACGATCTTGCCTTCGAAGAGAGTTCGGGCCTGGTAGCGCGCGGCCAGCGCCTCCCGGTCCCGCTCTTCGAGCAGCCGTCCCATCTCGATCGCCCTGGAGTACGAGCCGACCTGCATGCCCTTGATGATCTCGTCGGTGGTCAACGGCCGCCAGGCCATGCCCGCCCAGCCGCCCATCGCGGGCATGGACAGCCGGATGACCGACTCAGCGTCGGCGCTGTTCACCCCGTCCACAAGGAGGTTGGACCCCTTGTCGGCGGTGAACGCCGCGGGCGTGAGGTCGATTCCGGCCAGCGTCAGCGTCGTCTGGCTGAGCTTGGTCACACCCCGTCCCGTGCCGTCCGCGTCCACGAGCGGCAGACCGAGCTGCGCGGCGGCGATGACGGGGACCACGGCCATGATGCCGGTCATCGCGATGCCGACGACCGCCTGCACCGTCAGGCCCGTATGTCCTTCGACCCCGCGAATCGCGCGGGTGATCTCGCTGCCCTCGTAGGGCTTCTCGTGCATGACCGTGCCAGAACCCACGAAGCCGACCGGCACCGCGCAGCTACCAGGAGGAAGTTCGGAGGGGTGCACCACCTCCACGGGGCCGTGCTCCCGCAGCGCCCGCCGCAGGATCGGCTCCACTAACTCGGTGCCTGTACCGCCCCCGCCGCCCGCGCTGAGCAGCATCGCTGCCTTGGAGAGCGCGGGCACGTCGTCGAGTGTGATCTGCCACATGCCACCATTGTGCTGGCGATCAACTCATGGAATCGGTTCCAGGGCTGGAATGACATATGCCTCACTGTTCCGACTCCCCGCCGGTCAGGGGCAGTTGACCGACAGAGAGTTCTCAGCAGGCTCTCAGCCGCCCGAACCGGGCGCGAGAGGACGGTAGTTCTCCTCGATGCCGAAGGCCCCCGGGCCGAAGGCGGCCAGCGCCTCGGGGGTGCGCAGCGGAGGCGGCGCGGAGATCGCGAAGACCCGGACGCGCTGCCCGTAGCGCAGCCCCTCGGTGGTGACCGGTTCGGCGGACTCCGCGTGCAGGACCGTGACGAGATCGGGGACGACGGCGAGGGTGCGGCCCGCCATCCGTGCCACCAGGTTCTCGTTCTGGAAGACCAACTCGCCCTCGTCAGCGGTGCCTTCGACTGCGATCCGGGCTCGGCCACGCGCGAAGCCGTCCGTCGTGGCACGCTCCACGTCGACGACCTTGCCCTCGAAGAGGGTCCTTCCGTACTCGTACACCGTGCGGGTCAGCGTCTCCTCGAGGGCCGTGAACGGATCGCGGTGGCACTGCCGTGCCTCCTGCACCGCCCGTCCCAGCCGTACGGCGGTGCTCACGGTGCGCGGCACCGCGGTACGGCGTACGTCGGCACCGCTCATGGCGTAGATCGCCATGGACGCCGAGGCGCCCATGCTGACGGCGAGGGCGCGGGCCAGGGACTCCAGGCGGCGGTTGTCCGCGCCGGCGTCGACCACGGCCACGCTGCCGTGCTCGTCCGCGACCGCCATGGGCGATCCGGACAGACCGTGGGCGCCGAACGTCGTCATCGACAGCTCGGGGAACGCGCGGCCCATGCCGTCGGCGTCCACGACGGGCAGGCCGAGCCGCGCCGCCGCCAGCAGCGGGACCATCGAGTTCATGCCGCCGCACTCGGCGGGCATCGTCGCGGTGACCGGCCGGCCGAGGTGACGCTCCAACGCCCGCAGCGCGACGGCCACTTCCTTGCCGCTCGGCAGCTTCTCCACCAGTACGGTCGGTGCACCCAGCATGGCCGTGGTGACGACGAGGGCGTCCTCGTCCAGCTCGTCGGGGTCGAGGAAGCGCACCCGGCCTGACGTGGAGGCGAGGGCGTCGGCGGCCATCGACTTCCCCAGATACGGGTCGCCGCCACCGCCCGCGCCGAGCAGCGCGGCGCCCAGGGCGAGGTCGGAGAGGTCGCTGGCGGCGAGGTCCCAGGGCATCACCCGGCCCCGTGCCCGTGTGCGGCGGAGGCGGGCTCGGAGGGGTCACGGGAGCGGTCACGGGAGAGGTCGCCGACCGCCTTGACGCGGATGCGTGTCGCGTTGCCCGGCAGGTAGGCCAGGGGGATCTCCTCGACCTCGACGATCTCCACGGTGCCGGGGGTCGCGCCCGCGATCAGCGCACGGTCCGTGGCCTCCTGCTTGGCGGTGTCCAGCGCCGCGTCCCGCTGCCCCGGCTGCACCGCGAAGATACGGTCCACGTCCCCGCTGATCTGGGCGATCGCGGCACCGACGGCGTTGGCGACGGCGAACTGCTCGGGCCGCATCATCGAGGACGCCAGCGGGATCGACTCGGGCAGCAGCACGCTGCCGCCTCCCACCAGCACGACGGGGACCGGTGCCCTGCTGGTCCGCATCCGGTCGATCGTCCCGGTGATCCGCTCCGTCGCATAGGCGAGACCGGCCTCCACCAGGTCCCGGTCCAGGGACGCGACTCGTTCCGGTTCGCCGATCTCGGCGCGGCCCGCGGCCACCACGAGGTCGGTGGCGGTGAGGGTCTCCCCTCCGAATACGAGCGCCTCGTCCCGCAGCCGGTATCCGACGCTCTCGGGGCCGACGGTGACACGGGCGGAGTCCTGCCGTACGAGGCTGCCGCCGCCGACGCCGAAGGAAAGCACGTCGGGCATGCGGAAGTTGGTGCGGATGCCGCCGACGCTCACCTCGGTGCTCGCCTCGCGCGGGAACCCCCGGTGCAGCATGCCGACGTCCGTGGTGGTGCCCCCGACGTCCACGACGGCGCAATCGTCCACGCCGGAGAGATAGGCCGCGCCCCGCATCGAGTTGGTCGGCCCGGAGGCGAACGTCATGACGGGGTACTGGCGGGCGTAGTCGACGCCCATGAGCGTGCCGTCGTTCTGGCTGAGGTACAGCGGCGCTTCCAGGCCGATGGAGCGCAGCATCGCCACCATGCCGCCGCAGATGCGCTCGGCCAGTTCGCCGAGCGCGGCGTTGATGACCGTGGCGTTCTCCCGCTCCAGCAGGCCGGTGCGGCCGACCTCGTGGGAGAGGCTGACCCGCAGTCCGGGCAGCCGTTCGGCGAGGATCTCCGCGGCCCGTAATTCGAACTCTGCGTTGACGAGGGAGAAGACGGACGTGATGGCGACCGATCGGACGTCCTCGGCGGCGAGTTCGTCGGCGATCCTGTGCAGTTCGTCGGGGTCGAGCTGGGAGATGACCCGTCCGTCGTACTCGTGCCCGCCGTGGCAGAGGTAGGTGTGATCGCCGATCGCGGACACCAGGTTGCCGGGCCAGCCCACCAGCGGCGGCAGCGACTGGGTGGCGGGAAGTCCCAGACGTATGGCGGCTGTCGGGGACAGATCGCGCCCCTCGACGATGGCGTTGATGAAGTGGGTGGTTCCGAGCATCACGCCGGTGACCGCCCCCGGGTCGAAGTCACGGCGCTGCCGCAGGCCCTGTATCGCCTGCATGATGCCGTCCGTGACATCGGGGGTCGTGGTGACCTTCGCGTCGGCCACCACGGAGTCGCCGTCCATCAGGACGGCGTCCGTGTTCGTTCCGCCGACGTCGATGCCGATCCGCATGTGGTGAGGACTCCTCGCTGCTCTGCGCGCCGTCCGGGGCGACGGCCGGGAAGGCCACGGTACGGGGACGTTCACGATGTCCGGGGGCCGATGCCGTTTCCTGTCGGGTGCGAACGAATTCCGTTCGACTGCGGGCGCCGGAAGGGGAGTTCGGCGTTCTGCTCCGCCCCCGCACTCCGCCCCGTCGTACGGCATCGTCGATCCGCTTCGCGTAATGCGGTGTACGGGAAACGGGCATAGGGGAGACAAAGGCCGTGCCGACCGCAGCCGGCCGCGAATGCGGCACGGGCCGAATCTGCTCCGGTGAGGAATCGCGGCACCGCTCCCCCGGCGGCACCGAATTCCGTTCTCGGTGAAACCTCGCTCCTCGCTCCACCCCTCGTGCGATGTCCGGCCTGTATTCGTACTGGAGCCTTGACGGCAGGCTGCGCGCGTGTTTCCCAAACGATAGGCGCGGCGCCCGAGTTGCAGCAGTGGGCAATGTGCCGGGCCGCGGCGGAGTGCCTGTGCAGACTGCACTGGAGGGCTTCCGCCCCCGGTCACGCGTGCGAAGTGCCAGAGTCGCACGGGTCGTGCACAGTGCCCTGTCGCTGCTTCCGTGCGGGCACTGTGACCACTTCCTACGAATGCCCGATGTGCCTACGGTGTGGAGTGGCGGGAAGAGATCCCGCTGCAACGAAAGCCACGGAGCACCCCCATGGCCATATGTCGGCGCCCCACCGACGTAGCTGAGGAAGAATCACCCGATGTCGTCGGCTGTCGGGAGACCACGGCGGCTTTCGCCGGGCCGCTGCCGCACGCGGTGTCTGACGACGCGTGCTGCGCCGGGGAGAAACTCTTCGAACTGGTGGAATTCATGGCTCCGATTCCGGAAGCGGTGTCGGCGGCCCGTCGCCATGTGACCAGCGTGCTGAACGAACGGGGCTTGGGCGCGCTGAGCGAGACGGCGGCTCTGCTTACATGCGAACTGGTCTCCAACGCCGTCAAACACGGCAGTGCCGGTGACGCGGGTGCGAAGCGGGAGCGTGCACAGCAGATCGTGCTGAAGGTCCGCCACGAGGACGCGCTGCTCATAGAGGTCTGGGACCCCGGCTCGAAGGGACTGCACCCCCGGCTGCGAAGGGCGGCTCCGCATGACGAGGTGGGCCGTGGGCTGCACCTGGTGGACACGTTGAGCCGCGCCTGGGGGCACTACGCGCCGGCTTCCGGAGGCAGGGCCGTCTGGTGCGAACTGCCGTCCGCCGAGGAGGAGTCCGCGCCGAGCGGGGAATCAGAAGCGCCCGGGGCGGCGAGCCGGGAGGGGAGGCTCGCCCCTCGCTGACCCGCGCTTCACGCGGCCGGAACGGCGAGCGGTCGCCTACACCTCGGCCGCTGCCTCCGCCACGTCCTCTGAGGCTTCCGACGGCTCCTTGGCCGAATCCCTGGCCGTTTCCTTCGCTGGTTCCTCCGCTGATTCCTTCGCAGCGGCGTCGATGGCCGCGAGCGAACGCCGCACCTGGTCGCGGTCCGTCGTGTACCAGAAGCCGGGCATCGAAGCCCGCAGAAATCCGCCGTAACGGGCCCGCTCCAGCCGGGGGTCGAGCACCGCGACCACGCCCCTGTCCCCCGACGCCCTCACGAGCCTGCCGGAGCCCTGTGCCATCAGCAGCGCGGCATGTGTGGCGGCGACCGCCATGAAGCCGTTGCCGCCGTTCTCCTCGACCGCCTTCTGCCTGGCACTCATCAGCGGATCGTCGGGCCGGGGGAACGGAATGCGGTCCATGACCACCAACTGGCAGCTCGGGCCCGGCACATCGACGCCCTGCCACAGCGAGAGCGTGCCGAACAGACACGTCTGCGGGTCCTCCGCGAAGCGGCGGATCAGCTCGCCCAGCGTCTCCTCGCCCTGAAGCAGGATCGGCACCCCGAGCCTGCCGCGCAGCTCCTCCGCGGCCGTCTGTGCGGCACGCATCGAGGAGAACAACCCGAGCGTGCGACCGCCGGCGGCGCCGACCAGATCGGTGAGTTCGTCGAGCATGTCCCGTCGGGACTGCTCCCTCCCGGGCGGCGCGAGATGCGCGGCGACGTAGAGGATTCCCTGCTTGCGGTAGTCGAAGGGAGAGCCCGCGTCCAGGCCGCGCCAACGGGGCGTCTCCTGCTGCTGTCCGGCGTCGCCGCCGGGTGAGTCGTCGCCGAGCACGCGCTCCGGGGCGAGGCCCAGTGAGGCTCCCACGCCGTCGAAGTCGCCGCCCAGTTTGAGGGTGGCCGAGGTGAGGACGACCGACCGGTCGCTGAAGAGCTTCTCCCTCAGCAGCCCCGAGACCGAGAGCGGTGCGACGCGCAGCGAGGCGCCGAAGCGGTCGTGCCTCTCGTACCAGATCACGTCGAACTCGGAGCCCTCGACGACCCGTTCGGCCACGTCGTGCACGTTCTCCAGCGAGGCCAGGGCCTGTTTGCGTACGGCGTCCTCGTCCTGCACCGACTTGTCGCGGGTGTTGCCGAGGGTCGTGATGCCGGCGCGGGCGGCGTCGCGCAGCGCCGCCAGTGCGTACCCGAGGTCCTCGGGGACCGTTTCGAGACGTCCGGGCAGTGCCAGCTCCATCAGGCGCTCGAAGCTCTCGGCGGCCGTCTGGAGCCGGTCGGCGCTCTTCTCGTCGATGAGCTTGGCGGCGCGGCGCACCGCGCGGTTGACACCGCCGGGCGTCAGTTCGCCGGTGGCCACGCCGGTGACGCGGGAGACCAGTTCGTGGCCCTCGTCGACGATCAGGACCTCGTGAGGCGGCAGCACCGGTGCGTTCTCGATCGCGTCGATGGCGAGGAGTGCGTGGTTGGTGACGATGACCTCGGCGAGCTTGGCCCGTTCACGTGCGGCCTCGGCGAAGCACTCGGCTCCGTAGGCGCACTTGGCGGCTCCCAGGCACTCGCGGGAGGAGACCGAGACCTGCGACCAGGCGCGGTCGGAGACGCCCGGACGGAGATCGTCGCGGTCGCCCGTCTCCGTCTCGTCGGACCAGTCGCGCAGCCGCAGCAGGTCCTTGCCGAGGCGGGAGGTGGGGGCAGCGCTCTCGAAGGGATCGAAGAGCCCTTCGTCCTCCTCCTGTGGAACGCCCTCGTGCAGACGGTGCAGACACAGATAGTTGGAGCGGCCCTTGAGCATGGCGAACGCGGCGCGGCGGCGCAGCAGCGGATGCAGCGCCTCGACCGTGCGCGGCAGGTCGCGCTCGACGAGCTGACGCTGGAGCGCGAGCGTGGCCGTCGCGATCACCACGGGCTGCCCGTGCGCCAGCGCGGGGACGAGATAGCCCAGAGACTTGCCGGTGCCGGTGCCCGCCTGGATCAGCAGATGGGTGCCGCTTTCGACCGCCTCGGCGACGGCTTCGGCCATGGCTACCTGACCAGGCCGTTCCGTACCGCCGACGGCGGTGACGGCGGCGTGCAGGAGATCGGTGAGGGCGGGCTTGCTCATAGATCCGACACCCTACGCGGCACCTCTGACACCGCGTCCGCCGCCGCTGTCCCTTCCGCCCCCGCAGTCTCTGTCTCGTATCCCGTGGCCGCCTCCGAACACCGGCCCCGCCCCTCCCCTCCGTGGATTCGCGGCTCGTACGTTCGCGGCCGGTGCCGTCACGGTCCGGTCACGGTGCGTGCAGCGGGTTGGGGACCGTGCCGTGTACGGCCGCGTGCGGGCGCTCGGAGCTGTCGCGGTAGCCGTCCATGTGCAGACGGTTGCGATTGAGGCAGAGCCGTTCGATGCGCGGACCGAGCAGCCCGTAGGCGGCGACGCGGTCCTTCAGTTCGGGGAAGCGTGCGTGGTGGCGCTCGGCCTCCGCCCGCACCAGCGACCAGAACTCCCCTTCGGGGACGTTCAGTTGGTCCTCACAGAGCGGCGCCAGATAGCGGAAGACGCCGACGAGGAGACCGGAGTGGATGAACTGCGGCAGGAACGCGGGAGGTTCGGTCAGCAGCACCTCACGCACTTCCGCGGGCATGCCGTCGAGTTCGGGCACGGGCTCGGCGCTGATGTTGACGTCGTCGACGAAGTCCTTGACCGCCAGCCGCACCGGCACGTCGTCCTCGTCGAAGACGACGATGGCGTTCTCGCCGTGCGGTGAGAAGACCGTCCCGTAGCGGTAGAGGAAGTGCAGCAGCGGCGGCAGCAGGGCCGCGAAGAGGTGCCGCAGCCAGACGCGGGGCGGCAGACCGGAGCGTTCGACGAGTTCCGCCGTGAGGGACCGCTCCCTGGCGTCGGTGTGGAGCAGGGCGGCGAGGGTGCGGGCCCGCTCGCCCGATTCGAGCTGACCGGCAAGCGGCTCGCGCCAGATGCAGCCGAGCAGTTCGCGGTACTGGTACGGAACCTGCGGCAGCCGGTCGTAGAGGGGATGGCGCACGGTGACGGAGGCGACCTCGCCGAGCAGGATCACCCGGCACTCGTCGCGCAGGAAGGTATCGCTGTCGCGCAGGCCGTGGATCCAGCGGGTCACGGCGGGCGCCGCGAGGGTCCGCTCGGTGGGAAGTCCGCGCCAGACAAGGGTGTTGAGCACGGACAGCGGCAGCTTCACGGTGTGCCGCTCGGGGCGGCTGACGTTCAGGAAGGTGCGTACGGACTGCTGGGGCAGCCGCAGATCGCCGTCAGAGCGCAGCGGGACGATGTCGCCCCTGGCGATGGAGTCGGCGAAGAGCGGCGCGATCGTCTCGTCCCACTGCCAGGGGTGTACGGGCAGGAAGAGATAGTCCTCGGCGGGCAGTCCACGCGAGCGGAGGGTGTGGCGGAAGTCCCGCAGGGTCTCGGGGCTCAGCTCACGCTCGTAGAGGCGGTGCGGCTCGGCGAGCGCGGGCACACCGCGGTAGGCGGCGATCCCGGTGTCCCCGGTCCGTACGGCGATCCATGGAAGGCGCTGTTCGCGGCGTGCCTCGGGGGCCCAACTGGCCGCGTCGGAGGCGGAGAAGCCGAGCCTGCCCTTGTTCATGACGAGCCAGGGATGGCCCTTCTGGTGGCCCTCCAGCTCCGCGTAGCCGAGTTCCGCGAGGCGGGCGGCGGGCAGTTCGCGCTCGCTCAGCCGTACGTCGGCGAGCAGGGTGGCGGACAGCTCGCGGACGAGATGACCTGTGGTGTCGCCTGTGAGGCCCAGGAGGGCGTCGTGTGCGCGGAGGAGGAACGCGAAGGGGTCGGCGCCGGTGGGGGTGAGGGACGCCGGGTCGATGTTCCAGTGGCCGTAGGCGCCGCGGCGGGCGCGGAAGCGGAGGGTGAGGTCGTCCGCCACGCGGAGGCGGTACGGGCGGAAGGCGCGGGCGGGCCCGGAGAGGTGACCGGGGGCGTCAGCGGAGGTGTGGCCCGGGGGCAAGTCGCCGGCTGCGGACGCTGGTCGGGCGCCGCCGGCCTCCGGATCTCCCACGGCGGACTCCGGATCTCCCACGGTGTCGGCATCCTCTTCCCGGCCCCCCTCGGCCTCCGTATCGGGCTCGGGCCGGATGATCTCCTCGTAGGCGAACTCGCTGATCATCTTCACCAGCAGCCGCCTGCCCGCCCTGCGCCACGAGTCGTGGTCGAGGCCGGGCGGCAGATGCAGCTCGCCTGAGCCGCGGAGAACGTCGTCGGTGTCGTCGGCTGCCGGCAGATGCACTGTGAATCTCCTCTTCGGGCAGGGCGGCTTCGGGACAGGCACTTGGGCGCGCCCGTGGGAACGGGGCGCCGGGGCCGGGGACTTCAGAGCACTTCGCGCAGAGCCCGGTCGCGCACCATGAGCGCCGCACGCTTCCCGGGCAGATCCACCTCGGCCGAGAGCCGGAAGCCCGCCTTCAGGAAGGCCGCGACGGAGGCGACGTTGCGTACGTCCGGTTCGGCGAGCACACGCCCGCAGTCCGGCCGGCGGTCCAGTACGAGGTCGGCGACGGCACGCAGCAGAGCGGTCCCCACGCCTCGGCCGCGGTCGGGCACCGAACCGATCAGCAGGTGCAGTCCCGTGTCGTGCGGACGTGCGCGGCAGTGGCGGGCGATCGGGTCGAGGTCGGCGCGGTAGACCTCCCAGTAGCTCATGGGGACGCCGTCGAGAACGCCCAGACAGGGCACGCTGCGGCCGTCGCCTTCCAGCTGCGTCCGCAGATGTGCCGCGGTCACCTCCTGCGGGCCCGCCAGTTCCCAATAGGCGGCGACCGCCGGGTCGTTCATCCATGCGGTGATCAGCCGCAGATCGCGGTCCATCACGACGGGTACGAGCCGCAGCGTGCCCACGGGGCTCGCGGTGGCGGGCCAGTCGCCCACGGCGTCGAGCAGGTCCGGGGCCGGGCCGTGAGCCGGGGCCGGGCCGTCAGGGGCAGACCCCGACGGGCCGTGCTTGGTGGCGTGCTCCGTTTCTTCGTACCGGCCGTGCTCGGCCAGCAGCCGTGTCAGCTCGTCGGACAGCGCGAGGTCGAGCGTGTCGTCGGCCTCGCCATCCCCCGGCTTCCCGGTGGGCTGAGAAGTCCCCGTGTGGTGGGAAGTCCCAGTGTGGTGGGAAGTCCCCGTGTCCGCAGGGAAGTCGGGACCAGGCGTACGGGAGCCCGGACCGCCCGGACGGAACTCGGGACCGTTCGCGTTCACCTGTGCGTCTCCCCCCTCGGCGCCCGTGGCCGGGTCGCCGGTCACCGGCACAGCGGGTTGCCGACGGTGACGTACACGGACTGGGAGTCGACGGGGCCTTCGAGTTCGTCCATGCCGTGCAGCCGCGTGAGCAGATTCGCCTTGCAGCGCAACGTCGGCGACTCCAGCAGCAGCGCGGGCAGCGCCGATACGGGACCGTCGCCCTCCCCGCACGCCCGTGCGCGCAGGAACTGTCGTGCCGCGGCGAGCAACACCCGTTCGTCCGCGAGGCGTTGGACCCCGAGGGCGCCGATCAGGCCGAGGACGTTGTTGACGCCGAGGTAGTACGCGAAGCGCTCGTCGGCCACCGCGTCGTCGACGAAGGTGTCGCTGTCGACGCCGAGCCGTGTGCCGGGCAGCCGCTGCTGGAGGGCGTCGCGCCGTGACTCGCGGAAGTAGTAGCCCTGGTTGTCGCGGTAGCGGCCGCCGCACGGCCATCCGTCCTCGTCGAGCAGCACGAGGGTGTTCTGCTGGTGCGCCTCCAAGGCGATGCCGGCGTGGGCGTCCAGCCACAGCACCGGTCGTACGACGGCGTCGAGATAGCGCAGGAACCACTCGGTGGCCACGGTCGTCACGGGCCGGTCCGTACGAGCCGCCAGCCCCTCGACGATGTCCGCAAGGCGCGAGCGCAGCCTCCCCCGCGGCGCGCCGGGCGAGGGCCGTTCCGCGGTGAGACCGGCGACGCAGACGGCGTCGTCGGCCGGGCCGAAGGGGTTGTGGCGGATGACGGTGTCCAGTCCCGTCACCGGCCGGCCGTCCGTCCCGTCGACCCCGAGCCACGCCGGGTCGCGGACGATGTCGAAGCCCGGGTGCGCGGCCCGCCACTGTGCGCCGAGCCCGGAACGCAGCAGCCGGTGCACCTCCAGTCCGCGCAGCAGCTCCTTGCGCAGGTTCTCCCGGCGGGAGTTGGTGATGGGCAGCCCGACGGAGAGCTTGAGCATCGCCGGTCCGCCGGGGCGCATTACCGTACGTACGGAGGACGTCGGGTGCCACACGTCACCGCCCGCGCCCAGGTCGTGCAGCAGCCCGTCGGCGAGGAGGCCCGCAACGGCGGGGCGGTGGGCGAGCCCGCGTGCCTGCCAGGGGTGCAGCGGCAACGGCACGGTGCGGGCGGGCAGTCGGGAGGTGACGGTGTCACCGGCGAGACGGGCGGCGAGCTGTGCGGCACCCACGGCGCGTCCGCGCTCGGTCCAGGCGGAGTCGCAGGCCAGCACCGACTCGTGTACGGCGAACCAGTGCAGCGGGAAGGCGGCGCGCGTCTCCGGCGAGTACGCCGCGCACTCGTCGTCGGTGAGGCCCTCGCGGCTCTTGGGTGCCGGGTGCAGCGGGTGGCCCAGCACCAGCGACTGTTCGGCCTCGATGAACGGGCCGTGGCCCGGCGGCGGTTCGGGCGCGGCGCGGCGCTCGGCGAGGAAGCGGGTGGTGCGGCGTACGGAGTCGGCGACGCGGGCGACGAGGTCGGCGGCTCCGGCCCCCGGGTCCGTACCGGAACGGTCCGGCGAGCCGCCCTCGCCCGCAGCGCCGTGCTCCGCAACGGAGTCGCCATCGCCACGCGCCACATGGGCCGCCTCGCGCGCCATCAGCGCGGCCAGCGTCACCGCGTCCAGCGGCTCGGCGTCCGCAGGGGCGCCCTCCACGAACGGCCGTCCGAAGTCGTGCCGTCCCGTGAGCGACCAATGACGCACCGGGACGCGCAAGTTGACGCCGGTGGCCTCCATGGGCAGCACCAGGGTGTGCTGTTCCTCTTCGGAGGGACGCTCGACGCCCCGCTCACGCACCCAGCAGCACAGCAGACCGACGACGGCGGCGGCGTCCGCCGCATGTGCGGGGTCCTTGCCTGCCGGGTCCGTGCCTTCCGGGTCCGTGCCTGCCGGGTCCTCCGTAGCAGCGGCCACGGCCGTCGCCTCACCGGCGTCCGGGTACGTACGGAGGCCCGGCCCGTGTGCCTGTCCCGGCAGGCGGGCCATGTCTCCCGTGGAACGGGCCGTGTCTCCCGCAGAGGCGTCCGAGGCCGGCGGCGCTTGCGGGACCGGCTGGGCCGATCCGGTGGGCGCGTTCACAGAGATCTCCTCCCGTGTCGACTCGGCACGCGGACATGCGGGCCGCTTCCCCCGTACGTACCAACGAAGCCGAAGCGCCCTGATCACGGGCGAAGTGAAGATCTGTGACGTGAACCGGTCGGAACCGTGGACCCCGCAGGGCCCGTCCCCCACCGCACGGGGCATAGTCTTCTCTGGCTTCGAGAGCGCGGCGGCCCTGGGCAGCCGTGCCGAGGAGGGGCGCCGCCCGCCTCCCGCAGGGGGTCACCACAATTCAAGAGGCACAAGGACATTCAGGGGGAGTTCATTCATGTCAGCCACCAGCCGGCCCTCGCGCCGACGACGTACCGCTCTGGCAGTCGCGGCGGCAGTGACGGCGCTGGCCGTGACGGCCACCGCCTGCGGCCCGGAGGACGACGGCGCGGGCGGCGAGCCCAGCGCCTCCGCGTCGGCAGCCGACCAGGACCAGAAGAAGCGCGACCTGGGGCTGCCGAAGGATCTGGATCTGCCGAAGGAACTCCCCAGCTCGCTCAAGGACCTTGAGAAGTGGCGCGACGGCGAGTGGAAGAACTGGGACCGGGACGAATGGCTGCGCCGCGCCAAGGAGTTCATCAACCCGGTCATCGACGACCTGTGGGACCCGGACCGGATGCACGACGCCGACGGCAACGACCGTAAGGTCGACGACGGCGACATCGACGACGGCGGAAGCGGAGGCCGGGACGGCACCGGCGAGGACGAGGGCGTGACCGATCCGACCCCGTCACGAGTGCGGGCCAAGCCCGTCAAGCGCCCCTACACCAAGGCCAGTCCGCCCGTCGGCAAGGTCTTCATGGACACACCGGAGGGCTCGATGGTCTGCTCCGGCACCGTCGTCACCGACCCTCAGCACCCGGGCAAGTCCGACCTCGTGGCCACCGCGGGGCACTGCGTGCACGCGGGCAGGAACGGCGGCTGGTTCCGCAACGTCGTCTTCGTGCCGCGCTACAACCCCAAGGGCCTGTCCGCCGCCGAACTGGGCAAGGCCCCCAGGAAGGACGTCGCACCCGACGGTGTCTGGTGGGCCAGGCAGGCACGTACGACGGACTTCTGGATCGACAACGGCTCGAAGACGGGCGGCAAGGGCGCACCCCAGGACTTCGCCGTGATGAAGGTCCGCCCGGAGGACGGGAGTTCGGGCCGCTCGCTGGAGGAGACCGTCGGCAAGGCCGCGACGGTCGACTTCGGCACCCCGCGTGTGAAGACGATTCCGAGCCTCACGCCGCACGGCTACCCGGCCGCGCCGCCCTACGACGGCACGAAGATGCTCACCTGCACCGACAAGCCGGGGCGTCTGACCCTGGACCGCCGTCAGCCCACGATGTACCGCGTCGGCTGCTCCATGACGGGCGGCTCCTCCGGCGGGGGCTGGCTCAGCCCGAGCGGCAGGAAGCTGCTGTCGGTCACCTCGGTCGGGCCGATCGAGGGCGGGTGGCTCGCCGGGCCCCGCATCGGCAAGGAAGCCAAGGGCGTCTTCGACGCCGTCTCCGAGTAGCCGCGGGCGGCGGGGCGTCGACGCGTCCCGCCGCACGGGGCGGTGCCGCCTGGCTGCCTCAGTCCGCCGGGGACCGCGCCGTCTCCGTCGGGCCGGGCAGGCCGCATCCGTGCGGCGCTCGGTTCCCGCCCCGGCTGCGGCTCCTGCCTCGGCCCAAGTCGCCGGTCCCGTCCCGGGTTTCGGTCCCAGGTCCGTCCCGCGTCCGTCCCGGGATTTCAGTCCCAGCTCTTCCAGTTCCAGCTCTTCCAGTTCCAGGTTCCAGTTCGAGTTCAAGTCCCAGGGGGATCATTTCCATGTCTTCGATACGCGGGCCGCGGCGCCGTCGTACGGGCGCGGCTGCCGCCGCGGTGCTCACGGCGCTCGCCCTCACCGTCACCGCATGCCAGTCCGGGGCGGACGGCGGTGGTGACACGGACGCCCAGGCCAAGCCCTCCGCGAAGGCGCCGTCGACCGACGACCTCGGCATCCCGGACGATCTGCCGAAGGACCTTCCCACGTCCCTGAAGGACCTGGAGAAGTGGCGCAACGGCGAGTGGAAGAACTGGGACCGCGACCAATGGGTCCGTGAGGGGCGCGACTTCGTGAACCCGTACATCCGGGACCACTGGAAGCGCGGACGCATGGACGAGGCCGAGGACAACGGCAAGCGCGTCCCGGAGAACGTCGAGTCGGCGTCCGGTGCGAGCGCCTCCGGACCGGAGCCGCGCCCCGTGAAGGCACGCGCCGTCGATACGCCGTACACACGCAACGCGGCCCCCGCGGGCAAGGTCTTCATGGACACCCCGAAGGGCCCGATGGTCTGCTCCGGCACCGTGGTCAAGGACCCGCGCAACCCGGGGAAGTCCAACCTCGTGGCGACCGCCGGGCACTGCGTCCACTCGGGCAGGAGCGGCGGCTGGCTGCGCAACATCATGTTCGTCCCCGCCTACAACAACCGCGGTCTGCCGCCCGGCCAGGTGCAGAGCGCGCAGCCGCAGGACGTCGCCCCGTACGGGCAGTGGTGGGGCGAGTGGGCGCAGACCACCGACTACTGGATCCAGAAGGGCGCGGCGTCGGGCGGCGGCGGTTCGCAGCAGGACTTCGCGGTTCTCCATGTGCGTCCCGAGCGGTCGACCGGCAAGTCGCTGGAGGAGACCGTCGGCGCAGCGGTGAAGATCAACTTCAATGCGCCGCGCGCCGGAAGCTTCTCCGGACTCAGCTCCTACGGATACCCGGCCGCGCCGCCCTTCGACGGCGCGAGGATGTACAGCTGCACCGACAGGCCGGGCGAGCTCTCCATCGACTCGTCGCAGCCTGCGCTCTACCGCATCGGCTGCACCATGACGGGCGGCTCCTCCGGCGGCGGCTGGTTCATGGAGGGCAAGGGCGGCAAGGCCGAGCTGGTGTCGGTCAATTCGATCGGCCCGCAGCCGGCGACGTGGCTCGCGGGGCCGCACCTGGGGCCCACCGCGAAGAACGTCTTCGACGCGGTCAGCAAGAAGTACGCCGGGCGCAACTGACGCCCTCCGGGCTCATCACGGCGTGAACACATGTGGCCCGCCCCCCGGTCGAACCGGGAGGCGGGCCACAGTCGTCGAGACCCGGTGCCGAGTCCGTGGGGCATTACCCGAGGGGCAAGGTCACAGGGCCACGGACCAAGGTACGGACGCGAGGCCACGGACCGAGGTACGGACCGGGGCGCGAGGTCACGTCGCGGCTACCCCAGGCGCGCGGCGGCCTGCGGCTCGTACTTCCGCAGTTCCGCGGCCAGTTCGGCGTGCACCCTCGCCTTGAGCAGAGTGCCGTCCTCGGTGTGCGTCTCGGAGAGCACCTCGCCCTCGCTGTGCACCCGCGAGACCAGCTTGCCCTCGGTGTAGGGGACCAGCGCCTCCAACTCCACGGAGGGACGCGGCAGTTCCTCGTCGATGAGGGCACGCAGCTCCTCGACGCCCTGCCCGGTACGGGCGGATACCGCGATCGCCCGGCTCTCCGCGCGCAACAGCCGCTCCAGTACGAGCGGTTCGGCCGCGTCGGCCTTGTTGACGACTACGATCTCCGGCACATGCGAGGCGTCCACGTCGCGGATCACGCCGCGTACGGACGCCAGTTGCTCCTCTGGAGCGGGGTGCGCCCCGTCGACCACGTGCACGATGAGGTCGGCGTCGGCCACCTCCTCCATCGTGGAGCGGAAGGCGTCCACCAGGTGGTGCGGCAGATGCCTTACGAAACCGACGGTGTCGGTCAGCGTGTGCAGCCTGCCGGTGGGCGTCTCCGCCTTGCGCACGGTCGGGTCCAGCGTCGCGAACAGGGCGTTCTCCACGAGGACGCCCGCGCCCGTGAGCCTGTTGAGCAGCGAGGACTTGCCCGCGTTGGTGTATCCGGCGATGGCGACCGACGGCACCCTGTTGCGGCGCCGCTCCTGCCGCTTGATCTCGCGGCCGGTCTTCATCTCCGCGATCTCGCGGCGCATCTTGGCCATCTTCTCGCGGATGCGCCGCCGGTCCGTCTCGATCTTGGTCTCACCGGGGCCACGGGTGGCCATGCCGCCGCCCGCGGAACCGGAGCCGCCGCCGCCCATCTGCCGCGACAGTGACTGACCCCAGCCGCGCAGCCTCGGCAGCATGTACTGCATCTGTGCCAGCGAGACCTGGGCCTTGCCCTCACGGGACTTGGCGTGCTGCGCGAAGATGTCGAGGATCAGGGCCGTACGGTCGACGACCTTGACCTTGACGACGTCCTCGAGGTGGATGAGCTGGCCAGGGCTCAGTTCACCGTCGCAGACCACGGTGTCGGCGCCGCTGTCGAGCACCAGATCCCGCAGCTCCTGCGCCTTTCCGGAACCGATGTATGTGGCCGGGTCGGGCTTGTCGCGGCGCTGGACGACTCCGTCGAGCACATGCGCTCCGGCCGTCTCGGCGAGAGCTGCGAGTTCCGCCAGGGAGTTCTCCGCATCCTGGGCGGTGCCGGAGGTCCACACGCCGACCAGCACCACGCGCTCCAGCCTGAGCTGCCGGTACTCGACCTCGGTGACGTCCTCCAGCTCCGTGGAGAGCCCCGCCACACGCCGCAGTGCCGCACGGTCGCTGCGGTCGTACTGATCGCCGTCACGCTCGCCGTCGATCTCGTCACTCCAAGAGACGTCCTCTTCCATCAGGGCGTCGGCTCGGCGGTCGGAGTCGGCACCACGCCGGCCGTCGTGAGGAAGAGAAGAGGAGAAGGTCATTGGGTCCTTACGTCGAAGTGGGAGATACGGGGCGGGGCGGCGGAAGCAGAAGCACGTCCCGCCCTCCAGTGCGGACAACGTCCGTACGGCGGCATTGATTCCCGCCCCTGACCCCCTCGAAGCGCGTCCGGGCGCCCGCGGAAGGCCGCTTGAAATGGTGGCACGGGCGTCCCGTGGCGTCATCCGGATTTGCCCCGGGTCACTGGCCCGCGGTGCCTACGGCGCAAGGCTCTGCGAGAGTCCCGGCCCCTGCTGCGAGGGGCCGGGACGCCGCGTCATGCGCTGCGCCAGTCCGCGTGACCGGGCATCGGCGGGGTCTTCGCCCCGTACAGCCAGTCCTCGAGGAACTTCGTCAGGTCCTTCTTGGCGACGGCGTTCACGAGCCGGATGAAGTCCCCGGTGGAGGCGTTCCCGTCGCTGTGCTGGGTGACCCACTCACGCTGGAGGCGTGCGAAGTCCTCGTTGCCGATCTTCTCCCGCAGCGCGTAGAGCGCTACAGCCGAGCCGTCGTAGATGCTCTGGCGGAAGATGTCGATCTTGTTGCCGGGCGTGGGCTTGTGCGGCCTTGCCGGAGGCCCGTCGCGCTTCCGCCACCGGTCCGACTTCCCGTACGCCTTCTTCGCGCGGCTGGTCAGCGAGGGACCGCCGCGTTCGGCGCCGTAGAGCCACTCGTACCAGGTGGCATGGCCCTCGTTGAGCCACACGTCGTCCCACCTCCGCGGTGACACGCTGTCGCCCAGCCACTGGTGCGCGAGTTCGTGCACCATGACCGACTCCTTGTACCAGGAGGGGGCACGGGTGTCGGAGAAGAGCCGCTTCTCGAAGAGCGACAGCGTCTGGGTCTCCAGCTCGAATCCCGTGCTGACGTCGGCCGCCAGCACCCCGTAGGTCTCGAACGGGTAGGGGCCCAGCCGCCGCTCCAGCCATGTGAGCTGACGGGGGGTCTTCTCCAGCCAGGGCTGAAGCGCCTTGCGGTCGCGCTTCGGTACGACGTCGCGCAGCGGCAGCCCGTGCGGGCCCTTCGCACGGCGAACGTGGGAGCGGCCGATGGAGACCTGGGCCAGATCGGTGGCCATGGGGTGCGCGACGCGGTACGTCCAGCGGGTCCTCTCCCCGCGGCGGGTCTTGTCCTTGAGCAAACCGCCCGCGACCACGGTCAGTTCGCGGGGCGCGGTGACGTGGAAGGTGAAGCGGGCCTTGTCGGAGGGGTGGTCGCTGCCGGGGAAGACGCGGTGCGCGGCGTCGGCCTGATTGGCCATGACGAGCCCGTCGCGGCTGCGCACCCAGCCGCCGTCGGCCGACTCCCGCGTGGGACTCGTGTGGTGCACGACGACGTGCATGCGCTCGCCGTGGCGCTGGGTGCGGGAGGGGGTCACCACGAGGTCCTCGCCCGCCTTCTCATATCGCGCGGGCCGTCCGCCCACGGTCACCGAACGCACCTCGCCGGCGGCGAAGTCGAGGTTGAAGCGCGGCAGTCCGCCACGTGCGGTGACGTCGGCGTCGATGGCGGTACGGGCGTCCATCGCACGGGAGCCGGCGCCCCCGTAGCGGAACGAGATGTCGTAGGAGCGCACGTCGAAACCGGGGTTGCCCAGGTGTGGGAAGAGCCGGTCGCCCACGCCGAGCGGCTTGGGCGACGGCAGCCCCGCCCCGGCCAGCGCGAGGACGGCACAGGCGACGGCGGCCGCCGTGCGGGCGGGGGCCCGGGTGCGGAAGGCCCTCGGCGGTACACGGCCGCCACGGGCGCGGGGCGAGTGAGCAGGCGGATTCACTGCGGGAGACGAGTCGGGCATGAGCACACTGCTATCAGCACCCCGTAGGGCTTCCGGGCTGGCACAGCAGCGGCCCACCCGAAAGAAGTCCGGGTGCGGGGCGCGGACCGGGCAGCGGGTCGCCGCGCGACGGTCAGCGGGCGGGCACCGGCCTCGCGGCACGCGTCACGTCGTAGACCCCGGGCACGCCGCGCATGGCACGCATCAGCGCGGGCAGCCCGGCGGCGTCGGGGAGTTGGAGCGTGTACGTGTGCAGCACACGCTGCTCGCGGGGCGGCTCGACCTCGGCGGAGACGACGGTCGCGCCCTGCGCGGCGATGATCTCCGTCAGATCGGCCAGCAGATGAGTACGGCCCAGGGCCTCGGCTCGCAGCGTCACCCGGCACCCGGAGGCCCCCTGCTGCCAGCGCACCGGCACCGGACGCCGCCCGGTGGAGGTCATACGGGCCACGGACTGGCAACTGTCGCGATGCACGGTCACAGCACCGCCGCGCACCGCGAAGCCGGTGACGCTGTCGGGCGGCACGGGCGTACAGCACCCGGCGAGCCTCACGACCGCACGCGGGTCCTCCGCCACGACCGAGGCGGCGCCCTCCCAGGAGCCGGAGCCGGTGGTCCCGTCCGCCGCGCCCCTGTCGCACTCGCCGCGACGCGCGCTCGTCCGGGAGTCGTGATGCGTCTCTGCTCCGGTGCGCCCGGCGGGCGGAGCCGCGCCCTCCTCGGCGGGTCCTTCGCCGAGGACGTCCGCGCCGCTGCTCACCCCGGCCAGGGGCACCAGCCGCGTCGACACCTGCTCCGGCGTGGCCGGATGGGCCGCGAGCCACTGCCGGATGGCGATGCGGGCGGCGGGGGTACGGGCGTGCTCAAGCCACTCGGGCGACGGGCCGGAGGGCACCGTGCCCACGGCGGGCTCCATGAAGAGCTGCACGGCGTCGCCGTCCTTGAGCACGGTGCTCAGCGCGGTGAGCCGCCCGTTGACGCGGACGCCGATGCAGCGGTGTGCCGCCTCGCCGTACTGCGCGTAGGCGGCGTCGACGCATGTCGCACCGGCGGGCAGCGGCAGGGCGCCTCCGCCGGAGGCGGGCGCGGCTCCGGGAGCGGCGCAGTAGACGGTGATCTCACCGTCCTGCGCCAGCTCGTCGCGCAGCTCCGCCCAGAAGGTCTCGGTGTCGGTGGCGTGGCTCTGCCACTCCAGCAGCCGGGAGAGCCAGCCGGGTCCGCCGGGCTCGGTGCCCTCGCCCTCGCCCGTGCCGGATGCGGAGGCCCGGTGCGGGTCGCCCAGCGCGATCACTCCGGCCTCCGCGACGCGGTGCATCTCCCTTGTGCGTACGAGGACTTCGGCGACCCTGCCCTCCTCGTCGGCGAACGCCGTGTGCAGCGAGCGGTAGAGGTTGAACTTCGGTGACGCGATGAAGTCCTTGAACTCCGCGACGAGCGGGGTGAAGCACGTGTGCAGTTCGCCCAGCACCGCGTAGCAGTCGGCGTCCTCTTCTACGAGGATGAGCAGCCGCCCGAAGTCGCACGGCCCCAACTCTCCCCGTTTCAGGCGCAGTCGGTGCACGGAGACGGTGTGCCGGGGCCGGATCAGCACCTGCGCGGCGATATCGGCCTCACGCAGCAGTCTGCGTACGGAGGTGGCGACCCCGGTGAGCGGATCGGGCTCCTTGGTGTGTTCGGCGATCAACTCCCGTGCCAGCCTGTGCTCTTCGGGGTGGAGGATCGCGAAGGTGAGGTCTTCCAGTTCGCTCTTGAGCGCCTGCACTCCCAGGCGTTCGGCGAGGGGAATCAGCACGTCGCGGGTGACCTTGGCGATGCGTACCTGCTTCTCGGGACGCATCACGCCGAGCGTGCGCATGTTGTGCAGCCGGTCCGCGAGCTTGATGGACATCACCCGGACGTCGTTGCCGGTGGCCACCAGCATCTTGCGGAACGTCTCGGGTTCGGCGGCGGCACCGTAGTCGACCTTCTCCAGCTTGGTGACGCCGTCGACGAGATAGCCCACCTCCTCACCGAACTCCTCGCGCACCTGCTCCAGCGTCACATCGGTGTCCTCGACCGTGTCGTGCAGCAGGGAGGCCGTCAACGTCGTGGTCTCGGCCCCGAGTTGGGCCAGCAGCAACGTGACGGCCAGCGGATGAGTGATGTAAGGGTCGCCGCTCTTGCGCATCTGACCGCGGTGCGAGGACTCCGCGAGTACGTACGCACGGCGCAGAGCACCGAGATCGGCGCCGGGATGGTGTGCGCGATGGACCTTGGCCACATGCTCCATGGCGTCGGGAAGCCCGTCGCGGCGCGGTGCCTGGCCCAGCAGGGCCGCGCGGCTGAGCCTTCGCAGACTCTTCATGGCACCTCCCGTCGAGCCCGTGGAGCCCGTCGATCCCTATGAAGCAACCCCGGGCCGGACCGGGGCCTGTGATGCTACCGACCCCAGCACACCCTGATGACCGGGTCCTGCGCAGCGTGAAACGGATCACCCGTCCGAGCGACGTTGAGGCGCTGACCATTTGAGAGTGTGTTTCCTGAACAACCCTCAGTCCGCCCGCTGTACGGGTGTCGGGGACAGGCGCCGGACGGCTTGCGGAGCCGGGGTGTGCGGCGGTTGCGGGAGGACCTCGAAGGTGCCGCTGTGGCTGACGCCGCCGTGGCTATGCGCGCAGCCACTCCGCCTCGACGGTCCCCTCGGCGACGATCACCGCGGGCCCGGTCATCTCGATCTCGCCGTCGGCCCGTTCCGTGATCACGAGGGTGCCGCCGGGGACGTCGACGGTGTACGTGGCGTCCTCGCCGTCGGCGACGGGGTCGAGGCCGTCGCGCCGCGCAGCCGCGACCATCACCGCGCACGCGCCCGTACCGCACGACCGCGTCTCGCCCGAGCCTCGTTCGTGAACGCGCATCGCGACGTGCCGGTGGCCTCGGTCCACGACGAACTCGACGTTCGTACCGGTGGGGTAAGCGGCGGCGGGCTCCACCGCCGGAGCCTCCAACAGGCTTCCCGCGTCGGCGAGTTCGCCTACGAAGGCGACCGCGTGGGGATTGCCCATGTTCACGTGCACCGCGTCCCAGCTTCGTGCGCCCACGCGTACGTTCACGGCGCCTTCCGGCAGCACGGCGGGGCCCATCGCCACCGTGACACCCGAGCCGTCCTCGGCGAGATGCGTGCGCTTCACTCCGGCGCGGGTGGCGACGGCGACCTCACCGGCCTTGACCAGCCCGGCACGTTCCAGACAGCGGACGAAGACCCGTACGCCGTTGCCGCACATCTCAGCGACCGAGCCGTCGGAGTTGCGGTAGTCCATGAACCACTCGGCGTCGGCGGCCATCTCCCGCGCCTCCGGGTGGGAAGCGGACCGTACGACGCGCAGGAGACCGTCGCCGCCGATGCCCGCCCGCCGGTCGCACAGCCGGGCCACCGTCTCCGCGGTCAGCTCCAGCAGACCGTCCGGGTCGGGAAGGATCACGAAGTCGTTCTCGGTGCCGTGCCCCTTGAGGAACGGCACGGGCTGTGCGCCGGTCATGCTGCCGATCGTACGGGAGCGGGAGACGTACGCATGCTGCGCACCAGGCCGGAGCGCTCTCCGGGCCTGGAGGCGGCCTCGGTCCGGGCGGCGCCTGGTGGGTCAGCGCAGCCTTGCGACGCGCCAGATCGCCAGGACCACGACGGTGCCCACGATCACGGCGTACAGCGCGACGATCCGCCAGTCGGCACGACGGCCCGAGTCCGGAGCGGGCAGGCCCGGCCAGGACAGTCCCACGCGGCGGGCGGCCACCACGACCCAGCCGGCGGCGCAGCCGCAGATCAGCAGCCCGAGCATGGAGACCACGGCGCCGGTGCCGCCGCCCGGTTCGAAGGCGAGCGGGAAGGCGAACATCAGCGAGCCGAGCGCGCTCAGCACCACGATGGGGGCGATCTGCCACAGCCGGAACTTGCGCGGCGGGCGCAGCTCCTGAGGTTCCACGGGGGTGCCGTCGGCCTCGGGAGGCGCGTCGTCGCGGGCGCCGTCCTGGGCGTCGTCGCTGTCGTCCACGCCGGCGTCCACGTCCGGGTCCTCGTCCGGTCCCGCGTCGACGTCCAGGGCGTCGTCGCCTCCGGAGCCTTCACCGTCGCCCGAGGCGCCGCCGATGCGCCCCGATCCGCGGGGGCGGCCGGTGGGGGCGCCTTCCGCGTGGTCCCCGTTGCCCAGGGGCATGGCGCTGCGGGCATCGAGGTCCGTGAGGTCGTCGATGCGACCTACGGTCCCGGCGCGTTCAGCCTCGTCGACGGCGGTCTCCTCATTGTCACGAGGGCCGGCCTCCATCGCCACCCGCCCTCCCAACTACAAAATGCAGGCTCCGATCGTTGGTCGATGATGGCACGCCCGAATAGCCCCGGCGGACGCCCGGGACGTCCCGATGCCATGACGTGATCAGGCTGTGACCGGCCGTTCAGCGGTCCTTGGGCGATACAGCGGTTCCCGGGGCCGGGCCGCTCTTCCGGGGCTGTGGCAGGTCAGCACCGGTCGGCGCGGACGGCTGCGCAGAGGGCGGCGCGAGGGTGCCGCGTAACCGGCCGCACGGCTCGTCACCGTCAGGCCGTGCCGTTGGCCAGGGTGTCCCAAGTGAGCCGGAGATCGGCTTGTGCGGTCCGGGCGGTGCGCATTCCCCCCGGGGAGGGCGCGTGACGCACCTCGGGCAGGAACGGTGCCTGCCTCGTACGCGCCCGTCGAAGGAGCATCATGCAAACGATCGACCGCAACTCCCGTGCCCGTAGTAGGGGTTCGCGCTGGCTTACGGCCGCGGTGACGGTGGCCGCCATCGCCTCCGGCGGCGTCGCACTCGCCACACCCGCCGCCGCGGCGGCGGAGCCGTCGGCTGCCGTGCCGACAGCCGGCGCTGAGACGGAACCCGTCAAGTGCCCTTCCGAAAACTGCAACAAGGCCGTCGTCGACGAATTGGGTGACCCGTACTCCGTGGCGCTGGACGGCCAGGGCCATGCCTATGTTGCGGACAACAAGAACGGCGAACTGGTGAGGGTGGACCTTGCCACCGGGAAGAAGGAGACGATCGTCAGCGGCCTCGGAGGCGTTGAGAGTGCCGCGCTGGACGGCAAGGGCAACGCTTATGTCGCTTCCCGGACCAGGGGTGAGCTGTACAGGGTCGATCTTTCCGGTCCTCAGTACCCCATCGCAAAGGTCGCCTCGGGCCTGGGCCGCCCACGCGGCGTGGCCGTGAAGGACGACGGCAAGGTCATCGTCACCGACTGGCTGTACGACAGGGTCCTGGAGGTCGACCCCTCAAGCTCCGGTTCGCCTAACAAGATCGCCACCGTTGCCAGCGCCACGGGCGTCGCCATCGATCCCTCTGGTGTCGCCTATGTGACGTCTTCTCAAGATGAGGCGCTCTACCGTCTCGATCTCAACGCCGCCAGGGGGCCCGAACTGGTCGCCGACCGCCTCGGCCACGTGCATGACGTGGCGCTCCGGGACGGTCACGCCTACGTCGGCGATGACGGTGGAGACGCCATCTGGGACGTCGACCTGGCCAGCCATCAAAAGCACAAGGCAGCGACGGGCGGGGGTTTCCGCGGTGTGGCCGTGGACAAGGACGGCGGCCTCTACGCCACCGACGAGGACAACAAGACCCTGTGGCGGATCAACGGCAGCACCCCGGCTCCGCCGCCCCCGCCGAGCGACGACGCGAAGGTCGATCTCAAGCCGGTCCCGGACATCACGGCGAAGCCGGGTGGAAGCGCGGTGCCGCGAATCTACGTGAAGAACACCGGCGGGAAGCGCATCGGCAACCAGGACATCACCCTCAAGCTGGGCCCCGAGGGCGTGAAATGGGGCTTCAACGTGGTCTACCAGGACCGCGACGGCGACCTCGTCGAAACTCCGTGCCATGTCGTCGACGGCGACGCCGGTACCTCGCTCTGCAAGGACGTACCCCTCAACCTCGACCCCGGCCAGAGCGTTCAGCTCCGTACCGAAGTCGGCACCAGCGCCTCGCTCAAGCCCGGCGACATGCCCTCCATCACCTGGCACATCGCCGACAAGACCGCCAAGACCGACTGGCTCATGAAGTAGCCCCGCTACGGCAGTCCGGCCGCCTTCCCCGTCCGGCCCCAACTACCCCCTCCCGAGGGCCTGATGCCCCGCCGAACGCCGTCGTACGGTCGCGGACGAGCACCCCAGTGCCCCCGGCACAGACCGGTTCCCGGTCCCCCGCGTCACCGTAGGGGCCGGGAACCGGACCGGCCACAGGGGATGTCCCCGCCCAAGCAGCAGGCGGGGACTTCCCGTTACGGCAGGCGGCGACGGTCACGCGGCTCAGCCCGTGACCGCCTCCTCCAGCAAGTCGAGGGCCTTCCCGGTCAGTTCCGGCCGGTCGCGTTCCGCGCCGCTCAGCCAGTGGACCCGAGGGTCGCGGCGGAACCAGGAGTCCTGGCGGCGTGCGAAGCGCTTCGTGGCCCTCACGGTCTCCTCGCGCGCCTCCTGCTCGGTGCACTCGCCCGCGAGGGTCGCGAGGACCTGCTGATAGCCCAGCGCGCGGGAGGCAGTGCGCCCGGCACGCAGCCCCGCGGCCTCCAACTCCCGTACCTCCGCGACGAGTCCCTGCTCCCACATGCGGTCGACACGGGCGGCGATCCGCTCGTCCAGCTCGGGGCGGGCGACGTCGACGCCGAGCTGGACCGTCTCGTAGACGGCCTGGTGGCCGGGGAGGTTCGCCGTGAAGGGGCGGCCGGTGATCTCGATGACCTCCAGGGCGCGCACGATGCGGCGGCCGTTGCTCGGCAGGATCGCCCGCGCCGCCTGCGGGTCTGCCTCCGCGAGGCGGGTGTGCAGCGCTCCGGAGCCCAGATCGGCGAGTTCCTCCTCCAGCCGCGCCCTCACCGCGGGGTCCGTGCCGGGGAAGTCCATGGCGTCGATGGCCCCGCGTACGTAGAGGCCCGAGCCCCCCACGAGGACCGGAACCCGTCCCGCCGCGAGCAGGCGCTCGATCTCCGCGCGGGCAAGCCGCTGGTACTCGGCGACGCTGGCGGTGACCGTGACGTCCCAGACGTCCAGCAGATGGTGCGGTACGCCCTCGCGCTCGCCGGGCGGGAGCTTGGCGGTGCCGATGTCCATGCCCCTGTAGAGCTGCATCGAGTCCGCGTTGATCACTTCGCCGCCGAGACGGCGGGCGAGGGCGACGCCCAGGTCGGACTTGCCCGCGGCGGTAGGGCCCACCACGGCGATCACGGGCGGCGCGGCACCGCCACGGGGACGGGGCGCGGTCCGCACGGACGGCGCCGCGGTGCGGGCGCGGGACTCGGGAGGTGCCGCGGAACGGGCCTCGGGGCGTCCCGTGGCACGGGACTCGGACGGGGACGGGTCTGCGGCATTCACGCCGTCAGTGTCGCAAACCTCCTGCGCTGATCCGGACCCGAACGGGCGACGTGACGGCGGCCCGGTGGGTTCGTTGCCTGTTGCGAGGGCTCCAGAGCCGGAATCAAGGGTTCCAGCGCCGGGGATCAGGGCCGGACTCCGGGACGTTCCGCCGCGGGCGGGGGCGGTGCTCTTCCCCGGTGGGCCGGATCGCAGCCACGTTAGTAAGGTCAGGAGTGTAGATATGGGCGTCTTTGCAAGGCTTCTGCGCCGCTCGGCCGGGTCGTCCCGGAAGCCGGCCGACGGGGCCGCACCGGCCGACGTGCCGGGTACGGGCCAGGAGGCGAAGGAACAGGAGGTCAGCGCGGTGACCGGAGCCGGGGACGGCCCCGAGGAGGTCGGAATCCCGAAGCAGCAGTCGGCCGACGGGGCAGCCGACAGCGACGCCGCGGACGACGCCCGCAACTGACCCGTAACCGAACTGCCGCCGAGGCACTAGGGACGGAAGGAAGGTGGCCCCCCATGGGCTTCATGGACAAGGTCAAGGGCATGCTCGGCCAGCACGGCGAGAAGGTCTCCAAGGGGATCGACAAGGCCGCGGGCATGGCCGACTCGAAGACCAAGGGCAAGTACAGCGAACAGATCCGCAGCGGCACGCAGAAGGCCAAGGACCAGGCCGAGAAGTACGGGCGCCGCGAAGGCGGTTCCGGAGGCGGCGGGAAGGGCCCTCAGGGCTCCTGAACCGCGCCGGGCGCGGGCCGGCCGCGTCGGTTCGTGAATACATGTGGGCGTGCGCCTGCCGGGTTTCCGGCGGGGCACGCCCACACGCACGGGGTCTTACGCGTGGGGTCTTTCGCACGGGGCCTTACGCGTGCGGCGTCCACGCATGCGGCCTGCGGACGGTGTCGTCCGGCCCGCGGCGCCGCGGCCCCTCATCGGGGCATCCGCGGCGCCGCCGTCGAAGTCCCGTGGCCGCGGCCCCGGTCAGCTCCAGCTAGCGACGAAGTAGCCGACTCCGTAAGGGGCTTCGTCGTAGAGCAGCCGGCCCCGCAGTCCGCCCTGCGCGTCCGCGCCGCCCGCCGCGCCCGCGAGCACCTGCCAGCACGCGCGTCCCGAGGCGTTCAGCTCGTACGCCAACTCCTCGTCCAGCGCCAGTAGTCCGGCCGCGTCGGCCTCTCCCAGCGCTCGGGCCGCCTCCGCGTCGAAGGCCGTGGCGCGCTCGTCGAAGTAACCGGGGGCCTTGACCGTACGGCAGTTGGTGCCGTCGCCCATCACCAGCAGAGCCACCCGTTCGGCGAGGTCCGCGAGTTGACGTCCCGTCTCCTCGCACCGCTCACGGCTGAGCGGCTCCCCGACGCCGAGTCCCTCCACGGGGGCGGCGGTCCAGTCGGCGCGGTCCAGCAGCCACGCCCCGACGGCCAGCGACGACGGCAACGGGCGTGCGTCCGCGGGAGGTTCGCCCTTGCCGAGCGAGACCTCCAGGTCCACTCCGTAGCCGCTGAACGAACCGCGCGCTCCCTGTGGATGGGTGCCACGCGCGGGCTGTTCCGCGGGGCCGATGACCAGTAGGCGGTCGGGACGGGCGGCGGCGAGGGCACCGAGCGCGTCGTCGCACGCGGCGCGGGCGGAGTCCATCTCGTGGGCCGCGCCTCCGGCGACCTCGGGGACGAGCAGGGGCGGGCTGGGGCATGTGGCGGCGGCGACAAGCATGGCGCGCAGCTTAACGCCGCAAGTCGCTCTGTGTAACGGGACGATCCGGACTCGTGCCGGTCGGCTTCCGTCCCGTCCGCTCCCCCGCCGTGCTCGTCTCCGCGGTGACGCTGGACCTGCGGTCCGGCCCGGCGAACGAGCCGCCCGTCAGCAGGCTTGGCAGCCGCTTCCGCCCGCTCCTGCGGGCTGCGGCGCGGGCGCCCCGACGGTCGGCAGACCGAGCATCACGCCGCGCTGCCCGGACTCCACCGCCGGTGCCGCGTTGCGTGCCTCCCATGCGTCGCCGGCCCTGGTACGCCGTACCGCTGCGGGCGGTGTCTCGGCGAGCAGATGGTGCGGAGCCGCGTAGGTCACCTCGACGGTGGCCAAGTCGCCCGGACGCACCGGCACTTCGGGACGGGCGAAGTGCACGAGGCGGTTGTCGGGCGCGCGGCCGGACTGGCGGTTCGTGGCGTCGTTCTTGCGGCCCTCGCCCTCGGCGACGAGGAGTTCGAGGGTCCTTCCGACCTGCTTCTTGTTCTCCTCCCAGGAGATCTCCTCCTGGAGGGCGACGAGCCGTTCGTAGCGCTCCTGCACGGTCTTCTTCGGAATCTGCCCGTCCATCTCGGCGGCGGGCGTCCCGGGCCGCTTGCTGTACTGGAAGGTGAACGCCTGCGCGAAGCGCGCCTCCCGCACGACGTGCAGCGTCTCCTCGAAGTCCTCCTCGGTCTCGCCGGGGAAGCCCACGATGATGTCCGTCGAGATCGCCGCCTCGGGCATCGCGGCACGGACGTTCTCGATGATCTTGAGGAAGCGCTCCTGGCGGTAGGAGCGCCGCATCGCCTTCAGTACGCGGGACGAGCCCGACTGGAGCGGCATGTGGAGCTGCGGCATCACATTGGGCGTCTCCGCCATCGCCTCGATCACGTCGTCCGTGAAGTCGCGCGGATGCGGCGAGGTGAACCGGACCCGCTCCAGGCCCTCGACGCGTCCGCAGGCCCGCAGCAGCTTGCTGAACGCCTCGCGGTCGCCGATGTCGGAGCCGTAGGCGTTGACGTTCTGCCCGAGCAGCGTGATCTCGGTGACTCCCTCGGCGACCAGTGCCTCGATCTCCGCGAGGATGTCGCCGGGCCTGCGGTCCTTCTCCTTGCCGCGTAGCTGCGGAACGATGCAGAAGGTGCAGGTGTTGTTGCATCCGACGGAGACCGACACCCAGGCCGCGTACGCGCTCTCGCGCCGCGTGGGCAGCGTCGAGGGGAACGCCTCCAGCGACTCGGCGATCTCGACCTGCGCCTCCTGCCGTACGCGGGCGCGCTCCAGCAGCACCGGCAGCTTGCCGACGTTGTGGGTGCCGAAGACGACGTCGACCCAGGGGGCCTTCTTCACGATCGTCTCGCGGTCCTTCTGCGCCAGGCAGCCGCCGACGGCGATCTGCATGCCGGGCCTGGCCGCCTTCTTGGGCGCGAGCTGACCCAGGTTGCCGTACAGGCGGTTGTCGGCGTTCTCCCGCACCGCGCAGGTGTTGAAGACGACGAGGTCCGCGCCGGACCCGCTGCCGCCGTCGGCGCCCCCCGCGCCCTCGGGCGCGCGTACGTAGCCCGCCTCCTCCAGCAGGCCCGCCATCCGCTCGCTGTCGTGGACGTTCATCTGGCAGCCGAACGTCCGCAGCTCATAAGTCTTCGCAGTCATCTCAGTCCGACAGGGTACGCGCTCGGGCGCGGCGCACGCCCCCCGCTCACGGGCCCGTGGGCGCTGCGGGCGGAGCCTGCCGCGGTGCGTGAGCCGCGGCCTGCTTCCTGCGGTTCAGGCGGGCCCGGTGGTGGCGGAGGTGAGCGGGAAGGCGACTCCGGTGAGGCTTTCGGACAGGGTCCACAGCCGCTCGGCGTCGCGTTCGTTGCGGGCGGCGGCACTCCTGCCGGACGGTGCCGGGTATCCGCGGCTCTCCATGAAGCCGCCCGGACCGGTGTAGCTGTTGCTGGGCAGCGGCTGGGTCGCCGCGTAGAGGGTGGGCAGCGCGCCCATGTCGTCCCGCTGTGCGAACAGGCGGTTGCCCACGGCCATGAACGCGTTCTCCAGCTTGCTGGCGGAGTGCGACTGGAGGTTGGTGGCGGCGTAGCCGGGGTGGGCGGCGTGTGCGGTGACGGGCGATCCGGCGGCCTCCAGGCGGCGGGCGAGTTCGGCGGTGAAGAGGAGGTTCGCGAGCTTGGACTGGCCGTAGGCCGCCCAACGGCTGTAGCCGCCACGGGAGTTGATGTCGTCGAAGTTGATGCGTCCGGTGCGGTGCATCGCGGAGGAGACGGTCACGACACGACGGGTGATGTGGGGCAGCAGGAGGTTGGTGAGGGCGAAGTGGCCGAGGTGGTTGGTGCCGATCTGCATCTCGAAGCCGTCGGCGGTGCGGCGCTCGGGCACGGCCATCACACCGGCGTTGTTGATGAGGATGTCGAGCGGTCCTTGCCACTGGTCGGCGAAGGCCCGTACGGAGGCCAGGTCGGCGAGGTCGAGGCGCCGTACCTCCGTGCTGCCGGTGAGGGTGGAGGCGGCGGCCTCGCCGCGGGCGGTGTCCCGTACGGCGAGTACGACATGGGCGCCCGCGCGGGCGGTCTCGCGGGCGGTGACCAGGCCAAGGCCGCTGTTGGCGCCGGTGACGACGACGGTGCGGCCGGTGAGGTCGGGGAGCTGCTGTGCTGTCCATGCGGAGTTCTTCATGGCCCCGAATGTAGTCAGTGACAACATTCGGAGTCAACTACCGCCTCCCACCTGGGAGTCCCGCCGCCCTCACCTGGCCCCCGGCCTGCGGCGTTCGGTTACTCTGCCGCCATGTGCGCCCGCTCCTACCACCACGGCAACCTCCGCTCCGCCCTCCTCGCAAGGGCCGAGGAGACGGTGCGCGAACGCGGCGTCGCCGCGCTGTCCCTGCGCGAACTCGCCCGCGAGACCGGCGTCAGCCACGGTGCGCCCCGGCGCCACTTCGGGGACCGCCAGGCGCTGCTGGACGCGCTCGCCGAGGAGGGCTTCGTACGGCTCGGCCAGGACCTCGACGACGCCGTGCGCGACGCCGAACCGGACTGCACATCGCGCCTGAAGGCCCTGTCACACGCGTATGTGCGCTTCGCCACGCGGCACGCGGCGCTGCTGGAGCTGATGTACGCGGGCAAGCACCGCGAGGGGGCCGAGTCGGTGCACGCTGCGGCGGAACGGGCCTTCGCAGTGGCGCTCGGCGTCATCGCCGACGCGCAGAAGACGGGTGAACTGGTGCCCGGCGACCCGGAGTCGCTGGCTCAGGTGGCGCTCGCGACGCTCCACGGACTGACGGCGATGAGCGGCAGCGGGATGCTCGAAGGCCAGGATCTGGAGACGGTGGTGCCCGATGCGGTGGAGAAGCTGCTGTACGGGCTGCGGCGGCGATGAGCGCGGGGCCGTAGCGCCGTAGGTGTCCCCGGGGCCGCCGACGGAGCGAGGGCGCGGCGGTGTGCGTCCCCGAATCCCGCACTCTCGCGTCCCGGGCGCCGGGCTGGCACGATCACGCCCATGTTCAGCCTCCGCCGTACCGCAGACCGCATGAGCCACAGCATTCACCGTGGCATGCGGCGCCCGTCGCGAGTCGCCGGCGTACTGGTCGTCGTGCTCGGGTTGCTGCTGTGGTGGCTCGTCCCCGCCGGCTCCTCCTCCCCCAGCGGCACGGTCTCGTTCGCGACGGGCGTGCCCACCGGCGTGTACGCACGTTACGGCAGCCTTCTCAAGGACCGTCTCCACCGCGAACTGCCCGATGTGCGACTGCGGTTGCTGGCCAGCCAGGGCTCGGTGCAGAACCTCGACATGGTCACCTCCGGCAAGGCCTCCTTCACCATCGCGGCGGCGGACGCCGTCGCCACCTACCGCGACGACGGCGAGCCGGGCGCCGACAGGCTGCGCGCCTGCGCACGGCTCTACGACGACTACATGCAGCTCGTCGTTCCGGCGGGCTCCCCGGTACGCAGCGCGAAGGACCTCAAGGGGATGCGGGTCGGCGTCGGCCAGGAGCGCTCCGGCGTGAACCTCATAGCCGGACGGCTGCTGCGCGCCGCGGGCCTCGACGTCGACAAGGACGTGCACGCGGTGCACAAGGGCATAGACCGCATGCCCGACCTGCTGGAGAAGGGCAAGATCGACGCCTTCTTCTGGTCCGGCGGCCTTCCCACCACCGCCATCGAGAGCCTCTCGGCGAAGACCAACATCCAACTCGTCCAGCTCGGCGACCTGGTGGAGAAGCTGCACGCCCTGGAACCGGAGACCCGGCACTACCGTGCCGCGGTGATGCCCGCCGACGCCTATCCGGCGGTGCAGCAGGGAGAACCGGTCAACACCGTGGCCGTGGCCAACCTGCTGGTGACGACCGAACGCACCGACACAGCACTGACCGAGGGCATGACGCGTGCGGTGCTCAACAGCCGGGACCAGATCGGCGAGAAGGTGCACGCGGCACAGAAGGTCGACCGGCGCACCGCGATCTACACGACCCCGCTACAGCTCCACAGCGGGGCCCGTCACTACTACAGGTCCGTCAAGCCCTGAACCCCCGGGCAGGTCGAGCACCGGGCGGGCCCCGAACACTGGACGGGGCCCGGCAGTTGACGCGGACGCCCGGGACCGCGTGATCCGTCCACGCGAGAGCGTGACCAGCCCGCGGGCACGCCGCTCTGCACGGCCCCCGTGCGCCGCCCCACGACCGCCCTCCGCCAACTCCCCTCCACACCAAGCACTTTCCACTCAGGAAACCACTTGCCGATCCGGACAACGGACTGCTACTTTCCCGCTAGGAAAGTAGTTCCGACGAGAGAAAGTACGGGAGTGGTCACGATGACCGACCGGCGTCCTACGCCCGACGAGGCGGCACGCGCCCTGGAGCAGATCGGCCGGCGCGAAGAGCAGGCGCTGGATACCGCGACGAGCGACGCGACCTGGGTCCGGGTGGTCGTCGGCGTGCTGCTGCTGGTGAACCTCGCCTCCCGTGACTTCCTGGGAAGCGACGCCAACTCATGGATATCCATAGGGTTTTCGCTCCTGATCGTCCTGTACGCGATACTGCTGCGGACGCGACGCGGATCGAGCGCGCTGGGCCGGTCGGCCCGGGTCGACAGGAAGGCCGTCGCAAGGAACGCCGCCGCCCGGACCCGATGGGTGCCACTCGTGATCGTGGTCCTCGCGCTCGCGGTCGGCCTCTCGGGAGCACACCTCGACCTCCCCTACTGGCACACCGCTCTCGGCGCGGTACTGGCCGCCGTACTGATCTTCTTCGGCCCCACGCTGGAGAGGGCGCTGCTCTCGCCCGGCAAGCGCGGCACACCGCACGGGACGGGCGCGGTCCGCACATGACGCACGCCGACCTCGACCCGGTCCTCCTCGACCCCACGCGCCTGTCCATCGTGTCGCTCCTGGCGGCCACGGAGTGGGCCGAGTTCGGCTGGGTGCGCGACGCCGTGGGCATGTCCGACTCGGCGCTGTCCAAGCAGGTCACGACCCTGGGCAAGCAGGGCTATGTGGAGGTCGAGAAGGGCTACGTGGGCAAGCGTCCGCGGACCTGGCTGAACCTCAGCGAGGACGGACGCACCGCGCTGGAGGACCATGTCTCCGCGCTTCAGCGGATCGTCGAGCAGTCGCGGCAGGCGGGCGAGGCACACGTGGCCGACGGCCACACGGACGACGCGGACGACGCGGCGCAGGGGACGAGGGAGCGGGGCGCTACCGGACAGAGCGCCACCGGGCAGGGCGCCGCGGGCACTGCGCGGAGCCCGTCTTCCGCCCGGCGGCCGGTGAGGCGTTCACCGCCACCCGCGAGCGCCTGACCCGCCCCGGCCGGGACCGCACACCAGCCACGGTCCCCGACTCGCCCCGCCGGTACGGGAGTTACTCCAGGGCGCCGCTCTCCTCGCGGGTGGGAAGCGGCGCCTGGCCACGGCGCGCGAGACGCCCTCCAGCGACCCCCAGCGCGACGACCAGCCCCGCGAGCACCGCCGCCTGAGCCCCCGCCGCGTACAGATACGAGGCGGGCATACGGCTCTGCACGAGCAGCGCCAGCATCCCCGTACGTTCGGCCAGCACGACGAGGCTCAGCAGCGCCAGGGCCAGCGGCACGGCCGGATCGCCCGCGCCACCCGCGGAAGCCTCACCTGCGGGAGCCTCGCCGGAGCGACCGCGCCGGTCGCCGCGTACGAGCGCGGCAGCCCACCACAGCACTCCCGCCAGGACGCAGACCGTGCCGCTCGACCAGACGGAGTCGGCCCCGTCGCGCCACAGCACGACCGAGCCGCCCATCAGCACACAGACGGCCATCAGCGCCAACCCTGGCCGCACCGCCGGGAGTCGGGCCGCCGGTGCGTCGCTGTGGAAGGCGCAGCTAAGCGCGAGAACGGTGAGCCAGCCCGAGGCCGCGAAGGCGATGTCGAAGCCGTCGATCCGCACCGGCCCGCCCGTCGCCCAGTCCACGGCGAACATCAGCGCGGGCAGGGCCGCGAGCACGGAGAGCACGAGAGCGGTGCGCCGCCGGTCCCGGAGCAGCGCCGCGTACGCCGCAACCCAGCACAGCGGCAGCAGCCACAGAAGGGTCTCGCGCACACCTGAGAGCACGCCCTGCTGGCCGTCGAAGACGCCGAGGAACAAGTCGCGGTCGCGGGCGGGCGCCCCGCTGACGTAGGCCAACGCGAGGGCGCGGTCGGTGAGTTCGCGTGCGCCGTGCAGCAGGATGCTCAGCAGCGCGAACAGCCGCACGGTCGCACCGGCGAGGACATGGCGGGGAGCGGCGCCCGCACCGCCCGTCCGGGTCCGTACGGCGAGCGCGGCGATGCTGGCCACCTCCCGCCAGGTGGGCCGCAGTTCGTCCTGCTCGTACTCGTCGAAGTCCTGGAGATAGGTGTCGACGATCTCCTCCTCGCGCTGGGCGCGATAGGACGCGGGCAGCATGCGCAGCACCCTGCGGTAGCGCTTCTCCAGCAGCGAGGTCATGCGCCGCCTCCGGCGAGGCCGGGGCGTACGTGCCCGTGCGGGGGCGAGGCGGCGGGCGGCTGCTTCCCCGTGGCTCCCCCGCGGCGGCCCTCCACTCGCCGGGCCGCCGTGCGCGCTCCTTCCGCCATGCGCTCCGCCTCCTCCGAGAGCGCCGCCTCACCGGCGTCCGTCAGCCGGTAGTAGCGCCGCAGGCGTCCCTGGTGCGCCTCCTCCCGGTCCAGCTCGATCAACTCGTCCGCCGCCAGCCGGTCCAGGACTCCGTAGAGCGTGCCGATCCGGAGCTGCACGCGGCCGCCGGAGAGCGCGTCGACCTCCTGCACGATGCCGTAGCCGTGGCGCGGCTCGTCGGTCAGTGCGACGAGGACGAAGAACGCCGTCTGCGTCAAACCTCTCGATGCCATGGCGGCAGCATATCCTGGAAGACAGGATATAGGGAGCGGTATCGGGAGCGGTCAGGCTGCGGCGTCCCGAAGGGGGCAGGGATTCGGCGTGCCGCCAACACCCGTGGCAACGGCCGTCGTTGCGCTGGTCGCACCCCGCAACTGGCCCTACGCAGGCGGCGTCTGCGCCTGTGACGGCACCTGCGACGGCGACTGTGACTGGGCCTGCGGGTCGACGCGCGAATCGCGCCCCGCCGCGACCCTGGCGACCAACCGCTGGAGCATGTCGGGGCTCGCCGTGATCCCGGCGCCCAACTCCTCGGCTCGTGCCTCGCGGGCGGGCGTGACCCTGCCCGTGTAGAAGATCACCGGGCCCGTGTAGAAGTTGCCACGCGCGAGACCTTCGACGTCCTTGAACCCCCCCTCCCGGTCGGCACCGCGGGTGATGTCCGAGATCAGCAAGTCGTGGTCCTCCCCCGCGAGACGGCGCTCCGCCTCCGCCCGGTCCTCCACCACCTCGACCGACGCGCCTGCCCGGCGCAGCGCCCGTACGTCCAGTTCCACGGTGTCCGGGCTGTCGTCGATCCAGAGGATGTGCATGCCCTCCAGCGCCGGCGCGGTGCGCCCCCTGGAGCCGTCCGCGGTGCCGGTCGGCTCGGGCGGAAGAGGCGGATACGACTGGTACGGCGGGTACGCCTGCATCCCCTGGGGCGCGTTCAGCCCCTGGGGCGCGTGCATCCCCTGATACGGCTGGTAGGCCTGCGGAACGGGGTACGACTGGTACCCCGGGGCATACGGCTCCGGCTGCGGCGCGGCGGGCTCGGCCGCGCTCTGGAGCGGCTGCTGCCGGAGCCGGTTGATCAGCTCTTCCGCCTCCGGCTCGTTCATCAAGTCGTCGACCAGGGACGTGAATCCACGGTCACTGGCCAACTCCGGGAAGCCGCTGGGCAGTTGTGCTTCCAGCTCGGACAGGTTCTCAGCCCATGCGCCGGAGTTCCCGAGCAGCGGCTGCCGTACCTGGTGTTCCGCGAAGAAGCGCACGACCTCCTCGTCGCTCGCCGCGTCGCCGTCGACCTCCAGGAGCCTGAGCCTCACCTGACGGTACGTCTGGAACTCGTTGAGCACGTCGCCGTCCGCGCCGACCCGGCCGACCAGCATCCGGTAGAAGTCCGGGTAGAGGTACTGGAGTACGAGAGCGCTGACCACGGTGTCGGCGGCCTGGGACACGAAGTCCCGCCACAGCGGGTTGAGTCCGACCTCCAGCACGAAGCCGTTGATCAGCTTCTTGATGCGCCGCGGATTGCGCTGGGAGTGATCGGCGATGCGCGTGACGAGTCCTTCGTTGAGCAGCATGAGAATGCCGGAGTCGCGAGCGCACCGGCGTACGAAGTCCTCGATGCCGTCGCTGTCCGGTACGGGAATCCGGAAGGTCGTCTGGAAGATCTTCTCCATGAACGCCGACCCGGCCGGTGACAGGTCGCGCAGCAGACCGTTCGACGAGAGCGCCGAGCGGTCGCATCCGATGACGAACGCGAGCCCCGGCACGTCCAGATAGACCTTCACCGCCTCGCACACCGCGAGAACCGTCTCCTCCGAGCAGCGGTCCAGATCGTCGATGAAGACGACCAGCAGTTCCCTCGGAGAGAAGTCGCCGTTCTCGACCCGCTCCTCCACTGCCGTTCTGATCGCCTGCCGCGTGGCGTTCCGGGCCTGCGGACTTACGGAGAACTCCTTCCACAACCGGTTCACCAGCGGAGCGAGCCCGAGCACGCCCACAAGCAGTACGAAGACGGCGCGGCAGAACGCCCGCAGGGTTCTGCGCTCGGAGAAGCTCTGAATCACGCGACGCACGATCCGCTTGTCGAAGCGCATCAGAACGGACTTGATCAGACCTTCGAGGGTGTCCGGCCTGTCCGCATCGGTCGAAGTCCACGCGTTGTACCAGACCGTGCGCGCCCCGTGGACCTCCGTCAGCTCCTTGTCGACCAGGCGCATCAGGCTGCTCTTGCCCGTACCCCACCCCGAATCGACGGCCAGTGTGAAGGGCGTGGAGGTGCGTGACGCGACCAGCAGCGCGGCGAGCTGCTGCGCCGGGTCGCGAGCGCCCAGCAGATCCGACTCCGCGTCGGTGACCGGCTCGTCGTTGATCAGTGAGAACTGAAGCGGGTTGTACCCGGCCACGGCGCGCCCCCGTTGTGTCGCCTTCGTCCGCCATCGGAACCGGCCGTCATCGTAGTCGTACGTGACGGGGCCCACGTCGGGCGCGTCGGGGCGCCAACTGCCGTACAGGCGACGGGAGTCGGCGGGCCCGGGGCGACCGGACCCGTTCGGCTCGTCGGGGTGCGAGGGCGCGCAATCGCGTCAGCCCGTGAGCGCGGCGGCCTCGGCCGGGAGCTCGGATCGGGCTGATGTGGCCGCGTCCCCGCCCAGACCCTCGTCCCTGACCTGGCCCTGGTCCAGATCTAGATCCGCCCAGACGGTCTTGCCTGACGGCGAGCGGGGAGCTGTGCCCCAACGGGTCGCGAGCGTCTGTACGAGCAGCAGGCCACGGCCCGACTCGGCGTCGAGGGGCGGAAGTTGAGCCGGAGCCGGAGGCGGTACGGACTCGCCCCTGGCGTCGGCCACCTCGATCCGCAGCGTGGCCGGGAGCAGCAGCCCCGGACCGGTGGCCATGCGGAGCCGGAAGCGACGTCCCACGACGCGGCCGTGAGTGGCGGCGTTCGCGGCCAGTTCCCCGATCAGTAGCGAACCGGTCTGCGAGACCTCGTCGTCGTACGGCCAGCCCCACGCGGCGAGTTGCCGAACGCCCACGAGCCGGGCGAGCCGCGCTCCGCGCGGAGTCGAACTGAAGAGCTGCACGAATTCATGTACGGGCGCGCCGATTTCGGCCCGGCTGATCTCGGTTTTCACGTCACTGAGCGTGGTTGGCCGACCATAATCGGTCGAGGGGGATGAGCCGTACCAGTACCGGTTGTACGGAAGCACCCACGCATACGTCCGAGTAGCCAGCGGTGACGAGTCCCTGGTGCGGAGTGTTGAGTACGGATGAAGGGGGTGGGCCAATGATCAGCGAAGGCGATCACGAAGCGAAGTCGGCTCAGCATGAAGGAAGTTGGACGATTGCGGCGGACAGTGGCGACCCGCTGCTGAAGGCGGTCGGCACGCAGATCAAGTATCTGCGGGACAAGGCGGGGCTCACACAGGCGGAGTTCGGGGGCCAGATCGGTTACGGCGTCGATCAGGTCTCGTCAGTGGAGCGGGGAAGGCGTCCTCCGAAGCCGCAGTTCATCACGGGAGCGGAGCGAGTTCTCGATGCGGGAGGGATGCTTGCCGCAATCGAGGACATCGTGGACCAGGCACGACTGCCTGCCCGATTCCGTGACTTCGCCAAATGGGAGAGGGACGCGGAGAGCTTCCATTCGTACAGTCCGTTCAGGGTCCCTGGGCTGTTGCAGACGAAGCCGTACATCGAAGCGTTGATGAGCCAGAACTGCCCGCCCTTGAATGATGGAACGGTGGAAGACCGCGTCGCGGCACGGCTCGAACGGCAGGAGATCTTCGACAGGTCCCCCGCGGTGGTGCTCGGATTCGTGATCGAGGAGGCCGCGCTGCGACGGCCGGTCGGCGGCCCGTCGGTGATGAAGGAACAGCTCAATCTGCTGCTGGAGCGATCCGCACTCCGACACGTGTCGATCCAGGTAATGCCGATGGAGCGATGGCAGTTCAGCCCTCTCGGGCCTCTCGTCCTCCTGGAGACGCGTGACGGCCGGTCGCTCGCGTACAGCGAGACTCAAGGCATGAGCAGCTTCATCACTGACCGAGAACCGCTACAGACATGCATCCAGCGGCATGGAATCATCCGCATGCAGGCCCTGGACACCGAGCAATCTGCCCGATTCATCGAGCAGTTGGCAGGAGAGCTATGAGGGACATGCGGAGGACATCCGGCATACGGTCCACATGTACGTGGCGCAAGAGCAGCTACAGCGACGACGAGGGTGCCGAATGCGTCGAGGTCGCCGAGGCGACCTCCGCCGTACACATACGGGACTCCAAGGACCCGGAGGGTCCCCACCTCACCGTGCCGCGCGGCGGCTGGACGCGCTTCCTCCGCTACGCCACGCAGCGCTGAGGAGCCCCACCAGCAGGATCACGGCCTACGGCCGGAGCCCCAGGTCCCGCTGATACCAGGTGCCCGGCTTACCGCCGACGTCGGCCGGGTCAGCCGGGCCGACCGGGACGAACCCGGCCTTGGTCAGCACCCTTCGGGACGCGGCGTTGTCGAGGGATGTGGCCGCCCGAAGGGTGCGCAGCCCGTGCCGCGCCGCCGCCAGTCGGCACAGCTCCCGTACGGTCTCAGTCGCCACGCCACGTCCGGTGACACGCTGTGCGACCCGGTAGCCCAGCTCGGCGGTGCCGTCCTTGAGGTCGTACAGGTTGAACCGGCCCAGAACCGATCCGTCCTCGTCCACGAGCACATAGAAGGCACTGATCCCGGCCTCTTGCTCGGCAAGCAAGGCGCCGTACCTGTCGGCGAACTGGTCGAAGAACTCGTGGCCGCGGTCGGAGATCGAGGCAGCGAAGTAGGCGCGGTTCGCCAGCTCGAAGGCCAGGACCGCGGGGGCGTCGCCGGCGTGCAGGCGCCTCAGCTCGGGCACCGCTCAACTCTACTCCGGCAGCCCCGAGTTCAGGGCGCGCGGCTTTACGGCCGTAGTGCTACGCCCGTGGTCGTCGTGCTCGCCGTGCTCGCCCTGGGACGTGTCGAGAGGCATGAGCGCCTGCCCCCAATACGCCACCCCGGGCTGAAACACAACGCTGTCGCCGCGGGCGGCGGAATGGCAGGCTCCTCACCAGGTGGAACGTAACGAGCACCCGAGGACCCGTAGATCGGAGCAGCCGCATGCACGACGACCGCCGCATCGTTGAGGACCGCCTGCGCCGTGTCCTGGCCGAGCGGATCAAGCCCGCCGTATACAGCAGTCCGCTGCCCCTGACCGTGGAGCGCTGGGATGCCCCCGGCGAACCCGTTCCCGTGGCGGAAGGGCTCGCCGCCCCGTACGGGCCCTCGAAGGCAGGTGAGCGCTGGGGCCCCGCGTGGGGCACGACGTGGTTCAAGGTGACCGGGCGGGTGCCGCCGGAGTGGCAGGGACGGACCGTAGAGGCGGTGCTGGACCTGGGCTTCGACCGGAACATGCCGGGCTTCCAGTGCGAGGGGCTGGTCTACCGGGCCGACGGCGAGGCCGTGAAGGCGCTCAACCCGCGCAACGACTGGGTCCGTGTCGCGGAGTCGGCGGCCGGGGGCGAGGACGTCGAGCTGTTCGTCGAGGCGGCGGCGAACCCCATCGTCAACACGCCCCAACTGCCCACGTACCAGGGCGACAAGCTGACCTCCAGCGACCGTCCGCTCTACCGGCTGCGCCGTATGGACCTGGCGGTCTTCGAGACCGAGGTGTGGGAGCTGGTGCAGGACCTCGAGGTCGCCGGGTCGCTGATGAAGGAGCTGCCGCTGGAGGACGCGCGGCGCTGGGAGTTGCTGCGGGCGATCGAGGAGGCGCTGGACGCTCTCGGCGTTCATGACATCGTTGGCAACGCCTCCGCCGCGCGGGCCGCGCTCAGCGGCGTGCTCTCCACTCCCGCGCGTCCCTCCGCGCACCGCGTCAGCGCCGTAGGGCATGCGCACATCGACTCGGCGTGGCTGTGGCCGGTGCGCGAGACGGTACGGAAGGTGGCGCGTACGGCGTCGAACATGGTCAATCTCATGGACGACCACCCGGAGTTCGTCTTCGCGATGTCCTCCGCGCAGCAGCTCGACTGGATCAAGAACTACCGGCCCGAGGTGTACGCGAAGGTCAAGAAGAAGGTGGCGGACGGGCAGTTCGTGCCGGTGGGCGGCATGTGGGTCGAGTCCGACACGAACATGGTCGGCGGCGAGGCCATGGCGCGGCAGTTCGTCTACGGGAAGCGGTTCTTCCTGGAGGAGTTCGGCGTCGAGACCAGGGAGGTGTGGCTGCCGGACTCCTTCGGCTATACGGCGGCCATGCCGCAGATCGTGAAGCTGGCGGGAGCCAAGTGGTTCCTGACGCAGAAGATCTCGTGGAGCGAGACGAACAAGTTCCCGCATCACACCTTCTGGTGGGAGGGCATCGACGGCACGCGGGTCTTCACGCACTTCCCGCCCGTCGACACCTACAACTCCGACCTGGGCGGCGCCGAGATGGCGCACGCGGCGCGCAACTACCAGGAGAAGGGCAGCGGTTCACGTTCGCTGGCGCCGTTCGGCTGGGGCGACGGGGGCGGCGGTTCGACGCGCGAGATGCTGGCGCGTGCGGAGCGGCTGAAGGACCTGGAGGGGTCGCCGCGGGTGACGGTCGAGAAGCCGTCGGCGTTCTTCTCCAAGGCCCACGAGGAGTACGGCGAGAAGGCCCCGGTGTGGGCGGGCGAGCTGTATCTGGAGCTGCACCGCGGCACGTACACCTCGCAGGCGAAGACCAAGCAGGGCAACCGGCACAGCGAATCCCTGCTGCGCGAGGCCGAGTTGTGGGCGGCCACCGCCGCTGTGCGCGCCGGGCGTTCCGATCCGTACGAGTATCCGTACGAGCAACTGGACGAGCTGTGGAAGACGGTGCTGCTGCACCAGTTCCACGACATCCTGCCGGGCTCGTCGATCGCCTGGGTGCACCGGGAGGCCCGGGAGACCTACGCACGGGTGCGGTCCGAGCTGGAGGAGATCATCGCGGGCGCACAGACCGCGCTCGTGGGCGGCGGCGACGTCCCGGTCGTCTTCAACGCGGCGCCGCACGCACGTGACGGCGTCGCCGCTGGCGGCGCGGCACCGGCCCGTGAGCGCGCCGGGGGCACGCCCGTCACGGTGGAGGAACGGCCGGGCGGCGGCTGGACGTTGGCCAACGGGCTGCTGCGTATCGAGGTCGACGGACGCGGCCTGGTCGTCTCCGCGTACGACAAGGAGGGACGCCGGGAGAGCGTCGCACCGGGCGAGGCGGCCAACCTGCTCCAGATCCACCCGGACCTGCCCAATCACTGGGACGCCTGGGACGTCGACCGCTTCTACCGGCACAACGTCACCGACCTGACCGGCACGGACGAGATGGAGCTGGCCGAATCCGGCGAGGAGCGCGCCACGGTGCGCGTCGCCCGCTCCTTCGGCGACTCGAAGGTGGTGCAGCGGCTGACGCTGCGCGCCGGTGCGAAGGTGCTCGACATCGACACCGAAGTGGACTGGCACGAGAGCGAGATGTTCCTCAAGGCCGCCTTCCCGCTGGATGTGAAGGCCGAACGGTCCGCGTCCGAGACGCAGTTCGGGCACGTCTTCCGGCCGACGCACACCAACACCTCGTGGGAGACGGCGAAGTTCGAGATCTGCGCGCACCGCTGGATCCACGTGGAGGAGCCCGGCTGGGGCGCGGCGCTCGTCAACGACTCGACATACGGGCACGACGTGACCCGCACGGTCCGCGACGACGGCGGGCAGACCACCACCGTGCGCCTGTCGCTGCTGCGTGCGCCCCGCTACCCGGACCCGGAGACCGACCAGGGCACCCACCGGCTGCGCTTCGCGCTGGCGCCGGGCGCGAGCGTCGGCGACGCCGTACGGGAGGGCCACTGGATCAACCTGCCGGAGCGCACGGTGCGCGGCTCGGGCGAGGCCGTGGCGCCACTGGTCGGCGTCGACAACGACCAGGTCGTGATCGAGGCGGTCAAGCTCGCGGACGACCGCAGCGGCGACGTCGTCGTACGGCTCTACGAGTCGCACGGCGGACGCGCCCACGCGGTCGTCACCGCGGGTACCCCGGTCACGTCGGTGAGCGAGACGGACCTCCTGGAACGCCCGCTTGAGGACGCCCCCGCGCGTGAGCTGTCGGCAGACGGCTCGGTGTCGGTGACGCTCCGGCCGTTCCAGATCCTGACGCTGCGCTTCGCGAGGGGGTAGCGGCTTACTGGGCATGCGGGGCGGGGGTCCCCGGCCGGGTTTGCCTCTGGCCGGGGAGCATTCCCCGTGCTCGCCGGGAGCGCGACGCGGCGGGCGCACCTGGCCGGGGGCCGCGAACAACTGTCCCCGCGGGGCATCGAGTTGTCGCAGCGCCGTCCACGTTCGCGAGCGGACGCCACCAGGGGCAGCGGGGCCCAGAAAGCGGGCCGGGCCCCGGCCCCGCCAGGGCCGGGATCACGCGTCCGCTTCGGCGGACTCCCTCGGCCGCTTCTTCAGGGAGACGACCGGCCTCTGGCGGCCCTCGCCGCCCGTGCCCTCGTCCGCCGTGGGCGCATTGCGCGGCACCGTGATCACGACGCGCAGGCCCTTCGGTTCGTTGTGCGCGTACTCGAGCTTCGCGCCGCACGACGCCAGCAGCGCCCTGGTGATCGACAGGCCGAGGCCCGAGCCCGAGATGTTCTGGTGGCGGCTGCTGCGCCAGAAGCGGTCGCCGATGCGTTCCATCTCCTCTTCGGTGAGCCCGGGGCCGTGGTCGGCGATCTCCAGGATGACGCTGTCGCCTTTCCTGCTGACGCCGACGGTGACGCTTTCTCCCTCGGGCGTGAACTTGATCGCGTTGTCGACCACCGCGTCCATCGCGCTGGAGAGGGTGACGGGGTCGGCCCATCCCGTAATGGCCTGTCTGCCTTCCGACTCCAGCACCACGCCCTTGATCTCCGCCACCGGACGCCACGCCTCCACGCGCTCGGCGGCCACCTCCGCCACGTCCGTGAGCCGCAGATCCGCCGACGCGTGCTCGGCCAGGGCAAGATCGAGCAGATCGTCCAGGACCCGCGCCAGCCGTTTCCCCTCGGCCTGTACGGACTTGAACTCCTCGTCGGCCTCGGGCAGTTCGAGCCCGAGCAGCTCTATGCGCAGCAGCAGCGCGGAGAGCGGATTGCGCAACTGGTGGGAGGCGTCGGCGACGAAGGCACGCTGCTGCTCCAGCACGTTCTCGACGTTGTCCGCCATCTCGTTGAACGAGCGGGCGAGGTGGCGCAGTTCGGGCGGGCCGCCGGACGCGGCGACGCGGGACTTGAACTGGCCGACCGCGATCTCGTGCGCCGCCCGGTCCAGAGTCCGTACGGGACGCAGCACCCAGCCCGTCAGTCGCAGCGCCAGCCCCACGGCGAGCAGCATCGCGGCGGCCTCGCCCGCGATGATCGGGAGCCAGCCCTGGAGGATGCGCGAACGCAGTTGACCTGTCGGCGAGTCGGTGAGGACGACCGCTGCCACGTCGCCGTCCCGGATGACGGGCGAGGCGACGGCGATGTGCCCCTCCTGCCAGGGCCATACCTGCTCGGGGTCGTGGCTGCGCCGCCCGGCGAGGGCCTCCGCGAACGCGTCGGCGCCCTCGCCCGACTCGGGCACGCTCCAGCCGCCGGGCGAGACACCGAGCGCGCGGCCGTCGCGGAGGAAGACGCCCGCGTCGATGCCGTAGAGGCTGTGATAGCGGTGCAGTTCGTCCTGGAGTATGGACAGCCGCTCGCCCTCGTCCGGCGACGAGGCCACGAACTGGGCGAGCGCGGCGAAGCGTGCGGTGTCGTCGATGCGGTCGACGACGACGCGCTGCTGTTCGGCGGCGGCCTGGCTCATGGCGAGCGGGAAGCCGAGAGCGAGCAGCACACCGGCGAGCAGAACGATCAGCAGTGGCAGCAGACGTGCGTGCATGGTCTCTTCCGGCTCCCGGTCTCACGGCCGCGCGGCCTGTTCCGCCTGTCCTGGCCTGCTTGTCACGGCCCGTCCTGTTTGTCCTGCCTGTCCTGGCCGGTGGCCCCCTTCGACCCGTGGCCCTGTGGCCCTCTTCCCCCACGTACCGAGGTACGTACGCGACTTCGGCGTACCGCTCAGCGCTAGGCCGGCTGCGACGGCTCGACAAGCCGGTAGCCGACACCGCGCACGGTCTCGATCAGCGCGGGCAGTTGCAGCTTGGAGCGCAGCGACGCCACATGCACCTCCAGGGTGCGCCCCGTCCCCTCCCAACTGGTCCGCCAGACCTCGCTGATGATCTGCTCCCGCCGGAAGACGACACCCGGGCGCTGAGCGAGCAGCGCCAGCACGTCGAACTCCTTGCGTGTCAGGGCCACCGAGGTGCCGTCCACACACACCTGCCGCGTGGGCAGTTCGATGGTCACGGCACCGACCCGGAGAGTACTGTCCGCGGGCGTGCCCTCGTCGCGCGAGGACTCGCCGCTCTCCTCGGGCACGGCGGCACGGCGGCTGACGGCATGGATACGGGCCAGCAGCTCACCGGTGTCGTAGGGCTTGACGACGTAGTCGTCGGCGCCGAGGTTCAGCCCGTGGATGCGGGAGCGTACGCCGCCACGCGCAGTCACCATGATCACGGGCGTGGAACTGATCTTCCTTATCCGGCCGCACACTTCGAAGCCGTCCTGGTCCGGCAGGCCCAGGTCGAGCAGTACGACACCGAAGGGCGCCACGTCCTCGGAGGGCAGCAGCTCACGGAGGGCCTCCTCGCCGCTGCGGGCGTGCACCACGTCGAAGCCGTGCCGTGCGAGCACGGCCGAGAGCGCCGTGGCGACGTGAATGTCGTCCTCGACGAGCAGCAACCTCACTCGGGCCTCCCTCCCTCCGCGATGCCGCACCCGGGCGCGCGACCTTACGCGTGCGACCCGCCCCTGCGACCCGCGACTCTGAGTCCGCGGCCGCGCACGGCGTGCGCCACGTCCACGGCATGCGCCGCGGCACTGCATCCCCCGTATCGTCGCAGGTGAGTCGAGGTGCTCCCTGTGGCACGGGATTTCCGTCTGTCAGCCGGTACGACAGACTACGGATTCCACGGCTTCTGCGGGGCCGGGTCCGTTCCGCGACGGGATCGTTATGCTCAATTTCCCCTCAGATGTAATGACGCTGGTGGCAGTCGCTCATTAGTGTCCTCGCAACCGACGAGGACGGAGCTACACGCCGATGAGCGAAGTATCGGTGACCAAGGACGCCGCGCCGGCCGCGGACGATCTGGTCGTACTGGACAACGTGAACAAGCACTTCGGTGCGCTGCATGTGCTCCAGGACATCGACCTGACCATCGCCCGCGGAGAGGTCGTCGTCGTCATCGGGCCCTCCGGGTCGGGCAAGTCGACGCTGTGCCGCACCATCAACCGCCTCGAGACCGTCGATTCGGGCAGCATCTCCATCGACGGCAAGCCGCTGCCGCAGGAAGGCAAGCCGCTCGCCAGGCTGCGCGCGGACGTCGGGATGGTCTTCCAGGCGTTCAACCTGTTCGCCCACAAGACGGTCCTTGAGAACGTGATGCTCGGCCAGACCAAGGTCCGCCGCACCGAGAAGCAGGCGGCGGAGACCAAGGCACGGGCGCTCCTCGACCGGGTCGGTGTCGGCAACCAGGCCGACAAGTACCCCGCACAGCTCTCCGGGGGCCAGCAGCAGCGGGTGGCGATCGCCCGCGCGCTCGCGATGGACCCCAAGGTGATGCTCTTCGACGAACCGACGTCAGCGCTCGACCCCGAGATGATCAACGAGGTCCTCGAGGTGATGAAGCAGCTCGCCGACGAGGGCATGACGATGGTCGTCGTCACTCACGAGATGGGCTTCGCACGCTCGGCCGCGAATCGGGTCGTGTTCATGGCGGACGGCCGGATCGTCGAGGAGGCGACGCCGGAGCAGTTCTTCAACAACCCCCGCAGCGACCGGGCGAAGGACTTCCTCGCGAAGATTCTTCACCACTGATGTGCCGCCGTGGAACTTACTGCTACGTGCCGCCCGGGAACTTACGGGCGGCCGAAGTTCCGCGGCAGATCCGGCACTTCCGTACCGATTCGTTCAGTCCAGCCCCGTCTCCGTTCAGTCCAGCCCCGTCCGAACCAGTCAGGCCCTGTCCGAGCCGGTCTGGCCCGTCCGGTTCGCTTTACGGACCGATCGATTCCAGAGCGGTCCGGACACCGCAGCACCGAAACGCCCCGCAACGAACGCCGGCTCCGCCGCCCGGTCCCCCGGCCGTCCGGCTGCCACCCCACCGGCAGCCGGGGGCCGTACACCGCGGCAGGCCGTACGGCTACGGTCCGTACGGCTGCGGACATGGACGTGTACGACCGCCCGCACGACCGCCGACACCAGCAGAACACGAGCAAGGGATGTGCCCATCATGAAGTTCCGCAAGACCGCCGCCTCGGCGGCCGTGGTCCTCACCCTCGCCCTGTCCGCCACCGCCTGCGGAGGCAAGAAGGGCCCGGCCGGTGACAAGCCGGGCGGCGACACGGACACCAAGGCGCTGCCGACGTACGAGGTCGCCAAGGACGTCAAGGTCGACTCGCCCGTGCTCAAGAAGGCACAGAAGCGCGGCAAGTTGATCATCGGCGCCAAGTCCGACCAGCCCTACCTCGGCTTCCAGGACCCCTCGTCCAAGAAGTACGAGGGCTTCGACATCGAGGTCGCCAAGATGGTCGCCGCCGACCTCGGCTTCGCCACGAAGGACATCCAGTTCAAGACGATCGACTCCTCCGTGCGCGAGACCGCGATCTCCAAGGGGCAGGTCGACCTGATGGTCGGCACGTACACCATCAACGACGAGCGCAAGAAGCAGGTCTCCTTCGCGGGCCCGTACTACATGGCCGGCCAGGACCTGCTCGTGCGCAAGGACGAGAAGTCGATCAAGGGCCCCGACAGCATCAAGGGCAAGAAGGTCTGCTCCGTCACCGGCTCCACGCCGCTACAGAACCTCAAGGACAACAAGTCCAAGTTCGGCGCTGAGCCCGTGGAGTTCGGCAAGTACACCGACTGCGTCAAGCAGCTTCTCGACGGCCAGGTCGACGCGATGACGACCGACGACGCCATCCTCAAGGGCTACGCCGCCGAGCGTCCGACCAAGCTCAAGGTCGTAGGCAAGACCTTCAGCGAGGAGCCGTACGGCATCGGTCTGAAGAAGGGCGACAAGGAGCTTCAGAACGCCGTGCTCGATGCCGTCGAGGCACACCAGAAGGACGGCAGCTACAAAAAGGCCTACGACGCGACCCTCGGCCGCTCCGGTTCGAAGTTCGAGGAGCCGCCGGCCCTGGAGCGCGACTGACGGCCCTCCTGTCCTCCGTCGGCCTGCGGCTCACGGCTGACGGCTGATGCGTCGCCTCCGGCGTGCACCGACGGGGGGCATGCCGGGGGCACGGCCCCTGCGCCACCCGCGTCCCGTACGCCCGTCCCACAGCGGGCGGGCGTACGGGACGCGGCATTCCCTGACCGCCCTGCGGAGACCCTATGAATGTTCTGCTCGACCACTTGGACCTGTTCCGCGACGGATTCCTCGGAACGGTCTCACTGACCGCGGCCAGTGCCGCGCTCTCTCTCGTGCTCGGCGTGCTGATAGCCGGCTTCCGGGTCTCGCCGGTGCCGCCGCTGCGCGCGTTCGGCACCGTGTGGGTCACGGTGCTTCGCAACACCCCGCTGACGCTGCTGTTCCTCGTGGCCTTCTTCGTACTGCCGCAGATCGTCTTCCCCGGCATCAGCTCCTACATCCTGGGCGTGCTGGCGCTCGGCCTGTACACCTCGTCGTTCGTGTGCGAGGCGGTGCGCTCCGGCATCAGCACCGTGCCGCTCGGGCAGGCCGAGGCCGCCCGCAGCCTCGGCATGACCTTCGTGCAGACGCTCCGCATGGTGGTGCTGCCGCAGGCGACGCGTACGGTGCTTCCGCCGCTGAGCAGCATCATGATCGCCCTCACGAAGAACTCCGCCATCGCGGGTGCCTTCAACAACCCCGAACTCTTCAGCGTCCAGAAGGTGCTGAGCGACAAGGGCTACAACGTCATGGTCATCTTCGTATGGGTGGCCCTCGCCTACCTCGTGCTCGTCTTCCTCATCAGCGGCCTGTTCCGGCTGCTGGAGCGCAGGCTGGAGGTCGCCCGATGAGCTCTTCCGTACTCTTCGACGCACCGGGCCCCAAGGCCCGTGCACGCAACCGCACTTACGCCGTCGTCGGCTCCGCCGCGGTGCTCGCGATCGTCGCCTTCGTGATCTACCGGCTGGCGATCAAGGGCCAGCTCGACGGCGCGATGTGGGACATCTTCAACTACGCGGGCGTCCGCAACTCCATCGCCAAGGGCATCGTCAGCACCCTTGAGGCCTTCGCGATGGCGGGTGTGCTGTCGCTGGTGCTCGCCGTGCTGCTCGCGGTGGCGCGGCTCTCCGACCACAAGCCCGTGAGCTGGGTCGCGACCGGCGTCATCGAACTCTTCCGCGCCGTACCGCTGCTGATCACCATCTACGTGCTGTGGGTGGGCTTCTTCACCAGCGATCCGCTGTGGGCGGTCGTGCTCGGCCTCACGCTCTACAACGGCGCGGTGCAGGCCGAGGTGCTGCGCGCCGGGATCGTCGCCGTGCCCAGGGGGCAGAGCGAGGCCGCGTACGCGCTGGGCATGAACAAGACCCAGGTGATGACGACGGTCCTCATCCCGCAGGCCGTACGGTCCATGCTGCCGACGATCGTCAGCCAGCTCGTCGTCACGCTCAAGGACACCTCGCTGGGCTTCGTCATCACCTACGAGGAACTGCTGTACGCCGGGCGGCAGATGGCCAGCACCATCCTCGTCGACGGTGAGAACCCGTATGTGCCCGTGGTCCTGGTCTTCGGTGCCATCTACGTCGCCATGTGCCTCGCCCTGTCCGCGCTCGCGAACTGGATCGAGAAGCGGGGGCGGCGTGCCAAGACCGGCATCCCGGTGGCCGAGACCCAGACGGCGGCGCCCGACATGGGCGGCGGCGCGGGGCCCGCGGCCTGACACGGCACGCCGGCGCCACCGGCCGATTCCGGTTCCCGCCGGAGGAACCCCTCGGGAACCGAAACGGCAGGCGCCGGCGGCCGGCCGGTTGGAACAGCCACGGCGCGCGGCGGCCAGGACTTGTCACGATCTGTCCGGGCCGCCGCTTCCGTCGTTCCGGCTCAGCTTGACGGGTGACCTGGCACTGGGTTGCATACGTTTCGTGATCGCGCACTGTGCTCCACCCACTCCCGCTTCCACCCCCTCAACCGCCTGTGCGGGCCGGGCGTTCCGCGGTGCCGGGCACTGCTCGGGGAACCGCGCGTGAGCGAGTCCGAAGTCATCGTCGTCGGCGCCGGGCCGACCGGGCTCGCGCTGTCCCTCGCGCTCGCGAAGTCCGGAGTGCCCTCGCTCGTACTGGACAACGGCAACGGCAAGGTGACCGTGCGCGCCGCCCGAAGCTGTGTGCTGCGCCCCGACACGGCCTCGTGGCTGGGGGCGCTGACCGCTCCGCACGCCTCCGTTCCGGGCGCGCGCTGGACCCGCTGGAGCACACGGCGGCGCCGGCAGCTCGTCCAGGATGTCGAGTTGAGCGAGGAGACCTCGCCGCTCCATGTGGAACAGCACGAGTTGGAGCAGGGCCTGCGCGCCGCGCTCGCGAAGGAGCGGCTCGCCCAGATCGTCACGCGCAGCCATGTGGACATCATCGAGCAGGACGCTACGGGCGTCACCGCACATACCCGTCCGCGCGGCACTCTCGTACCCGTCGAGAACGACGACGGCTATCGAGGCGGCCATGGGGCCGGCCACGGCGGAGCGGCCCGAATGGGCGCCCGTGGTGAGGCGTCGGGGGCGCGACGGGGCGGCACCTGGTGGCGGGGCAGCTATCTCGTCGGCTGCGACGGCGCACGATCGACCGTACGGAAGCTCCTCGGTGTGCGTTTCGCGGGCCGCACATCCGTGGAGCGGCACGCTGTGGCGGCGCTGCGCACGGATCTGCCCTGGGAGCAACAGGCCCTGCTGCATCGTGAGTTGGGCGGCGGCGCCGGGCTGACCGGCGCGGCGGCGTCCGTACCGCAGACGGAGGTGACGGCGCGTCCGCTGCCGGAGGGCGTGTGGCGGCTGGACTGGCTTCTGCCGCCGCGCGGCGAACTCGTCACACCCGAGGCGCTGCTGGAGCGCATCCGCATAACCCTCGGGCAGTGGTACGCGGACGGAGGGGACCGGAACGGCGGGACGGGCGGCGCCGGGGGCGCGGTCGTACGTGCGGGCTCCGGTACGGGAGCGGGCACCGGTACGGGTGCGGGCGCGGGCCCCGGCAGCGACGGCGCGACCTACGAACTCCTCGACACCGGCGTCTACACCGCCCACCAGCGGCTCGCCCGCCGCTTCCGCGTACAGCGGACGTTCCTCGCGGGCGACGCGGCCCACCTCCTCGGGGCTCTCGGCGTGCAGTCCGTCGACGAAGGACTGCGTGACGCCGCCAACCTCGCCTGGAAACTCGCCATCGCCTGGCACGAGGCGAACGGCGTGCGCGGCCCGCGCGTCGACCGCGACGCGACCGAAGTGCTGCTGGACAGCTACGAGTCGGAGCGGCGCGGCGCCGTCGGCGCCCGGCTGCGCGCCGTGGACCAGGCCCTGCCGCTGGTGCGACGGGAAGGCGGAGGACTGCGTTCGATACTGCCGGGCGGCGGCTCCCGCACGAGGCTGGAGCTGCTGACGGACGGCCACTTGGGGCGCGGGCTGCTCGGCGCACCCGCCGCCTACCGAAACTCGCCGCTCACACCCCCCAGGAACGCGGTCGACACGGTACGGGTGGAGACCTCCCCCGGTGCACCGGTCGACGACGTGCCGGTGATCGCGCTGAACGGCGAGCGCGGCCGTCTGCGTGAGCAACTGTGCGGCTCCGGTTGCGAATTGACGGTCATGCTCGTCGCCCCGGGCACCGCCGTCTGGGACAGCCGCCACTGGCTGTCGGCAGGCATGATGCCCGAACTGGCCGCGGCCGTGGAGGCGTTGCCGCTCAAGGCGAATCTGCTGGTGACGGAGGAGTATCCGGGCGCGGCGGCCCACACCCTGCTCGTGATACGGCCCGACGGTCATCTGGTGGCGGCCGTGCCGGGGCCGCGCACCGCTCAGCTCAGGTCCCTCGCGGACGCGGTCCGCGGCGGCGCCATCCCGGACCACCGCCCGGTCACCTCCCGCTCGCGCGACATACGCCGGTGACGGCGGCGGACGCCTTACGGGATTTGGACAAGGGCGAGGGGCTGGGCCAGGGCGGCGCGCATGGCCGCAGCCAGGGCGAGGCGCGAGGGCCAAGCCGGGCCTGGGCTGGGGCGGGAACATGGGCCCCGATGCTGGACCGGGCGAGAGCCTTGACCGGCCTGGGCCGCTGAGCCCGAAGCCACGTCGGGCCCAAGTCCCGTCGGTTCAGGGCGAGTCGGGCTCAAGACGCGCCCGTGCGGCCACCGGCGTCCCACGAACGAGTGGTCCTTCTCACCGTACCCAAACGACAGTAGGCCCCGGGCGGCGCTCGACGCTCTCGGGTCGACGTCGTGCCGGGACGGACGCGCCTCGGGCCGAAGTCGCGTCAGTCCTCGGGCAGATACCGGTCCAGCACCTCGGGATCGTCCCCCTCTTCCTCCAGCGCCTGCCGCACCACCCTTAGCGCCAGCCCCTCGCCGTACCCCCTGCGGGCAAGCATCCCGGCGAGGCGGCGAATCCGCTTCTCACGGTCCAGCCCCCGCGTGGAGCGCAGCTTGCCCTCCACCAGCGCACGTGCCGTCTCCGCCTCACGCTCGGCGTCGAGCTGACCCACCGCCTCCTCGATGACCTGGGAGTCGACGCCCTTGGTACGCAGTTCACGGGCCAGCGCCCGCCGGGCAAGCCCGCGGCCGTGATGCCGGGACTCCACCCAGGCGTCCGCGAAGGCCACATCGTCGATCAGCCCGACCTCCTCGAAACGGGAGAGCACCTCCTCCGCGGCCTCGTCGGGGATCTCCCGTTTACGCAAGGCGTCCGCGAGCTGACGTCGCGTCCGTGGCGTACCGGTGAGCAACCTCAGGCAGACCGCCCGCGCCCGCTCCACCGGGTCCTGGCTCGGGTCGCCGTCGGGGCCACCGCCCGAGTCGCCACCCGAGTCGCCACCCGAGTCACTGCCCGAGCCCTTGCCCGGCTCCCGAGCACCATCGTCGCCCAAGTCCCCGTCGACGCCAGGGAGTTCGCCTTCGCCTCCCTCATCGAGGGACGTCTCACCCTCATCTGTGCTCGGCCGCCCGCCGGACATACCCCGGCGGGACGCCCGTGTCTTACGCGGTGACCCCACCTCGGCCCTCGACGAAGTGGGGCCACCGCTGTCTTCCTGGACCGGCCATGGCGTGCGCCGTGTCACGGATCAGCTCTTCGCGGCAGCGGACTTCGGCGCCTTCGCCTTCGAGGCCGGAGCGGCCTTGGCCGCGTCTGCGGCAGCTTCACCGGCCGGTGCGGCCGCGCCTGCGGCATCGGCACCGGGCTCGCTGCCGGGCTCCTCCGGCGCCACTCCGATGCCCAGCTTCTCCTTGATCTTCTTCTCGATCTCGTTGGCCAGATCGGGGTTGTCGCGAAGGAAGTTGCGGGCGTTCTCCTTGCCCTGCCCGAGCTGGTCGCCCTCGTACGTGTACCAGGCGCCGGACTTGCGGATGAAGCCGTTCTCCACGCCCATGTCGATCAGGCCGCCCTCGCGGCTGATGCCCTGCCCGTAGAGGATGTCGAACTCGGCCTGCTTGAACGGCGGTGCGACCTTGTTCTTGACGACCTTGACCCGGGTGCGGTTGCCCACCGGGTCGGTGCCGTCCTTGAGCGTCTCGATCCGGCGGATGTCGAGCCGTACGGAGGCGTAGAACTTCAGCGCCCGCCCGCCCGTCGTGGTCTCGGGCGACCCGAACATCACGCCGACCTTCTCGCGTAGCTGGTTGATGAAGATCGCCGTGGTCTTGGAGTGGTTGAGCGCGCCGGTGATCTTTCGCAGGGCCTGGCTCATCAGCCGGGCCTGGAGCCCCACATGCGAGTCGCCCATCTCGCCCTCGATCTCCGCACGCGGGACGAGCGCGGCGACGGAGTCGATGACGATCAGGTCGAGCGCGCCGGAACGGATGAGCATGTCCGTGATCTCCAGCGCCTGTTCGCCGTTGTCCGGCTGGGAGAGGATCAACGCGTCCGTGTCGACGCCGAGTTTCTTCGCGTACTCGGGGTCGAGGGCGTGCTCGGCGTCGACGAACGCGACCGTCCCGCCGCCCTTCTGTGCGTTGGCCACCGCATGCAGCGTCAGGGTCGTCTTGCCGGAGGACTCCGGCCCGTACACCTCCACCACGCGCCCGCGCGGCAGTCCTCCGACGCCGAGCGCCACGTCGAGGGCGGTGGATCCCGTGGGGATGACCTCGACCGGCTCGTTCGGCCGCTCCCCCATGCGCATCACGGCGCCCTTGCCGAACTGCCGTTCAATCTGCGCGAGGGCGGTCTCGAGCGCCTTCTCGCGGTCGGTTTCTGCCATGGGTGCCACCCGGTTTGCTTGAGTCGATCGCTTCACGTCCACGACGCTAGCGTCTGCCACTGACAATCGGCCCGGCTCCCTGCTCCCCGGCCGGGCGGCCGGAGCGGGAGCACCCGCCAGGACCCCTATAAGAATCGATGTTCGATTTTAGCGTCAAGCCACCCCGGGATTCTGTGGATAACTCCTGAAATCCCTGCTCAAAAGGGCGAGTTGAGCAGGGCGGGCATGGGCGGACGAAACGGTCCGGGCGGCGGGCCACAGCGCTCGTCACGGCGACGACGTCTCGCCGTACGCCCCGTCGGCCTGCGGCCCCGCAGAACCGTCGCCCGGACCCCGGGCGCTACCGCTTCTCCGCGGGCACGTCCATGACGGCGCACACGGTGCGCCAGACGACCTTCGCGTCCCAGCCCGCCTCCAGGGCCTCGTTCACGGTACGGCCGCCGAGTTCCGACATCACATGGTCGCGGGCGAAGGAGTCCGCGTAGGTCTCGCCGAAGTGCTCCGCCATCCGCTGCCAGAAGTCCGTCAACCGCATACGCCCAGTATCCAGCCCCGTCCGGGCGGGCCGTACGCCCGCCGCCCCCTTGCTTCCCCGCCCGGCGTCCTCATGGCGCCCAGCCCAGTGCCCGTACCGCGGCGGTGACCAGCACCGCGGCCGCGATCACCAGGAGAAAGGGAGCCCGCAGCAGCAGTGCCAGCGCCGCGGCGCCGAGTCCCGCGGCCTTCGCGTCCAGCACGAGTGCGCCGCCGTCGCTGAAGGTCTGCTGTGCGGTCAGCGCGGCGAGCAGCGCGACCGGAAGCAGCGTCACCAGCCGCTTGACGAAGGGGTGTTCCAGCACGCCCTGCGGCACCGACAGCCCCAGTAGCTTCGCGGCGTAGCAGCCCAGTGCCGTCACGCCGACCGCGATCCACACGCTCACCGCCGCTCCTCCCCCGGTCCCGTGCCGGTCTCCGGCTCCGGCTCCTCGGCCCCGGGATCGTCGACGGGCCCGGGATCGTCGACGGGCCCGGGATCGTCGACGGGCCCGGCCTCGGCACTGTCATCGGCCGGTCCACGTCCCCGCCTACGCGCCCTCAGACCGTGCAGCAGCAGTACGGCAGGCGCCGCCGTCGCCGCGAGCAGGACCGGCACTCCGCCCGGCAGCACGGGCAGCAGCCCGAGCCCCAGCACGACGGCCAGTGCCGCCGTGGCGCGGGCCACGCCGGTACGCAGCATCGGCGCCAGCAGCGCGAGGAAGACGGCGGGCCCGGCCGCGTCCAGCCCCCACGTCGCGGTGTCGCCGATCGCGCCCGCGCCCAGGGCACCGAGCAGCGTGGTCACGTTCCACAGCACGAAGAGGGTCAAGCCGGTGACGGTGAACCCGATACGGGCGCCCCGCCGCGTCGTCTGCGCGAGCGTGACCGCCGCCGTCTCGTCGATGACCATATGGGCGGCGAACGGGCGCAGTCCGCGCGGCAGCCGCAGCAGCGCGGCCAGCCGCAGCCCGTAGAAGGCATTCCGCACGCCCAGGAAGAACGCCCCCGCCGCGGCCGTGAGCGGGCCCGCGCCGGCGGCGAGCGCCCCTACGAGGGCGAACTGCGAGGCCCCGGTGAAGATCAGCAGGCTGAGCGCGCACGCCTGCGCGACGCTGACGCCCGCCTCCGCCGCCGTCACGCCGAAGGCGAAGCCGGAGAGGCCGACGGCCACACCCACGCCCAGGGCGTCACGTATGACGGCGCGGTCGTCACCCTGCGTGCCCCGGGGCGACTCCTCGGGCGCGGTGGGCAGCGGACGGCCGGATGGGTTCTCCTGTTCGAGCACGGACCCACGCTAAGCGGAGCGGCAGCCGCCGGTCTCGTGTGTTTTCTGTGCTCAGGCTGCACACGAAGCGTGAGCCTCCGGCCGCCGCGCCCTGCCCGGCCCGCCGCCACCGCATGCGCGGGCACGGGCGTACGCCCGCCCGTACGGCCGTGACTCGGCGTTGTCAGTGGCCGGGTGCACGATGGACGGCATGGGTCAGACCTCTCCGGGCTCCTCGCCGGGCCCTTCGCCGGACGCCTCCGCGGCCTCGGCTCTCGACGTCTTCTCCCCCGCGACCCGGGCCTGGTTCACGGGGGCCTTCAGCGCGCCCACCTCCGCGCAGGCGGGGGCCTGGCGCGCGCTCGCCGAGGAGTCCGACGCGCTGGTCGTGGCGCCGACCGGCTCGGGCAAGACCCTCGCCGCGTTCCTCGCCTCGCTCGACAGGCTTGCCTCCGCTCCCCCTCCCGCCGATCCGCTCAAGCGGTGCCGGGTGCTGTACGTATCGCCCCTGAAGGCGCTCGCGGTCGACGTGGAGCGCAATCTGCGCAGCCCCCTGACCGGCATCCGTCAGGAGTCGCTGCGCCTCGGCCTGCCCGAGCCGGACATCAGGGTCGGCATCCGCTCCGGTGACACCCCCGCGGCCGAGCGGCGCTCGCTGGCGCGCCGCCCTCCGGACATCATGATCACCACGCCGGAGTCGCTGTTCCTGATGCTCACCTCCGCGGCCCGTGACGCCCTCTCCGGCGTGGAGACGGTGATCCTGGACGAGGTGCACGCGGTGGCCGGCACCAAGCGCGGTGCCCATCTGGCCCTGTCCCTGGAGCGGTTGGACGAGCTGCTGAAGCGTCCCGCGCGCCGCATCGGCCTCTCGGCGACGGTGCGCCCGGTGGACGAGGTGGCGCGTTTCCTCTCGCCACAGCGCAAGGCCACGGTCGTACAGCCGCCGTCGGGCAAGGAGTTCGACCTGTCGGTGGTGGTGCCCGTCGAGGACATGGGCGAGTTGGGCGGTTCGCCCGCGCAGGACGCCGGGGCGGGTCCCGGCAGCGGCGCGGGTCCCGGCAGCGGCGCGAAGCCCTCGATCTGGCCGTCCGTCGAGGAGCGCATCGCGGATCTCGTGCAGGCGCACCGCTCCACGATCGTCTTCGCCAACTCCCGCCGCCTGGCCGAGCGTCTGTGCAACAGGCTCAACGAGATCGCTTACGAACGGGCCACCGGCGAGCCCATGCCAGAGCACCATTCGCCGGCGGAGGTGATGGCCGAGGCGGGCGCGGCCAAGGGCGCACCGCCGCTGCTGGCCCGCGCGCACCACGGATCGGTCTCCAAGGACCAGCGTGCGCAGGTGGAGGAGGAGCTGAAGTCGGGGCGGCTGCCCGCCGTCGTCGCCACCTCCAGCCTGGAGCTGGGCATCGACATGGGCGCTGTGGATCTGGTCGTACAGGTCGAGTCGCCGCCGTCGGTCGCGTCGGGTCTTCAGCGGGTGGGCCGTGCCGGGCATCAGGTGGGCGCGGTCTCGGCGGGTGTGGTCTTCCCCAAGTACCGCGGGGATCTTGTGCAGTCGGCCGTCGTCACGGAGCGGATGCGCGAGGGCGCCATCGAGGCCCTGCGCATCCCCTCCAATCCGCTGGACGTTCTGGCGCAGCAGCTCGTGGCGATGGTCTCGGTGGACACCTGGGACGTGGAGGAGCTGCTGCTTCTGGTGCGCCGCGCGGCGCCGTTCGCCTCGCTGCCCGAGTCGGCGTACCACGCGGTGCTGGACATGCTCGCGGGCCGCTATCCGTCCGACGCGTTCGCGGAGTTGCGTCCGCGCCTGGTGTGGGACCGGGTCGCGCAGACCCTGAGCGGCAGGCCGGGCGCCCAGCGTCTCGCCGTCACATCGGGCGGCACGATCCCGGACCGTGGTCTCTTCGGCGTCTTCCTCGCGGGCGCCGACCCCAAGAAGGGCGGCGGCCGGGTCGGCGAGCTGGACGAGGAGATGGTCTACGAGTCCCGTGTGGGCGACGTCTTCACGCTGGGCACCACTTCGTGGCGCATCGAGGACATCACGCGGGACCGTGTGCTGGTCACGCCCGCTCCGGGAGTGCCGGGACGGCTGCCGTTCTGGAAGGGCGATCAGCTTGGCCGCCCGCTGGAGTTGGGGCGTGCGCTGGGTGCGTTCCTGCGTGAGGTCGGCTCGCTCGGACGGGAGGAGGCGCGGCAGCGGCTCGACGCGGCTGGGCTGGACGAGCTCGCGGCGGGCAACCTGCTCGCGTATCTCGACGAGCAGCGCAGCGCCTGCGGCCATGTCCCGGACGACCGCACGATCGTGGTCGAGCGCTTCCGTGACGAGCTGGGCGACTGGCGGGTCGTGGTGCACTCGCCGTTCGGCGCGCAGGTGCACGCCCCCTGGGCCCTGGCCCTGGGCGCCCGCCTCACCGAGCGGTACGGCATGGACGCCCAGGTGATGCACGCCGACGACGGCCTCGTTCTGCGCCTTCCCGACGCGGACATGATGGGCCTCGATCTGCTGGAGGAGGCCGCCGCCGGGCCCTCCGGCAGAAGTGCCGCCTTCGACGACGGGCAGGCGCCCGTCGGCGTCGCCGACGTCCTGTTCGACGCGGGAGACGTGGAGCAGATCGTCACGGACCAGGTCGGCGGCTCTGCGCTCTTCGCGGCCCGCTTCCGCGAGTGCGCGGCGCGTGCGCTGCTGCTGCCGCGCCGCGACCCCGGCAAGCGCACCCCGCTGTGGCAGCAGCGGCAGCGCGCCGCTCAACTGCTCCAGGTCGCCTCGGAGTTCGGCTCCTTCCCCATCGTGCTGGAGGCGGTACGGGAGTGCCTTCAGGACGTCTTCGACGTGCCGGGCCTCGCGGAGCTGATGGGCGATGTGGAGGCCCGCAGGGTGCGCGTCGTCGAGGTCACCACCAACGACCCGTCGCCCTTCGCCCGTTCACTGCTCTTCGGCTATGTCGCGCAGTATCTCTACGAGGGCGACTCGCCGCTGGCGGAGCGCCGCGCCGCGGCCCTCTCGCTGGACTCGCGGCTGCTGGCGGAGCTGCTGGGCCAGGCCGAGCTGCGTGAGCTGCTCGACGCGGAGGTGCTGACCGAGCTGGAGCGTGAGCTCCAGTGGCTGACCGAGGACCGACGGGTGAAGGACGCCGAGGGCGTCGCCGACGTACTGCGGCTCCTGGGGCCGCTGACGGCTGACGCCCTGCGGGAGCGCGGCGCCGACCCCGGATGGGCCGTGGAGCTGGAGTCGGCGCGGCGGGCGATCCGCGTACGCATCGCCGGGGCCGAGCACTTCGCCGCGATCGAGGACGCGGGGAGACTGCGGGACGCCCTGGGCGCAGCCCTGCCGGTGGGCGTTCCGGAGGCGTTCATGGAGCCGGTGCCCGATCCCCTCGGCGACCTCCTCGCCCGTTACGCCCGTACGCACGGCCCGTTCGTATCCGCCGACGCCGCCGCGCACTTCGGGCTGGGCACCGCGGTCGCGGAAGGCGCGCTGCAACGGCTGGCGGCGTCCGGCCGCCTCGTACAGGGCGAGTTCCACCCGGCGGGAGTGGGCCAGGAGTGGTGTGACGCGGCGGTGCTGCGCCGGTTGCGGCGCCGCTCGCTGGCGGCGCTGCGGCAGGAGCTGGAGCCGGTGCCCGCTGCGGCGCTCGCGGCTTTCCTGCCCCAGTGGCAGCACGTGTCACCGTCGGGCGCGGGCAGCGTCCGCGGAATCGACGGACTGATGCGCACAGTCGAGCAGTTGCAGGGCGCGCCGGTGCCCGCGTCCGCGCTGGAGAAGCTGGTCCTGCCGGGACGCGTACGGGACTACGGGCCTGGCATGCTCGACGAACTCACCACATCGGGTGAGGTGTTGTGGGCGGGCGCGGGCTCGCTGCCGGGCAAGGACGGCTGGCTCTCGCTGTATCCGGCCGACTCGGCTCCGCTGCTGCTGCCGCCTCCCCTGCCGCTGGAGCTGACGCCGCTCCACCAGGCGGTCCTCGATGCGCTGGCTCCCGGCTACGGGCTGTTCTTCCGTCAGATCGCCGATCAGGTGCGCGCCGCCGGGGAGCCGGAGGCCACCGATCCCCAACTGGCGGACGCGCTATGGGATCTGGCGTGGTCCGGCCGCGTCTCCAATGACACGCTCGCGCCGCTCCGCGCCCTCCTCGGCTCGGGCCGTACGGCGGGCTCGACGGCGCACCGCGCCAAACGCGCCGTCCCACGCGGCCGTTACGGCTCCCTGACGGCGTCCGCCACCCGCAGCGGCACGAACCGCCCCACCGCCTCGCGCAACGGTCCGCCGACCGTCGCGGGCCGCTGGTCCCTGCTCCCGGCCGCCGAGACGGACGCGACGCACCGGGCACACGCCCTCGCTCGTACGCTGCTCGACAGGCACGGCGTCGTCACTCGGGGCGCCGTGTCCGCCGAGGGCGTGGAGGGCGGCTTCTCAGCGGCGTACAAGGTGCTCTCGGCGTTCGAGGACAGCGGGCAGGCGCGACGCGGGTATGTCGTGGAGGGCCTGGGCGCGGCCCAGTTCGCGATGGACGGCGCCATCGACAGGCTGCGCGCGGTGCATACGGCCCGCGAGCGCGAGCAGCACTTCCGGGCGGTGGTCCTGGCCGCCGCCGACCCGGCCAACGCCTATGGTGCGGCCCTGCCCTGGCCCGATCCTCCCGAGGGGGCCACACACAAGCCGGGCCGTAAGGCGGGCGCCGTGGTGGTCCTGGTCGACGGCGAGTTGACGGTCTATATGGAGCGCGGCGGCAAGACCTTGCTCGTCTGGCCGGGCACATCCGGGGTCGAAGTCCCGCTTACGGACAGCGACTTCGCCGAGGCGGGCGGGCGTCCCGCACCGGCGACCGCGGCGGAGGCACTGTCGCGAGCGGCACTGGAGGGCGCGCTGGGCACGGTCACCGTGGAGCGGGTCAACGGCTCGCCCGCGCTCTCGTCGCCGTTCGGCACCGTCCTGGAGAGCGCCGGCTTCCATGCGACTCCCCGTGGTCTGCGGCTGCGGGCACGATGACCGTGGCCACGGCGGCGATGCACGCGACGGGAGCGGACACAGGGCGTAAGAAGGCAAAGAAGGCAAGGGCGTCGGAGCGCCCCGCACCCACACCGACGCCAACCTCCCCCGTCTCGCGGCCACTTGACGCATCGGCGGCGCCGCAGGGATTGCGAAGGTGAGGCCATGCCCGAGGGAGACACGGTCTGGTACACGGCCCGCCGCCTGCACGACGCGCTGGCAGGGCAGCCGTTGACACGCACCGACTTCCGCGTCCCGAAGCTCGCCACGACGGATCTCTCCGGACGTTCGACGCTCGAAGCGGCCTCCCGCGGCAAGCACATCCTCATCCGCGTCGAGGGCGGTCTCACCGTCCACTCCCATCTGGGAATGGAAGGCTCCTGGCGAGTGACCACCCCCGAACGCCCCTCAAGGGGAGGTGGCGGCCCGTCACATCAGATTCGCGCGGTGCTCGCCACATCCACCGGCACCGCGACGGGCTACCGCCTCCCGCTCCTCGAACTGCTGCGCACCGACGAGGAGTCGGCGGCCCTGGGACATCTGGGCCCCGATCTGCTGGGCCCGGACTGGGACGCGAATGAGGCGCTGGGCCGCCTGCTCGGCGACCCGGCCCGCCCCCTCGTGGAAGCCCTGCTCGACCAGCGCAATCTCGCGGGCATCGGCAACGTCTACGCCGCCGAACTCTGCTTCCTCGCGGGCACTTCCCCCTGGACGCCCCTCGGTGAACTGCCGCCGCCACGGCTGGAGAAGCTGGTCGCCGCCGCTCACAATCTCCTCGACGCCAACAAGGACCGCTTCGACCGGCGCACCACCCACGCCCCGGCCCGCGCGGACCGCGACCGCGCGCTGTGGGTGTACGGACGAACCGGCAGGCCGTGCCACCGCTGCGGCACTCCCGTACGCACGGGCGAGCATGGACCGCCCGAGCGCCTGCGTACCGCCTTCTACTGCCCACGCTGCCAGCCCGGCCCCCACCTCTGATCGACGTAGCACCGCGGACGACAGGCGCCCACCGGGCCCAACTGCCCCCGTCGTCCTGTCGCGCGAACGCCCGAACTCCCCCATTCCAGCGTTCACTTCGGCCGAACGGCCCCCTCAGCCGTACGGCCGGTTCGGCTCCCCCAAGAGTCCTCAGGCAGCCGTACGACGGCCCCCGCGGTCACGTCTGCGGTCGTATGTCCGCGCCGGTCGCCGTATCCTCCGCGCCCCTTCGGGACCTCGCGCTTCCCCCAACTTCACATGCACAGGCATCAGCCCCAGCCCCCAACCGAGCACCGAAGCCATCGAAACCACGGACTCCACCGCCGGAGCCCCATGAGTTGCCAGCCGCCATACGAGCCATCCGGCGACGACCGCGGCCACGACCGCCAGGACCCGGCGAACCGGCAGTCCCCGTATGCACCCCGCCATCTCCGCACCTCCCGCGCACGCCGACCCGGGCCGTACTCGCCTTCGTGCTCATCGTCGCGCACTCTGCGCGACCCCGCGACAGCAGTACGAAGCAGCAGCAGTCACAAGGCGCAGCAGCCCAGATGTCACACGGCAACGGCCGTGCCCACCGCCTGCATACGGGCGGATTCGCGTACAAAGCAGCTCGTATGCGGCCAGCAGGAACACAGCGATGGGGGCCGAACAGCGAGAGGCCCCGCCGGACGAACCGGCAGGACCTCTCGGTGAACTCTTGTGCTCTCCGCCGAGCGAGCGTCAGGCCGCGACCACGTCGACGGCCTCCGCGGGCGCCTTGATCGTGACCCGCTCCTCCGGAACTCCTGTGACAGATGTCACGGAGACAGGGTTGAGAACGGTGCGCCGCATAGGCGCCGGCACGGTCTCGCTCGCAGCGGACTCGGCAAGCTCCGCAAGCGCCAGCTCATCGCTGACTTCCCGCATGAGCTCCGACATCCGGACGTCCAACGCGTCGCAGATCGAGGACAGCAGTTCCGAGGAAGCTTCCTTCTGGCCGCGCTCGACTTCGGAGAGATACCCGAGTGAAACCCGGGCAGACGAAGAGACTTCGCGCAGGGTACGTCCCTGGCGCTGGCGCTGCCGACGCAGCACGTCACCCAGCAGGCGACGGAGCAGAATCATCGGTGCTCCTCCCTCTCAACGCGCGGCGTCTTCCACAGCTTGATACCCACCACCCCATCGGGCGTGAATCCTTCAGGCTCCACCGTACCGCCTCGGGCTGCGGCCGTGCGGGGAGCGATGTCGTGTTCACTCAGGGCTGCAAACAACCATTCCCCCCGTCTTGTTCCTTACCCTTCCTCCGTTCATTCCCGGCCAGTTCGCCGTGGAGGAGCCCCAGTACGGCCTTCACGCTCAGCTTGCGGATCTCCGCTCGGTCGCCCTGCAACTCCAGCCCGCGGCACACCGTTCCCCGCGGACCCGAGACGGCCACGAAGACCGTGCCAACGGGCCGGCCGTCCTGCGGCTCGGGTCCGGCCACCCCCGTCGTCGACAGCCCCCAGGAGGCGCTCAGCGCCTCCTGTACGCCCTCGGCCATGGCGCACGCCACATCCGCGTCCACCGCGCCCCGCTCCTCCAGCAGCGCCCCGTCAACGCCCAGCAGTTCCCGCTTCAGATCCGTGGCGTACGCCGTGACCGAGCCGCGGAACGCCCGTGACGAGCCCGGTGCCGCCGTGATCTCGGCGGCGACCATGCCGCCGGTCAGCGACTCGGCGACGGCCAGCGTCTCTCCGCGCTCCGTCAGCAGCTCCAGCACTCGCGCCGCCACGTCGAAGTAACTCTCCTCACGTTCGGCGGAGGCCCGGACGTCGCTCACGGCTGCTCCGAGCCACCCGGCCCGGAGGGCTCCGCCGCGTCAGCCGCGTCCGCGGAGTCGGCCGGTCGTGCCGCCCGCGCTTCGCGCTCACGGGCCCGTCCGGCCCTGCGCAGCACGATCGCCTGCCGTACGTAGTCCAGGCCGGTCACCACCGTCAGCGCGACGGCGACCGCCATCACCCACCAGCGCAGCGTCGCCAGCGGACCTGTCAGCACCAGCACGTACATCCCCACGGCGACGCCCTGAGCCAGCGTCTTCAGCTTGCCGCCCCTGCTGGCGGGGATCACACCGTGCCGGATCACCCAGAAACGCAGCGCCGTGATCCCGAGCTCACGGAAGAGGATCACCCCGGTCACCCACCAGGGCAGATCGTCCAGCACGGAGAGGCAGGCCAGCGCCGCACCCATGATCGCCTTGTCCGCGATGGGGTCGGCGATCTTGCCGAAGTCGGTGACGAGGTCGTAGCGGCGTGCCAGCTCCCCGTCGAAGAGGTCGGTGATCATGGCGACGGTGAAGGCGGCCCAGGCGAACGAACGCCAGGCAGGATCGTGGCCGCCGTGCCACAGCATCAGCCATACGAAGCCGGGGACGAGCAGCAGCCGCACCATCGTGAGGATGTTGGCGACGTTCCACAGGCTCACGCGCCGCACCGCCCCCGCGGCGGCGCCTGGACGCGGCTCGTACTGGGGCTTGTGCTGGGGTTTGGCCATCGCACCACCACTCGCCGCGGAGGCCGGCATTCCCGTCATCCGCCGGCCTCCTTGTTGCCCGGGCCGTCCTCGTCGCCCCCTTCGGGGCCGCTGTGCAGCGGCTCGGCGACCAGGTCCACGCCTTCTGTGGCGACCACTTTCGCCTCGACCATACGTCCGATCGCCGTGCCCCGTAGCGGCGCGGGACCGCCCCTCAGCAGCACCTGGCCGTCGGTCTCCGGTGCCTGGTGCGCCGCGCGGCCGACCAGCACGGCGTCATCGCCGTCGCCGACCGCGCCGCCTTCGGTGGTGTCAGCGCCCAAGTCGGCGTCGTCCGCGACGCCCTCGACGAGCACCCGTACCGTCTCTCCCAGCCGCTCCTCGGCACGTTGCGCCGTCAGCTCCTCGGCAAGCCGGGAGACCCGCTCCAAGCGCTCCGCGACGACCTCCGGGTCGTTCTTCTCCTCGTAGCCGGCGGCCTCCGTGCCGTCCTCGTCCGAGTATCCGAAGACTCCGACGGCGTCCAGGCGCGCCTGTGACAGGAAGCGCTCCAGCTCGGCCACGTCGGACTCGCTCTCCCCCGGAAAGCCCACGATGAAGTTCGAACGGACGCCTGCCTGCGGCGACTTGGATCTGATCGTCTCCAGCAGCCCGAGGAAGCGCTCGGTGTCGCCGAAGCGCCGCATCGCGCGCAGCACACCCGGCGCCGAGTGCTGGAAGGACAGGTCGAAGTACGGCGCGACCTTCTCGGTGCCCGTCAGCACGTCGATCAGGTCGGGCCGCATCTCGGCGGGCTGGAGATAGCTGACTCTGATCCGCTCGATGCCGTCGACGGCGGCCAGTTCCGGCAGCAGCGTCTCCAGGAGCCGGATGTCGCCGAGGTCCTTGCCGTAGGAGGTGTTGTTCTCGGAGACGAGCATGACCTCCCGCACGCCCTGCCCGGCCAGCCAGCGCGTCTCGGCCAGTACGTCCGAGGGCCGCCGCGAGATGAACGAGCCGCGGAAGGACGGAATCGCGCAGAACGAGCACCGCCGGTCGCAGCCGGAGGCCAGCTTCACGGAGGCGACGGGGCTGTCCCCGAGGCGCCGCCGCAGCGGCGTGCGGGGCCCGGACGCGGGAGCGAGACCTTCCGGCAGATCCTCGAACTCGCCCGCCGCGGGACCGGTTTGACCGCCGTGTCCCGGCAGCGCGACGTCCGGCCCGGCGCCCTGCCGTTCGGCGGGGCTGATGGGCAGCAGCTTGCGGCGGTCACGTGGGGTGTGCGGGGCGTGCACGCCACCGCCGAGGATGGTGCGCAGCCGGTCGGAGATGTCGGCGTAGTCGTCGAAGCCCAGTACGCCGTCGGCCTCGGGCAGGGCTTCGGCGAGTTCCTTGCCGTAGCGCTCGGCCATGCAGCCGACGGCCACCACGGCCTTCGTACGCGAGCCGCCGTCCTCCGGACTCCCGCCGGATTTCAGGTCGTTGGCCTCCAGCAGCGCGTCCACCGAGTCCTTCTTGGCGGCCTCGACGAATCCGCAGGTGTTGACCACCGCGACGTCGGCCTCCGCGGCCTCCTCGACGAGGTCCCAGCCGTCCGCCGCCAGGCGGCCTGCGAGTTCCTCGGAGTCAACTTCGTTACGGGCGCATCCAAGCGTGACGAGGGCGACGGTGCGGCGTTCGGGCATGGACTCAGCGTACTTCGTCGCGTCCCGCCCACCAGCCGCAGGTGATGCTGCGGCTGGTGGGCGGGACGCGCTGTGGCCGAGGCCGCCTCGCGCCGGGCGGCGGTGCCCAGGTCAGGGCGTCCGTCCGGCTGCCGGGTCGACACATCGTCCTGTCACTTCGCATTCGGTCCCCTATGTCGACTTGTCGCCGAGTGAGGGGCTCCGGGCGAGAACGGACCGTGCCGTCGCGCCGTGCCTAGCCTGCTTCCGGGTCGCCGCGGGTGTAGCTGACGCGCTGCACCTGGCCGTCCTCGCCGACGTCCTCGACCTCTTTGCCGTTGACGTAGAGCTTCACGCCGCCGGCGTTGCCCAGTACGAGGCTGATGCGCTTGTCGTCGGTGAAGACCTTGCTCTTGCTCTTCTTCAGCACGCCTTCGTGGACCAGCCGTCCGTTGTGGTCCCGTGCGGAGATCCAGACGTCCTGCTCCGCCGTCATCTGGACGGTGACCTTGTCGGCCGGGGCCGCCGCGATGGCGCTTTCGGACGGCTCCGCACTCTCGGACGGCTTCTCGTCCTCGGGCGCCGTCGTCCTGGGCGGCTTGGAGGGGGTGTCGGTCTCGGTCGGCTGCGCGGAGGGCGTCTCCTTCGCCTTGGACGGCTCCTGTTCGCCGCCTCCTCCGACGAGGGTGAAGCCCACGAAGCCGACCACCGCGACGATCGCGGCGACCATCGCGGCCGTCCAGTTGGGCCTGCGCCGCTCAGGACGGATCCGTTCGGCTTCGAAGAGGGCGGCGGGCGGTGTCGGCTGCGGCCGTCCCCCGTGTTCCTCGTCGTACTGCGCTACGAGTTCCTTGGGGTCCAGGCCGACTTCTCGGGCGAGGGTGCGGACGTGCCCGCGGGCGTAGACGTCACCGCCGCAACGGGAGAAGTCGTCCGCCTCGATCGCCTGCACGATGGGGACGCGCACTCTCGTAGAGGTACTGACTTCGTCGACTGTCAGCCGTGCTTCGATACGGGCTTGTCGGAGGGCTTGACCGACCGTCGGACGGTCCTCTTCCGCTTCGTTGCCGATGGACACGGGGGCGCCTTTCGAGCGTGTAGCCACCTGCTGGACGTTCAGTCTAGGGGCGGAGCAAAAGAGTGGGGCAAGCGGGCGGACGAACTTTGTACGCCATCCGGATTGTCATACCGCCTGAGTCCGGACACTTCCGCCCGCTCGCATCTCCAACTCGACGTATACGTCTGGGAGACGGCTGCCTCACTCGTCCTTACGAAACAGACTCCCCGCGGATCACGGCCAGCACACCATCGAGTTCGTCCGGTTTGATCAGCACGTCGCGGGCCTTCGATCCCTCGCTCGGCCCTACCACCCCGCGCGACTCCATCAGGTCCATCAGCCTGCCCGCCTTGGCGAAGCCGACCCGCAGCTTCCGCTGAAGCATCGACGTCGAACCGAACTGTGTCGAGACCACCAGCTCGGCCGCCTGGCAGAGGAGATCCAGATCGTCGCCGATCTCCTCGTCGATCTCCTTCTTCTTGCTCTGCCCGACGATGACGTCGTCGCGGAAGACCGGGGACATCTGGTCCTTGCAGTGCCCGACGACCGCCTGGATCTCCTCCTCGCCGACGTACGCGCCCTGCATGCGCACCGGCTTGTTCGCCCCCATCGGCAGGAAGAGCGCATCACCCTTGCCGATCAGCTTCTCCGCGCCCGCCTGGTCGAGGATGACGCGGCTGTCCGCGAGCGACGAGGTCGAAAAGCCCAGCCGGGACGGCACGTTGGCCTTGATCAGGCCCGTGACGACGTCGACGGACGGACGCTGCGTGGCCAGCACCAGGTGAATACCCGCCGCGCGAGCGAGCTGTGTGATCCGTACGATCGCGTCCTCCACGTCTCGCGGCGCCACCATCATCAGGTCCGCCAACTCGTCCACGATGACGAGCAGATACGGGTACGGGGCGAGCTCGCGCTCGCTGCCCTCGGGGGCCGTGGCCTTGCCGCTGCGTACCGCGGCGTTGAAGTCGTCGATGTGGCGGTACCCGTACGCCGCCAGGTCGTCGTAGCGCAGGTCCATCTCGCGTACGACCCACTGGAGCGCCTCGGCGGCCTTCTTGGGGTTGGTGATGATGGGCGTGATGAGGTGCGGAATGCCTTCGTACGCGGTGAGTTCGACCCGCTTGGGGTCTACGAGCACCATCCGCACGTCCTCCGGGGTCGCGCGGGCCAGCACGGAGGTGATGAGGCAGTTGATGCACGAGGACTTGCCGGAGCCGGTGGCGCCCGCGATCAGGATGTGCGGCATGCGGGCGAGATTGGCCGAGACATATCCCCCCTCGACGTCCTTGCCGAGGCCGACCAGCATCGGGTGCTCCTCGCCCGCCGCTTCGGCGGACCGCAGCACGTCCCCGAGATTGACCATCTCCCGGTCGCTGTTGGGGATTTCGATGCCGACCGCGGACTTGCCCGGGATGGGGCTGATGATCCGTACGTCCGGACTGGCCACGGCATAGGCGATGTTCTTCGTCAGCGCCGTGATCTTCTCGACCTTCACCGCGGGGCCCAGCTCGATCACATAGCGCGTGACCGTCGGCCCACGGGTGAAGCCGGTGACGGCGGCGTCCACCTTGAACTCGCTGAAGACGTTCGTCAGCGACTCCACGACACGGTCGTTGGCGGCGCTGCGGGTACGCCCCGGGCCGCCACGCTCCAGAAGGTCCAGCGAGGGAAGCGCGTACGTGATGTCGCCGGAGAGCTGTAGCTGCTCGGCACGCGGCGGCAGCGAGTCCGGTTCGCGCTTCGCCGGAGACTTCGTCAGATCCGGTACGGCGGTCTCGTCGCGGCCGTCGGCGCCCGAACTGCCGTGCCGTGCGGCCGAATCGGCGCCTCCCCCGGCGCCGGCACCCGCGTCCGCACGGCCGTCTTCGTCCATGCCGTCGGCCGCCGCGGACTTGCGTCCCCTGCCCGAGGAGACACCGCTGCTGAGGTCGGCGACGAGCGGCGACGGCTGCACGCCGTGCAGCAGCGCGCCGTCGAGCGACGCCGCCGCCCCCGCCGCGAGGTCGACCGACTCGTCGCCCCGTCCGGCGCCCGCTGCCACGCCGCCGCGGCGCGAACGCCCCTTGCGTGCCGACCTGCGGCTGTCCAGAGCCTCCTTCTCCGCCTGCGCGGGATCGAGGTACTCCTTGCGCATGCTGTGCGCGCGCCCCCGCGCCGGGCGCACGGGACGCGGCTCGTCGTCCTCGTCGTCCACGAACTCCCGTGCTGCGGCAGGGGGATCGGCTAGCCCCAGGCGCACCGCGAGGGCACGCAGCCGTCGCGGAATCGCGTTGACGGGCGTCGCGGTGACGACCAGCAGTCCGAAGAGGGCGACCAGCACCAGCAGCGGCACGGCAAGTCCCTCGCCGACCGTCTCGATCAGGGGCCGTGACGCCGCCCAGCCGATGAGGCCGCCCGAGTCCTGGATCGCGCTCTCGCCCGCGCCCCGGCCAGGCGCGCCGCAGCCGATGTGCACCAGCCCGAGCCCGCCGATGACGAGTGCCGAAAGCCCGATGACGATACGGCCGTTGGCCTCCGGCTTCTCCGGGTGGCGGATGAGCCGTACCGCGATCACCCCGAGCAGCACCGGCACCAGCAGATCCAGCCGTCCGAAGGCCCCGGTGACGAGCATCTTCACGAGTTCGCCGACCGTGCCCTTGAGGTTGGACCAGGTGCCCGCCGCGATCACGAGGCCGACGCCGAGCAGCAGCAGCGCCAGCCCGTCCTTGCGGTGCGCCGGGTCGAGCCCCTTGGTGCTGCGCCCTATGCCGCGGAAGAGCGCCCCAACGGTGTGGGCCACGCCGAGCCAGCAGGCGCGCACCAGCCGGTAGACCCCGCCGGTGGGTGAAGGGGCGGGCTTGGGCGCCGACTTGGCTTTGCCCTTGGCAGCCTGCTTCTTGGGCGCGGGCTTCTTCGCCGCCGCCTTCTTGGGGGCCTGCTTCGCCGGCGCCTTCTTCGCGGCAGCCTTCTTCGCGGGCGCTTTTCTGGCTGCCTTTCCGGAGCCGGACGTACGAGAGGCCATGGTGGTGAGGTTACCGTCGTCGGGGCGTCAGGGCACGAACAGCCGTGCAGCGCGGGCAGGGACGTGCGGCGGCACTCGGCCGGAGTCCCGGGCAGGAACGCGGGCGGTAGACGCACAGCGGACCGCTCCCGGGGGCGTCCTCGTCGGGCGGCGATCGGTGTGCACGCATGCGGCCCGTCGAGCACGGCCCACCGCACGCCTGCGACAGCACAAGCCACCACGGTGACGAAGAATGCTGACGGGGGCTCAAGCCCCGCTCCGTCAACTTCCCTACGTAGCGGGCCAGTTCAGCGGAGACAGCGAGAAAGGTCAGTTCTGCGAGGGCACCTGTGCGGAGGCTCCGCCCGCGCCGGGCTCCAGCGCGTCGAGTGCTCTGCGCAGCCCGGTGATCTTACGTTCGAGATGCGCGGCGGTGGCCACGGTGGCCGACTCGGCATTGTCGCCGAGCTGTTTGGACAGCGCCTCGGCCTGCTCCTCGACGGCGGCGAGTCTCGCCGACAGCTCGGCCAGGAGGCCCGGAGGCTCCGCGCCTTCCTCCGTCTCCGTGCTCTCGCCCGCGGGCTGCCCCGCACCGCTGCCGTTCTCCAACTGCCGCCGCAGCAGCGACGCCTGCTCCCGTAGCTGGACGTTCTTCATGTACAGCTCGACGAAGACGGAGACCTTGGCGCGCAGCACCCACGGGTCGAACGGCTTGGAGATGTAGTCGACGGCACCGGCCGCATATCCACGGAAGGTGTGGTGCGGGCCGTGGTTGATGGCCGTGAGGAAGATGATCGGGATGTCACGCGTGCGTTCTCTGCGCTTGATGTGGGCAGCCGTCTCGAAGCCGTCCATGCCTGGCATCTGCACATCGAGCAGAATGACCGCGAAGTCGTCCGTCAGCAGCGCCTTGAGCGCTTCCTCCCCTGACGATGCCCGCACCAGTGTCTGATCGAGCGCGGAGAGAATGGCCTCCAGCGCCAGCAGATTCTCCGGCCGGTCATCGACCAGGAGGATCTTGGCCTTCTGCACCATGGCCCGTCCTCCTCGCCCCGGCAGTCTGTCGGACGCCGCCCGTGGGGGCCGCTCATCGACAGCGCCGCCCGTCCTTGTGCGGGTCATCGTAGCCGCACGCCGGTGTTCACCACACCCTGTCACCGTGATGTCACTGTGCACACAGCAGGAACGCCTCAAGAGACCGAAAGGTTCCCGGTCGTCCACACTTCCACACTTCTTCGACACACTGCGTCAGCGGTCGGCCGCTACCAGCACCGTGCCACATCAGCGCGCACTCATCCACTCCTGCATGACCGCGAGCAGATGGTCGGTGTCCACCGGTTTCGTGACGTAATCGGACGCTCCGGCCTCGATGCTCTTCTCCCTGTCGCCCTTCATGGCCTTGGCCGTCAGCGCGATGATCGGCAGCCCCGCGAACTGCGGCATCTTGCGGATCGCCGCGGTCGTGGCATAGCCGTCCATCTCCGGCATCATGATGTCCATCAGCACCACGGTCACATCGTCGTGCTGCTCCAGCACCTCGATGCCCTCACGGCCGTTCTCGGCGTAGAGCACCTGAAGTCCGTGCTGTTCCAGCACACTTGTGAGTGCGAACACATTCCGGATGTCGTCGTCGACGATCAGCACCTTCTCGCCGCCGAAGTCGCCGCCGGGGCCCGGCTCGACCAGATCCTGCCCGCTGTGCAGCCAGGAGTCGTCCTGAGCGCTCCTCGCGGCCTCCTCCGCGGCCCCGATGCCGCCGCCGTCCGCCGAACCCGTGGCCGAGGCCGTACGGCCGTAACGCGCGCCACGGCCGCCGCGGCCGTTCTGGAGCGCACGCGGCTCCGGCTGCGCCTCCGGCGGCAGTTCGGGCTGCTGGCCCGGCTCCGCCGCGTTGCGCTGCCTGCGGCGCCGTACGAGAGACGCAGCGGCGCGCTCGGCCTCCGAGGCGGCCACATCGCCGGAGGACGGCTGCCGCGCCTCGTCCTCGCCCGCGGCCTCCTCCGCTTCCGCGCCTTCCCCGGCCTCGGCAGCGTCCTCGCCGCCCTCCGCGTGCTCGTCGACCCGCTCCAGCGGCTCGATGCGCTCCGCCGCTGCCGCCCCCGTCTCCGCGGCGGCGGCCACGGCGAGGGTGCCCGAACCGAGCTGCGCATAGCCCTGCGGCGGCAGTTCGGTCGGGTGCAGCGGCAGGTAGAGCGTGAAGGTGGAGCCGCGGCCCGGCTCGCTCGCCGCGTAGATCTCGCCGCCCAGCAGCCTGGCGATCTCACGGCTGATGGACAGGCCCAGGCCCGTACCGCCGTACTTTCGGCTCGTCGTGCCGTCCGCCTGCTTGAACGCCTCGAAGATGACGCGCATCTTGCTGGCGGCGATGCCGATTCCGGTGTCGGTCACCGAGAACGCGATCATCTCCGCATCGGCGTCGAAGAGCGATCCGTGCTCCAGCATCTGCTCCCTGATCACATCGGGAACGTCCGCCTGGGCCGAGCGGATCACCAGCTCGACGGCGCCGGTGTCGGTGAACTTCACGGCGTTGGAAAGCAGGTTGCGCAGCACCTGGAGCAGCCGCTGCTCGTCGGTGTGGAGCGTGGCCGGCAGCTCCGGCGAGACCCGTACGGAGAAGTCGAGGCCCTTCTCCGCCGTCAGCGGCCGGAACGTGGCCTCCACATAGTCGACGAGCTGTACGAGCGCGATGCGCGTCGGGCTGACGTCCATCTTGCCCGCCTCGACCTTCGACAGATCGAGGATGTCGTTGATGAGCTGGAGCAGATCGGAGCCCGCTCCGTGGATCGTCTCGGCGAACTCGACCTGCTTCGGGGAGAGATTGCCCTCCGCGTTGTCGGCGAGCAGCTTGGCGAGGATGAGCAGCGAGTTGAGCGGAGTACGCAGCTCGTGGCTCATGTTCGCCAGGAACTCCGACTTGTAGCGCATGGAGACCGAAAGCTGCTCGGCACGCTCCTCCAGGACCTGGCGCGCCTCCTCGATCTCGCGGTTCTTGATCTCGATGTCGCTGTTGGTCTGGGCGAGTTGCTCGGCCTTCTCCTCGAGCTGGGCGTTGGACTCCTGAAGCGCCCGCTGCCTGTTCTCCAACTCCTCGGAACGTTCCCGCAGTTGCTCCGTCAGCTCCTGCGACTGCTGGAGCAGGGTCTCGGTCTTCGTGTTGACGCTGATCGTGTTGACGCTCGTGGCGATCATCTCGGCGATCTGGTTGAGGAAGTCCTTCTGGATCTGCGCGAACGGCTGGAACGCGGCCAGCTCGATCACCCCGAGGATCGTTCCCTCGAAGACGACGGGCAGCACGATCACATGCGCCGGCGGCGCCTCCCCCAGACCGGAGGAGATCTTCAGATAGCCGGGCGGCGCGTTCTCCACGAGGATCGTGCGCGCCTCCTTCGCGGCGGTTCCCACCAGGGACTCGCCCGGCGTGAAGGTCGAGGGCATCGCCTCCGTCGAGTAGCCGTAGCTGCCGACGAGGCGCAGCTCGTAGTTGGCGTCGTCGCTGTGTTCCGCGCCGATGCCGACGTCCTCGTTGTCCTCGCCCGTGGAGAAGGCGAGGAAGAACGCGCCGTGCTGCGCCGATACGACGGGCGTCAGCTCGCTCATGATCAGCCCGGCTACGTCCTTCAGGTCGCGGCGGCCCTGCATGAGGCCGGAGATGCGCGCGAGGTTGCCCTTGAGCCAGTCCTGCTCCTGGTTGGCGAGGGTGGTCTCACGCAGGTTGGCGATCATCGTGTTGATGTAGCCCTGGAGCTGGAGGATCTCGCCCGCTGCCTCCACGTCGATCCGTACGTTGTGATCGCCGCGCGTCACGGCGGTCGCCACGTCGGCGATGGCACGCATCTGCCGGGTGAGGTTGGAGGCCATCTCGTTCACCGAGTCGGTCAGGTCCTTCCATGTGCCCGCGACTCCGCGTACACGCGCCTGACCGCCCAACTGCCCCTCGGTGCCGACCTCTCGGGCCACCCGGGTCACCTGCTCGGCGAAGGACGAGAGCTGGTCGACCATCGTGTTGATGGTCGTCTTCAGCTCGAGGATCTCGCCGTTGGCCTCGATGTCGATCTTCTTGGTGAGGTCACCGCGGGCGATGGCCGTCGTGACCATCGCGATGTTGCGGACCTGCCCGGTGAGGTTGGACGCCATCGAGTTCACGGACTCGGTGAGGTCCTTCCACGTGCCGGCGACGCCTGCGACCCGGGCCTGGCCGCCCAGCACACCGTCCGTACCGACCTCGCGGGCGACCCTGGTGACCTCCTCGGCGAAGGTGGAGAGCGCCGTGACCATGGTGTTCAGGGTGTCGGCGAGCTGCTCGACCTCGCCGCTCGCCTCGACCGTGACCTTCTTCGTCAGGTCGCCGTTGGCGACGGCCGTGGCGACCTGCGAGATGTTGCGGACCTGGCTGGTGAGGTTGTTCGCCATCAGGTTCACGTTCTCGCTCAGGTCCTTCCAGATGCCGGTGACGCCCGGCACCCGTGCCTGACCGCCGAGCATGCCCTCGGTGCCCACCTCGCGGGCGACCCGCGTGACCTGCTCCGCGAACGAGGAGAGCTGGTCGACCATCGTGTTCACGGTCGTCACCAGCGCGAGGATCTCGCCCTTGGCGTCGACGGTGATCTTCTTCGACAAGTCGCCCTGTGCGACGGCGGTCGTCACCTCCGCGATGTTCCGCACCTGGGAGGTGAGGTTGTTCGCCATGAAGTTGACGGACTGCGTGAGGTCCTTCCACGTGCCCGATACGCCCTTGACCTCGGCCTGGCCGCCCAGGATGCCCTCGGTGCCGACCTCACGGGCCACGCGCGTGACCTGTTCGGCGAACGAAGAGAGCTGGTCCACCATCGTGTTGAGGGTGTTCTTGAGTTCGAGGATCTCGCCTCGGGCGTCCACTGTGATCTTCTGCGAGAGGTCGCCTCGCGCCACCGCGGTCGCGACCTGCGCGATGTTGCGCACCTGGTCGGTGAGGTTGCCGGCCATTCCGTTCACGGAGTCGGTCAAGTCCCGCCAGACGCCCGCCACGCCGGGCACCTGCGCCTGACCGCCCAGGCGGCCTTCCGTACCGACCTCACGGGCCACGCGCGTGACCTGCTCCGCGAACGAAGAGAGCTGATCCACCATCGTGTTGATGGTGTTCTTCAGCTCGAGGATCTCCCCTCGGGCGTCGACCTCGATCTTCTGCGAGAGGTCGCCGCGGGCCACAGCGGTCGTCACCTGCGCGATGTTGCGTACCTGCGAAGTCAGGTTGCCCGCCATGAAGTTGACGGAGTCGGTGAGGTCCTTCCACGTGCCCGATACGCCGTCGACACGGGCCTGGCCGCCCAGCCTGCCCTCCGTACCCACGTCGCGGGCCATCCTCGTGACCTGCTCCGCGAACGAAGAGAGCTGATCCACCATCGTGTTGACGGTGTTCTTCAGCTCCAGCATCTCGCCGGAGACGTCGACCGCGACCTTCTGCGACAGATCGCCGTTCGCGACCGCCGTCGTCACCTGCGCGATGTTGCGCACCTGACCCGTCAGGTTGCGGAACGCGGTGTTCACGGAGTCCGTGAGGTCCTTCCAGGTGCCGCCCGCGCCCGGGACCTGCGCCTGGCCGCCCAGTTCGCCCTCGACCCCGATCTCCCGTGCGACGCGGGTCACTTCGGCACCGAAGGACGAGAGCTGGTCGACCATCGTGTTCACCGTGGTCTTCAGCTCCAGCATCTCGCCGGAGACGTCGACGGTCACCTTCTGCGACAGATCGCCGTTCGCCACGGCCGTGGTCACCTGCGCGATGTCCCGCACCTGCGCCGTGAGGTTGCGGAACGCGGTGTTCACGGAGTCCGTGAGGTCCTTCCAGATGCCCGCGGCGCCCGGGACCTGCGCCTGGCCGCCCAGTACGCCCTCCGTGCCGACCTCGTTCGCCGCGCGGGTCACCTCGTCTGCGAACGTACGCAGCGTCTCCGTCATCGTGTTGATCGTCTCGGCGAGCTGCGCGACCTCGCCCCGCGCGTTCACCGTGATCTTCTGCGACAGATCACCGTTGGCGACCGCCGTCGTCACCTGTGCGATCTCCCGCACCTGCGAGGTGAGATTGCCCGCCATGAGGTTGACGGAGTCCGTCAGGTCCTTCCATACGCCCGCGACGCCCTGCACCCGGGCCTGGCCGCCGAGTTCGCCCTCGGTGCCGACCTCGCGGGCGACCCTGGTCACCTCGGACTGGAACGAGGAGAGCTGGTCCACCATCGTGTTGACGGTGTTCTTCAACTCCAGCATCTCCCCGGCCACATGGACGGTGACCTTGCGCGACAGGTCGCCCTTCGCGACCGCCGTCGTCACCAGCGCGATGTCCCGCACCTGAGCGGTCAGCCGGGACGCCATCGTGTTGACGGAGTCCGTCAGGTCCTTCCAGGAACCGGACATGCCGCGCACGCGCGCCTGCCCGCCGAGCTTGCCCTCCGTACCGACCTCGCTGGCCACGCGCGTCACTTCGTCGGTGAACGCGGAGAGCTGATCGACGAGCCCGTTGACCGTGCGGCCCACCTTCAGGAACTCGCCGCGCAGCGGGCGCCCGCTGCCGTCGGCACCGCGGGAACGCAGATCCATCCGCTGTTCGAGATCGCCTTCGGCCACCGCCGTCAGCACCCTGCCGACCTCGGAGACCGGCCTGACGAGATCCTCGACCAGAGCGTTGGAGGCGTCGATCGCCGCCGCCCACGAGCCTTCGCACGTACCGGTCTCAAGCCGTTCCGTCAGCTTGCCCTCGCGGCCCACCACCCGCCGAACGCGGGCCAGCTCACCGGTGAGATGGAGATTCTGGTCGGCGACCTCGTTGAAGACCGCCGCGATCTCCGCCATCGGACCGTCTCCCGTGACGGTCAGCCGTTTACGGAAGTTACCGTCCCGCATTGCCGTGAGAGCCGTCAGCAGCCGATTGACGGATGCCGCATCGACCTCGATCGTCCCGCTCTTCCGGGAGCGGCCGCCTTTCGCGCGCGCACTCTTGCTACGCACCGCTGCGCCAGACTCCACCGTGTCCCTCCCGAAGGGTCGACCGTCCTGCCGTCATACCCGGGCTTTTGCTTCGAGCCTTCCCAGTGTTTCACCCTGCCCGAACCAGGCGATAACAGTTCGGCAGCATGGCACACGGCTCTCCACACACCCCGGACGGAAAACACACTGGATCCGGCACCCGCGCACACTGCGAACGTAAGTAACCTGGCTTCCGGCTGTCCATCCGTCCCGTGTTGCGGACAGAGCAGTGAAAAGTGCGAATCGTGTGGAAGTGCACGAAGCGGGCGGGGCAGCCGCGAGAGCATGTAAGGCAACGGAGGGGCGCCGCGGGTGACGCAAGAGCAGAGCGCCGAGCGCGGGGGCACGCCCGCGGACGGCGACACGGGTCTCCCGGAAGGCGGCGGCGGGGGCGGCCCGGCGGTCGGCTTCGGTACCCGGGCGACGGGCGGCGGCACCGCGGACGCCGGCCCGGCCGCCCGCAGCACGACAGCACCGGTCATCGCGGCGCAGCACTCCCCTCCGGGTGCGGACGGCACACGGGCGGGCAGCGATCAGCGATACAAGGGGAGACGAGTGATCACCGCGAGGGCAGCGGCCACGTTCGAGCCTGTCGGACGTTCCGTGGCGACCGCCCGTGCCTTCGTACGGGACACCCTCCAGGGCTGGGGCCTGGGCGACATCGTCGACGACGCCGTCGTCCTCACCAGCGAACTCGTCACCAACGCCGTGGTGCATGCGGGCACCGCCGCCGAAGTCGTATGCCTGCGCGACGGCGAGGGCGTACGCATCGAAGTCGTCGACCGCTATCCCGAGCGCGAACTCCCGCTCCAGGACCCGGCACACGTACTCGGCAGCCCGGACCGCGAGGGCGGACGTGGCCTGCTGCTGTGCGCGGCGCTCGCCTCGCACTGGGGCGTCGACTACACGGCGGCCGACAAGCGCGTCTGGTTCAGCCTCGACCTGCCCGAACGCCCCGTCGGCACCCGCGCAGCAGGCCCCGCGCTGCCCGACGACGCGCTTCCCGTGGCCGACGCCCGCGTGCGCGTGGCAGTCGTACAGGTCGACCGCCAGGGCGCGATCGCCGCCTGGAACGAGGACGCACAGCAGCTCTTCGGCTACCCGGCCGAGCAGGTCACAGGCAAGCCCCTCACCGACTTCGCCGCCTGGCCCCACACCCCCGGCACCAGCACGGGCATCGCCGAGGCCCTCCAGCTCTCCCGCTGGGAAGGCTCGTACGGCCTGCGGGACGCCGACGGACGTACGATCCCCGTCTACGCCTCCCACCTGCGCGTGCGCGACAGCGACGGCGAACCGTCCACTGTGTGCCTCCTGGTACGGGACCACGAACGGGCGGTTCTCCAGTCCCCGTTGCGCAGCCCCGCGCCCGACTCCGCAAGCCGTCAGGAGGGCGGGGAGGGGCCCGTCGACCCCTTCGAGATCTTCATCGGCTCCCCCGCGCCCGACGATCTCGACGGCTTGCTCCAGCGAACGGTGGAGCGCGCACGCGACATGCTCGACGGCGACTCCGCCTATCTGCTGCTGGCCACCGACGACGAGACCGAGCTGGAAGTGCGCGCGTCCACCGGCCTGCCCTCCGCACGCCAGCGCTTCGCCCGCGTACCGGTCGAGGCGGGCACCGGACGCTATGGGTCCGCGCGTATGCCCTCCGTACACGAGGACCTCACGGTCGTGCCGGGCGCCGTACCGCTGCTGGCGGGCACCGGCATGCGCTCCGTCGTCACCGTCCCGCTGAAAGTCGAGGGCCGGCTGACGGGTTCGCTCGGTGTGGCCACCGAATCCCCTGGCCGCTATACGAACGAGGAGGCGCTGCGCCTCCAGTTCGCCGCCGACCGCATCGCGCTCGCCGTCGAACGGGCCCGCCTCACCGAGCTGGAGAGGCTGCGCCGCGGCTCGCTCTCCTTCCTCGTCGAAGCCTCCGACCTGCTCGCCGGCACCCTCGACCGGGACCAGACGCTGGCGCTCATGGCACAGATGACGGTCCCCACCCTCGCCGCCTGGTGCGCCGTCTACACCGTGGCCGAACCGGGCTCCGACCCCAAGCTGTCGTACGTACTTCACGAGGACGAAGACCGCATCGACCACCTCAAGGCCCTGCTCAACAAGGTCGATCCGCCGGACCCGGTACCCACGCCGGGCGCCCGCGTCTGGAGCGCGCCGTCCGACGCCGCACACTCCGCGGCACTGCGCAGCTCACTGCGTACGGTCGTGCTCGGCGAGGAGGAACATCACCTCTCGCCGGGCTCGACTCGCGCCACAGCGGCGGCAGTCGGCGGCGAGACCGTCGTCCTCCCTCTCGTCGCCCGCAACCGCGTCATCGGCATGCTCACCCTCGGCAAGCCCGCCGAGGAACGTTTCCGCCAGGAGATCCTCGAACTCGCCGAGGACCTCTCCCGCCGTGCCGCACTCGCCCTCGACAACGCGCGCCTCTACTCGGAGCGCACGGCCATCAGCCAGTCCCTGCAACGCAGCCTGCTCCCGCCCGAACTGCCGGAGGTCAGCGGCGGAGTGGAGGTCGAGGTCATCTACCGCGCGGCCGGCGAGGGCAACGAGGTCGGCGGCGACTTCTACGACCTCTTCGACATCTCCGACGGCACCTGGGGCTTCGCGATCGGCGACGTCTGCGGTACGGGCCCGGAGGCCGCGGCGGTGACCGGGCTCGCCCGGCACGCGCTGCGACTCCTCGCACGCGAAGGCCTCGGCGGTCCCGCGGTGCTGGACCGCCTCAACACCGCGATCCTGGACGAGGGGGCGCGCAGCCGCTTTCTTACGCTGCTGTACGGGGAGTTGCGCCCGCAGCCCGACGGCAGCGCCGAATTGAAGATCGTCTGCGCCGGCCATCCGCTTCCGCTGCGCCTTCGGCAGGACGGCAGCGTGGAACCGGCCGCCGATCCGCAACCGCTCCTCGGCGTGATGGACGACCTCGAACTGTACGAGCAGACCGTCGTCCTCGACCCGGGCGACGTGCTGCTGTGCGTCACGGACGGCGTCACCGAACGCCGCGAAGGCACCCGCATGCTCGGCGACGACGGCCTCGCCGACGTGCTCACAAGCTGCACCGGGCTTACGGCGGGCGCAGTCGCGGCGCGCATCATGCGCGCCGTGGAACGCTTCGCCAACGCGGCGCCTTCGGACGACATGGCCATCCTTGCGATGCGGGTCCCTGAATAGCCCGCCTCTTTCGCGGAGTTGGACGGTCGTCCGGCAATGACGAAAAGAGGCTCCCGTCCCAGAACGGAAGCCTCTTCACTCAACTCACCTGCTGAGAGCCCCAAAACGGAATCGAACCGTTGACCTTCTCCTTACCATGGAGACGCTCTGCCGACTGAGCTATTGGGGCGCGCTGCGGCGGCGTCGATCTTACCCGATGCCGAGTACTGCTCAGTCCATCGGCCCGCGTCCTCAACTGCCTTGCTGGGCCACAGCGTCGGAGATCAGCGCCTTCGCCAGGCCCGGCCTCTCCCCCTCTTCAGCAGGCGGCGTCCAGCAGCAGTCCGCCGAGCCCATTGCATGCGGAGACCAGCCGATGCAGTTCGCGCTTCGTCATGGACGTCTCCAGCGGCAGCGCGAGCGTCTCATCGGCGGCACGCTCCGACTCCGGCAGCCATACGTCACTGCGGAACTCGGCCGTGCGGTGCGCCGGCGTCTTCACCGGTACGTAGCAGGCCACTCCGCGCGCACGCAGCGCCCACTTGAACGCGTCCCGATCGGGCCGCCCATTGCCCGGCACCCGCACCACGTACTCGTGGAAGGAGTGCTGCACTCCGAGAGCGACCTTGGGTATGACCACGCCTCGAAGCCGCCGCTCCAGATACTCCGCGAACTTCCGTCGCCGCGCCGCGTCCACGGAGACCACCGACGGCCCGGGCTCCGGATCGATCACGCGCAGGCCACGCCGCTGTGCCACCTCCCGCAGGCACACCATGTCCGCGGGATGACCGAAGAGATGCACGGGCGCGATGGCCACGGTCCGGTCCGTCACGGCGGCTTCGACAGCCGCGGGGGACAAGCAGTAACTCAGCGGATCGATGTCCGCGAACACCGGGCGGGCGCCCACCGCCCTTACGGCACTTGCCACTTCGGCCCCGCCGAAGGCAGGCACCACGACCTCGTCTCCGATTCCTACACCGGCACCCGTCATCTCAGTCGCGCTCATGGCGCCGATAGTGAGGGCGGAAAATGAACTGCCGGTGACGACATGAAAAAGGGCTGTGGTTCCGGAACTTAACAGTCCCAGAACCACAGCCCTTCAATAGTAGTTCGGCGGTGTCCTACTCTCCCACACGCTCCCGCATGCAGTACCATCGGCGCAGTAAGGCTTAGCTTCCGGGTTCGGAATGTCACCGGGCGTTTCCCTCACGCTATGACCACCGAAACACAACCCCCACATTGCTCAACGCAACAAGGGGAAACCTTGTGTCGTGTGTGTTCAGCGCACTCTTCACATATCAACCAACCAGCCAGCACGGTTTGCCGGGGTTGTTGTTTCAGATACCGGACAGTGGACGCGTAGCAGCTGTGGTCAAGCCCTCGGCTTATTAGTACCAGTCAACTCCAACCCTCACGGGTCTTCCATATCTGGCCTATCAACCCGGTCATCTCCCGGGAGCCTTAACCCCACAACGGGGGTGGGAGTCCTCATCTCGAAGCAGGCTTCCCGCTTAGATGCTTTCAGCGGTTATCCCTCCCGAACGTAGCCAACCAGCCATGCCCTTGGCAGGACAACTGGCACACCAGAGGTCCGTCCGTCCCGGTCCTCTCGTACTAGGGACAGCCCTTCTCAAGACTCCTACGCGCGCAGCGGATAGGGACCGAACTGTCTCACGACGTTCTAAACCCAGCTCGCGTACCGCTTTAATGGGCGAACAGCCCAACCCTTGGGACCGACTCCAGCCCCAGGATGCGACGAGCCGACATCGAGGTGCCAAACCATCCCGTCGATATGGACTCTTGGGGAAGATCAGCCTGTTATCCCCGGGGTACCTTTTATCCGTTGAGCGACGGCGCTTCCACAAGCCACCGCCGGATCACTAGTCCCGACTTTCGTCCCTGCTCGACCCGTCAGTCTCACAGTCAAGCTCCCTTGTGCACTTACACTCACCACCTGATGACCAACCAGGCTGAGGGAACCTTTGGGCGCCTCCGTTACCCTTTAGGAGGCAACCGCCCCAGTTAAACTACCCACCAGACACTGTCCCCGATCCGGATCACGGACCCGGGTTAGACATCCAGCACGATCAGAGTGGTATTTCAACAACGACTCCACACCCGCTGGCGCGAATGCTTCACAGTCTCCCACCTATCCTACACAAACCGAACCGAACACCAATATCAAGCTATAGTAAAAGGTCCCGGGGTCTTTCCGTCCTGCTGCGCGAAACGAGCATCTTTACTCGTACTGCAATTTCACCGGGCCTATGGTTGAGACAGTCAAGAAGTCGTTACGCCATTCGTGCAGGTCGGAACTTACCCGACAAGGAATTTCGCTACCTTAGGATGGTTATAGTTACCACCGCCGTTTACTGGCGCTTAAGTTCTCAGCTTCGCCCGACCGAAATCGGACTAACCGGTCCCCTTAACGTTCCAGCACCGGGCAGGCGTCAGTCCGTATACATCGCCTTACGGCTTCGCACGGACCTGTGTTTTTAGTAAACAGTCGCTTCTCGCTGGTCTCTGCGGCCACCACCAGCTCCGAGTGCAAGACTCATCACCAGCCGTGGCCCCCCTTCTCCCGAAGTTACGGGGGCATTTTGCCGAGTTCCTTAACCATAGTTCACCCGAACGCCTCGGTATTCTCTACCAGACCACCTGAGTCGGTTTAGGGTACGGGCCGCAACAGCACTCGCTAGAGGCTTTTCTCGACAGCATAGGATCATCCACTTCACCACAATCGGCTCGGCATCAGGTCTCAGACACATGCCATGCGGATTTGCCTACATGACGTCCTACACCCTTACCCCGGGACAACCACCGCCCGGGCTGGACTACCTTCCTGCGTCACCCCATCACTCACCTACTACAAGCTCGGTTCACCGGCTCCACCACACCGGCCGCTGTCCGAAGACAACCA